>CAZULM010000035.1:0-6144 GCA_964621185.1 uncultured Saprospiraceae bacterium | reverse complement strand
GCCCACCTGGTCAGACGACTCCCAGTCGTCCGACCAGTAAGTTCCCACGCTGCCCATCGGTTCCTAACCATCACAACGTTTGAGAAAAACTGGAATACTTAATTAGCCAAGGAGTCTTATTAGAAGGCTGGCATGGTTCACTGCTTACTGGTCGGACGACTGGGAGTCGTCAGACCAGGTGGGCTGGGCATTGTGCTAACTTACTGGTCGGACGACTGGGAGTCGTCAGACCAGGTGGGCTGGGCATTGTGCTAACTTACTGGTCGGACGACTGGGAGTCGTCAGACCAGGTGGGCTGGGCAGCGTGCTTCAGGGCGATGCCGCCCCATAAGTCCCCGCCCTGAAAAGTGTAAACACATCGCTGTTCAAATTGCGCACGCGCTTGATAATGAAGAAATTATCAAAATCATTTTCAGGAATTGGGCTGATGCTGGTACCCGTGAGGCTGAGGATAATGCCCGGCACGGTATTGCTGTGGCCAACTACCAGCACATTTTGGCCTGCAACGGCGCGCAGTTGGGCCGTCAGGTTTGCAACCGGATCGCTGGCATTGTACTGGGTTGGCGTGATGTGCAGCAAATTGGCGGCAGGCTGGGCCGTTTGTTGGGTGCGCAGGTATTGGCTTACAAAAATTTTCTGCACTTGTTTGTCGCGGAGGCTATCACAGAGCACAATGGCGCGTTGCTGCCCTGCCGCCGTAAGCGCTGGGTTGTCGGCAGGCGTAGCAGCTTTTTCGGCGTGGCGCACGACGTAGTAATAACTCGTGTAGCAAGAACTCAGGCTGAAACATGCCCAGGCGCATACAAGGAAAAGGAGCTTCTTGTTTTTCATGTTGGCGATGTTGTAGGAATGAATGGATTTTTGAAATGGTGAATATCGGGTAAAATGCTGCGATGTTGCCAAAGCGTGAACAGCCGTTGTAACTTCGCCGAAATTTTCCGGAATAAATGGCACAAAAAAGAAATTTGCTGGCAATTTTTTGGAGCGTACTGCCGCTCCTTATCCTTTCGGCCCAAAACCTTTTCCAGAAATCTTATCACCGCGCATTTGCCGAAGAAGTGCTGGCGGTGGAAACCCAAAGCAACGGGCATGTCGTGCTGGCGGGCTTCAGCATTTCGGACGCCACCGGGCAAAAAGATATCTGGATTAGCCGTGTAAACGCCACGGGCGACCCTGTGTGGTCAAAAACTTATGCGCTCGGCCAGTCGGCCAGCGCTACCGCCTTGCAAAAAACGAGCGATGGCAATCTGCTCGTCGCCTACAATACCACCGGCGCCAGTGCTAGCGCCAACGCTTCCGGCTGGATGAAGATTGGCGTGGATGGCAACATTATTTGGTCAAAAAAAGCCATCGGCAATTCGTCGCTGCAAAATATCAGCAAGGTCGCATTGGGTGGCTACTTGTTATGTGGACAAAGCTTCACGGCTGCCGGTACGCAGGCAACAGGTCTGGTGGTTAAAATTAATGAAAACGGCGACCTGCTGTGGTCCTCCGTCTTTGGGGAAAACGGCAGCAGCGCGGTGGCTGATTGTTGGGAAGACGGCCTGGGCTTCATCCACTGCTGTGGGTGCACCAGCGAAAACGGAGCCAAGAAAAATGGTTTCTGGGCAAAACTAGACGGGGTAGGGGAGTTGTTGGGCCCCGTGCGCCGCTATGGCAGCGCCGACCACGACGAACTGGCCCGGATCGTGCCCATGAGCGCCACGCGCCTGTTGATGAGCGGCTACACACAGGGCTTTGACAACAACGGTTATGCCGCCGTTTGGACGCTCGTGACCGATTATGATGGCGTACTGAAATCATCGAAAACATACACGTTGGAGGAGCAACATTTGGTGCTGCAGGACATGATCGCTGCGCCGGGCGACCAGTACTTGTTGGCTTTGAGCAACCAGTCAGGGCAGTTAAGCCCGGCCATCCTGATGAAATTGAGCTTCGATCTCGACCAGTTGTTTGCCTATCAGTACAAGGGCGGCAGCGAGTCAGATGTTTTTGCACAGGTGATCAAAACCAGCGCCGGGTTTACCGCAGCCGGCACGACCAAAAAAAATGGGGATTCAAATGGCTACCTTGTTACCACCGATGCAGAAGGCCGCTTGAACAGCGATGATTGCTGCCCGTACAAGCTTGATATTATCCGGAAAGATGTGTTCCCGGAGACGGCGGCATTTGTGCCCACACAAACGGCTTTTTATGCCGTGCAAAATGTAGCGATTTCCCAAATTGACCAACAAATTGCCGTCACCGACCTTTGCCAAAAAATAGCACTCGGCTTCAGCCTCTCGCAGGATACCATTTGCCCGGGAGAATGTGTGGAAATAACGGGGCTCGACAGTACTTCAGGCGTACAATATACTTTTGCATACCAAGGCGGTATGGCAAATCCCGACAAGCCAGGCGAAGTATGCCACAGCGAAGGCCCGGCGCTTTTTGTCACCAGAACGGGGGACAACGGCGCTTGTACTCATAGCTTGACCAAACGCGTCACACTCGGCGCAAAACGCGACAATTTCCCCAATGCCTTTACGCCCAATGCGGATGGCGCAAACGACGTTTTTAAGCCTGTTTTTGGCTGCCGGCCTGTGTACCTGCAATTCAAAATCTACAACCGTTGGGGACGGAAAGTATTTGAAACCAGCGACCCGGATGGGAGTTGGGACGGCAGGGCCGATGGACTGGACCTGGCTTCGGATGTGTATGTTTGGGTGTTGGAATATGGGGTGGAAAGCAACGGGGGCGTGGAGCAGTTGAAGGCCAAAGGCGAAGTGACGTTGCTAAGGTGAATCAGGCTCAAAACCCCGTTCTCCGCAGCTCCACCAGTCCCTGCTCCATGGCCACGACCACCAGCCCGGCGGTGTTCCGGCAGCCCAGCTTGAGCAATAGGCTGCTGCGGTGACCCTCTACCGTCCGGTCGGAAATAAACAGTTTTTCGGCAATTTCAGCGGTGTTGAGCTCTTCGCAGATCAGTTGCAGCACTTCCTGCTCCCGGTCGCTGAGGGCCACGCCAAATGCATTGCGTAGCTTGGGCCGTGTTTTATGCTGCATATTATCCCGGATAATCTCCTGTACCTTTTGATCGTAATAGAACCCTTTGTCAATGACTTCCCGGATGGCTGTCTCCATTTCCGTGGGCGATGAGTCCTTGGCCAGGTAGGACGCGGCGCCCAGCTCTATCATTTTGAGGACAAACCCGTTGGAATAATAAGAAGAAAGCACGATCAGTTTCAAATCGGGGTATCGCTCTAGTATGATTTTGGCGGCTTCGATGCCGTTGATGCCCGGCATATTGAGGTCGAGCAGTACCACATCAGGCAATGAGGCAGCAGCAGCGAGCTGATCCAGCAGTTCCTGCCCGTCGGCAGCTTCAAAGGCAACGCGGCCCCCGAAATCTTCAATGATCAAGGCGAGGCCTTTGCGGAAAAGAGCCTCATCGTCGGCAATGGCTATTTTCATGAAAGTTGTTTTTTTAGTTGAAAAAACACCCCCTTTTTTGGAGCGCTTTTCAGTTGATATTCAGCCCTGAGCATCCGCGCGCGGCTTTCGATGTTGCGCAGCCCCATCCCCTTTTGGTGCTCCGCGTTGCTGGTGTCAAAGCCTTTTCCGTTGTCCTGGTAGGTCAACCGGATTTCCTTTAAGCCTTGCCAAAGTTTCACTTCGATCTGGCTGGCCTCGGCGTATTTGAAGCTGTTGGACATAAGCTCCTGCACTATCCTGAAAATCCCCAGGGCATGGGAGTTGTCAATTGTAATGTGGGCAACTTCACACAGCTCGAACTGTACCGTGATGCCCGACGCGCTTTGGGCGCTGTTACAAAGTTCATCCAGGGCAACTGGCAGCCCAAAGTTTTCGAGTGTAGGCGGCAGCAAGTCGTGAGAGATGCGCCGGGTGGTGTTGATGGTGCTGCCGACGGTGCTGAACAACTCTGCTACTGACTCGGTGATGCCAGGCATGGAATCGGATGCTTTTTGCAAGCGGTGCAGCCCAAGGTTGATGACGTTCAGTTTGGAACCAACGGCGTCGTGCAACTCGCGGGCGATGCGCTGACGCTCCTCTTCCTGTGCCTTAATGCTGTTAAACAGGAGTTCTTCGTTGTGATCCAATTCCTGCTGTTGTGCCTCGATCTGCTGCGCCTGAAACTTTTTTTGGGAAAAATAAAAAAACAGCCCCAATGCGAGCGCCATCAAAAGCATTACCATAATGCCCATGGTAATGATAACTAGGATTTCGTTCCCCGAAAAGCTGCTGTCCATAAACTGATCAAAATAATAATATGGAATATTAGATTCAGCAAGGAATTTATGGCCCAAAAGCCGTATTGCTGGTTGTTGGATATTCCAATATTAGCCAATAGCTTGGAAGACATGAAGATAAACAGAGTTCCCGAATAATAAAAGACAACAGCGAAATTAATGAGTGTAATGGCAAGCGGTTGGGGTTTTGTAAGGTCAATTTTGCCAAAAACGTCAAAAAAGTAATAGACACTGTAACAGATGAACAGCACTTGCACCAGGGTTTTGGCATTGGAATTGAACCCGCTGAGCGGCTCCAGGAACACGGAATTGGCAATGATCAGGCAGGATACAACCAGTACAAACCAGGGAAATTTGGCGACATGCTTTTTATGACGGAATATGTTTCGGTAAAAATACGTCCAGGCAATAAACTCAAAAAGGGTGTAAATGTGCAGCAGAAAAAGGTTGTTGGAATGGGCAGTGGACAAACTCCTGGAGTAAATTTCTGTGGCCGACCCGAGCGATAAAAACCAGATGAGGCTCCTGATTTCCAAGGGCATTTTTTTAAACCTCCACGCTAGGAATACCAGGTTGACAAGGAGGGTGGCGATATAAACCTCGCTGATTAGTATGGCGGCAGTTTTGATCATCGGAAATTAGGAGGCCTCTTCGACAGGGGCGATTGATTAGTCACAAAGCGGTGGGCAAGGTCTGGAAAAATCGTAGTACTTGAAGCTGTTGGTCGTAGGCCCGGAAGCGGTGCGCACCATAAACATCAGGTCGATCACATATTCGCCGGTATGAACAGGGTCGGGTTCAAGGGAGAGCAGGGCATGAATATCTTGCGACAGCGAATCCGCAACCTGCAGGATGGAGGCCAGCTCACAGGGCTTGGTTATCCTAAATGCCAAAGGTTTCCGGTTGCAATACGGGATGGCTGCAAGCGGGGCTGGGCTGGCTATGGGAAATACGCCAGGGAAGGCAGGTGTGGCCAACGAATCACATTCAGTGCGGTCTACCGCTTTTTCTACCACGATAGAATCCAGGAACCTGTGGTAGTTGCCGATCCTGTTCGTCGCTTCCCCTCTGCTGATCTCGCCGGCGCTCGGGTCGGTTTGGCAGACGATCGCTGTGCCAAGCGGCTGAGGGGTGCTGCCGCCCTTTTGAATGCCCCAATAAAGCGATGCCGCCAGGGCCGCCAGGGTCACAAAAAATGCTGATTTCCAGTTCATGTTGTTTTGTTTTAAAAGTTGAAAAGTATAAAAAATGCCGGTTAAGGTGGGCATAATTCCACAATTCAGGTATCAAAACGCATCAAAACAGGTATTTCTACGGGGTATATCGGGTGGTACTACGGGAATTGGGCAAAGGGGTGTTTTCGCGCTAATGTAGGCCGGCCGGGAGGGGCGACCTTTGCATTTGTGCAATACGACATAGTACAACAGTGAAAAACACTGGATGCCGTATGGTATCAGGAACCATTCTTTCTAACTAAAAAAAATTCTGATGAAGAACAAACTTACACTTTTATCGCTTTTTTGCCTTGGGGCATTCACAGCTTCGGCGCAATTGGTGGACGTCGTGACAGGGTTGCAGTTCCCCTATGGGTTGGCATTGAAAGGGAATGAGCTTTATGTATCTCAGTGGACGGCTAATAAGATATCAAAAATTGACATATTAACACCCAACCAGCCAGTTGTGGATGTGAAAACTGGATTGGCCAGTCCTGCCGCAATTGTTTTTTATGGCAATGATTTAATTTATTCGGAATCAGACACAAAAACCATTTCAAAGATAGATATAACACAACCCAATTCAAGTACCTTGATAACCACATTGCCACATTTGATAAATGGTCTTTATTAGAGTTGTTGTGACGTAACTGTTTGATAATCAAAGTGTGTATTTTTGC
>CAZULM010000034.1:0-60667 GCA_964621185.1 uncultured Saprospiraceae bacterium | reverse complement strand
GATCAGCCGTTCTTTGATCTCTTGCCCCAGTTTCCCCGATTTTTTCGACACATAATCGGGGATATGGTGGATGTAGGTGCCGAAGCCGTATTTCTGCGATAGCCAGCGCAGCAGGTCGAACAGGGCCAGCCGCTTGAAGGTGCTGTCGGTGAGCGCCACCGCAGAAGGGCGCCAGCTGATCACTTTTTCTTTCTCCGCTTTTTGCAAAAACACCTGGAGCTTGCGGCTGAGCTGGAAAATCACGCCCTGGAAAATGGCGGCCAAACTCCGCTTTTCCGGGTTGTAATAGCCGATTCCAAAGTACAAGCCCACCATCAAACCAGCGGCAACCGTTGCGTACAGGGGGTTCATGAAGAACATAAGCCCAAAGCAGGCTACAGCGCCAAACAGGGAAATATACCATTTCGAGCGGAAGCGCGGCCGGTAGCTCGGGTCGGCGGCAAAATGGTTGAGGAAGGAGATGAGGCATAAAGAGCCATACGTGACCATGAAGAACATGGAAATCACTTCTGCCACCATGTCCAGGGCGCCCAACAGGATAAAAACCCCGGCAATGGCAATGGTGATCAGGGATGAATTGAAAGGCTCGTCGGAAGCGCCTTTCCCCGCTGAAAGCCAGCGATTGGCGTTCTGGGAAGGGAAAATACCGTCACGGGCGATGGCCTGCAAGGTGCGCGGCGCCACCATGATGGAGCCGAGCGCCGAGGAGATCGTGGCAGCGGCAAGTCCGACCGGGATGATCCACCAGCCTTGCCAGGCAATTTTGCTCATCTGCAACTGGGACACGTCGGCCAAATCCTCCGGGCTGGCCGACATGGCAAGCTTCCAGGCGATGAATATGTAGATGACCATGCCGGCGATGGTGGCCGATAAGGTGCCAAGGGGTATGGACTTGCCGGGGTCTTTCAAATCGCCGGAAAGCCCCACACCGGCAGTCATGCCCGTGAAGGCCGGGAAAATGATGGCAAAAACGGCAAAAAAACCGATCAGCGGAACGGATGGAATGGGCTTTTCGTTGCCTTTGTCGGGTTGCAAGCTCGGGGTGTTCTTCTTGGCAAATGCCGAATCGAGCGCGGGTGTAGGCATCGGGATGGGCTTGGGCGCGCTTTTTTGCTCTGCTTGATGGTCGAAAACGGTGGTATTCAGCTCAAACTTGTGCGTTTTGCTGTACTCGGTCTCACCGATAAAGAAGGAGAACATCGCGATGCCGAGGATGGCGACAACGTAGTACAGGGTTTTCACACCCAGGTCGGCGCCCTTGGTGAGCATGATGAACGTAAGCAGGAACAGCGCGGGAATGCCAATGGTCTGTTTTTGCTGCAGCAGCCACACGACCCCGGAAGGCAGGCTCGTCGATCGTATGATCCAATCTGTTAAAGGCGTAAATGATTCCGTGAACGCCATGATATAAAAGGCGATGCTCACTGCTTGCGACATGTACAGCGCAATGCCGATGGTGGAACCGATGACCAGCCCGAACGACCGCGACACGATGAAATACTCGCCGCCACCCTCCACTTTCTGGTTGGTGGCGATTTCGGCGATGGCCATGGCTGTCGGTATGGTGACGGCATGGCCAATGATGATGATGGCAATGGTGCCCAAAAAGCCGACCGTGCCAACGGCGAAGCCGAAACGCAGGAACATTACGGCGCCCAATATGGTGGAAATAGCAGTGAAAAATACGGGCAGGGTGCCGAATTTCCGCTCAGAACTTTCTGGAGCTTGCATGCAGGTGTATTATTTAATCAAAAAATCAATATGCCAGTCACTTCTTGCCAAAACAATGGAATTGAATACGGGCAAGGTACGCAAAAACAACCAATTTTGCAGGGTTTAAGCCCAGAATCAGCCTACAAGTTGTATAATTGCGGGGTGTAGGGGCAATTTACAGGTGTTTGTTTCCACGCACAGTTTGTAAGTATTTGCTGCTTCCAATTCTATGGCATACAATACCTTAGCCCAAAATTAGCGATACGCATGGCCACACCCAAGTATTTATTCCCACTGCTTTCCTTTATACTCCTGTGCGTTGCCATAACAGCACTCGGATTCAAGGACGCTTCAATCCCTGCTAATTGCCCAACATGCCATACCCCTCCATTCCGCATTCCATATTCCGAAATCCACACTCCAAACTGGGGTTTCTTCGCCCACAAGCGCATCAACCGTCTGGCCGTGCTCACCCTGCCGCCAGAAATGATGGTGTTTTTCAAAAAAAACATTGACTATATCACCGACCATGCCGTTGACCCGGACATGCGGCGCTATGCCAGCAAGCAGGAAGGCCCGCGCCATTTTATCGACCTCGACCAGTACGGCGAACCGCCATTCGATGCCCTGCCGCGGCAATGGCTCGATGCAATGGTAAAATACACCGATATATGGGTGTTGAGCAGCGGCGGCGACACGTTGCAGTTGTTCGGCAGCCGCGAACCGGTTCTGGAAGATGCGCTGGAAAGCTACAAAAACTGGTATGCCCGCAACGTTTTGCCCCAATTCTACAAAGACGATGCGACCTTGAATGTGGATTCGCTGAACCTCTTTTTGCTTGATAACAACATCGTGCGCGAGCGCCCCATAGCCGCGTTCTACCGTGAACGCCTGAGCGAGCACGGTATCCTGCCCTACAACCTCCAACGGTTTCAGCGCAACCTCACCGATGCTTTCCGCAACCGCGACGCCCGGCGCATCCTCAAGATCTCTGCCGATATCGGGCATTATATCGGCGACGCGCACGTGCCTTTGCATACCTGCAGCAACTACAACGGACAAAAGACCGGCCAGCACGGCATTCACGGTTTTTGGGAAAGCCGTATCCCAGAGCTTTTTGCCGACGAGACTTACGACTATTTCGTGGGCAAACCCAAGTACATCAACAATACAGAAGATTGGTTTTGGCAAACGGTATTCGACAGCCACTCCATGGTGGACAGCGTGTTGCACTTTGAGCTAAAGCTAAGAAAAAGCTTTCCGCAAGACCGGCAGATGTGCCCCGATACCCGCGCGGGCAGAGTCGGGCTGTACCAATGCCGCGACTTTTCTGCGGCTTACCAAGCCTCTATGGACGGCATGGTGGAGCGCCGGATGCGGGCTGCTATCCACGCTGTGAGCTGTGCCTGGTACACAGCCTGGATCGATGCGGGGCAGCCCGACCTGGCGAACTTGAGCGTCAACGCGCCCAGCAAGGAGGAAATGGATGAGGAGAAGGCGATGTTGAAAAGCTATGAGCAAGGGAAGATATTGGGGCGGGCGGAAGATCATTGAGCGTATTTTACGCAGCCAACGAAACTCTCGCCTGGCGGAACGGCATCATCTGGCAGCTTTGACGTGATTATTAACATATAGGACACATAGGGACATAGGACACATAGATTTTTTCAAACGTAACGATCAGCCGCTTACTCCAATTGGATGGTTGCCCAATAAACACCCTATGTGTCCTATGTCCCTATGTGTCTATGTGTATTGAAAAAAAATGCGTGCTATAACCCATCCTATTCTTTTACCCGACCAGCTTCTGCCTCAATCCCCGTGCTGCGTTTCCGCGATTTTACATTCTGGTTGCCGAAACGGTAGCCTAAGCTGAGGCTGGCGCGGCGGCTGTCCCAGCGCCCGCCGCCCGCCGATAACAGCCCGTTGAAATCGGAATAACCGTCCCAGCCCGATTCGTAGAACAGATCGCTGGCGCTGAGCCGCACGTTCAAGCGGTCTTTGAAAAACTTGCGTTGCAATCCCACATCGAGGCTCCAGCTCGACTCGTACAGGAACACGCCGCCCCAAACGCCAGGGCCGCTGTACCAGCCCGAAATCTCTGCCTTGAAGCCGGCGGGCAGGTCAAAAGTGTGCTGTTGGTAAATATTGTAGGTAAAAGCCTGCACGTCAACGGTACCTTCCCCGGGGCCGTAATCGGCTTGGTTGTCGATATGGGAGGCGCTGAGGTTGAAATAGGCGTTCCATTTTTTCGTCACCTGAACCGGCAGGCTGGCGTTGAAGCTGAAAATGGTCTGGTCGGCGAGGTTGGCCCAGGTGATAAATCCGGCCAGCGGGTTCACGTCGTCGGGGCCGATAAGCCGGGTAATTTGGTTGGTGGTGCGGCTGTAGCCCAATTTTATGTTGTACCGGTAAGCCAGGGTATATCCCAGTTCGATGTTGTTCACGATCTCCGGCTGCAAGCCGGGGTTGCCCTTTTCGTACGAAAGCTCGCTGATCTGGTTTCTGAACGGGTTCAGCACGTTGTAGTCGGGCCGGTTGATGCGGCGGCCGCTGTTGAGGGCAAAGGCGTGATTGGGGGCGGCTTGCCAGGTGAGGCCGAGGTTTGGGAACCAGCTCAAGTAATTCAGCAGCACGGGCGGTTTTTGCAGTTCGGGCAAAAAGGCGATCAAATTGCCGGAGGCATCGGTCTGCTCTGCGCGGAGCCCGGCGCTCATCTCCCATTTTTTCCCCAGGGAGCGGGCATAACTGAGGTAGCCGGCATACACCTTTTCATCGTACTTGAAAATGTTCGATTGGGTTTGGTTCAGCACGGGCACCCCGTTCGGTTCGTTGTAGAACAAAAAGGTGTTGTCGGAAAAAACCTTGCTCAACTTGGTGCCGAAACCGAGTTTGCCGCCCCAGATATTGTCCTCATAATCAAGAGCAAGGGTATAGATGTCAATATCCGTTGGGGTGTTGAAGCTGTTGATGTTCTGGCTCAATAGCGAGTCTTCCGCGGCGTTGAAATACAGGTTTGGCTGGTATCGGGTCGTCCGGTTTTGGTAGCTCCCGAAATCCAGGTCGGCGTTGAAGCTGCGGCCTTTGCCGTTGTCGAAGCGGTAGTTGGCGTTATAGGTGCCTCTCCGGCGGCTCTGGTCGGCGCGGTTATTGGCCACCAATATCTTTTCGATAAGCTCTGAGTTGTCAATCCTGGCGTTGGTGATGCGGTTGTAGGAGGTATTGTCGTTGGTATTGGCGCCCCCGCTGACGAGGAATCCGACGGTGTGGTTTTTCCCGATGAAATAGTCGGCCCCGAGCCGGTAGTCGTAAAAGCGCCTTTTGTTCAGGCTGTTGTTGATCTCGTCTTGGACAAAGCCGTTCAACTGGCTATCGAATACCATCCTGTTGAAATTGGTATTGTGCCCCAGCCCGCCCGTCGCGAACACGTTGAGGTCCTTCTTCTTGTAATTCCCGCTGCCGGAAAGGTTGGAGCGGGAGTATTCGCCCTGGCTGGCCGTGGCATTTATGGCGCCGTTTGCCCCTTGCCCCTTGTCTTTTTTCAGCCGGATGTCGATGATGCCCGCGTTGCCCTCCGCTTCGTAGCGCGCGCCCGGGTTGGTGATGATCTCGATGCGGTCGATCTGGTCGGCGGGTATGTTTTGCAGGTAGTTGCTCAGGTCCTGGCCGTTCAGGGGCAGGCGCTTGCCGTCTATGTACACCAGTACCCCGGAGCGGCCCAGCACGTTGATGTTGTCGTTGTTGTCCACGGTGACACTGGGGGCTTTGCGCAGCAGGGACAGCCCGTCGGAGCCCGTGCTGTTGATGGTGCCGCTCACGTTGAACACCGTGCGGTCGGGCTTGACTTCCACCATCACGCGGTCGGCGGTGACGACGGCTTCCGCCAGGGTCAGGGATGGGGGCCCGAACTGGAGCGCACCGAGGTCCAGCGATTGTTCTGCGGCCAGTACTATATCGTATTCCCGCAAATCCGGGTAGCCCAGGTAAACGGCTTTCAGGAAATAGTTGCCAGCCCGGAGCCCGCGGAGCTCGAAAACGCCGGATTCATTGCTGATGCCCGCCTTGTGCAGGCTGCTGTCGGTGCTGTTGAAAAGGGCGATGTTGGCAAAGGCGATGGCTTCGCCTGCCTGGTTCTGCAATTTGCCCCGGACGGAGGCGGTTTGCGCATGGAGGGAAAGGGCGCTGGCGAGCAGCAATAGGGTGGTGAAAGGCCGCATATCGAACAGTTTGTTTAATAGTGGTGCCGGGGAAAGACAATTTTTAAAACGGAAAGTTGCGGGACTTGAGGCTTCTATCCTCTTTTTTTCGACAAACTAGGGGTTCCAAAGCACTGTGCGACATGCTTGGCCCGCTGTCAGGCAACAGCAGGCACGGCAAACTATTCGAGCTTGAATTGGGAAAAAGGGTTAAAACCGTTTGCCAACCATGGCATTCAGCCCATACCTGGATATGGTAGAAAAGCCCTCGCCATAAATCCCGATTTGGGCATTAGCTTGCCAGTAAAAATTGTTTTCAAGGGGCAGTTGAACGCCGATATTGATGTGGCTGCCCCAATGCGACGATTTTTCCAACAATGCGCCGATCTTTTTCTTGTCCTGGTACCAAACCAGGGAAGCGCCGGCGTAAAACCCTTTCCCTTTCAGGTTCGGATAGAAACGCGCCTCAGCCTCAAGGCTGTTGATGTTCTTGATATAGGCATTTTCTGCGCTGATCGAGCTTATGAGCCTCGCCGCATTGGCGTTAAAGCTTGCGGAAAAAACTCCACTGAACTTGTACTCATAAGAGGCGCCGAGGCTGGCAAAGCCATGGTTGATCTTTTGGGCATCGGCAAGGAAAAACAGGGTACTGCCGAGCTTTACAAAATTGTCGCCTTTTTGGGCTTTGGCAGAATTGTGGCCAAACAGGGTGATGAGCAGGGGCAGGAAAATTTTGAATGGAGTTTTCATAAAGTTGTGGTGTTTGTGGTGAAATATTGTCCTTTTTGACAAACTCAAGTTTGGGCAAATTTAGTTCCACAAACCACAAGAAACATAATTCATCCCGAATTTCGCAAAGCATTTCAAATAAAGAATGCCGCAGTAGCCCTTTTAGGGTAAAAATTGTCAATACCTATTCGTCAGACCGCGAAAGGCGGTCAGACGACAGCCCTTGGTCTGACCGCTTTTCGCGGTCTGACCAATAAGTTTAAACAAATGCTGCACTTTCCCATAACTTTTTATCCCTTCGAAAATTTGGGATGACTCATATTTTCTGGCAAACTTTCCACACGGCTACCGCCCCGCTGTCATCATCTTGCACTGCCTGTACGCTCCGTATTCGTTTTCCACTTGCAATTGGTAAACGTAATTGCCCGTCGGGATGCCGAGTACCCTGGTGCTGACCACCCATTCGTGGTCTCCCGCGTCCAGGTTTGTTTCTTGTATCGCAGCTACCTTTCTGCCTTCCAGGTCAAATATTTCAAGTTGCACCTTGGCCGGGTTCGTCAATTTGAAAGGCACGGTGGTCGTTTCAGCATAAGGGTTTGGGAAGTTCTGACCCAACTTGAACTGGCCGCCTGTTTCTGGTTCGTGGTTGGCAAGCCCTGAAACGCCCGAGCCGTTGATGGCCACTTCCAGGTAGGCGTCATAGCCTTCTACCGGGTTGGGGGTGAGGGTAGCCAGTTGCAGGGCATAGCCATCACTGAAGATATTGTCCTGGTTGTAACCCAAAGGATCGGGGCCTTTGGTGTATAAGCCGCTGTTGTTGGCGTATATGGCGTTCTTTGTGGCTATTGGGAAGGTTAATTGCGATACTGCGGCATATACGGAACTCACAAATATTTGAAAGTGAATATGGCAGATGCGCCCATTGTACCATCCTGGGAAAACGGTGACAAAGTTTACTTCACCGTGTACATCGGTCATTTGGTAGCCACGGAGGTAGGTAAGGCCTGTTTGTGTTTGATAGCCTGAATAATTGCCGTCTTTGTCACATTGCCAGATGTTTACGCGCAGGTTGGCCATGGGCTGGCAATTGTTCACGCCGATTACCTTGAGTTTAAGGTTCAGTTTTACCCCTGTCCTGTTTTCGCGCACGTCTTGGCGGAAATAAAAAGGATTGGCACTCAGGTCCAATGGAAAGGGGCCGCTTGTTTCGGAAGGAATAAGGGTGCACACGTCATTGGGGCCGCCCAGTAGCTTGTAAGTGGTATTGTTGCCGCCTTTCACGCCGGGCAGGAGTGAACTGGCGCCAACCAGGCCAAGTCCGCGGAGGAAGTCTTTTCTGTTCATGCTGAATTGCTTTTTAGGCAAAACGCAGGTTTGGGGAATTGGGTTGCTTTGGTAGTGCGTCGGCCACCCACTTCCCTTACTTCAAATAATTCTCCGCAAAAAACTCCCGATACCCGTCCAGGGTTTTGTTCTTCAAAATACGGCGATAGTTCTCCTGGGTAATGGCAAAAAACTCCTTGGTGTAGGTCTTTTTGGAGGTTTCTCCGAGGAAACCTTTCTGTGCCCTGACTTCTGTGAAGTAGCGCATGGCTTGGTCCTTGCTGTCGAATTTTCGGATCACGATGATGGGTGTGCTCACATCGGTGCCGAGGAAGATGTTGGATATCCGCAACTGGTCGAGCTTGTGGAATTCGCGGTTGTAGTCGGAGATGGCCGCTTTGACGTCGTCGAGGCGCACGTCGTCGCCTTTGAGGGCCACGATAAAGTAGTGGAGCTTGTCGTCTTCCCGGGTGAAGGCGTCGTCTATGCTGCTTGGCGTTTCCTTTTTCTTGTCGGCCACTTCGAAGCCCTTGCACTCGAGCACGCGGGCGATTTCTTTGGCGCGGGTGGCCTCGGCGCTGTTCGGGTAGCGGGAGATGACTTCGCCGAGGGCGGTGCAATAGGCATCTGTGCCGTTCAGGTTGCCGATGCAGAGCGCGCTGAGCAGGGCAAACTTCGGCACGAGGTTGTTCTGCGACCCGTACTTTTTGGGCGCTTCCTGGCATCGGTCGAGGGCATCTTTGTACACACCGTTTTGGAACAGGGTATAGGTTTCTTCGTAGTAGCGGTTGAGCTCTTTTTCGCGCTCTTTGGTCGCGTTCAGGAAGTTCGGGTCGGTAAGCGCCTTGGCGAATGCGCTGTTGGGGTATTTGCCCCGCAATTTTTCGAGGTATTCTTTGGCTTGGGGCAAGTTTTTGAGGTCGGTATGGGCCAGGTAGCAATAGTACCAGGTTTCTTTTTCGTAGCGGGCCGTATCGGGGTAGCGGGTTTGCAGCTCTTCGAGCGTCAGCACGCAGCGCTTGTTGTTGGTGAGCTTGTCGCGGTACAGGGTGCCGAGCTGGTACATTGCCTCATAAGTGGCGATGTGCAGGCCGGAGAGCTCGGCCTCTGTTTTGGGGATATTGGCGAAAATATCCTTCAGTTCGGCGTCATCTGCCGCGCTGGCCTTGGTGGAGTCTGCCCCGGCTATGTCGAAGCCGCCGGTAGAGATGCGGTTGCTGCGGCGCCAGTTGTCTTCCAGCTTCCGTTCGCCCCAGGCCCTGCTGAAGTCTTTCTTGCCTTTTTTCAGGAACGCGTCGTTGTAGAAATAGAAGGTGGACAGTTTGCCAGCCGTTGGCGGCGGCGCTTTGGCGAGCGATGCCAGGTCTGCTTTTGCCGCAGTGGCTGCTTTGGCGAGCTCGGCCTCCTCGCGTTCCTTTTTCAGGCGCTTGGCCAGTTCTTTCCGGGCGGCATCGTCCATGTAAAAGATGCGCACGATGCTGTCGTTGGCGGCGATGGCCGTTATCAGGCGCGCGATGTCTTTGAGGTTGTTGGCGTAATCGGTGGCCAGTTTGTAGCGCTCGTCGGAAGCGGGCAGCACGGTGAGGGTGCTGTCGAAATAGTTTTTGGCGGCGACGAAATCTTCGGCCTCAAAATAGAGGTTGGCGAGCTTGAGGTACGACTCCGCGCGTTGGGCGGTGTTGTTCTGGTTGAAGGCCAGCGATTTGCGCAAAAAAGCGATAGCCTCGGTTTTTTGGTTTTCCCGCAGGGCAATTTCGGCCAGGGTGTAGTAGATCTGGTCGCGGTACTCCAGGTTTTTGTCGTCGCGCAGCATCCGGTCGAGCGATTTGTTCGCATCGGTGCTGCTGACCTTGCCGTTTGCCCAGCCGGCATATACCTGTTGCAGCCTGGCGTTGAACTCCATTTCATAGCGGGGGCTGCTTTTCAGCACTTTCTCATAGGCCGCGTAGGATTGGTCGTGCTGGCCGGCACGGTCGTATATCTGGGCCAGGATAAAGGCGAGCCTTGCCCGCTGCTTTTTGCTGGGCGTGGTCTCGATAGCTTTAATGAGCGGGCCGATGGCCTTGCTGTATTTTTTCTGCTTGATGAACAAATGTGCCTCGGCAGTGGCCAGGTCGTCGTGAAGGGAGCGCGGTAAATTGGGGTCTTCCCACAATTCGCGGAACAAGAACTCTGCCTCTTCGTATTTCTCGCGCTCTGTCAGGGTGCGGCCATACCAGATCAGGGTATTCGGGTACGCGTTGACCCGGCCTAAGGGCTCGGCGTAGGGGTTTGGCCCTTTTTCAACGGGTTCTGCGGCGGTTTTTTTTGTGTCAACAACGGCACTTGTTTCTTTTGGATCGGCAGCAGTGCTGCTTTTACCAGTGTCTGGCGTCTTTTTCCCTTTGTTTTTTTGGGCGTCTTTTTTTCGCTTGGCGGCCGCTTTTTTCTTGGCCGCAGCCCGCTTTTTGGCTTCGGCTTTTTTCTTTGCGGCAGCTTTCTTTTTTGCGGCTGCCTTTTTTTTGGCGGCCTTTTTTCGCTCGGCAATCTTCTTCTTGCTAACCTTTTTCTTCTCTTTGCTGCTCAGTTTGACGGTTTTTTTGTTGCGCGGGTCTTGCTCCTCTTTCATCCATTCGAAGGAAGATTCTGCGGTCTCGAAATCGCGCTTCATAAACTGGGCCTGGCCGATCAGCAGGTAGTTGTCGTCGGTCCAACGCCCGGGGCGGTGCAGCACGATCCCCTTTGAAGCTTTTGCGATGACATTGTCCATGTCGCCGCGCACGGGCTGCGGGTCAGCCGCGGCTGCGGGATATACGGCCAGTATCTGGCTGTAATTATCCTTGTAAGAAGCTTCCAACTTGATGATGGACAGGCGGTACAGCTCGTCGGCATTGAACCAATAGTTGTACTTGTTGGTAAAGCTGTGGTAGTTCTTTTTGAATTTGCTGGTCTCTTCCCCTTTCTTTTTCTGGGTAACACAGCTGAACAAAAACAAAACAAGCGCGAGGGCGCCAAGGGCGATTCTCCAAATATTCTTCATGCCAAAAAGTAAGAAAGCAGATTTTCAGTATCAATCCGAGCCCAGGCAGGGCTTCGGGACAACAATGGCGCAGAATTTGGCAAAATGGTTGCCTATGCACGGCAATAAATGACGAACTTTGTGGCGGGAAACCCGAAACCTCAATCATTGTCATGCAAAAATTTTTCGCTTTCATAAAACAGTTTGTCAACTTCTTCCGGCGGCACGGCGACGAAGACCGCAGCTTTATGGAAAAGCTGCACGATACTTACCGGCTGGTCGTGATGAACGACGATACTTTCGAAGAGGTCTCTTCGGTAAAGCTGACCCCTTTGGCTGTTTATATCGGCTTCAGCTCACTTATTGTCGGAACGGCTATCCTGGTCACTGCGCTTATTGTCTGGACCCCGCTCAAACGCTACATACCGGGCTATGGCGACTTTCACCGGGATTCTGAAATAGCGGAGCTGACCTCCAAGGTGATTGCCCTGGAAAACGAGATCAACGCCACCAGGGCATACAGCGACAATATCCGCAAGATTCTCGTGGGCGACCTCTCCAGTATGACAAAAGAAGCCGTGGAGAAACAAGGCCAACCGGAGAACCCCGCCGACACCATGCCAAAAGATGTTGACCGCATCCCGGAGGACGAAATGCTGCGGCAGGAGGTTGACCAAGGCACCTTTACTGCCGACCCAAAGCTGACAGCGGCGGCAGGCACCGGCGTGATCGGCGCGCGCGACATCCCCTTGGAACAACTCTACTTTATCCCGCCGGTCAGCGGCGACGTCACGGCGAAGTTTGACCTGAAAAAGAGCCATTTCGGCATCGATGTGTCCGCACCAAAGAACACTGCCGTGAAGGCCGCTGCCGACGGCGTGGTCATTTCGGCAGGATATACCGTGGAGACAGGCTACAGCATCGCCATCCAGCACCCCAACAACGTGGTGACCATGTACAAGCACAACTCCGTACTGCTCAAACAAGCAGGCTCTACCGTAAAAGCCGGGGAGGCCATAGCCATCATCGGCAACAGCGGCGAAGACACCTCCGGCCCGCACCTGCATTTCGAGCTCTGGCACAAAGGCCGCGCCGTAAACCCCTCTGATTTTATCAATTTTAACTAGGACGCCGTCCACTGTCCACCGTCCATGTACGCCTACCTCAAAGGAGAAATCACCTACCGCAGCCCCGCTTTCATCGTCTTGGAAACCGGCGGTGTCGGCTATCACGTCAATATCCCCCTCAGCACTTATACGGCCATCCAAGGGCAAGAACGCTGCACCATCTACACCCATTTGATCGTAAAAGAAGATTCCCACACCCTGTTCGGTTTTGCCACGCAGGTGGAGCGGAACATGTTCGTGCAGCTCATTGGCGTAACGGGCGTCGGTGCAACCACCGCCCAGCTTATTTTGTCTTCCATGTCGGTGGACGAGGTGCGCGCCGCCGTCATTGCCGAGCAAGCGCATTTGCTCCAGCAAGTGAAGGGGATCGGCGCCAAAACCGCCAAGCAGATCATACTCGACCTGAAAAACAAGCTCAGCAAAGAAGCCCCCGAAGGCCCTGCCTTGCTGCCTTCAATGATGGACAATGCTGTCAGGGAAGAAGCACTTTCCGCCTTGTTGTCGCTGGGGTTCAACCGCATCGCCGTCCAAAAAGCCCTCAACGCCGTGATACGCGACAACCCGAACACGAGCAAGGTGGAAGATTTGATCAAGCTGGCGATCAAAGCGCTGGCGTAACGCCAACCTTCGTGTACCGCCAACCTTCGGTTGGCGCCCACCATTCCAAGGTGCCCCCTAACGCCAACTAAAAGTTGGCGGCACTTGTTGTTAACGTTTCAAAAACACCCTAAAAAAGCACAAAACCCTAATTTTGCGCCCGAATTTTGAACATAAAAACATTGTTTCCACAATATGAAAAAATTTCTGCTCCTCGCCCTCTTGCTCCCAGCTTCCTTGTGGGCGTTCCAAAAAAACAGTTCAGCGGCTCCTTCCAAGCCCAGCGGCACGGTCACCCTCGTCTGCCGCATTTACGGGGTGCCTTCCAACCTCGACAGCATGTACCTGTATGAAAGCGTGGGTTTGGGCAACCGCGTCGTGGCAAGGGCATCCCGTCAGGGCGCCGACAGTGCCTATGTGTTCACCATACCCGCTTCATCGCCAAAATTTTACCTCGTAGGCGCCAACACGGTTTCTACCGCCAACGTCATCCTCGGAGCGGAAAAATCGGTCACGCTCTGGGGCAACAGCCAGTTCATGGAAAAGGCGCGGACGGTAAACTCCACTGCCAACAAATCCCTGGAAAAGCTCCAGTCCCAGTTGGATGCCATGAAGGAGGAGAATATCCAGTTGCGCGGGCAGTTCAACATTTCCAACGGGGGCGCGCGCGCTGCGGCAGAAACGCGCCTTGTAAATTTTGGCAAATCAAAAACCAAGCTGCTCGACTCCCTTAAAACGGCCAACCCGCTGCTGTGGCGCTACGCCAGCCTCCAGCTCACGCCCGATTACTTGGGCCAGGGCGTGGAAAGCGAGTTTTACGCCAAAGAATATTTCCGCTACGCCAACCTCGGCGAAAAAGCTTTTGAAGACATTCCGGCAGTGTTCGACGCCTTTGAAATGTACACGGCACAACTGGCAAACATGGCCATCCCGCACGAAAAGATCGTGGCTTATGCCGAGGCGCAACTGGCCAAGATACCCATGGGCAGCCGCACCTACCGCATGGCGCTGGGCGGCGTGATCTCTACCCTCAAAAACATCAGCAGCGCCCAGTACCCCGGCCTTGCCGACAAATACATCAACCTGTACCGCGGCAGCAGCTACGGGGAAGTGCCGGCGCTGCAAATGGAAGTACTCCGCGCGGGCACCTACCTCACCGGCTATGAAGCGCCCGACCTGGTGGGCATGACCCCCGACAGCAGCACGTATTCATTGAAACAAATGCGCGGCAAGATCGTGATGATCGATTTCTGGGCGAGCTGGTGCGGCCCCTGTCGCCGTGAAAACCCCAACGTGGTGGCCAACTACAACAAGTACAAGGACAAGGGCTTCGACATCCTGGGCGTGAGCCTCGACCGCGACCTGGGCGCCTGGCGCAAAGCCATCGAGGCCGACGGGCTGCCCTGGCACCATATCAGCGACCTCAAAGGCTGGCAAAGCAGCCACGCCGCGCTCTATTCCGTCACCTCTATCCCGCAAACGATGCTGCTCGACCGCGAGGGCAAGATCATCGCCCGCAACCTGCGGGGCGAGCAATTGGGAGAGAAATTGAAGGAGATATTCGGGATGTAAGGCGCTGCCGCTGAAATTGCAGGGCCATTGACACGAATAACGATGCCTGATTCCGAGAATTTCGGGATCAGGCATCTCTTTTGTTGGGTTGGCGGGATCCAAATCCCTGAAAAATTGTGTTTTTTTGGGGGTTTGAATCTGGGAATATTGTTTTTTTTCAGGAATAGCCTTGATAGGTCGATTGCAGGTCGAGGAAATGCGTTCTGTTCAAAAGAATGAGGCTGTCATCTGCCTTGTTGTTGTAGCATAACCCACAGACACGCTGCGAGAAAGCCTATCACAGCCACCGCTACCAAGGTCGAATAAAATATAATGGCGGAATGAACCGTCGGTTTCCCATCCTTGGGTATCATCCCTCCCTTCCGGTATTGATACACCTGAATGGCCAAGGCCAAAATCGTTACAAGAATAAAGGCTGGGATTTTTAGGCCAGTGGTTTCTATAACCGGGGAAAGCGCAGAATATGCGGCACCTAAAAGCATCAAGATGAGCAAGGTAATTAATACGCCGATGTTCTCATTTTCGCTTTTGAAGTTGCGCGGCAACAGGTTGTTTTTAAGCATTTTTGTGTAGTTTTTGTGTGATAAAATCAAATACTATTAGCTCGTAGGGCAGATTAATAGGCCTTCCAGGTTTCAAAAACCTGGAAGGCCTAGGCCGTCTTTTCCCAAACTTCAACTTTTGAACAAAAGTTCCCGCCGGCCTTACTGCACCAACGTCACATCCCCCTTGAACAGCAGCACACGGCCGTCGATCAGGCGGATTTCAGCGTAATACACAAACACGGCGGGGTCCATCATCCTGCCGCGGAAGCGGCCCGTCCAGCCATGGGAGGGGTCGTTGGGCATGAAGTTGGCATCGGTGAAGATCATTTCGCCCCAGCGGTCGAATACCTGGAACTTGTCCACTTGCAGTATCTGCTTGTTGTCGGCAAAAATCAGGAACACGTCGTTCTCCCCGTCTTCTTTCCAGGGCGAGAACGCGTTCGGGATGTAGATATGCGGCTCAACATCGACCTGTATGAGCACCCTGTCTTCGGCCTGGCAGCCGTCTTTGCTGACGATGGCCACCACGTATTCCGTCGATTTGAAGGGCTTGGCCCAGGGAGAGAGCAGGTGCGGGATGCTGTTGCTCAGGAAGGTCAGGCCGTCCACCGGCGTCCAGATAACGGTATCGACCAGCGACAACGGGTAGCCCTGGGGCAGCACGGCGTACAGTTGCAGGGAGTCGCCCAGCTCTATCTTGAACGATGGGTCGATGTTGATGGCGGGGTCGGGCGCTTTGGGCACCTGCAGGGTTTCGCGGTATTTGCAGCCGTTCACGTCCTTGACCCAGAGGTCGTAGGTGCCGGGCGCTATCTGCGCAAAATCCAGGTTTGCGCTGTAATTGAGACCGCCGTTAATCGAGTACAGGTATGGGCCGACGCCACCCGTCACCAATTCAAAGGTGATAACGCCATCATTGTCCTTACAAGTCGGTTTGATCAGATCGACGCTCAGGTCGGTCGGCACGTTGGTCAGCTTGGTCACCACCACATTGTCGGTCTGGGTGCAGCCCGTCTGGGTATTGGTCACCAACAGGGTGTAGGTGCCGCTGTTGTTCACTACCGGTTGCAGGCTGTTGGCGCCCGAAACGATGTTGCCGCCTGTTGTTGTCCAGGCATACGTGAAATTGGATCCTGTTGAGCCGGAGCCCTGCAATTTCACCTGTTCCACGGTGCAGGTGAGCTCAAATGTGGGGCCAGCTTCTGCGTTCGGCAGCACGATGTTGTCGGTGACGTTGACGGTCTGACTGGCGGTACAGCCATTTGTGCTGTTCAGCAAGGTAAGGGTGTACTGCCCAGACTTGTTCACAGCTGCTGAATGGGTGTTTGCCCCGCTGACGATGTTGCCGCCCACCGTGGCCCAGGTGTAGCTGATGTTGGGCCCGCCCTGGGAGCCGCTGCCGTTGAGGGTGATTTGCGGCACAACGCAGGTGAGCAGGCCCGGGGGCGCTACCACGACCGTCGGTGCCTGGGTGTTCACATTGACCAAAACGTTGTCGGTAGAGGTACAGCCGTTTGTCGGGTTCGTCACCGTAAGGGTATAGGTGCCGCCTGCCCCGATGGTCGGGGTCAAGGTATTTCCGCCGCTGATGATCTGCCCGCCGTTGGTGGCCCAGGCGTAGTTCATGCCCGTGCTCGACCCGTTGCCGTTCAATTGCAGGGAAGTGATCGCGCAGGTGAGCAAGCCGTCGTTGCCGCCCTGGGCCGTCGGGTGCACGATGTTTTGCGGCACGGTGACGGTTTGGGAAGCGGTGCAACCGTTGATGTTGGAGGTGATGAGCAGGGTATAGGTTCCGGGCTGGTTAACCATGGGCAACAAGGGGTCGCTCTGGTTCACGATGTTGCCGCCCACGGTGGTCCAGTTGTAGGCCATATTGCTGTTGCTGCTGCCCGATGCATTGAGCGGAATCTGTTGCAAAGTGCAGGTGAGGGTTGCCGGCTGTGCGATGGCAACCACCGGCGGTACCTGGTCGATGTTCACGTTGACCTGGTCGGTGCTGCTGCAGCCATTCACCTGGTTGGTCACGGTGAGCACGTAAGTGCCGACGGCATTGACCACGGGATTGAGGGTATTGGCGCCGCTGACGATGTTGCCGTTGTTCTGGGCTGTCCAGCTGTAGGTGAACGTGCCAGGCGGCGTGGCGCTGCCGCTCAAGCTCACGGAGGTGTTGGCACAGGTGATGGTGGGTGGGGCGCCCGCGTCGATGGCCGGTGGGGTGATGTTTTGTTGCACCACGACATTGGAGGTTTTGGTGCAACTGTTCAGGGAGTTCGACACTTGCAGGCTGTAGGTGCCGGGCTGGTTGATGACCGGGTTCAGCGTTTGCGCGCCGCTCACGATGTTGCCGCCGTTGCTGGCTGTCCATTGGTAGCTGAACTCATTGCCGGTGCTCGAACCGCTGCCGTTCAAGGTCAGGCTGGTGGTGGCGCAAGTCAAGATAGACGGTGCGGCAATGATGGCCAAGGGAATGTCGGCAGCCTCGGTAATGACCACCTGGGCTGTTGCGGTACAGCCATTGCCCGTGTTGGTGACCACTAAGTTGTAAGTGCCGGGGTTGTCAACGGTCGGGTTGAGCACATTGCTTGGCCCGACGAAAGAGCCGGTGTTTGTTGTCCATTGGTAGCTGAAATTAGGCCCTGTGCTGCCCGTCGTCTGCATCGTATAAGTTTTTTCCGTGCAGGTCAATTGGAAACCAGGCCCTGCTGTCACCTGTGGGTTGACGAAGTTGGCGCTAAGGCTTACCTGGTCGGTTGATGTGCAGCCGTTGGCGGTATTGGTGACGGTGACGGTGAACGTCCCGCTCTGGTTCACCAATGGGTTGGCGGTATTGGCGCCGGAAACAATGCCTGCGCCTGTCCAGGCAAAGGTGTAATTAGAGCCGGTCGGGCTTCCGGGGCCGCCCAACTGGTGTTGGGGAGTGAAGCAGTTCAAGACCTTATCGGGGCCTGCATCAGCCGGTGGTGGGGTGATGTTTTGCGGTACCACTACCGATGTTGAAGCGGTGCAACCATTGGCGGTGTTGGTGATGAGCAGGGTATAGCTGCCGGGCGTGTTCACCACTGCGTTGACGTCAGACGGGGGGGAAATCAGCCCCGGGCCTGACCAGGCATAGGAATAATTTGCGCCTGTGGAGGAACCGTTGCTGTTCAGCGTGGTTTGTACCACCAGGCAGTTGAGCGTTGCCGGGGGCGCCACGACGCTGACCGGTGCGGTGGCGTCTGGGATAGCTGTAACCTGGGCTGTCGATGTGCAGCCGTTGCTGGTGTTGGTCACCAGTATCTGGTAGGTGCCGGGGGCGTTGATGGTTGGGTTGATGATGTTGGTAGCCGAAACAAAATTGCCGCCCGATAATGCCGTCCATTGGTACGTGAAATTAGGCCCCGTGCTGGAGCCGCTGCCATCGAGGGTGGAGCTTGGCTGGGTGCAGCTCAGCACTAATTGAGGCCCTGCGTTGGCAATTGGCGGCGCCATATCGGCGGTCACGTCGGTATTGTAGCTGGCGGTGCAGTTGTTGGTGGTATTGGTCACCAACAGGGTATAAGTACCGACAGCGCCGGCCATGATCTGCAAGCTGCCCTGCCCGCTGATGATCTGTCCGGTTGTGGTACTCCACTGGTACGTGAAATTGGCGCCCGTGGAAGAGCCTGCGCCGCTGATCGCCACCGATGGGATGGCACAGGTAAGTATCCCTTGCGGTGCTGCGATGGAAGTTGGCACATTGGCATTGCTGCTTACCGAGGTGTTGGCTGTACTGGTACACCCGTTGGTCGTGTTGGTCACCAAAAGTATGTAGGTGCCAACCGCATCCACCGTGGGCATCAGGGTGTTGCCGCCCAAGGTGATATTGCCGCCCGACCCAGCCGACCAACTGTAAGTAAAGTTGGAACCGGTGCTGCTGCCGGCGCCGTTTAGCTGGACAGAAGGCTCTGTACAAGTTATTTGGCCGCCTGGGGCTACAACTGCCGTGGGCAATGTCAGGTTGTTGTTCACCACGGCATTGTCGGTTGAAGTACAGCCGTTGCCCGTGTTCGTTACGACCAAGGTATATGTGCCTGTGGTGGTGACAATTGGGTTCAGCGTCGAGTCGCCGCTGAGGATCGTGCCGCCGTTGGAGGCCGTCCAGTGGTACAGGAAATTGGGCCCGGTGGATGAGCCGTTGCCGTTGAGGATAATGGAGTTGACCACACAGGTGAGCGTGCCGTTGGGGCCGGCTTCTGTGGTAGGCGGGGTGTTGTCAGCGACGACGGGGACGCTGGCCGACGAGGTACAGCCATTGGCGGTGTTGGTGACCACGAGGGTATAGTTGCCCGTTTGATTCACCATTGGGGTCAAGGTGCCGTTGCCGCTGACGATGTTGCCGGGGCTGGCCGTCCAATTGTAGGTAAAGTTTGTTCCTGTGGACGAGCCGGCGCCACTTAATGGCACCGAGGCAATGGTGCAGGTGATGGTATCGTTTACCGCTGCGGCGGATGTGGGCGGCGTGAAATCACCCGTGATAGACGCTGAGGTGGTTTTGGTGCAGCCGGTTTGGTCGGTAACGGTCACGGTATAGGTGCCGGGGCTGAGCCCGACCCGGTCTTGGGTTGTGGCGCCGTTGGACCACAAATAGGTATAACCAGGGTTGCCGCCCGTCACGCTCAGGTCGATGGTGCCGCCGTTGGGGATGTAGCAGTTGACATTGGTGACGGTCGCGCTTGACACCAACGGGGGTGGTGATTGCACCTGGAAATTTTGAACATTGTTGCAGCCGAAGGCATCCGTCACTGTGACGGTATAGTTGCCCGGAAGTATGTTGACCGGGTCGGCAATGTTGCCAATATTGCTCGGGCCGGTCCAGGTATAGGTGTAGGGCGCCGAGCCTCCTGTCACGGTGGTATTGATGGATCCGTTGGTAAGTGTAGAACAGGTAGCGTTTGAAACGGTGCCGGTCAGGGCCAATGTTGAAAGGGTTACGGGCACGGCCCCGGATCCTGTTCCGGGGCAACCAACGGAGTCAACCAGGCTGAAAAACTGGTACAGGCCCGGTTGGTTGACGGTAAACGAGAAAGGGTTGCCGGGCACGCCGTATATCGTGGGCTGGGGAGCGCCGTTCCAGGCATAAGTGAAATCAAAAGGGCCTGTACCGCTGAAGTTGACGTTGATGGACACGGATTGGCCTGGGCACAATTGGGGCGCTGGCGGCAACAATTGGGCGTTCGGCGCCGGTGTGACGATGATGCGCGCCACCGCTGTTTTGGTCTTGCCACAGGCATCCGTCACCGTGACCGTGTAGCTGGTGCTTTGCGAGACAAATGCTGTCAATTGCGAATCGTTGCCCCCAATGCTCCATTGGTAGGTATAAGGTTCCACACCGCCAGCCACCGTGACGCCCACCGTGCCTACACCGGTTGGGCCGCATATTGTCACCGTATCGGGTGCGGGCACCATCGGGAAATAGTCAAGTATGGTGAGTGTTTCTGTCGGGTGCAGGCAAGAGCAGGGGCTGTTGAGCGTCAGGATAATGGTCTCAGCACCTTCAGGTATCATGTCGTTGATGATGTTCACGGGGAACAGCACGGTCGATTGGCCTGCCGGGATAACGATGGTGAAAGGGATGGGGGAATAGTCGGCGCCAGAGGTCGCCGTCCCGGTAATGGTAAAGGAAACGGGCAAGGGCAGGAGCGGGTTGGAGCCCACCCGGTCAACCTTGATCTGTACGGTGCCGCAGCCTTCCACCACTTCGTTCACGTCTTCTACCCCGTTCACCAGCCATTCGATGTGCGCGTTGCCGCCACCCGAGAACGAGCCTGCTTTCAGGAAAACGGCAGAGTCCCATACGCCGTCGCCCACGTCGGCGATGGCCAGCTTGATATGGTACGTGGAGCATGGGATCACGTTGGCTACCGCGATCATTTTACGGGTGAAGCCGTCGTATTGGAGTTCTTGGGTTGCTTGGCCCGTCGCGACAGTCTGGGGCGGGAGGCAGTTGCATACGCCGCCGTTCTCACAGTTGTCCAATCCGGCTGGGGTATTTGGCACATAAAAACCTGAATTGACGGTATGGTTGATGGTGTTGATGGTAATGGGTATATTGGACATGGGTATAACCGCCAGGTTTTGGGTGCCTGCGATGCCGGGGCCAGAGATAAAAAAGCCGAACACATCGTTGAAATTGGTGTTGACGTATTCGCAATACTCCTCCGAGGCGAATGCATATTCAAACGTCAGGGGCGTTTGGGTGGGCGTAAAGTCAAATTCTATCACCGCAACATCGAACAGCGCGCCCGTGGCTATCCCTGCCAGGTCGCTGTCGCCGCCGCCCGCGCCGCCGCCGCCCGCGCCATTGCTGGTGTTTGGGCCAGGCGCAACGTTGATGCTGCCCGTTGCGAGGATCATTCCATTGCCAAAACCGATATTCGTCAGCCCGTTCGAAAACTTGCCAATTTGGTCGCTTCCGCCGGTAAAGTTCACGTTCATCACGTCAAAACAGTCGCCACCAATGAACACTTCCCGGATGAGCTCTTCTGCCCCGGCAGATTCCACTTCCAAAACCGCCATGTCGGCCTGGCTTCCCTTGTCTTTCTTTTGGCCACAGCTCTGGCACATGATCGAGACGTAATGCCTCGGCGGGCTCGCCGCGTCCCAACTGCAAGGGTAGTGCAGCTTGACCTGCGTAATGGTGGCCAGCGCCTTGAAGCGCAGCAAGTGCTTCTCAGGGTCGTATTCCAACACCTCGGCATTGGTGAGCTCCGGCATCACGTCCGGGATACAATCGCCGAGCGAAGCGTCGGGTGGAACCACAAATAAGTAAGTCTCCCCTTTTTTAAGCTTGAAAAAGTTTATGGTCTGATCTGCGGCATAGGCCGTGACGACCTGCCTTTGATCGGTAGCGTCCAAGACAATCAACCCTTCTCCCGTTTGGGCGGCCAAGGATCCGAAAATCCCGATTGTGAGGACGAAAGAAGTTAGAGTACGGAGTGTAGAGTTGTGCATACGCGATACGGTACGTTGTTAAAAGAATGTAAGCCAAGCTGTTACTATGAACTTCGGCCCGGTATATCGGGGCAATTCAAATCTTTCCAAGGAAAGATTCGGCCATCCATAGGAATGCTGCCTGCTTTGCCGGTTTGTGTTTCCCTCAGTCGAAAAGGAGTTGAAAAATTGGAGGTCCAGGTGTGGCTTTATTATGAACAGATACCAAAGGCAAGGATTAAAACGCTTGTAATTGTGCCGCAAGGATACTAAATTTCTACGGGCGATCAAAGCTTATTTCCAAATTTAAAAGGCTTGAAAAGTTTGTTTTGCCAACGAATACAGCCATGGGCCGGAGTTTCCGTTTAAAATTTTGCCGGAGACGGGCATTTTCTCGTCAATCCAAATATTATTTTACCGCTGGGAAACATTTGCCGAAAAACCTCGTTCTATGGTTGCTCGCCTCGCCAGAGCAACGTAAGTTTGCAGCAATTTTGCAGCACAGGAGGCCTTAAGAGCTTGATTTTAACCATTTTAACAACTTGACCGAGCTTTTGCCGCCTGCTGCCGAACCATCAACCCTCATTAATGGAAAGTGATCCGTTACTTCATTCGCGAAAAACGACGTTTGGTAGAGCTTACCGAGCCGGATCCTGGTTGCTGGGTACACCTGGCCCCTCCCTTCGCGCCCGATGAACTGGAAGAGTTCGCCCGGCGCTTCGAATTTGACCACGTTTTCCTCACCGACTCCCTCGACCTCGACGAGCGCGCCCGCTACGAGCGCGACGAAGACGTGCGCTTTATCCTCATAAACACCCCCGTCAAAAACCGCAACGCCATCGGAGAAAACGAAGCGTACTTCATTACCGTGCCCATTGGTATCATCCTCACCATCGAGCATGTCATTACCGTGTCTGCCTTTGAAACGCCTGTCCTGGAAAAATTCCTCGACAACAACGTGCGCGATTTCAACCCTGCCGACGAAAAGCGATTCGTGCTGCAACTGCTCGAACAAAACGTCTATCACTTCCTTTCCTGCCTCAAAACCCTCAACCTGCGCCGCAACCGCATCGAAAAGGAACTCCTGCACAGCAGCCGAAATGCGGAGCTGAAGCAACTGCTTTCTATCGAAAAAAGCTTGGTGTATTTTGTCAATTCTTTGAGCGCCAACGAATTGCTTAAAATGAAGATGAAACGCACCGACTTCCTGCACATCAACGGCGACGAAGACATGACCGACCTTTTCGAAGACATCATCATCGACAACTCTCAGGCGCTGTCCATGTCGAACGTTTATACCAATATCTTGAACGGAACCATGGACGCCTATTCCAGCATCATCTCCAACAACCTGAACGTGGTGATCCACCGCCTCACCGTCATCACCGTCGTGCTGATGGTGCCAACCTTGATCTCTTCCTTCTTCGGCATGAACCTCGCCAGCGGGCTGCCGCACGACCAGCCCTGGGCCTTCTATTTCGCCATCTTGCTCACAGCGGTGATCACGGTGCTGCTGTATTGGGTGATGAATAGGAGGAAGATGCTTTGAATGACAATACATGAGCAAACCAAAACCCGCGATATCGCAACAGTTCCAATCGCTTCGCAACGTCCCGCGCTTCTTCCGCATGATCTGGGCCGTGAGCCCGAAAATGACGCTGTGGAATGTTTTGCTGCGCCTCGTTCAGGCGGCACTGCCACTGGCATTGCTGTATGTCGGTAAAGAAATTATTGATGAAGTCGTGCGGTTTTCAGGTGGCCAGGCGCAGGGCCCGATGTACTGGGGGCTACCTGGGGCGCTCTGGTTTTGGGTCGGGCTGGAATGTGGGCTGGCGGTGTTCAGCAGCCTCATAGGCCGGGCTATTACCCTGATCGACAGCCTTTTGGGCGACCTGGTGAACAACGACTCTTCCGTGCGCATCATCCGCCATGCGGCTACGCTCGATTTGTTCCAGTTTGAAGACGCTACTTTTTACGACAAGCTCGAGCGCGCGCGCACCCAGACAGCGGGCCGTACTGCCTTGATGAGCATGGTGCTGTCGCAGGCGCAGGACCTGCTTACGGTGGCTTTTCTCGCAGCTGGCCTCACGGTGTTCAACCCCTGGCTGTTGTTGATTCTCGTAGTTGCCGTGATACCATCCTTCGTCGGCGAGACAAAATTCAACCAGGAATCCTATTCGCTTTCCCGCTCCTGGACCCCGGAGCGCCGCGAAATCGACTACCTGCGCTACATCGGCGCCAGCAATGAAACAGCCAAAGAGATCAAGATTTTCGGCCTGGAAGGTTTTATCTCCAAGCGCTTCAAGACCATTTCCGACCGCTATTTCCTGGTCAACCAAAAGCTCGCGCTGAAACGGGCTTCCTGGGGCGCCCTGTTCTCGGCCCTGGGCACGGCATCGTATTATGTGGCATACATCTTTGTGATCGGCCAAACCATCGCCGGCAGCATTACCCTCGGCACACTCGCCTTTTTGGCTGGTTCGTTTTCCCGGCTGCAATCGCTTTTGCAGTCCATCGTGGGGCGATTTTCACGCATTGCCGAGATGTCGCTCTATCTACAGGATTTATTTGATTTCCTCGCACTGAAGCCTTTTTCCGAAAACCATACCGGAAAAAAAGCAGTGCCAAACCCGATGAAAGAGGGCTTCCGCTTTGAAAACGTCGGCTTCAAATACCCGGAAACCGAGGTTTGGGCGCTGCGCCACCTCAATTTCACCCTGAAACCCGGCGAGAAATTAGCCCTTGTCGGCGAAAACGGCGCGGGCAAAACCACGCTCGTCAAGCTGCTGGCCCACCTCTACGAGCCCAGCGAAGGCCGCATCCTGCTCGATGGCATCGACCTCTGCGAATACGACCCCAACGACCTGCGCCGCGAGATCGGCATCATCTTCCAGGATTACGTGCGCTTTATGTTCACCGCCGGGGAAAACATCGCCATCGGCAACATAACCGAGGAAAAAAACAAGGGCCGTATCGAGGACTCGGCCCAAAAAAGCTTAGCCGACACGGTGATAGAGCCGCTGCCCAACAAGTACGACCAGATGCTGGGCAAGCGCTTCTCCGGCGGCGTGGAGCTCAGCGGCGGCCAATGGCAAAAAGTGGCCCTCGCCCGAGCCTACATGCGCGAGGCGCAGCTCATCATCCTCGACGAGCCGACAGCGGCACTGGATGCCCGCGCCGAGCACGAGGTGTTTGTGCGCTTTGCCGAACTGATGAAAGGAAAAGCGGCAGTGCTCATCTCCCACCGCTTTTCCACCGTCCGCATGGCCGACCGCATCCTGTTCCTGGAGCACGGGCAGCTGCTGGAGCTTGGCACCCACGAAGAACTGCTCGCGAAGGGCGGGAAATACGCTGAGCTGTTCCGGTTACAGGCCAAGGGCTATTTGTAGCTCAAGTTTTTACGATTTTAATGGACTGGCAGCCAAACCCTGTTTCAAGCCTCAAGATATATTGCCCAGTAGGCAGGTCATCGGGCAGCGGCAAGTCTTCTTGTTGTTCGCCGGCTGTCCGTGGAGCATCGTTTAAGGGCTTCACTATTTGCCTGCCTAGGAGGTCGAAGATGTCTATGCTGACCTTGGATGCAAGCTCAAGCGTGTAATTGACGCGTATCAAATTTGCAAATGGGTTAGGTGCTGTCTGTAATTCCAGCACTGGATTGAGGCTTGGGAAAAAGGTGCTCACCTGGGCGCTTGGGTTGAGGCGCACAAGAATGCCGGCTACAGAATTGCCAAGGCTTTCTACCATTCCGGCCACCAAAATTTTCCCATCAGGCTGGATGGCCATTGCTTGGGCGCGCTGGCTGGAATCTTTCGCAAATTCTAGCTGGATTTTCCCGCCGTCACCGAAGGTCGGGTCTGCAAGGCCATTGGGTTTGAGCCGCGCCACGGCAAAATAATAATGGTCTGTATCTATGTCCGAGAGCCCACAAGCCATAATTCTGCCATCCGACAGTTCCACCACATCATAAATTACAGAACAGCATTGGCTTACCGAAAGTTGCGCTTTCCCGCCCAGGCCAAAACTGTTGTCGAGTGTTCCGTTGGGCAACAAGCGCAGCAAGGTGAAGTGGTAGCCAGGAAGTTTCCGCGCTGTCCCGGCCACCAAAATCTTGCCGTTGGAAAGCACGGTAGCTTCATAGGCCCCCTCATAGTATTGTGTGCCTAAATTTTGGGCAACCAAGCCGTTCGTGCCAAATGTTGGGTCGAGATCGCCGTCTTCTTCCAGGCGGTAGATATGCCATTTGTAATCCGTGGAATCCGTACCAAATATCCCGGGCAGGACAATTTTCCCATCTGGCTGGACAGCAACGCCGTTAAACCAGAGTTCCTCCGGGATCCCGGTAGTGATGGCAACCAGGCCCTGTTGCCCAAAACTGGCATCAAACGTGCCATCGGGCATCAGCCGGGCAGCGAACCCCTGATACCTAGCTGGATTATAAACAAGGTGTACGCCCGACAAAACCAGCTTCCCGTTGGGCAAAAGCACGGATCGGATGGCAACTGGGGATGCCAGGTTGTAATTCAAAATATTGAAACCCGCCTGGCCATAAGAACTGTCCAACTGCCCATTAGGGAGCAGGCGTATAGTGGCGATCCTGTTCTGCCAGGCCACGTCTGCCACGATCAATATTTTGCCATCGGGCAGCAGGTGGCAGTCGTAGGCGAGGAAGTAATTGGGGGGGGCGATTTCCAGAGTGTTGAAAATGCCGTTATTGGCAAAATCGGTGTCGAGGCTGCCATCTGGGTTGAGCCTAAGCAGCACGGCACCTGGGAAGCCTATTGAATTGAAAACATAGCCTGCCGCCAAAATTTTGCCATCGGGCTGTACCCGAACTCGGCAAAAGGAGGTCCGCTGGCCGTCGATCCTCATGTTGACGATCCCGGTGTTGTTGAAGGATGGGTCGAGGGTGCCGCCAGTTTGCGCTGAAAGCGACAATGGGAGGACAAAGCAGGCGAGTATTAGCGCCAAATTATTTTTCATGACAATGGAGGTAGTTAGACGGTGAACATATAGGGGCATTGGCATTAATGCTTGATGAACTTCAATGCCTTTCGTTCAAATGGGGTTGATAATATGATGCTGTATTGGCCCCCGGGCAGGGCGCCGGGCAGGTAAAACTGCTCTGTTTGTTCTCCTGCATACCGATCCTCTTCGGAAACCAGGGATGAGATGAGCCGGCCATTCATGTCAAAAAGGGCAATACTCACCGGTGCGCTTTTATCAAGTTGGTAGCAAAGCACCACAGGTTCGTTGTCCTTGACCGGGTTTGGGAACAGCTTGGCCTCGGAGATGACCGGGCTTGGCTCCACCGAACTGGTCATGATGTCGGTTGTAAAGCGGAACACAACACAAGATGCCGGGTTGTTCGGAGCGGTAAGATATATGCTAAGGTTGAGCCATGCGAGCGCCAATAGTCGGCCATCGGCCGTGAAGTCTATGTCGGCAATGATCTGAACAGCCCAGGGAATGGTAATGTGGATGCCATATTGGCCTCCTGTGCCAAAGGTGCCGTCGAGCTGTCCATTTGGCATGAAGCGCGCAAAGGCCATCCCGGTGCTTGTTTGATTGATATAGGCATACCCAGCAGTCAATATCTTGCCGTCGGGCTGTATGAGTATCTGGTTCATTGAAGCATACGTGGCCCAACCGGCACGGCTAAACCCAAAGGAGCCGAAACCGGTATTGAGCGACCCGTTCGGCTTGACCGACATGAGGGTCATCATCGTTTCGTTGCCATAAGGAGCACTGCCGCCGATGAAAATAGTGCCGTCGTTGTTGATGGCAATGCAGTACGCCTGGCCTGGCCCAGCTGCTGATCCGACAATATGGGCATACATGCCATCGCCGCTGAAGGAGGTGTCAAATGAGCCGTCAACATTCAAGCGGACAACAGGGAAACCTGATCCTGAACCGGTGCCATATAGCCCAGTTACCACCAATTTGCCATCCGGCTGCAGAACACCGGCATTCAATTCAAGGGTTTTGGCAGCATCGATTACGACAAACACTTCGCCGTTGTTGCCATAGCTGGTGTCTATCGATCCATCAGGATTGAAGCGCCGAACGATTCCTTTTTGTTTCGAGGATGTCACCGACTTGGAGCCGATGACCAATATTTTTTGATCTTGCTGGATCAACATGCACCAGCTGATTTCATTGATATTGTCTGCGCCCAGCAAGATGCCTTCATTGCCGAAATCTAGGTCATAGCCTCCATTGGTCAATAACTTCACAAAAATTGTCCGATGGTTGCTTTCAACCAACAAGAGGATTTTGTTGTCTGGGAGCACCGCAATATCCGTTACGTTATCGTGCGTGCCATCGATATCGATGACTACCAGCCCGTTATTCCCAAAGCCGGCATCTATGCTGCCATTCGGGTTGAGCCGATAAACAATGCCATCAAAGTCTTCCGTTTCTCCGTTTCTCCCATAGCCCGTCACCAATATTTTTCCATCGGGTTGTATTACCTGGTTCAATGGCTCAAAGGTGTACAGGTCAGTAAGGGCAGCCTGACCAACGTGGTTGAAGGAAGTGTCGAGTTTTGGGACGCTGACTTGCGCTGCAGCTGAAAAAAAGCAGATAAAGAGGGCAAGACTCAATGCTGGCTTAGCCAACTGTGAGAAAAAGTAGCTTTTCATATCATTTGTTTGTGTTATCGTGAAAAAATATGTACCCTGAACAGCACCGTATTCTGTGCTTGTTCTGGTACAAATGTCAGGGCTGGCCCCGGCGAAAAAAATAACAAATTTTGCCCCTTTTTTGTGAGGGTGGTAGGGAGCTTATAAGCGAACGCTCAAGCCCAAGCTGAAGCTTCTACCCGCCATGCGGTAGCGCTCCAGTTCCTCGTATCGGGCGTTGCCGATGTTGTCAACGGCAAAAAAGGCGGCGCAGCGGCTGCCGGGAAGGGAATAGCCCAGTTTGGTATTGGCGATAAATACAGCATCCGGCTCGCTGCCGGGATAGATGAACACCTCTTCGATACGGCTCCTGTACCGACAATTGGCATTGAGCGTCACCGCTTTGTAGGTTGCCGTAGCCCCGAGGCCGAAGCTGTGCCGCACCTTGTAGGCCAGGGCATCATTGAGGCGGTTCTCGGAAATGTCCCGCGCATCTAAGAAGGTGTAGGCGGCATTGAGCGAAAGCAACTTTCCAAATTGCTGGCGGTAGGAAAGCTCAATGCCCTGCATAACGGCGGCCCGCAAGTTGATGACCTGATATAACAATGGCTCAAACGGATCGGAAAGCTGCTGGAAAGAGATAAGGTTTTTATAGTGGTTGTAAAAAAATGCGACATCAAGGCTGGCGCCGGGCGCCGGTGAAAATTTGGCGCCCAATTCTGCAGAAAGGCTCAGCCGTTCCGCCTTGAGGCCGGGGTTGGGCAGAAAGCTCAACCCGCCGCCTTGCTCGAACTTGATGTAGCGCTCCGCGATCGGCGGGTCGCGGAACGCCTGTGCCAGCAACATGCGCAAGGAAATTTTGGGCGCGGCCTTGTACAGCATGGCCAATTTGGGGCTCAGGTTGGAAGACATTACCTGCCCGGCGATGCGGTAATTGTCGAAACGCAAACCGGCAGTCGCCGTCAGTTTTTTGGAAATGGCAAACTCGTCCTGCGCATAGACGCCAATGCCAAACGCCCGGTGCTCGCCGTACAGAACCGTGTCGGGCCGCCCCAGCACATAGTCGAGCTTGGCATCCAGTCCCGCTACCAGGCAATGCCCTGCGCGAGTGAACAGGTCTATCTGGGTCACATTGCCCAGCCGTCGGCTGCGCACATCGGATGCGCCAACCGATTGCTTCCCGATGTTCACGTTGGTGCTGTCGTTGCCCGGGTCGCCATCGAACGAGAACCTGGAATGGTTGCTGTAGTGGTAAAAGCGGCTGCTGTATTTGAGCCGGTCGGTCGGGATGGCGTAATAGTACAGGTCGGCGCTGCGCTCGCGTCGGTTCTGGTAGTCGTCGAGCTTGTAGGAAGCCACTTTGTAGGCATCGCGGAAGCTCAGCCACGATGCCGGGGTATCGTTCCAGATTTGATTGGTATTGGCGGAAAATTGGAGGTGGTGCCCGGGGCGGAATTCCCAGGATGTTTTGGCGAAAAGGTTGAGCAGGTCGAAGCCGGACTTTTGGCGGTGCCCATCGTCGGCTTTCCAACTGCCGTCGAGCAGATAGCTGAATTTCCCGATGCGGCGGCTGTGGCTGGCGGCCAGAGCCTTAAAATCGTTGTAGCCCGGATAGCCGCTTGCCGGGTCGTAGGTGCCATAGTTGAGCTGCACCCGCGTCTCCGGTGCATCGGTAGGGTTGCGGGTGATCACGTTCACCACGCCGCCCATGGCGCTGGAGCCGTAGAGGGAGGAATAAGCCCCTCGCACCACTTCTATGCGCTCGATGGCGCCGAGCGGCACTAAGTTCCACAGAGCGCCGCCAGATTCGGGGCTGAGCGCCGGCCGGCCATCGATGAGCAGCAGCACCCGGTTGCCGATGCCGCCGCCAGCCACTTCGGAAGCGCCACGGATGGAAAATGCCTGCACGTTGGCGCCGCTGGAGCGGGCGACGACCACGCCGGGCATCTCGTCGAAAGCCTGGTCGAAGGTGCGCACATGGCGCGCTTGCAATTGTTTGTCGGTAATGATGCCGACACTGGCAGGCGCCAGTTTCAAGGATTGGGCATGTGAGCTTGCCGTCACGACAAGCTCCGCCACCTCCAAGTTGCTGGGTTGTAGGGAGAGGGTCAGATGAACAGGCTTTGCTGCGGTCACCAGCACATTTTTCAGCAATTGATCGGAATAGCCGAGGTAAGAAGCCGACAGGTCGTAGTAACCGGCGGGCAAGTCTTTTATATAGAAACGGCCTTCCAAATCCGTGACAGCACCCAGGGTAGAATTTGCCAGCCGGATGGTGGCAGCGGGCAACAGTGCGCCATTTTCGGCGTCAAGCACCAGGCCCTGGATACTCCCGCGACCGCCAGCGGGCAAATCCTGCGTCGGTGTGCCCGTTGAGGACAGGGCTTGTTGTGCCTGCGCAAAGAACGGCAGGCAACAGACAAGCCCTATCCAAACCGAGTGTTTTGGAATCTTTGAATTAAGGCTGAACAAGTATGGTTTTATCAATACCACTTGTTCACAAAATTGAAATCAGCCTTGAAGTTGATCTCTTTTTGCTCACCCGCCGCGATCTCGATGGTGGAGGGTGCCGGGTAGTCGAAGATGGTCATTACCCCGGCGGGCCCGGCGTTCACCCGTATCACGATGCCGTGGCTGATTTCGTTCGGCTTGTCAAAATGCACCCCAAGGGTGGCTGATTTCAGCGATGGGTTGCTGATGTACTTGTGCCGGAAGCCGAGGGCCAGGGCAGAGTAGGTGCCTGGCTCCAGTTCGATCTCGTAGTCGTAGGTGGTTTTGCCTGGGACATAAGTGAAAACTACCGGGTTCTGTGCGTTGTACGGCGCGCCAACGGCATAAGTGCCGCCCAGCGAATTGGGGGAGAAATGGCCGTCTGGCACAGGCCCCCACCCGGCCAGCGGGTCGAGGCTGAATTTTGGGAAGATGGTCAGCTCCACGTCGCCGCTGTCCACCCAGGTGGCCCAGGTATTGGCGTTTTCAATGGTGATGGTTCCGTAAACCTTGGTGGTTTTGGGCTCTTTGTCGTCGCAGGAGCCGAGGAACAAAGAAAGTGAGAGGGCAATCAGGACGAATGCCAGGAATGGGATGTTTTTGAATGAGATAGTCATTGCAGTTAAGAAAACAGTTGAAAAATGGCGCGTTTAAGCGCGTTTTTTGAAAACTGCCGCAAAACTAAAGCTGCCTAAAATCCCAATTTTCACAGATTTGTCAAAATCCATTTTGCCCTCAAAAATCATCCCCAAATGCGAAATCCGGCTTGCGTTCCGTCCAGCGCCCGCGGGTAAAATCGGGGAATGCCTGGGGGCTGCTCCCAGTGGCGATGCTGGCTTCGGAAAGCGGCGTGATGGCCAGCCAGGTGGCTGCGTCGTACACGTCTATCTGCGGCAGGATGGTCCGTTTGGCCGATTCAACGAAATGGTGGAACACAAAGAAGTCCATGCCCCCGTGGCCGGCAGCCTTGGCATCGTCGCCGTAGCGCTTCCAGAGCGGGTGGTCGTACTTTTCAAGCCAGGTTTTGGCTTCTTCCCATGCATGTGGCTTGGTTTTGCCTTCAATGAGCAGGCTTTTGTTGAGGTCCATCCAGATGCCGTTGGTGCCCTGTACCCGGAAACCGAGGGAGTAGGGCCTGGGCAGGCCGGTGTCGTGGGAGAGCAGCATGGTTTCGCCATTGCTGGTTTTGAGCACGGTGGTCACGATGTCGCCGAGGTTGAAGCCCACTTTGGCGTTGGGGTGGTTTGGCCCGCCTTTGGGATGGTTGACGATGTATTCGTGCAAGCCGCGAGCCTTGCTGGCGGTGGAGGTGAGCGACAAAATCCGGTTGCCGCGGTTGATATTGGCCATCATGGCGATGGGGCCGATGCCGTGGGTTGGGTAGAGGTCGCCGTTGCGGTGCACGGAGTGCTTGGTGCGCCATTTTGCCTCGCTGAAAGCTTTTTCGCCAAACTCCACGCCAGAGTTGTAGGGTGTCAGCCCGTCGTTGAACTTCACGCCGCGCAGGTCGTGCTGGTAACCGCCTTCCAGGTGCATGAGCTCGCCGAAAAGGCCCTCGCGCACCATCTGCATCACCGCCATCACATCGCGGCGGTAGCACACGTTCTCCAGGAACATGAGGGGCGTGGCAGTCTGTTCGTGCACGTTTACTAATTGCCAGCACTCGTCGAGAGAAAAGCCGCCGCAGACTTCCATGGCCACATAGCGGCCGGCACGCATGGCCGCCACGGCTTGCTCGGTATGCCATTCCCAGGGGGAGGCGATCACAACGGCGCTCACGTCCCTGTCTTCCACCAGGTTGAGGTAGTCGTGCAGGTGGCGGTCGAACAACTTTGGTTTCTTCCGCCCTTTGTCGGCAATCATCTTCAGGGCGTCGGCCAACATGCGCGGGTCGGGCTCTGCGATGGCGGTGATCTCGCAATCGTCGCGCATGAGTGCAGCTTCCAGGTGGTTCTGTCCCCTAAGCCCGGTGCCAATAAACCCAAGTTTCAGCTTGTCGGTGGGCTTGCCGGAAAAAACAGCGGGAGCGCCCAGGGCATCGGTTTTCGGGGTCTCGCTTTTTACGGCATCGGGAACGGCCATGGCAACAGTGGCAAGGGCAGCGTTCTGGAGGAAAGAGCGGCGGTTGAGCTTTGTCGGCATAAAATCGAAAATTTTGTTCGCCGAAAGGTCAATAATAATTTTGGAATGCGGAATGCGGAGTGCGGAATGCGGAGTGCGGAATGCGGAGTGCGGAGTGCGGAATGCGCACAACATGGTGAAAATAGTTTGGCAAGGTGCTCCGCCAGATGAACCGAAATGCCTGCTTGGTGTGCCGAAGAAGTATGCCCAACCTGAAAACCAATATTGTGCAAATTCCGCACTCCGCATTCCGCACTCCGCATTCAAAAATCCGCACTCATTTTCGTCTCGTGTCAATTATATATTGTATCTTCCACTCTTCCCCGATCTTTATCAGCTGGAAGGAATTGGTGCCGCTGTGCGAGACCTTTCCGTTGAGGTAAAAGGTGTAGGGCGTCCAGGCGCTGGCCAGCGATTTTTCGGTGTGCACAGCCTTGAATTTAATCGATTCTTTGAAGGTGTTCTTGGTGGGCAAGCCGATGAAATGGACGAAATCGTCGAAGTTCTCCGTTTGGAGGAGCAGCTTTCCCGATTTGTCGGTGCCGTAAGATTGCAGGATGATGCCCGGTGCGCAGGCGCTCCTTAGCAGGACGGTGTCGCCTTTTTCCATACCTTCAAAAAAACGGTTGATGGTGGCCTTGACGGCGCGTTCGGCGCTTTTGTCTTTTTGGGCAAAGGTTGCGGTAGCATAGGCCAACAGGGCCAAGAAGAGCGGGAGATGGTATCTTTTCACAACATATAAGTTTGCCCAAATGTCGCAATTCGCGCCGTATAGCAGCCAAAAAATAGCTGGAATGCAGTATTTTTGCTGGGATCGACAATTTATTGACCAAATTTGGCATCAAAATGATGGCTGAGGTGTTGTGTATCATATTTTTTAACACATAGGCACATAGGGACATAGAACACATAGACTATTCAACATTTGAGTTCAATTAAAAACTATGTGTTCTATGTCCATATTTGTTAAAAAAACTATGTGCCCCATGTGCCTATGTGTTAAAAAAACCATGTGTTCCCCCACCCAAAAGCTAAGCTACTGTTCTAAATTTGTCTAAAACCAATGACCGACGCATTTAAAAACATCATCGCATCCGAAACGCCCGTCCTAATCGATTTTTATGCCACTTGGTGCGGCCCTTGTCGGGCTATGGCGCCTGTGCTGGAAGACCTTAAAGCAGACCTTGGCGACCGCGTCCGCATCATCAAAATTGACGTGGACAAAAACACCGACCTGGCCGTGCAAATGAAAGTTATGGGCGTGCCTACTTTTATGGTGTATAAAAACAGCGTACAACATTGGTCAGAAGCGGGCACGTTTACGAAAGAATCCTTGAAAAATGTCATCGAACGTGTTGAAAAGGTATAAGCTTCCCTACCCAAAAGCCTGTTTGGGCAATAGCCTTGGCCCATTTGCCGTCATGTCAATTATATTTCTGGCAGGTTTGTCGTGCCAATCGGGATCGCCGGCAGAAAAGCCCCTCACTCACCCAGCTTTGCCAGTCAGCCAACCGATGGCGACGGCACTTGCCAATGATGTCCCCGCCGATTACCTCCTGGGAAAATTTGACCCCTCCGGGCACCCCGACTTCACAACAGTTGGCGCCCCATACTCCGACAGGCCCGGCATGATGCTCCGAAAAGAAGCGTTCGAGGCGTTTGAAAAAATGTGGAAAGCCGCCCAAAAAGCGGGCATAAGCCTGAAAATAATTTCCTCCACCCGCACATTCTACCAGCAAAAGACCATCTGGGAAACGAAGTGGAAGCGCTTTGAAAAGGATGCCCCGCTGCCAAAAGACCGCGCCCTGAAAATCCTGGAATACTCCTCCATGCCCGGCTCTTCGCGCCACCACTGGGGCACCGACATCGACCTGAACGACCTGAACAACCCCAGCTTTGAAAAAGGCGGCAAATACGAAAAAGTATATGAATGGCTCAGCACCCACGCCCATGAATACGGCTTCTGCCAGCCCTACACCCCCGACCGCCCCTCTGGCTACCACGAAGAAAAATGGCACTGGAGCTACACCCCCCTGAGCAAAGGCTTCCTGGAATCCTTCAAAAACCAAATCTCAGAAACAGACATCACCGGCTTCACCGGCGCCGAAACCGCCATCGAAATCGGCATCGTCCAAAACTACGTCCTCGGCATCAACCCCGCCTGCAAATAATCCAGCATCATTCATCTCTCATCATTTATCATTAATACATGGCTTACACCGAATCCAATATGATCCCCCTGGGCACAAAAGCCCCCGACTTTGAGCTCCCAGACACGTTACATGGTGGGAACTTCCGCCTGAGCGCACAAGCACCCCACCCTGCAACGGTCATCATGTTCCTGTGCAACCACTGCCCTTATGTCTTGTACGTAAACCCCGAGATCGTCCGCGTCGTGGAAGCGTACAAACCCAAAGGCGTAAGCTTTATCGGCATCAGCAGCAACGACGCCCAAAACTACCCAGAAGATGCCCCCGATAAAATGGGGCCCCATGCGCGCGCAGTTGGGTACACATTTCCGTACCTTTACGACGAAAATCAGGATGTGGCCCGCGCCTACGACGCAGCCTGCACCCCCGATTTTTATGTTTTCGACAGCGAGATGAAGCTCGCCTACCGGGGACAGCTCGATTCCAGCAGGCCGAACCGAAACCCCATTCCCAGCACCGGCGAAGACCTCCGCGCCGCCCTGGATGCAGTGCTGGCCGGCCAAGCCGCCAACCCCATCCAACGGCCCTCCGGCGGCTGCAACATCAAATGGAAAGCAGTATGATGGATAAAAAATTCATCATTCATCACTCATCACTCATCATTAATTAATGCGTCCAACACAAATCACCGACCAAACAATCACCGATTTTATCAACGCCGGCCTGCACGAAGACATCCGGGAAGGCGACCACACCTCCTTAGCCACCATCCCTGCCGACAGCCGCAGCCGGGCTTCCCTGAAAGTAAAAGACTACGGTGTCATGGCAGGTGTCGAGCTGGCCGAGAAAATATTCAAGCACCTCGACCACACAGCCAAGCTCACCATCAACAAACCCGATGGCAGCGATGCGGTATATGGCCAAGTAGCCTTTGAAGTAGAGGCCAATACCCGCGCCCTGCTCCAATGCGAGCGCTTGGTGCTAAACTCCATGCAGCGCATGAGCGGCATCGCTACCCTCAGCAGCCGCTTTGCCTTTGAAGTGGGCGACCTTCCCGTGAAGATACTCGACACCCGCAAAACCACCCCGCTGATCCGTTTCTTAGAAAAATGGGCGGTCAGCATCGGCGGCTGCAACAACTACCGCTGGGGCCTGTACGACTGGATGATGATCAAAGACAACCACGTGGACGCTGCCGGCGGCATCAAACAGGCCATCGAACGCGCACATGCCTACCAGAAAGAAAAGGGGCTGAAGCTCAACATCACCGTGGAAGTGCGCAACTTGGTGGAAGTGGAGGAAGTGCTGAACATCGGTGGCATCACCCGCATCATGTTCGACAACTTTGAGATACCCATCCTGCACGAAGCCGTAGCCATCGTGAACAAGCGCTTCGAAACCGAAGCTTCGGGTGGAATTACCCTGTTCAACGTGCGGAAATACGCCCAAACAGGCGTGGATTTTGTGTCGGCGGGCGCCCTTACCCACTCCGCGCAACCCCTGGATTTGAGCCTTAAAATTATTCGATAAGGCCATGCCCACATTATCACATTATCACATTTCCACATTATCAAATTAGCCAATGGGCGCCGACGATTTCTACTGGTACGCCAGCATCATCATATTTATTCCCTGGGGCTTGTTGATACTGGCCCCGAATTGGAAGTTCACCGAACCGATTGCTTTTGGGGCGGCTATCATCTTGTTGCTTGCCGCGGCTATTTTTACGTTTAAATACCTGGTTGGCGGGGATGAAGACGGCAGTTTTTTAAGTTTGGAGGGTTTTAAAAACCTCTTCCGCAACAAAGAAATGCTGCTGACCGGATGGTTGAATTATTTATCTTTTTGTCTGCTGGTAGGCACCTGGCAATCGCACGATGCCCGGCAGTTGAAAATTGGCCACTTATTTGTGGTGCCAAGCTTATTGCTCACCATGCTCACAGGCCCTGCCGGGGTGCTGCTGTACATGGTGTTGCGCTTTTTTAAAACGAAAAAATGGGATATTAATTAAAATGGATTTCTCCGAACTGGGATTGCATCCCGACGTGCTGGATAGCATAGACGCACTGAACTTTAAAACGGCGACGCCGATCCAGGCCCAGGCCATACCGCTAATTTTGCAAGGCCGCGACCTGATCGGCGTGGCGCAGACGGGTACCGGCAAAACCGCCGCTTTCGTACTGCCCATCATCGACCTGATACTCGACGAGCCGAACACAAAATATGTGCAGGCGCTGATCGTCGTGCCGACGCGCGAGCTGGCTTTGCAGATCAACAAGGCTATCGAAGCGTATTCCTATTTCACGGGCACATCCTCCATCGCTATCTATGGCGGCGGCTCCGGTGCCGATTATGCCCAGGAAAAAACCGCGCTGACCAAAGGCGTGGATATCGTGATTGCCACCCCTGGCCGACTGATCTCGCACATGAGCATGGGCTATGTCGATTTCTCCAAACTGCGCTTTTTGGTGCTCGACGAAGCCGACCGCATGCTCGACATGGGCTTCCAGCCCGACCTGCTGCGCATCATCGGCAGCACCAACAAACAACGCCAGACCTTGCTCTTTTCCGCTACCATGCCCAATGGCGTGCTGAAATTAGCCAAAACCATGCTCCGCAACCCCGAAACCATCACCATCGCGCTTTCAAAGCCGGCAGAAGGGGTGACCCAAAGCGCCTACTTGGTGGCAGATTCTCAAAAGATCCCGTTGATGGTGGAAATTTTGGATGGCCGGGAAGGGCAGCGGATCATCGTTTTTGCCTCCACCAAATCTGCCGTTTCCAAGCTGTACCAAAAATTGCGCAGCAAAAAGTACAACGTAGCGCAAGTGAGCAGCGACCTCGAACAGGAGGAGCGCGAACAAGTGATGCTCAGCTTCCGCAACAGCGTGGTCGATATCATCGTCGCCACCGACGTTCTCAGCCGCGGCATCGACATCGACGGCATAGACTTAGTGGTGAACTACGACATCCCCCGCGATGCCGAGGATTATGTGCACCGCATCGGCCGCACGGCCCGCGCAGCCAAGAAAGGGGAAGCCATCACCCTGGTATCGCCGGAAGAAGGCTACAAGTTTAAAAAGATCGAAAAGCTGATTGGCCGGGAAGTGGATAAACTGCCGCTGCCGGCCAGCATAGGCCCGGCACCCAAAGAAAGCGGGGGTGGTTCCAGAGTGCGCGACAATCGCCGCCGAGGCCCACGGAAAGAAGGTCAAAAACCGACACCTGTGGTCGCCGAGCAAAAACAAGGCGCCGGGAAGCGCAAGAAGCGGCCCTGGCGCGGCAAAGGAAAGACAAGGGCAGACGGGTGATGCATGGCTGGGTTTCTTATGCCGTGGCAAATTCCTTTACCCCAACAAAGCTTTTTACCCCTTGTACAAATGCTTCACGGCGATCGATATGGATCCAGTGCGCGGCGCCGGGAACAACAAGATGCTGAACCTCAGGAATGGTTTTTTCCAAACATTCATTGATGTATCGGAAGGTGTAAATGCTCTCCGTGCCACTTATCAGCAGTGTTTTGCAGGCAATTTTTTTAGCGTCGGCCAAGCTCAGGTTGTTGTTGAAGGGGTCTTCCCCGGCAAGCGCGGCGATGTTGTCCTGTAGCTGGGCCCGCGTCAAGTCATCCAGCGTTTCAGGTGTGCTTTTCCCGCCCGTCACCCCGTCGATAAAGGTTTTTTGCGCTGTTGCGGTGTCGCCTTTAGCCAAGGCTTTGAAAGTCGGGTCAACGCCTTTCATGCCCAATCGCGCAAAATCTTTCCCAGCCTTGAAATTGCGGAACATCAAGCCCAATAACTGCAGGGGGTTTTTGGGGTTCGACAACAAGGCGGGTACGAATATGGGCTCTTCCGCAACCACCATTTCAACCAAATTTGGGTGTGTGATGGCCAAATTCAGGGCAATGAAACCGCCATAAGAATGCCCGACCAGGGTGGCCGGCCCAAGGTTCAATTCCTGGATGAAGTGGGCAATGTCAGCCGTATTCGCCGCCACGCTGCTGTCGCCGCCTGCCGGGTATTTTTCGGGAAACAAATACCGGCGGCTCAATACGATGCAAGTGTGGCTTTCTTCAAATTGTTTGCTGACTTCCGCCCAGGTGCGGTAGTCGCTGATACTGCCCGGGATGAAGATGATGGCGGGACCAGCGCCTGTTTTGGTGTAGTGCAAGGTGACACCGTTTGTGCGAAATTGAAGTAATTGATCCATATTTGACGTTTTTTTGTGAACTGGCAAGTTAGCGCTTGCAAAAATACTCCAAATTGGAGTATTTTTGCAAGCGCTCAAAAAAATATTTTTATGAAGTTCAAACCAGCCAATTTTGCGGTGCTCGGGCAATTGGCCTTCCGCCCTTGGTCAGCTTACGAGCTGATCCAGGAAATGAACCGCAACTTCCACTATTTCTACCCCCGCGCCGAGAGCGGGCTGTACGATGCCCTGAAAAAACTGGAGTCGTTTGGGTATGCCAGCGCAGAAGTGGAGACAAAGGGGAAAAAAGACCGGACGGTGTACAGCATAACTCCCTTGGGTCGCGAAGCCCTGAAAGCCTGGCTGGATTCGCCGCCGTCGCCCTATTGGCTGGAATTTGATGGCTTGCTGCGCGTTTTTTTGTCGAAATTCGGCACTCCCGAAGCCCTGAAAGCGTCATTGGAGCAAGTTCGGGCCGATAATAATGTGTTGCTGGACCTGGCTGAAAAAGTGGCGAATGAATACCTCTCCGGCACGGCCCCTGCCCAGTCCGAAATCGTGCAACGCGCCTGTGTTTTCGACTTTTTGCAGCATTACGCGCTGATGTACCGGGATTGGCTGAATCGGATGGAGCTGTATTTGAAAGCGGTGGAAGGGATGACGGGGGAGGAAGCGGAGCGTTTTGCGCGGGAGTGGATAGAAGGCGGGGCGGCGAAAAGTGCCAAATGAATGTCCAATGTCCAACACGGAACGACCAATGTCCAAGTGCGGTGTAACACTTGGACATTGGTCGTTCCGTGTTGGACATTGGATATTCCTTTTTCGTTCTTCTGACGCTTTTGAGAAATGATTTATAAATTTGAAATCAATGATTTCAATATCCCCTTCACCAGCCCCGGCCCCTCATACACCAGCCCCGAGTACACCTGCACCAAATCAGCCCCGGCATCCAGCTTTTCCTGTGCTGATGCTGCGTTGTCAATACCGCCAACGCCGATGATGGCGATTCCCGGGCCCAGTTTTCCCCGCAGGTAACGGATCACTTCGGTCGCGCGTGCGCGCAGGGGAGCGCCGCTGAGGCCGCCCATGCCAATCGCTTCTACGGTTGCCTGATCGGTGTTCAAGCCCGCTCTGGAAATGGTGGTGTTGGTAGCGATCACCCCCGCCAGGCCGGTTTCCCGCACGATGTCGGCGATGTCGTCAAGCTGGCTGTCGTTGAGGTCGGGCGCGATTTTCAGGAGAATTGGCTTTGGGTTTGGCTGGCTGTTGTTCTTTTCCTGCAACATATTCAAGAGGCGGGTCAGAGGTGCTTTTTCCTGCAATTCCCGCAGCCCCGGCGTGTTGGGCGAGCTGACGTTCACCACGAAATAATCGACCCAGGGGAACAGTTTTTCAAAACAAAGCAGGTAGTCCTGTTCAGCCGCCTCGTTCGGGGTGAGCTTGTTTTTCCCGATGTTGCCACCGATGATCAGACCATCGGGAACGCCTTTTTGGCGCAGGCGCTGCAAACGGGCGGCCAGCGCATCCAAACCCTCGTTGTTGAATCCCATGCGGTTGACCAGCGCCCGGTCGGCAGGCAAGCGGAACAGGCGCGGCTGCGGGTTGCCGTCTTGCGGCAGCGGCGTCACGGTACCCACCTCGATAAAGCCAAAGCCAAGGCAGGCCATGCCTTTTATATGTTTCCCGTCTTTGTCGAAACCCGCCGCCAGGCCCACCGGGTTGGGGAACTGCAGGCCGATCACCTGGCGCTCCAGGCTTTTGTCGCGCAGGCAAAAAAGGCGTTTCAAGAGCCAGCGCGTGGGCGGGAAGGCAGCAGCCAGGTCGAGGAAAAATACCGTGACCTTGTGGGCAGCCTCCGGGGAAAGGGCGAAGAGGAAGGGCTTGATAAGATTGTACACCAATTTTAATGATGAATGATGAATGATGAATGATGAATGGCACAAAATTCGGGAAAGATGGGGGAAGGGCAAAAAAAACCCGGCTGCGACTTTTCACAACCGGGGTTCTCGCCTATGAAGCATAAGACATCTGAACCATAAGGAATGGAATTAAGGGGCATTCAAGGGTTTGTTGCCCTTGAATTTATCTTTGAATTGTGTCTGATGAACTCTTTTTGTCCCGGTAGGGGCAAAAAAAAATCCCCATTCAGCGTGCAGCCGAATTAAAGGATGAAGCGAAAGGATACCATCGAGAAAACATTTGCCCATTACAAGGCAACGACAGCGATTAAACGCAGGGAGGAAGGAAATGCAACCTGCTCCTGGGAAAAGCAGTTGCCATGTAATCGGATAATGTATGTTCTCAGGTAAGCGGATTAGTATGCACGCAAATGTAGCTTGACTAATCGAAAGCACAAAGCCTTGGGTTTCATTTAACTAATACTGTCGCACTGCCGTCGTTTGTTGGCCCAAATAGGGGATTTGGATTGTTTTTAATATAAAACGCGCTTTTCATCAGGTGAACAAGGCCCGCTTCAACTCCTCCACTTTGCCCAAAGTCTGTATCCGGATATCGTAGCGCTTGGGGTCAATGCCTTTCATGCCGTATTTTGACACGTATATCTCTTTGAAACCCAGCCTTGCAGCCTCCGCGATGCGCTGTTCCACCCGCTGCACAGCCCTGATCTCGCCCGACAAGCCTACCTCCCCGGCAAAGCAGATATTGGAGGGGACGCTCACATCCAGCAAGCTGGAAATGAGCGCCGAAACGATGGCTAAGTCGATGCCCGGGTCTTCCACCCGGATGCCGCCGGCCAGGTTCAAAAAAACGTCGTTGATGCTGAAAAAATAACCGCAGCGTTTTTCCAACACGGCCAGCAACATGGACAGCCGGCGCATGTCGAAGCCCGTGGCGGAGCGTTGGGGCGTGCCGAACACGGCTTTCGACACCAGCGCCTGCGTTTCGATCAGCATGGGCCGCATGCCTTCCATGGTGGCCGCCACGGCGCAGCCGCTCAGCTCTTCGTCTTTTTGGCTCAACAGCAGTTCCGAAGGGTTGCTCACTTCCCGAAGGCCGGCGCTCTGCATCTCATAGATGCCCATCTCGTCGGTGCTGCCGAAGCGGTTCTTGAGCGTCCGCAGGATGCGGTAGGTGTTGTGCCGGTCGCCCTCGAACTGCAGCACACAGTCCACGATATGCTCCAGCAGCTTCGGGCCGGCGATGTCGCCCTCCTTGTTGATATGCCCGATAATCATGATGGGGATATTGGTCTCCTTGGCAAAGCGCAGGAATTCACCGGCGGATTCCCGCACCTGGGCGATGCCGCCCGGCGCAGAGTCGAGGTGCGGGGTGCTCATGGTCTGGATGGAGTCCACCACCATGAGCTGTGGCTGCAGGTCGTTGGCCTGTTGCAGTATCTTGGAGGTGTTGGTCTCGGTGAGGATGTAGCAGTCGGACTTGAAATTGGCCACGCGGTCGGCCCGCATCTTGATCTGTTCTTCGCTTTCCTCCCCGCTGACGTACAGCACCTTGGCGGGCAGTTGCATGGCCACTTGCAGCATCAGGGTGCTTTTCCCGATGCCGGGCTGTCCGCCCATAAGCACCAGCGAGCCCGGTACGATGCCCCCGCCCAGCACCCGGTTCAGTTCCTGGTCGGGCGTGGCCATGCGCTGGGTATTCCCGGTCTGCACGTCCTGCAGGCGCACGGCCTTTGGCGCTTCAGAGCGGTTTGCCGGCGCCCAGGAGCGGCGTTTTTCCTCTGTAACGGTCTCTTTTTGTATCAGTTCTTCCTGGTAGGTGTTCCACTCGTTGCACTGGGGGCATTTGCCCAGCCATTTCGGGGCGGAGGCGCCGCAGTTGGAGCAGAAGAAGATGGTGCGTGGTTTGGCCATGGATGGTTTTTGTTTTTAAAACACAAATGTCGTGTTTTAAAACAAATTTTGGGTGGGGAATTTTTTGGCAGCGCCAATAGTGCGGGTTATCTCAGGTTTCAAAATTTTGAAAACAGGCGGTTCTGGAGATCAGGTTTTATCATTGCTTGGGACGAGGGACGGAAAAGGTCGTTGAAACGGTCTTTTTGGCTTGCTACACTTTTTTGGGGGCCCTATCGGGTTTTGTTTGCTTTCCTTGACAAATTGCTTTTGTCGGAAATATAGCAGAAGTGCTCATTTCAGGGCAGAATTTGATGCGTGTGCTCTCAGGGTTCGGGGCTTAACTTAATGATTTTGAATCATTTTTCGACGAATTTTCAATTAATTTCTGATACTCATCATACGTGTCGTTGATTATTTTTTTCATTTCCTTTTCCTCATTAATAATTATCAGAGTGTTGATGGTTTGCATTACACTAAAAATAATAAAAAGCCACGCAAGTACTTGTATTATTATAAGTTCATTCTTGATCGATTTTTTTATCTTATGATTTATTGGGTCGGAATAAATAATATTAGCATATTCATAAGTAGGAACGTTATTGACGATTTTATTTTCAATATTTTTTATTTTAAAGTTTGAACAGAAGTAATCTATTTCTTCGCCAACCAAATATTGGTGGGTTGCGCTATTTAGCACAATATATTTTTGATGTTTTTGTCCACAGTGGTCAATGTGGTTTTCTATGGAGTCCCAAACTTGAATTCCAAAGAGCAGAATACTTGGAGCAAGAATGAGTAAATAGATTGTGAGTTTAGAGAGTACTCTGAATCGAACTCTTGAATCATTGTCAAGTTTTGGAATGGTGTTAAAAATAGCATTAAATGAAATCCCGTAAAAAATTTGGCTAATCAAGTCAGGATAATGGAATTTGCATAATTTTATTTTCTTGGAAAGTTCATTTATTATGCTTTTTTCTCTCCTTCTTGCGTAAAAAAACCACGTAAGTAATATCGAGGTGGCGAATCCTCCAAGTAGAGGTATATCTTGTATATATATTTTAATGCCTATTATTGGAATACTTAAAAAATATGAATCAGGTTCTTTATGTTCGTTGCTAGGCTTTTCATCATAGATTTTTAGAGTATCAATTTTTGCTACTGCAGCAACAAGTCTCTCTTTGTCATACATGATCGTTTTATTTGAGTCCAACTCCAACCAATTACAGACAATGTCAACTTTATCAAGGTGTTGTTGATTCCATTGATAAGTTTGTTCCATGTAATGAACTCTACCCGTAAGGTGGCGTTGCCAACTAAATCGATAGTTAAAAAAGCCGATTAAAAGTAATATAGATGCAATGTTAATAATGGAAAAAATATTCCTTGTTCTTTTAGCTGACTCTTTGAAAGCGTCAAGTAGAGTTTCTATTATTTTTTCCATTTGGTTTTTATTGTTTCATTAAAGGTTCTCTTTCCTGTTTGCCGCCGCGTCAGCGAGCGGTAGGCGGAAAAGTCATAGTTCCATATATCTACTTTATTCCTTTCTCTTTTAAGTATTTCTTATACGAAGAGTCGTCTAAAATCTGATCATATTTACTATTCACTTTACCAATTTTGTTATCATCCATTATATTTTGCAAAAATACAGAAAAATCTTTGTTTTCGCCTGCTAACCGATCCATTGCATCAACATCCAATTCCTTTCTAAATCTAGCAGGAACTATAATTTCGCCTTCCTCAACATTTTCATTATCAATTTTAATAAGTCCGATCCCGAATGAATTGGCCAACCTTCTGGCTTCTTCGATTACTTCATCGTCAATTTTTAGCGCCACCAAGTAACCCTCGTTTGCCCAGCTAGAATTTGAAACCGCTTGAAAATAATATTCCCTAAGATTGGATATGGTCAATCGTATTTTTACCTCAAAAGAAAACAACTTAATACTTGTCAAAGAAAAATCTTTCTGAAAGTTAATTATCACCTTCTCGTAATCGCTTAGCTTGTCATTAAATGAAAAGTATACACCTACAATATCTGGATGAATCCATTTGTTATACCCCTTCTTAGCTTTATTAGAGGTTTCATGAAAAATAGTTTTCAATTTAGCACCTCTAAAGTGGAAATAGGCATCGGCAAACTTAACAAATAATGGGTGCAAATCCCTTTCATGATATTTTTCTATCCTTGAAATTTGATTAGTATCAGATAACTCGTGCACAGGCTCGATGTTCTGATATTTAATATTTTTCAACCCGAAGCGAATTGGACGTTTACCGATTGCCTGAAAAGGGGTTGCTTGGTCATCCCTAACGCTTACATATAGCCTCGCTCCTAATGTAGCCCAAGGAGTTTTCCCTTTTTTGTTTAGTTGTTGATCTAACCCAAGCTCGGCTCCTTTCTCCCAGATTTCGTTGACAGTTAATGGAAGATTGACTGTTTTAATTACTAGTTCTGCTAGTTCTAGAAAATTCATATCTTTCTTATTTCAAATGTATAGAACAATAGTTATACCTCGCGCCGTTGGCTAATAGCTGTTAGCTATTGGCTTACTCAAAGTGAATCAAATGTTTGCGATATTGGTCATGCATAAAACCCGGCGGTGCGAGGTATAAACGTCATCTCCACATAAATACCCCAATTGCGTTTACCCCCCCTTTGTCATCACAGCGCCAAAAAACACCAATTGCGCCTACCCAACCAAATTTTCCAAATAAACCCAACCAAAGTCTCAAAAAAACACACCAAGTAAACCAAGCTTATAATTTTAAAGTTCACCCAGCCACAAAAGTACCCGAAAAACCCAAACCGCCAAATATCCCTTCAAACATTTCACCCGCCCATCATTTCCTCCCACCCCCACCACAATTTTCTCCCCACTTCTCCCTACTTTTGCGCCGCAAACAACCCCACCCTTCCTTTCACAACACAAACACGCCGCGCTGCGCATGGACACCACCGTAGAAACAGCCAAAAACCTGGGCCTGACTCCCGACGAATTTGAAAAGATCAAGGAAATACTGGGCCGACTGCCCAACTTCACCGAGCTGAGCATCTTCTCGGTCATGTGGAGCGAGCACTGTTCCTACAAAAACAGCATCCTGCAGCTCAAAACACTGCCCCGCGAAGGCAAACGCCTGCTCGTAGGCGCGGGCGAGGAAAACGCCGGCTTAGTCGATATCGGCGACAACCTCGGCTGCGTGTTCAAGATCGAAAGCCACAACCACCCCTCCGCCATCGAGCCATACCAGGGCGCGGCCACAGGCGTGGGCGGCATCCACCGCGACATCTTCACCATGGGCGCAAGACCCATCGCAGCCCTCAACTCCCTCCGCTTCGGCATGCCCGACAACCCCCGCATGAAACAGCTCGTGGCGGGCGTGGTGAAAGGCATCGGCGACTACGGCAACGCCTTCGGGGTGCCAACCGTGGGCGGCGAGGTGTATTTCATGTCTTGCTACAACCACGACATCTTAGTGAACGCCATGTCGGCCGGCATCGTGAAAGCGGGCGAAACGGTGAGCGCCACCGCCGGCGGCCCCGGCAACCCGGTGTTCATCGTCGGCTCGGCCACAGGCAAAGACGGCATCCACGGCGCCACCTTCGCCTCCGCCGACCTCTCGGAAGACTCGCACGAAGACTTGCCCGCCGTGCAGGTGGGCGACCCGTTCCAGGAAAAACTGCTGCTGGAAGCCACACTCGAAGCCATCAAAACGGGCGCCATCGTGGGCATGCAGGACATGGGCGCAGCGGGCATCACCTGCTCTACCTCGGAAATGTCGGCCAAAGCGGGCTGCGGCATGCGCATCGACCTCTCCAAAGTGCCCGTGCGCCAGGCCAACATGAAAGACTGGGAAATCCTGCTCTCCGAAAGCCAGGAACGGATGCTGATCGTGGTGAAGCCGGGCCGCGAGGCCGACATCAAGGCGGTGTTCGACAAATGGGACCTTCCCTGCGAAGAAATCGGCGTCACCATACCAGAAGACCGCTTAGAATACCATTACGAGGGCAAACTCGTGGCCGATGTGCCCGCCGACCCGCTCGTGCTGGGCGGCGGCGCGCCCGTGTATGTGCGCGAGCAAAGCACCCCGGCCTATTTCGCCGAGATCGAAAAGTTCAGGCTGGCCCATATCGCCCCGCCGGCCAACTACCGCATGGCGGCCAAAAAGCTCTGGAACTCGCTCAACTTAGTGTCCAAAAACTGGATCACCCAGCAGTACGACTCCATGGTGCGCACGGGCACCATGACCACCAACCGCCCCAGCGACGCGGCCGTGGTGCACGTGAAAGGCGCCCAAAAAGCCATCGCGCTCACTACCGACTGCAACTCGGCCTACGTGTATGCCGACCCCCACAAAGGCGCCATGATCGCCGTGGCCGAAGCCGCCCGCAACATCGTGTGCGCCGGCGGCGAGCCGGTGGCCGTCACCAACTGCCTCAACTTCGGCAACCCCTACAACCCGGAGGTATATTACCAGTTCGCCGAAGCCATCCGGGGCATGGGCGAGGCGTGCCGCAAGTTCGAGACGCCCGTGACGGGCGGCAACGTAAGCTTCTACAACCAATATGCCAAGAACGGCGCAACCATTCCCGTGTATCCCACCCCGACCATCGGCATGTTGGGCCTGCTCGACGACTTAGACAACCTGATGACGCTCGATTTCAAAAACCCGGGCGACATGATCTACCTCATCGGCACGAGCCAGGAAGACCTCGGCAGCAGCGAATACCTGCGGCACAACTTAGGCATCGAGCACAGCCCCTGCCCGCATTTCGACCTGGAAACGGAATATGCCGTGCAGCAGGTGCTGAAAAAAGCGATCCAGCAAAAGCTGGTGCAATCGGTGCACGATGTGTCCGATGGCGGCCTTATCGCCAACCTGTTGGAAAGCGGCATGCCCCGCAACCTTGGGTTCGAGATCAGCTCGAACGTGACCATCCGCAAAGATACCTGGCTGTTCGGCGAGGCGCAAAGCCGCATCGTCGTGTCGGTGTCGCCAGAACAAAGCGACGAATTTGAGCGTTTCCTTGTGGCCGAAAACGCGGTGTATGAGTCCATCGGCATGGTCAGCAAGAGCTTGGTGGTGGTGGACGGCGAAAGCTGGGGGCTCATGGACGACTGGAAAAGGACGCACGGGATGGTTTTGGAGCGGATTATGGCGTAACTTTGTGCTCGATTTATCAAAAACAAAAACTGTCTATGGTAATTCTGGATGATGAAATATTGGCTTCCGCCCAACTGAGCGAAGAAGAGGTTCGGTTAGAACTGGCTATCGCCCTGTACCAACAGCGCCGACTGACCCCGCGCCAGTCGGCAAGATTGGCAAAAGTTACGCCAGGGGAATTTGAGGCAATATTGCTTGAAAGGAATATATATGACCCTTTTGATGAATCGGATTTGGCACATGACCTGAAAACCATAAAAAGCAACCGCCAAAAACGTGGTAGTCATCAGTGATACTTCCCCTATCAGTGCCTTGTTTCGCATCGGTCAGCTTGAATTGTTGCCTAAGCTCTATAAAACCGTTGTAATCCCTGCATCTGTCGCCTTAGAACTGCAAAAACTCTCTTTGTTCGGTTATCAGGCTGATGAGATATTTCAATATGAATGGTTAAAAATTCTGCAAGTTCCTGCTTCCAAAAAACTAGAAGCACTTCGTGAAATTCTTGATCCAGGCGAAGCAGAAGCAATTGCTTTGGCACTTGAATTAAAGGCGGATACCTTATTGATTGATGAAGTAAGAGGTCGTGATGTAGCATTGTCAGAAGGACTGCAAATCATCGGAGTACTTGGCATCTTGTTAGAAGCAAAGGAACTTGGCTTGATAAAACAGGTCAAATCTATTATAGATGAACTTGTCAATGTGGCAGCATTTAGGGTCAATCCAAAGCTTTACCAAGCTATTTTGGTTTTAGCGAATGAAGGATGATTTTTGGACATACAAATCAACATTGGACTATTAAATATGAAAAAAATAAGCTCATTTTTCACCCTTATCCTCCCCGCCCTAGCGGTCTTCTTCGCCTGCAACGGCCAGTCACACGCCATTAAAGGCACCATTGCCAACGCCGCCAACCTCCAGGTCAGCCTCGACCAGGCGCATTTCGACCGCTCCAACGTGCCACTGGGCAAAGGCACCTGCGATGCCGGTGGCAAGTTCGATATCAAGCTGGAAAAACCGATTGAGGAAGGGCTGTACCGGCTCAGCATCGGCGCCAAAAAACTGTACTTCATCCTCGACGGCAAGGAAAACGTGGTCGATATCAAAGGCGACCTCAACACCATCGACCGCATGGACGTGACGGCCACTGGCTCGGAGTCGTTCACCTGCTACACCGACATCATCAAGGGCCTGATCCAGAACCAGCTCAAAAGCGCCGACGAAGCCAAGGCTGCCGTCGAAAAAGGCTGTACGCCGCTCATGCGCGCGTTCCTCACAACCCAGCTCCTGGGCCAAAGCGCAGGGCCATACCTTGACTATTTTAAAGCCCAGGATCAAGCGCTTTCCGCTGCCATGCCCGGCACCAAATACGCCGCCGATTTCAACAATATGATCGGCCAATTGGAAAAACAACTTGCCCAACAGCAAGGCGGCGGCGAAGCCGAAGCCGGCCCTATCCAGGTCGGCATGACCGCGCCCGACATCAGCCTGCCAAGCCCCAGCGGTAAGATGCGCTCCCTCTCATCCCTGCGCGGCAAAGTGGTGCTGCTCGACTTCTGGGCATCCTGGTGCGGCCCCTGTCGCCGTGCCAACCCGCACGTGGTGGAGATATACAAGAAATACAAATCCAAAGGCTTTGAAGTGTTCAGCGTGTCGCTCGACCGCCCCGACGGCAAGGACAAATGGGTTGAGGCCATCAAACAAGACGGCCTGATCTGGGAAAACCACGTCAGCGACCTGAAATATTGGAATTGCGAGCCAGCGGCCACTTATGGCGTGCGCTCCATCCCCAAGACCTTCCTGATCGGCAAAGACGGCAAGGTGGTGGCGCTGAACCCGCGCGACAACCTGGAACAGGAGCTGCTGAAGGTGTTGTGATTGGGTGGGCCCTTGACCGCGAAAAGATGCAAAGTTGTCAACTTTTGAAAAGTTGACAACTTTTCGCCCTCAGTGTTCCTTATGCCCTTAAGCCCTTCATTAGCTGTTTATACCTCACGCCGCTCGGTTTTGTGCATGCCGATCTTTGTAATCGATTGAACATCAGTTGAATCAACCATACTCAATCACAAAAATCAGGCGAATCATCGTATAATTCGAGCGCCCAAACACGAAGCGCATTATCAAATTCCCTCATTATCAAATTATCAAATTCATTAGATGGCCACAGCCTCTACGCGTAAACGCCTCATCGCCCGCCTGATCCTGCTGGCGCTGCTGTTTGCCGTTGTGTGGTTTGTAAAAAACAGGCAACAGGCAGTGACACAATTGCCCGGGCCAACGACAACTTCAGGCCACCAAGGCGGACAGACGCAAAACGGCGTGCCCAAATACGCGCTCGACGTGCTGGACTACATCCGCCGCAACGGCCAGGCGCCCGAGGGCTATGTCGGCGGCAGGGAGTTCCAAAACCGGGAAAAAAAGCTGCCCGCAAAATCTGGCGACGGAAAGCGCATCCGGTATTCGGAATGGGATGTGCAGCCAAAAGAAGAAGGAAAAAACCGGGGCCCGGAACGCTTAGTCACGGGCTCGGACCATAGCGCCTGGTACACGAAAGACCATTATAAAAGCTTTGTGAAGGTGGAACGATGAATGATGTTTATACTCCTCACGCCGCTTGATTTTGTGCATCTCGATCTTTGTAATCAATTGAATATCAGTTGAATCAATCATACTCAATCACAAAAATCAGGCGAATCATAGTGTACCATGAAAATTGTTGACAAGCTCCCTTCTTTTCCTGCCGATGTGTTTGTTGCCGAAATCGACGGCAACAAGGCGCGGACATTGCGCGGGTTTTACCCCAGGGTGGCCAAAGCGCTGTTTTTCCCCGACTATTTCGGCAAAAACTTAGACGCGCTCTTTGACTGCCTTTGCTCCTTAGAGGTAGTTGGAAAGCAGGATATCGTGCTGCTTGTCCGCAACGCAGAATATTTCCTGTCAAAAGAAAAACCTGAAAAAAGGGAGGCCGCCCTCGAGGTGCTGCGCGATGCCGAAAAGCCCGAAAACCGTGCCGATGGCGCCAGGTTCAAGGTGATCGGGCTGCGCTGATAGGGCTGGATTTTCGCAGTTTGAGCCAAAATCCCGGTCATTTGCCCATAAAATTCTGGATGAAGGCTATCTCCTTGCCGCTGCGCAGTGGGCTTTCCCTATTTTTGCCGCCAAATTGTTGACAATGAAACTATCATCCTTCTGTTTGCTCCTGCTTTTCCCTGCCCTTTTGAGCGCCCAAGGCATGTGGCTGCCCTCCATGCTGGAAAAGCAGAACGAAAAAGAAATGAAGTCGCTGGGCATGAAAATCAGCGCCGACGACCTGTACAACGTCGCCAAAGCCAGCGTGAAAGACGCGATATGCATGTTCGACGGCGGCTGTACCGGAGAGCTCATCTCCCCCGAAGGCCTGCTGCTCACCAACCACCACTGTGGCTTCGATGCCATCCAGCAACTCAGCTCCTTAGAAAACAACTACGTGGAAAACGGGTACTGGGCCAAAGATCGCGAAGCTGAACTGCCCGCGCCCGGCGTGACGGCCATGTTCGTGGTCCGCATGGAAGACGTGACCGCACTGGCGCTGCAATTCGTTACGGAAAACATGGCCGAGCGCGACCGCCAGTCGCAGATCGACAAAAACCTGGCACAGATCAGGAAAAACACCAAGACCGAAAAATGGGAAGACGTGATGATCCGGCCCTTCTACAATGGCAACCAGTACTTCCTGTTCGTCACCCAAACCTTCCGCGACCTGCGCTTTGTGGGCGCGCCGCCGAGCAGCATCGGCAAGTTCGGCGCCGATACCGACAACTGGGTATGGCCCCGGCACACGGGCGACTTTTCCATGTTCCGCATCTATGCCGACAAGGAAGGCCACCCCGCCGACTATGCCGCCGACAACGTGCCTTACCGCCCGCGGCACTTCCTGCCCATCTCCCTGAAAGGCGTCGAACCCGGCGATTTCACCATGGTCTATGGCTTCCCCGGCCGCACCGACGAGTACCTGACGGGCGCCGGGGTGCGGCAAGTGGCTGAAGTGATCGACCCGGCCCGGGTAGCCATCCGCGACCGCGCCCTGAAGATCATGGACGGCTTCATGCGCAAAGACCCTGCTGTAAAAATTGCCTACGTGTCGCGCTACGCCAGCATCGCCAATGGCTGGAAAAAGTGGATAGGCGAAATGCAGGGCCTTAAAACCTACAAAGCCTTGGAAAAGAAAGCGGGATACGAGGCTGAATTCACCAAACGCGTGGAGCAAAACCCCGGTTTAAAATACAAGTACGGCAACCTCCTGCCCCGCCTGCGGCAACTGTACAGCGACATTGAACCCTACGCCCTGGGCAGGGAGTACTATTTTGAGGCTTGTGTCCGCAACAATGAAATACTGGCGCAAGCCGCCTTCCTGAACAGCCTGATCGAGGTGTTCGAGAAGAACGGCGAAGCCTTTGTTTTGCAAAAAATTCGGGATATCGCCCCCGCACTGGAAGATTTTTTCAAAAACTACCGCCCTGCAGTGGACGAAGCCGTTTTCGCCGGGCTGATGGAATTGTTCGCCGAAAACGCCAAACCCGAATGGGGCGGCGATTACGTCAAAACCGAGGCCGCCAAACACGGCGGATACCCGGGCCTGGCCTCATACCTGTTCCAGAACAGCGCCATCAACAACCGCGACAAACTGAAAGCCCTGTTCGCCGAACAGCCCATCAAGATAGTCGAAACCCTGCGCAAAGACCCGGCACTGATGTTCTGGAAAACCCTGAACGATGCCTACACCAGCAATATCCAGCCCAAAATCCAGGAGCTGCAGCCGCAGATCAACCTGCTGCAACGCCAGTACATGGCCGCCCAGATGGACGTGTTCAAAGAAAAGCGCTTTTTCCCCGATGCCAACAGCACCCTGCGGCTCACCTACGGGAAAGTGCGCGGTTTCAGTCCCCGCGACGCCGTCCAATACGAGTTCCAAACCGACCTCGACGGCGTGATGGAAAAATACGTGCCGGGCGATTACGAGTTCGATGTGCCGCAAAAGCTCATCGAGCTGTGGAAAGCCAAGGATTATGGTCGGTACGCCACCAAAGATGGCCGCCTGCCCGTTTGCTTCCTCGGCACCAACCACACCACCGGCGGCAACTCTGGCAGCCCCGCCCTCGATGCCCGCGGCAACTTAGTCGGACTGAACTTCGACCGCGTGTGGGAAGGAACCATGAGCGACCTCAATTACGACCCAGCCATCTGCCGCAACATCATGGTGGATGCGCGGTATATCTTGTTCATCGTGGACAAGTTCGGCGGGGCGGGGTATTTGTTGAAGGAGATGAAACTGGTTAAATGAATGATGAATGATGAATGATGAATGATGAATGATGAATTTTAGGGCATCCTATTTGTTGGACAAAGCGGTGCGGGGCGTTTTGATGCGCGCAGGTTTTACGCAGAAAAAACAGATTTGACACAGATTTTTTCTGCGTGAAATCTGTGAAAACAAATCTGCGTGAAATCTGCGAGAAAAATGTCAGGTAGTGTGGACTGGTATAATTATCGAATCGTCGAATTATCAAATTACCCATTCAGTTTTATGAACAAAAACGAAATCAGATTGCCCTTGATACTGGCTGTTACGCTGGCTATCGGGATGTTTATCGGACAACAGTTGCCGCATTACGACGAAAATGTGCGGATGCTGGGCGCTGCAGGCAAGGGCGCCGGCACGCTCGACGAAATACTGCGCTACGTGCAATCCAAGTACGTGGACACGGTTGACGTGGAAGACCTGCGCCACGAAACCCTCGACTACCTGCTGTCCAAGCTCGACCCGCACTCGGTGTACATCTCCCCCGATGAGCTGAAGGCTGTGGAAGACGACATGAGCGGCGATTTTGAGGGCGTGGGCATCGAGTTCCTGATGGTGGGAGATACCATGCAGGTGGTGACGCCGCTGGCCGGTGGGCCGTCTGAAGCCGCGGGCATCCAGCCCGGCGACAAGATTGTGAGCATCAACGACACGACTATTGCAGGTGTAAAAATCGACAATGCCCTGATATACAAAAAGTTGCGGGGCGAAAAAGGTTCCAGCGTCAAGCTCGGTATTTTGAGGGGCGGCAACCTGCGCTATTTCAACATTGTTCGTGCCCTTATTCCCCTGCACAGCGTGGACGTGGCGTACATGCTCGACGGGCAAACCGGCTACATAAAAATCAACAAGTTTACCGACAAAACATACCAGGAATTCATGGAAGGCCTGCGCCCGCTGGCGGAAGAACAGGGTCTGCAAAACCTCGTCATCGACTTGCGCGGCAATCCGGGCGGCTACTTAGAAGAAGCCACTGAAATACTCGGCCAAATATTTTCGGAAGGCAAGCTGCTCGTATATACCAAAGGCCGTACCGACGACAAAAAAGAGTACAAGAGCAATGGCCGCGCCCGTTTCAACATACAAAACGTGGCCGTGCTGATCGATGAGGGCACGGCCTCTGCCAGCGAGATCATGGCGGGCGCTATCCAGGACTGGGATCGGGGCTGGGTAATCGGCCGGCGCTCCTATGGCAAAGGACTGGTACAGGAACAATACCCGCTCAGCAACGGCGGCGGGCTGCGCCTCACCATCGCGCGCTACTACACCCCCAGCGGCCGCTGCATCCAACGCGATTACAAGCACGACGACGACTACGCGCACGATGCCGAGCGCCGCTTGAAGAACGGGGAACTGTCCGATGCCTCGAAAGGGAAGCTTGCCGACAGCACGAAGTACTACACCGGTTTTGGCCGCGTGGTCTATGGCGGCGGCGGCATCACTCCCGATGTCTTCATCCCCTTGGACACCACCTTTTCCAACGACCTGTACTTTGAGCTGCGCCAGCACCTCGTCCAGTTCGCCACCCGTTGGATGGAAAGCGCTGACCGCAGCGCCATGCCCGGCGACATGAACACATTCGCCCAATCCTGGTTCGCCCCCGATTCAATGGTGGACGAACTGGTGGCCTACGCCGGAAAACAAGGGGTGAAAAACAACCCGCAACAACTCGTCAACTGCCGCAACGAGCTCAAGATGCAACTGAAGGCCCGCATCGCCAAAACCCTATACGGCGAAGTGGGCATGTACAAAGTGATGAACGGCGACGACCCGGCAGTGGAAAAGGCGCTGCATTTGTTGAAGACGGGGGCAAGGGTGGCTAAAAAATGAGGCTTCGGGTTTCGGGCTTCATGTTTCAGGTTCACACAATACGTTGTCAAATTTGAAACACTTTTTCAAAGCCACCTCAGACCGCGCGAACCAAACCAGAAACCAGAAACCCTAGCTCCTTGTATCCTTCTTCTTCAACAAGTACAAAAACACCGGCAAGTGGTCGCTGTAGCCGTTGAGGAAAATATCGCCGACGAAGGTGCGCAGCGGGTAGCCGCGGAATGCGCCGTCGGACTGGAACATCCAGGGCTGGCGGAACACCTGGGCTTTGTACAGTTGCCAGCCGCCTACTTTTTTGTCCACCAAGCCCTGCGACACGATCATCTGGTCGAACAGGTTCCAGGAGTCTTTGTAGGCTAAGGTGCCGGTGCCAGACTTGAATATATCGTACATCGGGTTGTAGAGGTCCATGCCCACCATTTTGTCGGCATCGCGCTTGGCTTTCAGAACCTGCGCGACGCTCTTGTTGTCGGGGTCGTCGTTGAGGTCGCCCATGATGACGATCTTAGCGTTCGGGTCGGCAGTGCGGATGCTGTCGGCCAAAGATTTGCACACGCTTGCTGCTGCTGCCCTTGCCCATGCTGAGCCCGATTCCCCGCCGCGGCGGGAAGGCCAGTGCCCCACCATGATGTGCATGGGGTCGCCGTCGAAGGTGCCGTTGACGTACAGGATGTCGCGGGTATAGTCCGGCTCCCCTGTTTTCGGGTCTTTGAGCGGCACCGGGACGGCGCGGCTGCCCGACACGCTGAAGTATTTAGGCTGGTACAGGAGCCCGACATCAATGCCGCGCTCGTCGGGGGAGTCGTAATGCACGATCTGGTAGTTGCGGCTTTTCAGCTGCGGCTCCGCCACCAGGTCCTCCAACACTTTGCGGTTCTCCACTTCCGCCACGCCCAGGATTGCGACCCCGTCGGGCGTGAGTTCTTGTGCGAGCAAGGAGATCACTTTGGCCATGTTGGCTTGTTTTGACACATATTTTTCGGTGTTCCAGGCCAAGCGGCCGTGCGGCAGGAAGTCCGCGTCGTTGGTGGTCGGGGAGTCAATGGTGTCGAACAAGTTTTCTAGGTTGTAAAAGCCTATGGAGGCAACCTTGTAGTCGTCGCTTTTCTGGCATATTGCCAACAACGGGAGGGTTAGGAGGAAAAAGATGGTGTTCAATTTATTCATGGAATGTACAAGTAGTTTGAAAACAGGCAGTTGCATAAAGTCAGGTTGAGCCTGTTACGGGTACGATATTTGGCGGCGGGGCGATGCAGCGACAAAGAAACGCCAAAAAAGCGGCAAAAGCCGCCAACTTTGCAGAAATTTAACACCCTTGCAAGCTAGCTGGCGAAGATTCGTTTTGCTACCTTTGAGCGGTGATTCAGTCACCGAGGCATACCAAATATCTTCCACTCCCCTATTCTCAAGCTCTGCTGCCTTACACCACATCAATTCTCAATTTTAAATTATCTGAATGTTTCAAAAATTAGTTTCCATTGGCCTGGCATTGATTTTATCCCAGGCAATGAGCACTGCGCAAACCGCTGCCCTGAGCGGCACGGTGAAAGACGCGGACAACAACCTCGCACTGGCCGATGTATCGGTCGTGGCGACCGGCACCGGGCAATTCGCGGTTACCGACACGCGCGGCAACTTCACCCTTGAAAAAGTCCCTACCGGCGCGCAAACAATCGTTGTCTCCCGCGTTGGCTACTTGCCCCTGGAAATACCGATCAACATCCGGGACAACAAGCGCAACCACGTGGATGCAAAGCTCAAGCGCGACCCCAACGCCGCCAACATCGCCACCGATATCCCGACCATCACTTTGGAAGAAGCCGATGCCGAAACGGAAGGCTCCGGGGGCGTATCCAACCTGCTGACTGCCAGCCGCGACGTATTCCAGCAAGCTTCGGGCTACAACTGGAGCACTTTCCGCTTCCGCGAGCGCGGCTACGACGGCGGCATGTTCCAGACCTACATCAACGGCATGCCTTTCAACGACTTAGAAACGGGCTTTACCTCCTTCAGCGAGTTCGGCGGCCTCAACGACGTGCTGCGCCTGCGCAACACCAGCGTCGGCCTCGACGCTGCCAGCTTCGCCTTCGGCGGCCCTGGGGGCGCTACCCTCATCGACACCCGCGCCAGCAACCAGCGCAAGCAGTTCCGGGTCAGCTACGCCAGCGCCAACCGCACCTACCGCAACCGCCTGATGGCCACCGCCAGCACCGGCATGATGCCCGATGGCTGGGCCGTGAGCCTTTCCGTCAGCCGTCGCTGGGGACAAGAAGGCTACGTGGAAGGCACCTTCATGGACGCATGGTCGTACTTTATCGGGGTTGACAAAAAGATCAACGACAAGCACAGCCTGAGCGTGACGGCCTTCGGCGCGCCGACCAAGCGCGGGCGCAGCGCCGACAGCTTCCAGGAAATGTTCGACCTGGCCGGCAGCAATTACTACAACCCGCTCTGGGGTTATTGGAACGACAAAAAACGCAACGCCTCCGTGGTGCAAAGCCACCAACCCACCGCTATCATCCGCTATGACTGGACACCCTCTGCCAAAACCAGGGGCATGGCCTCGCTCTATGGCCAGAGCGGCAACAGCGATTTTGGCCGCCTGAACTTCATCAGCGGCAAAAACCCCAACCCCGACTTCAACCGCCGGCTGCCCAGCAGCTTTGAGAGCCCGGAAATGGGCGCTTTACAGGCCAGCATGTTGGCTAACGACGTGTCGTTCCGCCAAGTCAACTGGGCCGCCATCTACGATGCCAACCTCCTGAACAACGTCACCATCGACAATGCCGACAACAGCGGCCAGAGCCTCACCGGCAGGAACGCCATCTATATCCTCGAAAACCAGCACTCCGCCAACACGGAGGCCGGCCTAAACCTCGTACTCAGCCACAACCTCAACACGAAGGTCACCCTGACCGGCGGCGCCAACTACGCCTATTACAAGGGCAAAAACTACAAATTGGTGGACGACCTGCTCGGCGCCGACTTTTTTGTCGATTGGGACTTCCTCGGCAACTTCGACGACCCTACCGACCAGCTTTCCCGCAACAACGACCTGCTGCACCCCAACAACGTGATCGGAGAGGGCGAAGTGTTCGGCTGGAATTACGACGAGAACATCCGCAAAAGCGGCGCCTGGGGCCAGGCACAGCTCTCCCTCAGCCGCTTCCAGTTCTTTGCCTCTGCAGAGATCGGCAACACCCAGATGTGGCGCACCGGATACATGCAGAGCGGCCGTTTCCCGAACAATTCCTTAGGCGATTCCAAAACCCTCAGCTTCAACACTTACGGGTTGAAAGGCGGCGCTACTTTCAAAATGAACGGCCGCAACTACCTGTACGCCAATGCCTACACCGGCACGCAGGCGCCGCTGTTCCAAAACGCGTTCTTCCAGCCGCGCACCCGCGACTACACGGTGCCGAACATCGAAGTGTCGGAAATACAAAGCATTGAAGGCGGCTACCTGTGGCGCAACCCGAAATACCACGCGCGCCTCACGGGCTACCTGACCGATTTCAAAAACGAGACCGACAATGTTTTCACCAGCCAATGGTCGGTGTTGCGGGTCATCGAAGCCCTCGACCTGGCGACGCTCGACCTTGGCACCGACCCCGCCGCGCTGGCAGCCATCGTAGAGCAGCCGCTGTTCTTCGGCTCCACGGTGCTGCAGGGCATGGACCGCCGCCATGCCGGCATCGAAGCGGCCATCGAGGCCAAGCCGGTGCCGAGCTGGGTGTTCACCGCCGCCGCATCGGTGGGCAAATACGTGTACACCAACCGCCCCGACCTGCTCATCTCGCTCGACAATTCCGGCGCGCCCATCATCAAGCCCGGCATCGTTTACCAAAAAGACTTTTATGTGCCGCGCACGCCACAAACTGCGGCCTCCTTCGGCATCAAATACGAGGGCAAGCAGTTCTGGTTCGCTTCCCTGACCTTGAACTACGCCGGCGATTCCTACTACGAGTTCGACCGTGTGCGGCGCACTTCCCAGTTCGTGGCCGACATCGACCGCAGCACCGACGTTTACCGCACCATCATCGACCAGCAAAAAATGCCATCTAACTATACCCTGGACTTTTTTGGTGGGAAATCTTTCATGATCGAGCGCAGCGGGAAGCGCTATTTCCTGAACCTGAACCTGGGCGTCAACAATATCCTGAACAACCAGAATATATTGCTTTCTGGCCGCGAGGTTTACCGCAACGCCTTCCGCAACGACGTGACCGACCCGCGTTTCTACGCCGACGAGCTGATATACGCGTTCGGGCTGAATTACTTCGCAAGCCTCACCTTCAGGATTTAATCCGAAAAACCACTCGACATTACTTCCATTTTCAAAGAAATTCAATCGCTAACAATATGGCATTCATAAAAAACAACCTGCTCCTTTCCGCCACTGTGCTGTTCCTGGCACTTGGCCTGTTTTCCTGCGTGAAAAACCAGTTCGACGAGCCGCCGGTGGGCGACTGCAAGGTTAACCTCACGGCCACAACCACCATCAAGGCCCTGAAAGCCATGCGCCTCTCCATCGGCGTGCCCGATGCCATCACCGAAGAAATCATCATCAAAGGATCGGTGATTTCCGACGACCGGTTGGGCAATTTTTACAAAACATTAGTCGTGCAGGATGGCTCGGCGGGCATTGAGATCAAGATCGACAACGCCTTCCTGTACCAGTCGTACCCCGTTGGCCGCGAGATATATGTGCGCTGCAAAGGACTGATGCTGAGCGATTACAACGGCGTGATCCAGCTCATCGGCTCGGTGGCGCAGCAGGGCAATACCCTGGAAACCTTCGGCCTGACCGAAGCGCAGGAGCGCCTCCACATCGTGCGCGGCTGCAACAACGTGCCCGTAACACCGCGGGTGGTCACCATGAACGAGCTCAACAGCGCCGCCCACGTCGATCTCATCAGTACCCTCATCAAAATGGAGGACGTGCAGTTCACCCAATGCGACGCCGCGCGCCCCTGGGCCGATGCGGCCACCAACAGCAGCCTGAACCGCGAACTGGAGAACTGTTCCGGCGCCAAGGTGCTGGTGCGCTCCAGCGGCTACGCCGATTTTGCAGCCGCCCTCACGCCAACAGGCAAAGGCACGCTCACAGCTGTTTTCAGCGTGTACAACAGCGACCGGCAACTGTACATCCGCGACCTGAACGATGCTGCGGGCATGACGGGCGCGCGTTGCGCCAGCACCGGCCCAGG
>CAZULM010000033.1:0-61924 GCA_964621185.1 uncultured Saprospiraceae bacterium | reverse complement strand
CATCCAGCATCCAGCATCCAGCATCCAGCATCCAGCATCCAGCATCCAGCATCAAGGTGTCCAATCGATTGCTTGCTTGCCTTGCGATACCAGTATTTCATTGGTGTAAGCAAAATGCCCGCAGCCATGGAAAGCGTTGCCCGCCAGCGGCGAAGGGTGGGCGGCCTCCAGGACGTAGTGCCTCGATTCGTCGATCAGGTGCTTTTTACCTTTGGCAAAATTGCCCCAGAGCAGGAACACGATCCCTTCTTTTTTGTCGGAAATGCTTTTTATGACCGCATCGGTGAAGGTTTGCCAGCCGATTTTTTGGTGCGATGCCGGCTGCCGTGCTTCCACCGTGAGCATGGCATTTAGGAGCAGCACGCCTTGTTCGGCCCATTTTGTGAGGTCGCCGTGCTTGGGCGGTTCGATGCCCAGTTCAGATTTTATTTCTTTGTAAATGTTGAGGAGCGAGGGCGGCACTTTCACCCCTTGTGGAACAGAAAAGCACAGCCCCATCGCTTCGCCGGGGTTGTGGTAGGGGTCCTGGCCGAGGATGACCACCTTCACTTGGTCGAAAGGCGTTTTGTTGAAAGCGTTGAAAATGAGCGGGCCGGGCGGGTAGATGGTTTTCCCGGCTTTCTTGGCCTCAAGCAGCACGTTTTTGATCTCGCTGAAATAGGGCTTGTAGAATTCTTCCTCCAGCACCTGCTTCCAGGATGCCTCGATTTGGACGTTGGTGACAGTTGTTTGATCCATGGTTTTTGCTTGGCTCGTTTTTGATTAGGAAAAGATAAGGGAAAGTTGCGAGATGGGAGGAAAAGGCGCAAAAAAATGTTGGGTTGAACTTTCTGGCATGGGGGCAGGGTTAAGCTCCACAAATGTTGCTATTTTTGCGGCGAATAGAATTTTGGTCCCGTAGCACAATGGATAGTGCAACAGCCTTCTAAGCTGTAGGTTACTGGTTCGAGCCCAGTCGGGATCACAAAAACATGTATTAGCTTTTCCCCAAAAGCGCTTCGACCAAATGCTGCCATGAAAACCGGTTTTTTTCGGCTTTTGCCCCCTTTTTTATCGCTTCTTCACGGTTTCCTTCAAAAAAATCCCGTATCGCCCCTGCAATAGCCTCCGCCGCAGGCTCTGCCACGTACCCGGAAACCCCATCCGTCACGATTTCCGCCAGCCCGCCCACGTTGGTGACCACCATCGGCTTTTCAAAATGATAGGCAATTTGGGAGATACCGCTTTGCGTGGCGCTTCGGTATGGCTGCACCACTAAGTCGGCAGCGGAGAAAAACACCCGTACCTGCTCGGTAGGGATAAAATCTGTGAACAGGTACACCCGTCGCCCAAGCTGGTGCTTTTCGATGATCTGCTGGTAAAAAGCCCAATCTTCGTAACATTCCCCAGCGACAATAGCCTGAATTTCAGGCGTTTGTGCCAGTGCTTCCAGCAACAGGTCCAAGCCCTTGTACCTTCGGATAAAGCCAAAAAACAGCACAATTGGCACTTGTTGGGGAATGTCGAGCGCCTTGCGGGCCTCCGATTTCGGCACGGGATCGCCATAGGTGTCGTACAAAGGATGGGGCGCGAAACGCACCGGTTTTTGGGCAAATGACTGTATTTCTTCCCCCACTGATTTGGACATCACCACAAAATCGTCGCAGGCGCCCACAAAGTACCGGGCAAAAGGCTTGTCTCCAGGCCGCTTTTCGTGGGGGATGATATTGTCCACCAAGCCAGTGATAGCAAAATGTTTTTTTGAAAAAAATCGAGTCACGCGCAGCACCGTGCCCAAACAGGGGCCCATCAAGGGCAGCCAGAAACGGACGATGACCCGGTCTGGCTTTTCCCGGGCGATTTCTCTCCCGACCACCAGCCAATTGAAAGGGTTGACAGAATTGAGCCGGGTTCTTATGGTCAGGCCGCCAGGCGCGGGCTCGTCGCTGTACTGCGATTTCCCAGGGAAAAGGAAGGCTGGGTATTGCAAGGAGAAGGAGTAAATGAGCACCTCATGGCCTGTTGCCTGCAGCGCCTGGGCCAGCCTTTCAGAAGAGGCGGCGATGCCGCCGCGCAGTGGGTGCGCCGGGGAAATGAGAATTATTTTTTGTGCGGACAACGGGTCGATTTTTGGGCGAAATTAGACAATGGGCCAACAGTTTTCCAAATATGTGGTGCTTGCTGCAAGTGGACGGAAATTTGAATGTTTTTTACGGCGCAACCGCAGTTTTGAGTACCAGGTATAAATACGGGTTCGAAAAAACCAGTATATTTACGCTTGTGGGGGCATTTTTCGTGCCCTTTATTTGCGAAAACTTGAATTCAAATATTTGTACCATGATCAGAATACTACTATTGTTGCCATTGCTTTTCCTTGCTGTTGCCTCCAACGCGCAATACCATGAAACGTTCGACACCCCGTTTCAAGGATACCTGTTAGACAACGAAAACGATTTTAGCCAGGTGAACTGGTCGCTGTCCACCTGGGAGCTGCAGCCGCCTGCTGAATTTGGCCGGGACATTTCCGATTATTTTATGACAGTGCCCGATGGGCACCTGGAATGCATAGACCTTGACCAGGAAGTTTGCTGGCTTAGCCCAGACCTTAGCGTTCTCAGTTCCGGCACCGTCCAATACACTGCCCAACTCGGATGGATGGGCCTTGATGCCGGCCAAACCATCCCCTTGGAGTACATCAATGTGGAATACCAGATCAATGGGGGTAATTGGGTGCGCCACCCAAACATTATCGGCGCCGACGGCGACCCAGCTTATACAGTAAAATATGAAAATAATGTAGGCAACAACAACGGTAGCGGGCAAACAAATTTCCCGGCCATCCAGGTCAATGCCGGCGATATCATGAACCTTCAAATATGCGTCAGCACCAATGCCAATGCGGAACTTGTTACCATTGACAACATTTTTGTGAGCGGAGTATCAAAAGTGCTGCCCCTGGCCGGGCCCGAGTTGCGGCTGACAACTACGCCAAATCCTTTCGAGGATGTCTTGAACGTTGCCTGGGAAATGCCCGAAAGCAGCAAATTGAACCTTGAAGTGTTGGACGTACAAGGCAACCTTGTGTTTTCAAAGCAATTCGGCACGCTGTCTGGTAGCCAATACTGGACTTGGAGAGGCATTGACAACCAAGGCGCTAGCGTTCCGGCAGGCGTGTATATGATGGTGTTGCGGGCTGAGCGTTGGCAAAAAGCGCAAAAACTGGTGCGGGGGTGAGTACACATAGTTTTTTTTTAACACATAGGGACATAGGGACATAGAACACATAGAAGAGAACCTGGATTTTTAAAAACTATGTGTCCTATGTGTCCTATGCCCCTATGTGTTAAAAAATCTCTGTGTTGAAAGCTGGAATTGCGATATGTTTGTCACCTCATTCTATAGTCAACGCAAAGTGGTTGTGAAAATCACGATCACATAATCATTTGAAAATCATATGTTTTTAATCACTCAAATCATACAAATCACTTTAATCACAGTATAATTTTGCCCACCATGCAACGACTTGCCCTTTTGATACTCCTCTTTGCCGCTATTACTGCCTGCACCGATAACAAACCGGCTACCTCAGGCGACTACAAAGCCCGCGTCCAGGAACTCTTGAAAACCACCATGATCGTGGACACCCACATCGACTTTCCGTGGCACCTGGTGGAGTTCGAGAAATGGTACAAGCCGGGCTACACAAAATGGGCTATCCAAAACCCCGACGGCAATTTCGATTACGAACGCGCAAAAAAAGGGGGCTTGTACGGACCCTTTATGTCGATCTATATTCCAGCCAAATACCAAAATGAAGCAGGAAGGGCGAAGCAAGTAGCTGATTCCCTGATAGATATGGTGTTTGCCATTGCCAAGGACTTCCCAGACAAATTTGCCATACCGACGAAAGCAGACGACCTGCAGGCCAATTTCAGCAAAGGCATCATTTCCCTCCCCATGGGCATGGAGAATGGCGCCCCGATCGAAACCCTTGCCGATGTCGCCTATTTCCACCAACGCGGCATCCGTTATGTGACGCTTACCCACAGCCGCGACAACCAGATTTGCGATTCTTCCTACGATACCCTGCATAGACATGGCGGCCTCAGCAGCTTCGGCCGGGAGGTCGTTCGCGAGATGAACAGGGTGGGCATCATGGTGGACGTGAGTCACCTGAGCGATGATGCCATCTGGGATGTACTGGAGGAAGCCAAAAAGCCACTGATTGCTACCCATTCTGCTTGCCGGCATTTCACACCGGGTTTTGAGCGCAACCTTTCCGATACCCTCATCAAAGCAATAGCTAAAACCAATGGCGTGGTGCAAGTGCCTTTCAGCCAGTTTTTCCTGGGCGGCAAAGTGCGAGCAGCCTGGAAAATGGCCGACTCCACCCGTGAAGCGCAGAAAATTCCGGAACATGGCCCGGAAGCCGCTGCATTTTACAAGGAATATGGCCAAAAGAACGGAGAACCTTTCTGGATTTCCGTCCGTGAAGTAGCCGACCATATCGACCATATCAAAAACCTGGTGGGCATCGATTACATCGGGCTCGGCAGCGATTTCGATGGGGTAGGGGCTGCCCTGCCGCCCGATCTGGCCGATGTGAGCATGTTCCCCAACCTGCTGGAAGAACTCATGCGGCGTGGCTATTCCGACGACGACATTCGGAAGATATGCAGCGGGAACGTGCTGCGGGTGTGGAAAGCAAACGAGTGATTTTCGAATGCGGAATGTGGAATGCGGATTGCGGAATGGCAGGGCATGGCTGACCGTATGCCGCTATCAACCTCACTTTTCTTTTAACAGTTTTTCGATGTCGAGCATAAATCTGTCCACTGACTCGGCATTGGTGCCATCGCAAAAAGAGCGGACGTGGCGGTTTTTGTCCACCAGAATCAGGCGGCCGGAGTGGTCGAAGCCGCCGGGCGCGCTGGGGTCTTCGGTGGCCACGCTGAAGTAGTTGTTTGCAATGGCATAGATGGCATCATGATCGCCAGTGACGAGGTGCCATTTTTTGGAAGAGATGCCCAGTTTGTCTGCGTGGTGCTTGAGAGCGGCCACGGTGTCGTTGCGAATATCAATGGAGTGCGAGAGCATCAGCAAACCATCATTGTCCTTGAATTTTTTGTACACCCGCAGCCCATTGGCTTTCACTTTTGGGCATATCGTAGGGCAATGGATGAAGAAAAAATCCACGACATAAGCCTTGCCGGCAAAAGTGGCATTGTTCACGATCTGGCTGTCCTGGTCGATGAATTGAAAATCGGGAATGGTAGGGTAAATGGTATCGCCCGCGGGCGAGATGTCGCGCTCACCCAGGATGGGCAATGGCCGGTCGTTGGCAGTTTGGAGACAGGCTGTGAACAGCTGGGCGAGCACGGCGACAAACATTGCACTTGAAAGGAAACGCATGATTGGGTTGTTGAATTTTCGGGCAAATTTGGGGCTTTATTCAACAACTTCTAACAGTTATACATCGCGCCGCTTGTTTTTGTGCATGCCGATCTTTGTAATCAATTGAAGATCAGTTGAATCAATCATACTTAATCACAAAAATCTGGTGAATCATAGTATAATTTGCCACAACAGTTCAGCATTTATACCACAACCCGCTTATCAATGCCGGATCAGCTTCCCCGATTGCAACTTGTTGCCCACCTGCAAATTCCAGCAATACATTCCCGGATATGCCAGGGCAGATTCCGGGATTTCCAGCGATTGTTTGCCTGCGCTCAATTGAACGCTGGTTTCATAGCGCAGCTTTCCCGACATGTCGCGGATTTGCAGGTGCGCCGCTGTGCTTTGTTCCGAATAAACAGCGAGTGTAGTGCTTCCAGAAGTCGGGTTTGGGTTGACGGCAGCATAGAAATTCACCGCGTTGGGCAAAGTTGTTACAGGCGTCTGAGGCTGGCAATTGATCGTAAAATCTCCAATTTTTATCCCATAAAACGTAACCTGGGCCGAATCGGCCAGTTCGCTGGCTCGGATGGTTTCGGGCAATGGCTGCGACAAGGGGTTGGGGCTGGGGAATACATACCCCGCGCGGACGAAGCGCCAGGATACATCATGAGGCAAACTTTGATAAATGCCTAGAATCAATTGAACGATGGTCACACTGTCCTGAGCATTTACCACATTGTCGAGGTTGGCATCGGCGGCGACCCATTGCCAGGCTTCAGTAAATGGTTCTATCCCTTGCAAATGCCTGCTCAAGCGTTGTACATCGAAACCTGTGACCCCGTTCAGCGGATTGTCGTCCTTCGTAAACGCAATAACATAATTGGAATCGATGGGCGCAAAATGGGGCACATCAAAGCAGGCAATGTCAAAGCCAGCTTGATAAAATAAAACTGGCGGATTGGTTTGGAGGGAATCTGGATATATCCGCAGGCCAACATCCGTCATGCCCATTCCGCTGCAATACTCTTTAAAACAGAGATTTCCCTCCAATCCATTGTTGACGCATTGGTTGTTGTTGTCCAAAATCTGCAATGGTGCAATGCAAAAATCGGCATTCCCTTGCTGGTCTATCGCCCACACCTCAATGCTTTGCATGCCTAATTTTTCACAATCGAAGGTGATGCTGGTCACCGGGTTCCCGTTTGCGTTCACGGGGAAGCCGCTGCCCGTCCCGGCTTCGCGGATGCCGAATTTAAGCTGAAGGAAAGGGGTAACGTTGTCCGAGGCCGAGGCCACAAAATCGCTGGCCCAGAGCGTTACCATTTTGGTGGGCATGATATTGGCCTGGAGCCCGTTCAGGCAGGTGACCACTGGCGGTTCCACATCAGCGGTATCTGACGAAAATTGCGGGTTGTTGCCCATCCTGGTACCCTCAAATCCTCCCGTGAAGCTGTTACAGTCAGCCGTGCCGTTCAGGTCGCCGATTTTTATGGGTATAAAATTGACCTCATGGTCGCCCTGGATATTGCTGAACGAGTAGGACTCAGGGAATGGCTCGCCGAGCGGGGATGTCGGTGATTGGAAGTCGTAGTTGTAGAGCACGAAGCGCCAAGAAGTATTATGTGCAAAATTCTCGTCCATCCCCAAGATCAGCCGGGTCATTTCGGTGCTGTCTTTCGAATTGAGGATACCGTCTCTGTTGACATCTGCGGCGATGATAAAATAAGGGCTGCCGAGCAACTCGGTGCCCTTGTAATGACGGGTTAACAGCACCCTGTCATAGGTTGTCACGCCATTTAAGGGGTTTTCATCTTTTATCGGCGTTATGGTCCCGGAGCTTCCAGCGGGCACAATAGCCTCGAGGTTGAGGTCTGTCACGAAGTAATGAAAAGCTTCGCCTAAGGCATCCACTCCCTTTACTTCCAGTTTAGCGCCAGAAAAAAAGCAAAAGGGAGGTGTGTTAAAGTTTGCTTTTACGTGGTAGTAATAGGGATTTTGCGCATAAGAATAGCTCAGGCCAAGCATCAGGGCGATCGCGAGGGTAAGGTAGTATTTAGTCATGAGATTACGTTTGGGTTGCTTAAAAGTAGCTTTGTGGAAATTTCGGAGTGCAAGTTAAATCATTCAGCTTCAATAGCCGAATTCTTGGCAAGGGAAAACCCGCATTTGACGCGAAAGCTACATTCTTTCAACCCCTCCCAGTACTTGCTCTCTGTAGCGCCACCAGCGCGCCAGCGGCGGGAGCTTTTCGCCCTGTTTCCCGCACACAAATTCTGCCAGGATACTTAAAGTCGAAAGATTGGGGTTGAGCTTTTCATGACAGCCATTTAAGCTTGTTTCAACATAGTTGCTGAGCGATTTGTAACTCAACAATGCTCCCGTTGACTCATAGATGAGCCAGCTGAGCATTTGGGCTTTGCTGTAAGTGAGTTTGGAAATTGGCTCGTTGAACGCCTTTTCGTGCAAATTGGAAATAATGATGCGGAAAGCTGAGAAGTCAGTGGCATGCATGGGGTGGCTGTTTTTAAGGTGGATGGTCTTTTTTGCGCCACAAAAGTGCGGCGGCCGCCACTTATTTCCAACTTATTTCCAACTTATTTACAAATTTTTATTTCATGCTGGTTAAAATTTGCACATGATTTAATCGTGATTGATTATCAATCCAAAATCAAGTGTTTTGAGCACGCCTTGGTTTTAAATAGACTTTACAAGTTGACCATATTCAAAATTCAAAAAAATGACCAGAAAGAACCTATCCATTGCCCTTTTTGCCCTGATTGTCATTGGCATTTGCGCGCAAGAATCATTCGCCCAAGCCTCAGGTGTAAAGCCTGAACTGATCATGTACCGCCATAACAGCAGCGGTGGCGGCAACTCGCCGACTTCCATCGTAACAGGCGATATTCTTGGCACCTTGAAGTGGAACGGCCTTACCGCCATTTCCGCTATCCGAACAGGCGCCAGCATCAAGTCGGTAACCCGTGCGACCACCCCTGGCTCGCTCACCGCCAACATGATATTCAGCACCAATGACGGCAGCAGCCTCAACGACAACATGATACTGACCGAAACAGGCCTGGTGGGCATTGGTATCCTTGCCCCTGCTTTCAACCTCGATGTGGTGGGCAACACCCATACCAGCGGGCGATTTCACGGGCGCATCCACTTTGACCAACTGTCGGCGTTGAATGACCCTCCAAGTTCCTATACGGACGAAGCCTACTTTGAACGGAAGTTCCGTTCAATTTTGGGCGTTCCGCCTATCCCTATGGTCAACAACTTCGGCGGTGTGCTGAGCCTTGCCCCAGGTGGCGGCGCCTATGATCACCAGCTGTTTTTTGGCCAAGACGGCATTTGGACGCGCCGCGACCCGGAAAACAATCTCGCCTGGGCAGGGGCTTGGTACAAACTGCTCACCAGCGAAGACATCAACGGCAACGTAGGGCGACTGCCGCGGTTCAAGGGCGCAACGCCCGGCGACCCGTCGAGCACTTTGGAAAACAGCCAGGTGTTCGATAATGGCACCAACGTTTCTATCGGCGGGAACCACCCTCCAACGCCTCCTGCCGCTGTCGATGCTGCGTACATGCTCACGGTGAACAATCTGCCCGGTGGGTCGGCGGCCATCATTAGGGGCGATACGAGAATAACCGGCAACGCCACCATCTCTACCAGCCTTCCCGGCAACGGCAATCTTAGTGTTGAAGGGGCATCCCGGTTAGTCGGCAAAGTGGCCATTGGCCCGGGAACGGTGTCAACAACAGGATTGCCTGATCACTCCTTGTATGTGGGAGGGAGTATTCTCACTGAGGAGGTGGTGGTCAAGCTGAAAATAAACTGGCCAGACTATGTTTTCGCACCTGGCCGCCAATTGCAGCCGCTCTCCGTTGTTGAGGGCTTTGTGCAAAAAAATGGCCACCTGCCCGGGGTACCATCTCAGGCTGAGGTAGCTGAAAAGGGTCTTGGCCTCGGCAGCATGCAAACAGTTCAGATGGAAAAGATCGAAGAGCTTTACCTCCACCTCATTGCGCTCGAAAAAAGGCTGAATGCCTTGGAGGCAGAGAACACAGCGCTGAAACACGCATTAGGACAAAAGAAATGAAGCAGTTTCAGCTCCGAAGGAAATTGGCCGACCAAATCTCAACCAAAACAAATCCCAACAGCATGAAACCTGCATTTCTTCACCAGCAAACCCGCAGGAGCCTCGGCTCCGGCAGGATCACGGCAATCTTGTTTTGCGGCCTCTTGTTTGGCTTTGCCCATACCACCATGGCTCAAAATCTGCAAAAGCGCTGCTATACCATGGAGCATTTCGAATGGATGGCAAAAAAACACCCGGAGCTTTTACAAAAAAGGGCTCGGCAGGACGCCGCGCTGAGCCAACACTCCGACCAGTCAGCGAAGTTTTTCAAGCGCGTTATCACCATCCCCGTGGTGTTCCATATCATCCACGACGGCGACCCTGTCGGCACGAGCGAAAACATCAGCGATGCGCAGATCATAGCCCAGATGAACCAGTTGAACGATGATTACAGCCGCAACAATACAGACGCGGCAAGTACCCCTTTAGAATTCCTCGATGAAGCCGCCGATGTGGAAGTCCAGTTCTGTTTTGCCGATACCGACCCCGATGGCAACCCCACCAACGGCATCGATCGGGTCAACATCGGAACCCTGCCAGGCGTCAGCCTCGCAGCTTGCTGGGAAACATCGTACATCGATATGAACATAAAAGTGCCTACCACCTGGAATTCGCGCCTCTACCTGAACATCTGGGTCACGCAAAAAATTGACGATGCCTGCGCACCGGTGCTGCTGGGCTATGCCCAATTGCCCGACATGGGCGCAGACGAAACAGACGGGGTAGTGGTTGTGTCTTCTACCGTCGGATCGCTCACCTCGCCTTCTGGCGACGGGGGGCCGTTCGACAGGGGGCGCTCCCTGACCCACGAAGTTGGGCATTGGCTGCACTTGTACCATATTTGGGGCGACGATTTGGGCCTATGTACCGGAACAGATGAGGTAGCGGACACTCCCAACCAGGCCGACGAAAATGCTGGCTGCCCAAGCCACCCCAAGGTATCTTGCGGCAACAATGAAATGTTCATGAACTTCATGGACTTCACAGACGACCTTTGCATGAACCTTTTCACCCATGGCCAATCCGTCAGGATGCACGATGCCCTCGAAATGCTGCGCCCCGGGGTGATCAGCGATTACTGTGGAAATTGCCCGGCCAACCTGCGCCTGACCCAAACAGACCCGGGAACCCTTGGCTTGAACACGACAATTGGGTACGATGCAGATTTTGAAATCCAAGCCAGCAACGTGGTCGCCAGTGGCGCCGTGGTAGAATACCGCGCAGGGCGAAGCATCCGCTTGCTGCCCGACCCTTCCGGCACAGGCTTCTCGGCACAGGCAGGAAGCCGCTTCCATGCGGTCATACAGGATTGCGATGGCAGCACGAAACCTGCGGCAAATACACCGCGTTCAGCTGGAGCTTCCCTTGTTCAGCCCAATACGCCGACTTTGCTGGTATCGCCCAACCCTTCCAGCGGGCAGTTTCTGGTACAGTACAACTTGCCGGAAGAAGCGCCTGTGTGGATCAGCATCAGCAGCCAATCCAGCGCCGTTGTACGGCACCTCAGAAATGGGGAAACGGAACCAGTAGGCCAACACGAGGCCTATTTCGATGCCTCGCATTTAGCTCCGGGTGTTTACAACCTCCTGTTTGTATGCAAAGGCAAAACCATAAGCCAGAAACTTGTTTTGTTGAAATAAACGGAGTCTGCCGAAAATCCGCACCAAGAGTAGGCAATTCAAAAAACCGATCAAAATGGCATTAGGAGATGGTATTCGCAGGAGCATCCTGGATGTGGATGCAGAAGAAAGGCTATTGCTGAAAAACGCAATCGTCGAGTTGCACAACCGCTTTTTTGCGGGCGCCAGAACAGATACTCCGCCTGGCGGGGTGAGCTTTTGGTTCAAGCAGGATGAGATACACCAGGCAACGCACGTGCATGGGGGCCCAGAATTCCTCCCCTGGCATCGAGAGTTGGTCAACAGGTTCGAAGCCCTGCTGCGCATGGTAGATTCCCGCTTGTCGCTCCATTATTGGGACTGGACCCGGGATGCGTCACCGCTATTCAGCCCTGCTTTTATGGGTGGCGGCAGCGGCGATGCAGGTGATCCCTGGCTGGCAGCGGGTTTTTATGTGCCCGGCGCAGACCCATATCGGGGCGACAGCGCTTTCGATCCAGCGAACAAGAACCCAGCCGACCCACCGCGTACCCTTACCCGCGCATATTCTGGCGGCACCATACCTGCTGCCACTGATACGGCAATTGTTGAAGCTGCCGACTACCAAGCCATGCGGGCATTGCTGGAAGGCGCGCACAACACCTCTCATGGGCTCATTGGCGGTACGCTTTCTGACGGCCATACATCTTTTAGAGACCCTATCGTGTTCCTGTTGCACGCCAATGTTGACCGGTTGTTCACGCGCTGGCAAACCGATCCGGCACACACCGACCGGCTGGATCCCGAACTGATCTATGGCTCAGAGTCCGCAGCAATGGACGAACTCGTGGAACCCTGGTCAACCGGGCATTCGATTGATGCTTTTGGCGTTGAACATTTTATCCGCCCTTGGACTGCCCCTGAAAGCCTGGGCGAGCCCCATACCTACAAAGCCCCTTCCATAGTGACCCCACCGCGTTACGACACCAACTTCGCAGATGCAGGCAGGTGGAAAACTTTACCGTATAACACGCCGCACGAAGTTGCCCATGCGGCTGTGCTCCATACGGGAAAAGTGTTGTTGATTCCCGCTGATTTCAACAATGACGGTTGGCCAACTCCGATTTGGGATCCGGGCAATGAGGTGAGCGCCAGTTTTGAATACCCCGTGACTAACCCAGACTACGCGCTGTTTTGCAGCGGCCACTGCTTTTTATCTGATGGGCAGCTATTTGTGGCAGGTGGCGGTGGCGACCTGCACGTATCGGTGGCGAACAAAGGGTTCAGGTTCAACCCCAAGACCAAAGAATGGATCCGGGCGGCAGGCTTGATGGTGGAGTCCCGATGGTATCCCACCTGTGTTGCGCTTCCCGACAAAAGGGTGCTCGTTGTTTGCGGACACGGTCACGGCGACATGGAAGTTTTTTCAGAGGCTACAGACACCTTTGCCGAAGTGGACGGCGACGACAAGCTTTTCCCGAACCTATACCCAGGGCTACATTATACCCCTTCAGACAAAATCTTTTTCTCGAGAACAGGTTGGGGAAGGGCAACCAACGGCGTCCCGCCCGCGAACGACGATTCGGCCTTTTTTACCCTTACAGCCCCGACTCAAGGTTCATGGACCGATATTGTCCCCTCTGCCTTAAACCGCTGCAAAGGGATGTCTGTCATGATCTTGTCGAACAGGAACACGGAGGTAAGGGTAATGGTGGTTGGGGGCGCAGATGGCGGAAACGGTCTCAATTCAGCCGAAGTCATCGATGTGTCCAACCTCAACGCTGCTTCGGCTTGGTCGCCGACTGGGGCATTGCCCGATACCAACAGAAGGAGGCAGTGCAATGCGGTCTTGCTGCCCGACAACACGGTATTTGTAGCGGGCGGTGTGAGCAGTGCAACTTCCCCATGCATGCTGTACCACCACGACACCAATTCCTGGACAAAAATGGCTGATATTCCTTCAATTCGCGGCTATCACTCCATAGCGGTGCTCTTGCCAAGCGGCAAAGTGCTGGTTGCAGGCGGGACCAGCGGGGAGGGGAGCCAAACAATGGATGTTTACAGCCCTCCATACCTTTCGTCGGGTGTAAGGCCGGTAATCAGCAACGCCGCCACGGGCATCCGCTACAACCAGCCGTTTTTTATCGAAACCCCTGACGCCCCTGACGTGACAAAAGTAGTACTGGTGCGGCCTATGGCAGTCACGCACCAGATGGACACCGAACAGCGCGTCATCGAGCTGAGTTTTGGCTTGGATGCCGGGCATCCCAACCGCATCATCGCAAATGCACCAGGAGGGGCAAATGCCCTTTCGCTCGCACCACAAGGCTACTACATGCTTTTTGTGTTGGATGGCAACAATGTGCCATCTGTTGCCCACTGGGTACGCTTGAGCAAGTACAGGCGGTAATGTGCCTTTTGCCCCAACCTAACAGTTTAGAACAGCACCAATCAGTTTGGCAATGATGTCACCCTGATTGGTGCTGTCTTTTTTTGAAAAAAAACCTCAGGAATTGTACACGGTTTTCCCCTTTGCCACATAATGTTCTTGGAAAATGGAATGCCGTTGACGTGGCCTTTCTATCCGGCTATTGGAGCACTTCCAATGGTGCCAATCCTCTCTTTTTACCATTGTTTTCACCCACCAAATTCCCATCACAATGAAACAATCAACCCTTTTCTCAGCACTGGTTGTGCTGCTTGCCTGCATGACCGCACAAACCTCTTTCGCACAAGTTTCAGGTAAAAAACCTGAATTGATCATGTTCCGGCACAACAGCAGCAGTACCAGCCCGAACCCAACCCCAATTATTACAGGCGATATCATCGGCACCATCAAATGGAACGGCCTTACGGATATTAACGCCATCAGGACGGGCGCCACTATCCGCTCGATCACCAAGGCGGCTTCGCCGGGTTCCCTCACCGCCAACATGATTTTTGGCACCAACGACGGCGCCAACCTGAACGAGCACATGATCCTCACCGAAACCGGCCTGGTCGGTATTGGCACCCTAGTGCCGACCTTTAACCTGGATGTGGTGGGCAACACCCATACCTCTGGCCGATTCCACGGGCGCATCCACTTCGACCAGCTTTCTGCGGCCAACGACGCCCCGAATACCTACACCGACGAAGCCTATTTCGAGCGGAAACAGCGCTCTGTTCTGGGCGTCCCGGCATCCGTCATGGCCAACAACTTTGGCGGCGTGCTGAGCCTGGCGCCCGGTGGCGGCGCTTTTGACCACCAATTGTTCTTCGGACAAGACGGTATCTGGAACCGCCGGGAAACCGAAAACAACGCCGCCTGGACGGCTGCCTGGGAAAAACTGCTCTCCAGCGCCGACATCAAGGGCACGCCCAACCGCATCGCACGTTTCCTGCCCCCCGACAACCCATCCAGCAAATTAGGCGATAGCCAGCTGTTCGACGACGGCACCGACGTGGGCATCGGCACCGTGACGCCCGATCCGGCCTATTTGCTCACCATCGGCGGCGATACCCGCATCAACGGCCGCGCCAACGTGAGCAACAACGCGGATGTAGGGGGCAACCTGAAAGTGGTGGGCAGTGCAGATGTAGATGGCAATTCCAACGTTGACGGCACCTTCGACGCCACAGGTAATACGCACCTCAAAGCTGAATTAGACGTGGACGGCCAGTCCAATTTCGACCAGCGCATGAAGATCGGCGCGGCCAATTACGGCACGGGTTATCTGCTGAGCGTCGGCGGAAAAGTCATTGCCGAAGAAGTGCGTGTGGCCCTGCAGGCCACCTGGCCCGATTACGTGTTCGATGCCCCGACACCAGACATCAAAGCCTGGGAGCAATTTATCAAGGAAAACAAGCACCTGCCCGGTGTGCCTTCTGCCAAAGAAGTAGCTGCTTCCGGCGGCTTCGAGCTCGGCGAAAACCAGCGCATCCTGCTTGAAAAAATTGAACAGCTTACTTTGATCATTATCGAGCAGCAAAAACAAATCGATGCCCTGCGCGTAGATTTGAAAACTGATAAACACTGATTTTTCAACCTCAAACACAACCTGTTATGAAACATTCACTTAATATAATAGCGATCAGTGTTGCGGTTTTTTCGTTCGGATGGCTTGCCCCACAAATGTTTAGCTTCTTCCACAACCTGGCCTCAGAGTCACTGGAATTGGGAGAAGAAAACGAAGGGAAGCTCGCCGCAACCATACAAGGGCGCTTCGAGCAGGAGTTCCTGATGACCCGCGACCCCGCCACCAATACCATACCCAGGGTGCGTTTGATAAAGGCGCAAATGATCGCAGATATGAAACGCGCCCAAATGGTCTTGAAAGACGATGCCATTCCGGTTTACTGGAATGAGCGCGGACCCAACAACGTCGGGGGCCGCACCCGCGGCATCCTCATCGACGGGAACGACCCATCTGGCCGAACCGTATGGGCTGCTGGCGTGGCTGGCGGGCTTTGGCGTACCGGCAACATTGATGCTGGCGCCGTGGCCTGGACGAAAATCAACGACCTGTTCGACAACTTAGCCATCACCACCATAGCTCAGGACCCCTCCAACCTGAACACCATGTACTTCGGCACCGGCGAAGGGTTCGGTAATTATGATGCGGTGAGCGGCTTGGGGATATGGCGCTCATTGGATGGTGGCGCCAACTGGACGAGGCTTCCAACTACCTTCGACAACGTGAACAAGATCGTCATCGACAATGCCGGCGCCATCTATGCAGCGACCAATAACGGCCTCCGCCGCTCCATGGACGGCGGCAACACCTGGCCCACGATTTTCGGTGCTGGCAATGCCGTTCAAGACTTTGAGATTGCCGCTGATGGTGACTTGTTCGCCACCCGCCCCGGTATCGGCGTGTCGCGCTCGCAGGCAGGCGGGGCATGGATGCCTGTCAACACAGGCTTGCCCAGCAGCAACTTTGGCAGGGTTGAAATAGCTTGTGCCCCCAACGATGCCACCATTCTTTATGCAGCGCACCAGAAAACTGACGACCCGAACAAAGATTCCGTGCTGGGCGTGTTCCAATCGACCAACGGCGGAGATTCATGGGCGGCAGTCACCCTTCCCGGACTGGGCGGCCAAAGCTGGTACAACCTCATCCTGTCGGTTGACCCCAACAACGCCCAAAGGGTTTGGGTCGGGGCGGTGAACCTTTTTGCCTCCACCGATGGCGGCGCCAACTGGACGGGTATCGGCATTGGCCACAGCGACCAACACGCCATTGTTTATCGGCCAGGCAATTCCAACGATATGGTGTTTGGCTGCGACGGCGGTGTTTACCGAACTACCAACGGCGCGGCGGCAAGCCCTACGCTGACGGAAAAGAACATCAGCTACAATGTGACCCAGTTTTTGTCGAACGCCCTGCACCCCACCAGCGGCTCCAATTACATGCTCGGTGGCACCCAGGACAACGGAACGCAAAAGTTCACGGCAGCAGGACTGGCTAATACTTCCCTGGCAACCGGCGGCGACGGCGCTTTTTGTTTCATCGACCAAGACAACCCGAACGTTCAGATTACCAGTTTTCAGAACCGGCAGTTCAACATCTCAACCAATAGCGGCGCGACTTTTGGCGGATTGCTCCCAGCCGGTGACGATAAAAAAGTGCTGTTCATCGCACCTGCGGAATACGACAATACGGCAAATATCTTGTACTACTCCGACACGCTCAACTCCTTGGGGCGGATTTCGGATATAGGCGGCGCCAATACAAACACGACCGAGACTTATACCACAGCCTTTGCCGGGAGCAATGTGAGCGCCATTTCGGTAGCACCCGTCACCGCCAACAGGCTCATCGTCGGCACCACGAACGGCCAGATCGTCAGGATCGACAACGCCAACATGCCTGGTGCTACTACCACAACGGTCATCACAAAACCGGCGGGCATGCCTTCCGACTATATCTCCTGCATCGAGATTGAACCAGGGAACGACAACCACTGGCTGGTGATATTCTCCAATTATGGGGTCAACAGCGTATGGGAAACCCCCGATGGCGGCACAACCTGGATTGACCTCGACAATGACCTGCCCGATATGCCGATCCGCTGGGCCGTGTTCAACCCCTTCAACCACGACCAGGTGTTGCTGGCCACAGAGCTGGGTATTTGGAGCACCGACGACTTAAATGGGGTAAATACCGAATGGTGGCCCACCAATACTTTCGGACTGGCCAACGTCCGGGTGGACATGCTGCAATACCGCAGCAGCGATCACCTGGTAGCCGCAGCAACGCACGGGCGCGGGATGTTTACGACCGATTATTTCACCCTGCTGAATACCTGTACCCCCAGCTTGTTCGTCAGTGGCGCCATCCCGTCAGGCCTTTACATGGCAGAAGATTTTATCAATACCAACGGGGTGATCGGCCCCGGTGGAAAAGTCATCATGCAGGCAGGCAAATTTATCGACATGAAAACCGGCTTTTGGGCGCAGCAGGGGAGCGACTACTGGGCGCTGATACGGGAATGCAACATCAGTCCGGCCTTCCAGCCCACATCCTGGGATTTGGCCAATTCAGCCGCATCTTTGGCTAAGGACAGAACGGAGAAACAGGATGTGTTTCCCGGTGATTTGGGCTTGCGCTGTTTCCCTAATCCGACGTCCTATCGCCTGTTTGTGACCGTTGAATTGCCCGAAGACGAGGTTTATAGCTTGTATATCCGCAACTTAGAGGGGCGCCTGATCAAAAGCTTTGCGGCCAACGACTGGCATGAAGCGGGCAGCCTTCAATTTGAAGTGGATGCGGAAGGCTACGTCCCGGGACTTTATGTGCTGACCTTGCAGACTTCGAAAAATACCAAAACCGAGCGTTTTATTGTCTCGCGTTGAAATACGATTGCTGGATCGCAAGGGCGTCAATTTCTTCCCACGAACCGACCGATTTTAGTCAATCATGCGCTGTCTGAGGAATATCCTTGGGCAGCGCTTTTTGTTTTTGCAACTTTGCAGCGCATTATGTCCCTCTTGCTGACCATACACCCGTTTCCGGGCGCGACTTTCGGCCTTTGGCAGGTTGCGGAGCCGGAAGCGTTTTTTAAAAAAGAGATGCCCCTGAGCAGCGCTGAATCCCAGGAGATGGCCCTCATGCAGCCTTTGCGGCGCATGGAATGGCTTTCGAGCCGGTGGTTGTTGCACAAGATCACGGGCGCCCCCCAGCGCCTGCCACTGGCCAAAAATGCCTTCTCAAAGCCCTTTTTCCTCGACAAGCCCGACTTGTACTGTTCGCTCAGCCATTCACAGGGCGTTGTTGGCGCCTTGATCTCGGAGCAAAATTGCGGCTGCGACATCCAGGTTCTGGTGGAAAAAATGCCCCGCCTGGCGCCAAAGTTTCTTGGGGAGGCAGAGTTTGATTTTGTTGCAAAATTTCCCGAAGTCCTGCGTTTCGAGCTGTATCACCTGTACTGGACGGCAAAGGAAAGCCTTTACAAAGCTTATGGGCTCAAGGCGTTAGATTTTCGGGCAAACATTTTTGTGGAAAACCTCCAATGGGACGGGCAAACCGGGACTGCCAACGGCGTAATCGAAAAAAACAATTTCTGGCATAATTACCAGCTCCGTTTTGGGAAGGTGCGCCTGGAGGCAGGAGCCCTGGTTTGGGCGGTGTGCCGGTAAGAAACATAAGCAGCTTTCAAACTAAAAATCATGAAACAACTCATTTTCCTTACAGCTTTACTGCTATCGGTCAACCTTATGGCCCAAAGCAAAGCCGAAACCGCCATACGCGCTGTCTTGGAAAAGCAGGAGATAGACTGGAACCGGGGCGACCTCGCCGCATTTATGGAAGGGTACTGGAAATCCGACAGCCTTTGCTTTGTTGGCGCCAGAGGCCTGACTTTTGGCTGGCAAAAAACACTCGACAACTACAAGAAAGGCTACCCCGACCTGGAAGCAATGGGCAAGCTCAAATTCACCATTCTATCGGTAGAACAATTGTCGTCCAGAAGCGCTTATGTGATCGGCAAATGGCACCTGACACGCACGATTGGCGACATCGGCGGCCACTATTCCCTGCTTTGGAAAAAAATAAAAGGGAAATGGGTGATTGTGGCGGATCATACTTCTTAAATGAGGTTTCGGGATTCTGGGTTTAGGTTTCAGGGTTTCAGGTTGGCGCTGCTCATTGTCAAGTAGTTGAAATAGTCTAAAAGCATTATAAAAAATAAGGATTATTTCCATACGAATGCCAAGAGCAGCGCCAACCTGAAACCCTGAAACCCTAAACCCTGAAACCCGAAACCAATCCAAGCATCCGCTCCATCTCCAGCTTCCAGGGCTTGCTGGACCCAATGAAATTATTGTGCATAAAGCTGAAAATCAGGACTTTGCCATTTTTGCAGACGAGGTAGCCGCTCAAGCAATGCACCCCACTCATGGTGCCTGTTTTGGCAAAAACGAATGGTTTTCCATCTTTGCCGGCGTACCAATTTTTCAAGGTTCCGCTTGCACCGCCTGCGGGGAACAGGGAGAATAAACGCTCTTTTTGCTGCGTTTTCCAAAGCCAAAGCAGCACTTGCGCCATATCCTGTGGCGATACCAGATTGTAGCGGGAAAGCCCGCTTCCGTCCACCCAGCGCGGCGGCTGGGGCAGGGTGGTGAACACGCTGTCGAGCATCCAGTTGATGATGGTGTCTTGCTTCAAATAGTCTAATTTTTCTCCCGCGCAAGCCAGAAGCATCTGTTCGGCGATAAAATTGTCGCTCTGGTACATCATGCGGCGCAGCACGGTGTCTATGGGGCAGGAATACATGTTGTGCCATTTCAAACCGCTCATCATAGCTTCCTCCTCTAACTCCTCTTCCTTGGTCTGCACGTCATAGGCCTGGATGTTTGGGCCGGTTGTGTCTTGAAAAAAACTGAAATAACTGTCCGGGTTTAAAATTGGAATTTCTTGTTGGTAGCCATCTGGAAATGTCGCCATCAATGGTGCGTGCAGGACGTTTGACATTTCTTCCCGCATCAAGCTGTTGCTGCCCTGATTCCTAAGGCTTCCTTCCCGCACCCCGAAAATGGCGTCATTGATTTCTTTTGGCAGTATTTTCCAGGTCGAATCTTCCCTGAAAACGGTCATTTTATTGCCAAAGATTGGAACTGCGGAACGCTCCACGGAATAAGATTCATTGTAGTCGTCCCAGGCCCATCCAGGCCCCAGGCGCGTGTCCTTGAAGCCGTTTATGTACAAATAGTTGTTGCCTTTTAATTCCCTGAAAAGGCTCAAAACGGGTTGCCAGCTTTGAAATTGCGGGTGCAGGAAAGTAGGGTCGCAAGTCGGTTTGAAGTAGGTGGCGGTGTCCCCGTTCATCTCCTTGCGCGCCATTTTTATGCCCGGCACGGAATCGCCCAATACTTTAAGGCAAGTTGCCAGCGTCAATATCTTTGTATTCGAGGCTGGGGTAAAGAGTTGGTCGCCATGTACATCCACCAAGGTTTTTCCAGTGGCAGGGTCCAGCAAGGTGAAGCCCGTAAAAGCGGTAGAAAAAATTGCAGAGCGCTCCACCTCCCGCTTGATTTGCAGCGCCCTGCGTTTTTCCGGGGATTTGAATACGGCACAGGAAGAAAACAATGCCATCATGGCTACCAGCAAAATCGCAGGCCGTAGCCTCAGGAAAAATCTATTCATGTTTTAAAGACAACGAATTGTGTGCCGCATCATGCCCTCCGTTCCCCCGAGGGCAAACACTTGGACAGCATACTGCACTGTGGGGCCAGCTGTTGTATTTTGATTGCCGAGCAGCCAATATTGATTTTAAATTTCACATTTTTTTGTACGCTATTCGTGCAATGGCCACTCCTACGCAATAGCTTCGGCGGGTCCACCGTCCACCGACTACCGTCCACCGTCCACCGTCCACCGACTATTCCAATACCCATACCCAAAATAGATCACCAGGCCCGCTACCAGCCAGATAAAGAAGCCTGCCCAGCTTTTGGCTGGTATTTGGGCCATCATGTAGAGGCATGATACCAAACCAAGCATTGGGATCAATGACAGGCTGTGCTTGAAGGCAAACCAGGCCAAAGTGAGGCAGGTTAAAATGAACAGCCACATGGGAATTTTATGTTGGAACAGTTTCCACCCAGACTCGTATTTGTCGGATTCAGGGATGGGTAGAGCGCTTACGGTTTCGGCGTACTGCTCCTGCTCCAAAGCGTCAAGGTAAGTAGCTACCACCCCACCGGCATCGGCAAAACCTGCACTGTCGCGGGTTTCCAGGAACCTTTGAACGGCGGGGATTTCCGCGTCAGGGATTTTGTGCAACAAGGCTTCTACCGCATACATCTGTGGGGCATTGCCCAGCCATGCCCGGGTATCTTTCTCGTAATTCGTCCAGAGAAAAGCTGCTGCGCCAACCAACGCAAGCGGATAAATAAATTTGCCATTGATATACGGCGTTCGGAATTTTCCCCGTGGGGCATTGGGCACCAGTTGCATTTTCAGTACGCCGCCACAAACCAATACGAACGCAAACAGTGTGCCCATGCTGCACAAATCCAATACCGTATCGCTGGGGATGAACAGCATCGGCACTACCACAAAAAAGCCTGTGACGATGGTGGCAAACGTTGGGGTGCGAAATTTCGGGTGAATGTAAGAGAAGCGCTTGGGCAACAGTCCGTCCCGGCTCATGGTCATCCAGATGCGCGGCTGTCCGAGTTGGAAAACCAAAAACACGCCCGCCATCGCCACCACCGCACTTACCGCAATGATACCGGAGAACCATTTCAAGCCTATTTTTTGAAACACATAAGCCAGTGGGTCATTGACGTTCAACTCTTTATAACTCACCATGCCCGTCAGCACCAAGGCGATGATGATGTATAGCACCGTGCAGATGATGATGGAGTACAGCATGGCCCTGGGCAAGTCACGCTGCGGGTTTTTACACTCCTCCGCTGTTGTTGAAAGCGCGTCAAAGCCGATATAGGCGAAGAACACAGCTGAAACACCGCCCAAAACGCCGCCGATGCCGTTGGGCATAAAGGGGTGCCAGTTGTCGGTGTTCACATAACCAGCGCCAACCACGATGACCATGGCCACCACCAGCAATTTCAACACCACCATCAGGTTGCCGGCATTTTTTGATTCTTTTATGCCGATATAGACCAGGGCTGTGATAAGGATGGACATGATTATGGCGGGCAGGTCCATGATTATGCGCAATCCGCCGAGCCGTGGCGCAGTGTTCCAGGCTTCGTAGTTCTCTGTTTGCGATTGTGTGAAATCGGCAGGCGTCATCCCGCCTTTGAGCAAGGCAGAGGCACTGTCAAAACCGGCATGGGCGGAAACATAATCAGTTGTGGCCCAAGCAGGTATGTGCCAGCCCGCGCTCTCGCACAAGGTGCTGAAATAACCCGACCAGGAAACCGCCACGGTGATATTGCCCACAGCGTATTCCATGACCAAGGCCCAGCCGATGATCCAGGCGACAAGCTCCCCAAAGGCCACGTAGGAATAGGTGTAGGCGCTGCCCGAAACCGGGAGCATGGAAGCAAATTCTGCATAGGCAAATGCTGCAAAACCACAGGCCATTGCTGTGAAAATGAACAGGAACACCACCCCAGGCCCGCCGTTATAGCTGGCAGAACCGATGGTGCTGAAAATGCCGGCACCGATAATGGCGGCAATGCCCAGGGCCGTCAGGTCGCGCACGCCGAGGTTTTTGTCCAAGCCGCCGGAGCCGTGTATCTCCTCGTGCTTTGCGGCTGAAATTGCGTCTTCGATTGATTTTTTGCGGAACAGATTGTCAAGAAATGCCATGGGTATGTTTTAGGTTTTGCTGTTTTCGGGGAGCAATGTACCTGTTTCCTGAAAAAGTACGTCGAGGATATTGGTCGGCATCGCTTTTTCTTGGGCCTGGGTGGGCATGGTCAATTACCGACCAAAAAAATGTGTGCCTTTCCAAGAGCTTGCTAAGCCAGCTCCATCGCCCAAAACATCTCCGCCGCCCGCTGGGTGCCGGCTGCCAGATAGCGCCTGTACGTGCTGAAAGACATATTCAGAAAATCCGCCGTTTTTTCCTGGCTGCCCACCGGGTTGATATAGGAGCGGTACAGCACCCGGTGGTATTTCCCGTCGATGGGCGAGTCCTCGATCTCTTTGATGACCGCGAGGATTTTTTCCTTCAGCGTGTTGATGCGGTCAAAATCGGTGGCATCTGCGCCCAGGCCGCCCGCAACCAGCTTGGAGCGCAGCAAAAGGTTCTGGACTAATTGGTTGTTGTTGTGGAAATGCCGCAGGGCTTCGCCGACCTGCTCCATAAATTCTGATTCTCGCAGCACCAATACCTGCAATGCCTGCGGTTCGGCCTCCAGGTCGGCAGCCGAGCCCGTTTCGCGCTTGCCCAACAAATCCAGCCATGCAAACGGGGGACGCACCCGCCAATCGTGGGCGTAAAAACCGAATGTGGTGTTGTTCACTTGAAACTCCAGTTCCGGCAGATAGGTGAGGTCGCCATATAGCATGATAGCTTTCCAGTACTCGGGCTGTGACACCGACAAAAAGCTGACGGCCAGTCCTGGTGTGAAATAGTACTGCACGATGGTGAGGAAAATATTGCTTTGCAGGGCCGAAACTTGCTGGTGTGTGTCCTTGACCATCCACAACCTGAAAATGACGCCTTGCTCGCCTTGGCGCAGGTGCAGGTTCTTGTTTTGGTAATCTACGAGCTTTTGTACTACGGGGTCGGCGATATCCCTTTCATTTGCCAGTTCATGTCCATTGATCTTGAGCACCATCGCATTGGCCTGTTTGCGGGCATCGCGCCATACCCAGATTTGCGCCGCCGGGTGCTTGACCCAATAATCCAGCGCAGCCAGGCTTTCTGCGCCTTCCAGTTGGCTTACCATTTCCCGCAACACGGGCAAGTCGCCGGCATTGACCACATCGACCCAGAAGCTGCCCGTTTCCTGCCATTCGAAAAAAGGCTTCACCACCGGGTTGGTGCGGTGCAGGTAGATTAGCTCGAACAACACTTTGCGCTGCTGCTCCCCGCTATTTTCTTTAAGCTTTCGGTGGAAATAATGGCGGCAGCGCTGGTGCAGATCGACGTTCCAATCGGGGTGCCGCCACTTCAGGTCGGCGCACAGGGCTTCCCGCGCGATGTCGTGCGGGTAAATACCGTCTCGCCCGATAGAAATGAACGAGAGGCTGCACATCCAGCTGAAAAGCTCGCTGGCATCCTCCAGGCCCATCACTTCTGCCAAAAGCGATTCAGTGAGCAGGTTGACAATCGAACAGACTTCCAGGGCGGCGCGGTGCATGGGGCTTGGCACCTGCCGCACAAACAGTTGCAACAAGGTGCGCACCACGTCGGGCGATTCGTCGGGGCTGAAATGTTTGTCGGGGTACTGCTCGTAAATATCGGCCACTACCGACAAAGCGAGCGGGTGCCCGTGTGTGAAGTCGAGTATTGGGCGGATTTTTTCTTCCGGCAAATTGCGGCGGCGCAGGTATGCTTCGCTTTCTTCATTAGAAAAGCTGCGCAAGTGTACCTGGCGCATCAGCGCTTTCCACCCGGCATCGCTGAGCCAGGAAACAGATGGGGCATTCCTGCCGCAGATCACTGTGAGCATGTTGGCGGGCAGCCGTGGCAAAAAGTCGCTGCGCACCCAGTCGTCGATCGGCCCTATTTTTTCATACGTGTCAATAAAAAGCACGGTACGGCCTTCCCATTGCGCCAGGGCCTCGAACAAGTCCTGGCCGGCTTTGATGGATTTCCCCAGGCTGTTGCGCACCGCTTCCAACAAAGCGGCAGGGTGGGCTTCCACTTCACGGCCATCAATACTTATGCTGCGGATTTTGTGGGTTCCGGCAATTTCTGCCAGATGTTTCAAAAGGGTGGTTTTGCCCTCGCCGCCTGCGCCGTAAATGTACAGCAACACAAATTCAAGGGTAGGAGCAACTAATTGGCTTTCAAAAAGTTGAATTTCTTTTTCCCGGCCAACAAAAGAGCGCTGGCGGGCAGCAGATAGCAGTTCGGCAATAGAAGCCATTGTGCACAGATTGTATAGTCAACGCAAAGTGGTTATGAATGACGAAATGCTACAATCATTTTAAAATCAGGCATTTGTTTCACTCAAATCATTCAAAATCACTTTAATCACAGAATACGCTGATTGTTTTTTCGCGGCCTAAAAGTAGTATGTTTGGATGAAAAATATCTTTCGATCCATGTATTTTCCCGCAAACTTGCATCTATTGCCCGTAAGTTTGTGTTGAACATACTTTCTTGACCTTATGACCAATTTTACGATAGCAATTGCCACTTTGGAGCATATTCCAGCCATGCATTCGGTCAGGATGTCGGTCAAGGAAAATGCCCTTTCAAATCCAGGTTTGGTCACCGAACAAGATTACGTTGAAATGCTGACGAAAAAGGGCCGAGGCTGGGTATGCATGGAGGAGGGCAACGTGGGTGGCTTTTCCATCGTTGATCTGGAAGAACAAAACATTTGGGCATTATTCGTCGCGCCAGGCTTTGAAAACCAGGGAATTGGCCGAACTTTACACGGTTTGATGCTGCATTGGAGTTTTGAGCAAAATGGCATCGAATCTCTTTGGCTCAGCACCGCAACAGGCACCCGCGCCGAGCGTTTTTACCAAAAAGCAGGCTGGAAATATACGGGCCTCACAAGTACAGGTGAAGCGCGCTTTGAAATGGACAAAAATGCCTGGCTGTCAGGTAATCACTCATAACGCATCTCCTTAAACTCAAAAAATGGCTACTCAACTTAACATTCCCGCCCCTTGCCACAAAAGATGGTCAGACATGACTCATCTTCGTCCCGATTGCCGTCAACATTATCAAATTGCCTAATTATCAAATTATCAAATTAAAAAAAATGTCCAACCGCACACTGCCTCTTTTCCTCCTCATACTGATCCTCGCTGCCTGCAAATCGCTTGGCAAAAAGGACCAGCCGCCCCAGGCCAACAATTCAGTCAAAACAAAACCAAGCACGGAAATGCCCATCCCATCCCTGCCCATGGCCGGCGATTACGCCGACGATTGGAAAATTGTGGACAGCCTCGAACGCGCGGGGCTTTTCAAGAGCGCCCTCGAAAAAGTGGAAGCCATACAAACACGCGCCAAAAACGATAAAAACAGCCAGCAAATCGTAAAAGCACTGCTGTTCCGAGGGAAATACGTGACGCAACTGGAAGAAGATGGGCTGGTCAAGGCCATCAACCTGATGGAAGCAGAGGCGAAAGCGGCCAGCCAGCCTGAAAAATCGGTGCTGCAAAGCCTGCTGGGCCAATTGTACAGCACCTACCTCCAAAGCCAGGGCTGGAACCTGCAGCAACGAACGCCGGTCCCCGATGGCGAAGGCGGCGATATCCTCACCTGGTCGGCAGCCCAGGTGGAACGCCGCGCCCTGGAACTGTACGTCGCCTCGGTCTCTCAAGATGCCTTGCTTCAATCGATTCCCGTAGAGCAGTTCCGCGACGTCACCACGCCCGGCCAAAACGACACGGTGGACAACCGGGCGCTCCGCCCCAGCTTGTTCGACCTGTTGGCACACCGGGCGGTGCTGCATTTCAGCAACGACCGCAATTACCTCACCGAGCCCGCCTATTCCTTCAAATTAGACCAGGAAGCCGCCTTTGCCGACGCGCCTGAATTTGTGGCGGCAAAGTTCGACACCCGCGACAGCACGAGCGGCAAATGGTTAGCCATCAAAACATTGCAGCGCATCGTCGCGCTTCAGATGCCCGCCCAGCGCGGCCCCGGCGGCCCAGCCATAGTAGATGCCGAACTGGCGCGGCTCGCTTTTGCCTGGAACAACGCCACGCTGGAGAACAAGAACAGCCTGTACCAGAAAGCATTGGAAAGGCTGCAACGTACTTATGCCGGCTCAGAAAGCAACGCCGAGATCGTTTATGCCCTGGCAAGCTTCTACTACACGCTTGAAGATGAAAACAAAGGTGAAAATGCCAAAAAAGCGGTGGCTATGCTCGAAAGCGCCATCGGCCAAAATCCTGGCAGCTATGGCGCCAAACATTGCCAACATCTGCTGAACCAGATTAAACAACCCGTCATCACCACCAATGTGGAGCAAGTGAACCTGCCCGACAAAAGCATTCTCGTGCAGGTAGGATTCAGAAACGTAAAAAAGATATGGGTCAAACTGGTGCAGGACGATTTTGATGTCACAAAATGGGACCGCCGCGGCGGTGAAGACCAGTATCAAGTACTCAACAGCCGTAAGCCCTTGCGCACAAAGACCTGGGAAATCCAGGATCCAGGCGATTACCAGGACCATAAAACCGAAATTGCCCTGGAGGGCTTGCCTTACGGGCATTACTGGCTGTTCCTTTCCGACAATGCTGCATTTGATGCGAAAAATGCCCCTGTAACCTATTCCGATTTTGCGGTTTCCAACATCGCCGCCGTGTCGTACAACGAGCAAGGGGAGACTGAATTCGTAGTAGCCGACCGCGATTCCGGCGCGCCAATGCCGGGCGTAAAGCTCGATTTTTTCCAGAACGACTACAATTCGGGTCGCCAAAGGCTGCAAAACGCCGGATCGGCAACGACCAACCGAGACGGGTTTGCCAAAGCCGGCCTGCCCCAAAACATTTCGGTACAGGTAAGGGCCAGCATCGGCAAAGACACCCTGTGGGTCGGCAATGCCTATGCCTACCGACCCGGCCGCTCCGATACCCGCAACGCCCAGGTGCAGTTTTTTACCGACCGTGCTATTTACCGTCCTGGGCAAACAGTTTATTTCAAAGGGCTTGTTTTCCGGCAGACTCAAACTGACCGCAATGCCCGGCTGCTCCCGGTGATCGTGCCAAACCAGTCCGTAACGGCCAAATTTTACGATGCCAACGGTCAGGTGAAAGGCGAATTGAAGCTCAAGAGCAACGAGTTCGGCACCTTCAACGGCGCTTTTGCCGCGCCTGCCACCGGCCTCACCGGACAAATGAACATCCAGGCTGAAAACGGCGCCTGGGGCCAGGCCTATTTTAGCGTGGAAGAGTACAAGCGACCCCGTTTTGAAGTAACCATGAAGCCTGTGGAGGGTGCTTTCCGGGTCAATGACAAGATTACCGTGAAGGGAGAAGCTAAAAATTACGCCGGCAATGTCGTGGACGGCGCGGAGATCAAGTACCGCGTGGTGCGGGCGGCACGCTTTCCGTATTGGGACTATTACCGGTTCTGGCGTATGCCCTCCTGGTTTGGCAAAAGCGAAATGGAAATAGCCAATGGTACCACGATCAGCGACACAGATGGCGGTTTTTCCATTGAATTTACCGCTATTCCAGACCTTGACATACCCAAAAAGAACCAACCAGTATTTGATTATCAGGTATTTGTGGACGTGACCGACATCACCGGAGAAACCCGCAGCACTTCCAGCATCGTCAGGGCCGGCTACATCGCCCTGCAAGTAGCCTGGGATTTGAATAAGGAAATCAACATCGACAGCCTGCGCAGGGTAGGGCTTACTACAACCAACATGGCCGACCAGAAACAGCCGGCGGAAGGTCAGATCAGCTTGCAACGGCTCGTTGAACCCAAGCAGTTTTTTAAACAGCGGATTTGGGAAAGACCTGAAATCGCAACCATCCCCAAAAACGAATTCAACCGCATGTTCCCCGACATGGCCTGGCAAGATGAAGACGATCCTGCCAAATGGGCCCGCGAAGATTTTATCCGGACCATTCCCTTCAACACTGCCAACAGCGAAAAGGTGGACCTCCACGAAGGGAAAACCAAGCCCGGGTGGTACGTTGCGCGCCTCACAACCAAGGATGCATTTGGAGAAAAGATTGAAATAGAGCGCATTGTACGGGTTTGGGACAAAACTTCCCAGTTTGAAACGCCCGCCGCCGCCGCGGAAAAAAGCAGTTGCGCGCCGGGTGAAACCGCGCGCATCTCCTTTGGCGGGAAACCGGAAGGGCTGTTCTTCTTCTTTGCGCAGGAAAAAGAAGGGGTTTTGCAAAAGCCGGAATGGATCAGCAGCCGGCTTCAGGGCTTGTCAACCGTTGAACTGAAGGTAGAAGAAAGCGACCGGGGCGGAATAACGGCGCATTGGTTTGCCATTAAAAACAACCGGTTTTATGGTGTCGGACAAGTTTATGTCAACGTCCCCTGGAGCAACAAAGACCTGCAAATCACCTATGAAACCTTCCGCGACAAGCTCGCCCCAGGCCAACAAGAGGAATGGCGCATCAAAATAAGCGGCCCGAAAAAAGATAAAGTGGCGGCAGAAATGGTGGCAGCGATGTACGATGCCTCGCTCGACCAGTTCAGGCCACATGATTGGCACGTCGTTCCATTTCCGGTCAATTACGGCCGCATAAATTTTGCTTACGGCCAAAATTTCGGCAGCAGCGGCGGCGCAGTGCGCTTCGATTATGACAACGATGTGGAAGTGCCAGCCCGCCTTTACCCGGCGCTCAATTGGTTTGATTTCCCGTTCTGGGGAAGGCCAAGATATATGGCTATGATGCGCAGCTCGGCGCCCAGAGATGGCATCTCCGTCAATGAGGCGCCTCCAGCCCCAATGGCAGAAATGGCAGCTGGCGGGGCAAATAAAAAAATGGAAGCAAATGCTTCGTATGACTCCGTTTCCACTTTCGACCCAGAAAGCGTGCCACAGGAAAAACCTGCCCCCAAGCCCGCGCCGCCAGCCTCCATCCGCCGCAACCTGAGCGAGACGGTGTTTTTCTTCCCCGAACTCCGCACCGATGCTGAGGGCAATGTGGTGCTGAAATTTACCATGAACGAAGCGTTGACCCGCTGGAAACTGCTCACCTTCGCGCATACCAAGGAACTGCAACAAGCCGTTTCGGTGAAAGAAGTGCTGACCCAAAAGGAGCTCATGGTGATCGCCAACCCGCCGCGCTTCCTGCGCCAGGGCGATGAGATCGAATTCTCGGCCAAGGTGAGCAACCTGTCGAAAGAACAACTGAGCGGCACGGCCACCCTGAATCTGCTGGACGCTGCCACACTGTTGCCTGTTGAAAAGGCATTTGGCCTGGCGCCCAACAACCGAATTTCACGGTTCAGCGTATTGCCTGGCCAATCTGCCGCCATTTCCTGGAGCGTTAAAGTGCCGGATGATTACAATGGCGCAGTCACTTGGCAGATTTTTGCAGATGCGCAGGTTTACCGCGATGGCGAAGAAAGCACCATCCCGGTGGTCAGCAACCGCATGTTGGTCACAGAAACCCTGCCGATTTCACTGCGTGGAAACCAGCGCAAGTCATTTGTTTTTGATAACTTCAAAAACAAAGGCGCAGGCAACTCCTTAATAACACATAGTTATACCCTGGAATTCACCAGCAACCCGGTGTGGTATGCCGTGCAGGCGCTTCCATACATCATGGAATACCCCCACGAATGTTCCGAGCAGATTTTCAGCCGCTTTTATGCCAACACCCTGGCAACCAGCGTCGTGCAAAAGATGCCGCAAATCAAGCGGGTATTCGAGCGCTGGAAAGGTACCGATGCCATGAAATCGAACCTGAGCAAAAACCAGGAACTGAAATACGCGCTGCTGGAAGAGACGCCCTGGGTGATGGAAGCCCAGAACGAAGCGCAACAAAAGCAAAACATCGCCTTGTTGTTCGACCTCAACCGCATGGCCAATGAACAGGAACGCGCCCTCAATACCCTGGCAGAACGCCAATTAGGCAGCGGGGGATGGCCCTGGTTCCCGGGCGGCCCCGACTCCTGGTACATCACCCAGCACATCGTGAGCGGGATGATGCACTTGCAAAAACTGGGCGCTTACAACCCGGAAAAGGATCAAAAAACGTCCCACATGGTCGACAAAGCCTTAGGCTATTGCGATGCGAAAATTGCGGAGCAGTACCGCAAGCTCGCCGAACAGGTGCAAATAGGCAAAGCGAAATTTGAAGACGATCACCTCGACGGCATGGCCATTCAGTACCTGTACACGCGCTCCTTCGCGCCGGTTGACCGCCCGACCAAGGAGCTCGGCTACTACCTTGACCAGGCCACAAAATATTGGCTCGGCAAAGGTTTGTACCAGGAAGGCATGTTAGCCCTCGCCCTGCACCGCTTTGGCAATAAAGCCGAAGCCATGAAAATCGTGAACAGCCTGCGCGAGCGCGCCACCATGAAAGAAGAACTGGGCATGTACTGGCCCGTCGATTGGGGCTTTTACTGGTACCAATTGCCCGTGGAAACCCAGGCACTCATGGTAGAGGTGTTTGGCGAAGTCGCCAGTGACATGAAATCGGTGGAGGAACTGCGGATTTGGCTCCTGAAAAACAAACAGACCAACCGCTGGGAAAGCACTAAAGCCACTTCAGAAGCGGTGTACGCCCTGCTGTTGTTTGGCGACAACTGGCTGGACAACACCAAGCCCGTGCAGGTGAGCATGGGCGACAAGCCCTTGAAAGTCAATGAATACGAGGTGGGAACAGGGTATTTCAAGCAACAATGGAACAGCGCGGAGGTAAAAGACTCCTGGGCTGAAATCAAGGTGGACAACCCGAACAGCAACATCGTATGGGGCGCTGCCTACTGGCAGTATTTTGAAGACTTAGACAAGATCAAGGACTTCCAAAAAACGCCGCTGACGATTGTGAAACAACTGTACACCGAAGAAAACACTGCTACCGGGCCTATCCTGAAACCCGTCACCGATGGACAAAAACTCAAACGCGGTGATAAAATCAAGGTGCGTATAGAGATCAGGGTGGACAGAGCCATGGAATACGTGCACCTGAAGGATATGCGGGCCGCCGGCTTTGAACCGACCAATGTGCTCAGCGGCTACCGCTGGCAGGGCAATCTGGGCTATTATGAAAGTACCAAAGACCTGGCCACACACTTTTTCATCGACTATTTGCCGCGGGGCACCTTTGTGTTTGAATACCCATTGGTGGTGTCGCTCCGCGGGGACATGAGCAACGGCATCACGACCATGCAATGCATGTACGCACCGGAGTTTACGAGCCATTCGAAAGGCGTACGCGTGAAGGTGGAATAAGGAGTGCGGAATGCGGAGTGCGGAATGCGGAGTGCGGAATGTGCACAACCGTCAGGGTTGATTTTGGCATTTGAATGCGGCCCGGCGATAGTATAAGTTTCACACGACGACACAACGGCACAACGACCAGTACCCTTGGGCTAACGTTGGTAGTTCAAGCCAAGACTGTATTTGTTCTGTCGTCGTGTCGTTGTATCGTTGTGCCGTTGTGTCGTTGTGTGAAACTTTTTTTTAGAGAAGCACAAGAAAGTCCGCTGTAGGGTATTTCCTACGAGGACTGGCTGCAATACAGAAACCTTATTTAAATTTGCGCTATGTATTTTGGATGGATTCCTTTCCTGCTTTTCTATATCTGGTGGCTCCGGCGCATGAAGCCCCACAGGCGCGTGAAGGTGTATGAATTTCCTGCCTGTAAATTTGCCATTCAGGTTAAACAATGGTAACCGCTACAATGCGAACCCGTAAACAGTTGACATTATTTGTCGACCAAGACGCAGCCATAAACATAGAAGCCATCCGCAGCCGCTTCAATCCGGCGCAGCGGGCCCTTATCGCCAGCCATGTTACCCTTTGCCGGGAAGATGAAATTGAAGACATCGATCAGGTTATGGCGAACCTGCTAAGCCTGGATTTTACACCTATTACCCTTTACTTCGGGCCGCCACAGCGATTTGACCAGGGTAGGGGGGTACTGCTGCCGGGTGCAGGCGAAAATGCGCCGTTTCACGCATTAAGAAAAGCTGTTTTACGCGGATTAAGCGATAACCCAAGGAAACACGAACCGCATATTACGTTGATGCATCCGCGGAACGCAACTTGCACAGATCTCATTTTTGAACAAATCTTGCAAACCACTTTGCCCGTTGTATTGGCGTTTTCCCATATTTCACTGATTCAGCAAGTGGGTGATGGGGTTTGGCACACAATTTTTACAGCAAGTCGCCAGGAAAATCAGGCCAAGCCCCTTCTCGAAAAATAGCAACGACCTTTTTTTCGTTTCCTTTCAGATATGAGAAAATTTATTGTTTGCACCATCCTGTTTTTTACTGCAATTAACTTTGCTAATACCCAAACAAACTTCCACCACAAACTTGCCGACAGCGCCCTCGAACTCACACACCAGCAAGTGCAATACGACCCGACCTATTTCCGCATCCCATACCCGAACGGCGATGTGCCTTCCAACAAGGGCGTATGCACCGATGTTGTCATCCGGGCCTATCGAAAACTGGGCATCGACCTGCAAAAAGAAGTACATGAGGACATGAAAAGCCATTTTTCAGCCTACCCAAAGATTTGGGGGCTTCGCCGCACCGACACCAACATCGATCACAGAAGGGTGCCGAATTTGATGACTTTTTTCAAAAGGCATGGCGCCGAAAAATCCATTACGGCCAATCCCAAAGACTACCTGCCGGGCGATATTGTTTGCTGGAAACTCAGCGGCGGCGCTACACATATCGGCATCGTCGTAAGAAATACCACTGCCGACGGACAGCGAAACCTGATCGTGCACAACATCGGGGGCGGACAAGTATTGGAAGATTGCCTTTTCAGTTTCAAAATAATCGGCCATTACCGCTATTCAAAGTTATAAGCATGAACGTAAAAGAAGCGTACAACAACTGGGCAGCGCTCTACGACACCAACCGCAACAAAACCAGGGATTTGGAAGCCGTTTCACTTCGGGAAACGCTGGCCAATATTCCCTTTGAAAGCTGCCTCGAAATGGGCTGTGGCACCGGGAAAAACACCGCCTGGTTGCTGACCAAAGCCAATCAACTCCTTTCTGTAGATTTATCAGAGGAGATGCTGGCAAAAGCCCGGGAGAAAATAGACGCGGAACACGTGGTGTTCAAGCAGGTCGATATGCTGCAGCCCTGGACATTTACCGACCGTATTTTCGACCTGGTGGTTTTCAGCCTCGTGCTGGAGCATATTGAAGACTTGAATGGAGTTTTTAAAAAAGTGGCAGATGTTACAAAGCCAGGCAGCCGCGTTTATATGGGAGAATTGCACCCATTCAAGCAATATGCTGGCACCAAAGCGCGATTTGAGACAGAAAATGGAGTGCAGGTAGTTACATGTTTTGACCACCATGTTTCTGATTTTGTGCAGGCGGCCTTGCAAAACGGGTTTGAAATAGAAACTGTAAAGGAATATTTTGACGAAAATGATAGAAATGGGTTGCCAAGAATCCTAACCTTGTTGTTCAAGAAAATCTGAAAACCCCATGCTTTTCTGCGCTTCACGGCTTTTGTTTTGCTTGTTTGCTATCGCCTTTGCGCTGTCAGGGACAGCACAGGTTAAGGTTCAAAAGTTATGGGAGAAGTCGATAGACGTAAACCTGAGACGTTCATGGCTAACGGAAACTGTCATTTCCAAGGGGACAGTTTGTGGCAGTTCCGGCCTGTAGTGGGCTTTTGTTCCGAACCCGGGCGCGCAATGGCTTTGATGGAAGATGCTGATTCCCATATATATGCAACTGGAAGTATTTGTATCGACGGCAAATTGAGGCAATTAACCGTCAAATTAAACCAGGATGGCACGGTTGTTTGGCAAAAAATCACTCCCGATACCATAGGCTTGGAAAGAGCCGTCGGATTTAACTTATTTTTATATCAAAACAAGGTAGCCGTATTTGGCTTTAAGATAGCAAGCAACAAATTTGGTGAACCACTATCAATATATGAACTAAATGCACCTGAAACAATCATTCGGGAGCCGACTATCGTTTTAAACACACAGGTCTTCTTGATTCTGAAGGAATCTATTTTGCATGGGAAAAAACTCTATACTTTTTGTGAATACCCAGACCAACCAGATAACAATCGTTTTGTTCTATCTTGTTATCAACTTGAAGATTAATGATTGAGGATTTTCTCAATTTTTGCTAACTCTTCCTTTCCAAACACCAAATTCTCCAAACTCCCCAAACAATCCTCTATTTGTGATGTCCTGCTCGCCCCGATCAGCACCGATGTTACCCGCTCGTCTTTTAGCAGCCAGGCAATGGCCATCTGAGCCAGCGTTTGGCCGCGTTTTTGGGCTATTTCATTGAGTGCTGAAATTTTTCCCAGCGTCTCCGGGGTGATGGCCGATTCCTTCAAAAAACCGTGCGGCGCTGCTGCCCTGGAATCTGCCGGTATGCCTTTCAGGTACTTGTCGGTCAGCAAGCCCTGCGCCAGCGGTGAAAACGGGATGCAGCCAACCCCTTCCTTGCCCAACACTTCCATCAACCCGCCTTCCACCCAGCGCTCGAACATGGAGTATTTGGGCTGGTGGATGAGACAAGGTGTGCCTAATTGCTTCAAGATTTCCAAAGCGCGGGTGGTTTCTGTTGCTGAATAGCTTGAAATGCCCACGTACAAAGCCTTGCCTTGCCTGTAAATTAAATCCAGCGCCCCCATTGTTTCCTCCATCGGCGTATTCGGGTCGGGCCGGTGGCTGTAAAATATGTCCACATAATCGAGGCCCATGCGGCGCAGGCTTTGGTCGAGGCTGGCCACCAGGTATTTTTTGGAACCCCATTCACCGTAAGGGCCGGGCCACATCAGGTAGCCGGCTTTGGTGGAAATGATCAGCTCATCGCGGTATGGCGCAAAATCCTGCTGCATCCAGCGGCCAAAATTCTCCTCAGCCGAGCCTGGCGGCGGACCGTAGTTGTTGGCTAAGTCGAAATGGGTGATACCCCGGTCGAAGGCCAGCCGGAGCATGGCACGGCCGTTTTCAAAAGCGTCAACGCCGCCGAAATTATGCCAAAGACCCAGTGAGATGGCGGGGAGTTGGATGCCGCTTCGGCCACAGCGGCGGTATATCATTTGGTCGTAGCGCGTCGGATTTGCGGTGTAGTGCATAAGAAATGATTTTTTTTAACACATAGGCACATATGTGCTCTATGTCCCTATGTGCCTATGTGTTAAAAAACTATGTGTTACAATGACTCAACCGCGAATGTCCCAAGATTTTCACAAAATCAATCACCCAGGCCCCAAATTTTACAAACATTCAATTTTTAGACCATCGCTTCGTTTCTTTGTATCAAATATCTAAGCATTACCACACCATGAAAATCAAGCTGACATTACTGCTCCTGTTATTTTGTCTCTCTAAAGCAGCATTCGCCCAAGACGGCGCATTCACCCTCGACGACACCCTGCGCGGCAGCATCACGCCCGAGCGCGCCTGGTGGGACCTCACGTTTTACAAACTGGAAATCAGCGTCGATCCCGCTACAAAGTCGATCAAAGGCAGCAATGAAATCCACTACAAAGTGCTGGAAAACAACAGTTTGCTGCAAGTTGACCTGCAGCCGCCCCTGGAAATTGAACGGATAGAACAAGCAGGCCAGGTATTGGAGTTTTCCAAAAAAGGCAATAACGCTTATTTCGTTCAATTGAAAACCCCGCAAACCCCTGGCTCCCGGCACCACATCACCGTTTGGTATTCCGGCAAACCCCAGGTAGCAAAAAACGCCCCCTGGGATGGCGGTTTCAGTTGGGCTACCCACGGCCCTGACAAAGCGCCCTTCGTCGCCACCTCCTGCCAGGGCCTGGGCGCGAGCGTCTGGTGGCCCTGCAAAGACCACATGTACGACGAACCGGATTCCCAGTCCATTACGGTTACCGTACCGCCGGGCTTGATGGATGTGTCGAACGGCCGTTTGCGCAAGGTGACGACAGCCCCAGACGGCTCCCGCAGCTTTGAATGGTTTGTCCAAAACCCCATCAACAACTACGGCGTGAACGTTAACATCGCCAATTACGCCTCCTGGAGCGACACCCTGCACGGAGAAAAAGGCGTGCTCACCCTCGATTACTTTGTGCTTCCGGAAAACCTGGAAAAAGCCAAAGCCCAGTTCCAGCAAGTAAAAGGCATGTTGCGGGCTTTCGAGCACTGGTTTGGGCCATACCCATTTTACGAAGACGGTTACAAACTGGTGGAAGTGCCCTACCTCGGCATGGAGCACCAAAGCTCCGTCACCTACGGCAATAAATACCGCAACGGCTACCTGGGTATGGACATGTCGTTCACCGGTTGGGGCAAAAAATGGGATTTTATCATCGTCCACGAATCGGGACATGAGTGGTTTGCCAACAACATCACTTACCGCGATATTGCCGATATGTGGGTGCACGAGAGCTTCACCAATTACAGCGAAAGCCTGTACACAGAATACCATTACGGCAAGGCCGCCGGGGCGGAATATGTGCGGGGTATTCGGCGTGGCATCTCCAACAGGACGCCCATTGTTGGAACCTACGGCGTGAACAAGGAAGGCTCCGGCGACATGTACAACAAAGGCGGCAACATGCTGCACACCATCCGCCAAATCGTGGACAACGACGATCTATGGCGCAATATCCTGCGGGGCCTTAACCGCGACTTTTACCACCAAACCGTCGATGGCGCTCAAATTGAAGCTTATATCAGCGAAAAATCGGGTAAGAACCTGAAAAAAGTGTTTGATCAGTACCTGCGCGACGTGCGCGTGCCTGTACTGGAATACCGTTTTGAGAAGAAAGGAAAGGTTGCCTACCGCTGGACGAATTGTGTGAATGGCTTCGACATGCCCATAAAAGTATCACTTAAATCTGGAAAAATGGAGTGGATCCAGCCAACTGAGGCCTGGAAAAGCAGCCCCTTCAAAGGCGACAAAGCCGATGGGCTAAAGGTGGATGAGGATTTTTATGTGAAGGTTGGGAAGGGTTGATTACCATCCCTTCACCACCTTCCCCACCTTACCCTGCATTCGTACCCAATACACTCCCGCCTCAAGGCCATCCAGAGGCAGTGTTGCCTGCCCTGCATTCAGCACCCAGCTCCGCAACCTCTTTCCCCCGGCATCGAACAACTCCAGTTCGCCGGCATGCTCGACATTTACCTGTATGGCATCGGAAGCCGGGTTGGGGAATACAGCCAATGATGCGCCCTGGAATGCCTCAAACGCGCCGGAAGCCATCAAATCGCCCACTTTCATCCCATGTCCAAAGCTGCTTACCCATATTTCCGTGGGTTTGAAGGGATTGAAAAACACCCGCTCCGGCTGCCGGTATTTGAAGCTCGTCACGGGCTGGAACACCGGGTTTGCCTGTGTTATATCCTGGGTGATCCAAAGCCCCTGTTGCTCCGTCGTCAGATATACCTGCTTGGCGTTCAAGGGGTTGAAGGTAATAGAGCTCACCCGGTCAAATTGAGATCCGGTTAGCTTGGTCCAGCTTTGTCCCCGGTTGACCGTTCGGTACAGCCCGCCCAGCCCGTTTGGCGCGCCGCCCCAGCCGCTCCACACGCAGGCGTACCAGGTGTTCTGGGCCAGGTCGTCGGGCGAGAGCACGATGTCTTTGGTCCAGTACAACATGCCGGGCGCGGAAACATCCTGCCAGCTGTTGGTGGCGGGGGTATAAACAAACACACCCGAACTGTTGGTAAAGACCCCGGAGGAATTCCGCCGCCCGGAAAAGCTCGCCACTAATTTGCTGTCGTTCAGCACGGTCAGCGATGCGGGGTGTTTTTGGGTGCGCGGCGGGTCGGGCAGCAAGGTCCAGGTGGAGGCGCCGAGGGAAAGCAAGTTGTCGCAGCGATAGACCCCGCCTACACCCGCGCCGTTGGCGTAATGGATCACGCTGGCATAGGCGCGGTTCGGGTTGTTGGGGTCGAGTGCGATCCAGAACACCGGGTGACCGAAGGATTTCAGCAGTTGCCAGGTTGCCCCGTTGTCGCTGGAATACAGCAGCTTGCCCTCGGCGTCGTTGTTATCGAGGGGCGCATCGGCAAGGCGGGTGCTTTGGTACATGTCGTGGATGTTGCTGGTGGCAGCGATCAGCGTCCCGTTGGGGTGCTGCGCGATGCGGTAGGTGGAATTGGCATTCAAGCCGGAGTAATTGAACGACCAGCTTTGCCCGCCGTCGGTGCTTCGGATGCCCTTGATGTCGGAAAAGGCGGCGAATAGGGTAGTGGCGTTTGTCCAGACAACTTGCCAACTTGTAGTGTTTTCCAGCCCGACGCTGTGGTAGGCTTGCTTGGGCGGGGTTGGCTGGTTGGCCGGGTGCTGGTCGCCAGCTGCAACGTAAGCCTGTTGCCAGCTTTGGCCGCCGTTAGAGGTTTTGTGCACGAAGCCGTAATCCCCGAAAATAAGGCGGTTGGCGTCGTTGGCGGCCACATCAAAGCCAAAAGGACATTCGCCGTAGGTCCAGCCCCGGTCGCCGCCCTGCCCGCTCCAGCCCGTGCTGATGTTCTGGTTGTTTGCGGTTATGAACGTATTAGCCCACTGCGCGCCGGCGTTTGAGCTTTTTAAAATGATGGGCACGCTGCTGGCATTGCTTCCCGCCAAGTAAACGGTATTGATGTTGTTCTCTGCCATGCCTACAAACATGGGGAAATCCGTGCCGACATTGATGCCGTTCAAGCGGGGAGTCCAGTTGGAAACGCCGTAGTCGCAGGTATAGACGCCTTTCATAAAATCCCAATAATCAGAACCGGGAAGGCCGACATACACATCGCCGGCATCGCCGGTGAGGCAGAAAAAGCGGGTGGTATTGCCCGATTTTGCAGCGGCAAAAGAAAATATCCTCTGAGTGCCGGGAATTCCGGTAAGGTTGGCCGTTGTCCAGTTGGCTCCGCCGTTTGTAGAGACGAGCACCCCGTCGTTGGTGCCAAGGTAGATATTGTTGCCGTCGAACAGCGCCCCGCCGATCAGGCAGCCCGACCCGTTGGAAATGGCGGAGTGGATCAGGGAAAATGTATTGCCCCCGTTGCTGCTGAAATATATCTGCCCATAATAGGCGATGATGACCCGGTTGGGCTGGTTGTAATCTGCCCAAATACTGAAAACCGTCTCCGAATTGTCGGGGTTGCCGGGCAACTTGTTCCAGGTAAGGCCATTATCGGTGCTTTTAACCGGGATTATCTGATCGTTGGCATAATGCACGCAGTACAGCAACCCGGGCGTGGCGGTGTAACAAACTTTGGAATCATGCCCGGCTTGCAACTGGTTGAAGTCCACCACATCATACGCTTGCCCAAAATCGGTGCTGTGAAAAAGTGCCGACAGATCGCAGGCAACATAATATTCGTTTGGGTTGGCAGGGTTGATGGAGGGGGAAAACAATGCCCCGCCGCCGCCCACACCCCGGGAAGCCCAACTGAGCGGCTGGCCCTGGATGCCAAGGATCAGTAATGAAAAGCCGAATGAAAGGAAAACTTGCCGCATGGATACAGGATTTAGGTTGAAATAAAATCGTTACACGAAGATTGTTCTTTGCTTAAAAACGCTGCATTTCCCCTGAAAACGGGGCATAAACGGAATATTTTTTTCAAGCATAACGAAAAATTGCGAATCGCCAAACAAGGTATTGTATTGCAGGATGCCTGATTCAAATAATTTTGCTTTGTACTTTTTCATAGTTCCTCAACAAACACTTGAATCTGTTTTCCAAACAAGGCGCATGGAGCCGAATTTGCCCTTTTTTCAGCCCGATTCTCCTTAAAAATCGCGTGTATTTTGTTAGTTTTGCACCCGCAAAAGCATATTTTAAACGAACAAACTAAAAATAAAAATGGCTAAGAAACGCATTGCCATCAACGGCTTCGGCCGCATAGGTCGCCTGACTTTTCGCAACCTCCTCAAAAACCCCAACGTTGAAGTAGTCGCCATCAACGACCTGACCGACAATGAAACCCTCGCCCATCTCCTGAAATACGATACCATGCACGGTCGCTTCGAAGGCAGCGTATCGGCCGACGGAGATTCCATCACGGTAAACGGCACCAAAATTGCCGCATTGGCCGTCAAGAACCCGGCAGAGCTGCCTTGGGCAGCCATGAAGGTCGATGTGGTGCTGGAATGCACCGGTATTTTCCTGGACAAAGAAAAAGCTGGCTGGCATATCCAGGCTGGCGCAAAAAGGGTAATCCTCTCTGCACCGCCCAAAGACGATGTGCCAACCATCGTGATCGGCGCCAACGAGAAAGACCTGAAAAGCACCGACCTGATCGTTTCAAATGCCAGCTGCACCACCAACTGCCTGGTTCCCATGATCATGACCCTCGACAAAGCTTTCGGCGTGGAGCAGCTGTTCATGAACACCATACACGCGTACACCGCCGACCAGAACCTGCAGGACGGGCCCCACCGCGACCTGCGCCGCGCGCGCGCAGCCGCACAGAACATCGTGCCTACTACCACTGGCGCGGCCAAGGCGGTTATTTTGGTGGCGCCACACCTGAAAGGCAAGATCGAGGCGCATTCCCTGCGCGTACCAGTGGCCACAGGCTCCATTACCGACTGTGTTTGCACCATTAAAAAAACGGCTACCGTGGAAGAAATCAATGCCGTGTTCAAAGCTGCAGCCGAAGGCCCCTTGAAAGGTATTCTGGAATACAACACCGACGAAATCGTTTCGAGCGACATCGTGCGCAACACACACTCCTGCATTTTCGACGCGCCGCTGACCCAGGTTAACGGCAACACCGTGCGCATCGTAGGCTGGTACGACAACGAAGCTGGATACTCTGCGCGTCTGGCCGAGCTTTGCGCCATGGTTTGAGCTTTAACATTAAGTAGTATAAAACCTGCTTGGTGCTTACTTTTGTGGCAAACCCATCATCACTATGACGGTAAATTTCAAAGACAAAAAAGCCCTCGTCCGCGTCGATTTCAATGTGCCGCTCGACAAAGAATACAACATTACCGACGACACCCGCATCCGCGAGGCGGTGCCCACGATCAAGCACATATTGGAACAGGGCGGCTCGGCCATTTTGATGTCGCACCTGGGGCGCCCGTTAGACAAACTGAACCTCGATGGCAGCATCAACAAGCAGAAATTCACCTTAGCCCACCTGGTAAAGCACCTGCAGCGCAAGCTCAAGGCCAAGGTGAATTTTGCCGATGATTGTGTGGGGAAGTCGGCGGTGAAAAAAGCGGCAGCACTCAAGCCGGGCCAGGTGTTGCTGCTGGAAAACACCCGTTTTTATCCAGAAGAAGAAAAAGGGAACGAGGCTTTCGCCAAAAAGCTTGCTGCACTGGGCGATATTTATGTGAACGACGCATTCGGCACCGCGCACCGAGCGCACGCGAGTACCGCGATTGTGGCCAAGTTCTTCGACAAAAACCACAAGACCTTCGGCTTCCTCATGCAGCGCGAGATCGAAAACGCGACCCGCGCCATGAAAAGCCCGGAAAAACCGGTGACCTGCGTCACGGGCGGCTCCAAGGTGAGCGACAAGATTATGCTGCTGGAAAAATTCCTCGACTACGCAGACAATATCCTGATCGGCGGCGCGATGGCTTACACATTTTTTATGGCGAAAAAAGGCAAGGTGGGCAATTCCTTAGTTGAAGCAGACAAGCTCGAAACCGCCAAGCAATTCCTGAAAAAAGCCAAAGATGCGGGCGTTAAGGTGCTGCTGCCGAAAGACTCTGTCTGCGCCGACAAATTTGCCGCCGATGCTGCCGTCGTGGTGTGTCCCAGCAACCAAATCCCCGATGGCTGGATGGGGCTCGACATCGGCCCGGCAGCTGCCCGTTCCTTTGCCTCCGTCATCCGAAAGAGCAAAACTGTCATCTGGAACGGGCCAATGGGCGTGTTCGAGATGGCTCCCTTTGCCGATGGCACCAAATCAGTTGCCAAAGCTTGTGCCGCAGCCACCAGGAAAGGCGCCTTCACCATGGTGGGCGGCGGCGATTCCGTAGCGGCGGTGAACCAACTCAAATTAGCCAAAAAAGTCAGCTTCGTCAGCACCGGCGGCGGCGCCATGCTGGAATTTTTGGAAGGCAAAGAGCTTCCGGGCATTAGCGCCATAAAGTGAGCAACGATGAACAAGAAAAAATCAGGCGGAGGGCTTGTGTTCTCCACCAACCCAAATTTGAGCCTCGAATCGGAAGAAACGCCGTTCGATGACCTCCCTTTGGAAAAGCAGGTGTTGCGCATCTGGCTCGAGCGCGGTCGCGGCGGCAAGGAAGCCACCGTGATCAAAGGCTTCGCGGGCTCCGGCGACAGCCTTTCCGAGCTGGCCAAAATGATCAAGAACAAATGCGCCGCGGGCGGCAGCGCCAAAGACGGCATCATCATCGTGCAGGGCGACCACCGTGACAAGGTGCTGAAGCTGTTGAGCGATTTGGGATGTAAGAACGTGAAGAAGGCCGGGGGATAAGGCAGGCAGGCGGCCTTTACTTTTATACCTCACACCGCTTGGTTTTGTGCATGCCGATCTTTGTAATCAATTGAAAATCAGTTGAATCAATCATAATGAATCACAGAAATCAGGCGAATCATAATATACATAAACGGTTATCCGGCTTCCCTCTTTACCGGTTCCAAGCCAAGCTTCGCCCCTTCTTCCAGCATCCGGGCATACCCGGCCTCAAAATCATTGGGTATGAGCCCGTCCAAAATAGCCTCCCGCACTGCCGTTTTAATGGCGCCAATCTGCTTGGAAGGCGGGATGCCGAATGTTTCCATGATGACCTCCCCGGTGATGGGCGGCTGCCAGAGGCGCAGGCGGTCGGCTTCGCTGACGCCCGCCATCCGTTCTTTCAGGTACTCGTAGCCTTCCAAGTAGCGCGCCATCTTGCGCGGGTTTTTGGTTGTTATGTCCGATTCGCAGAGCATCATCAAGTCTTCAATATCGTTGCCGGCATCGAAGAGCAGGCGGCGCACGGCGCTGTCGGTCACCTGGTCTTTGGTCAGGGAAATGGGCCTCAGGTGTAGCAGCACCATTTTTTTCACGTACTCCATTTTGGAATCCAGGGGCAGTTTCATGCTGCGAAAGATGCCCGGCACCATGTTGGCGCCCCGCCACTCGTGGCCGTGGAAAGTCCAGCCCTGCTCTTTGTCGAAGCGCTTGGTGGCTGGTTTGGCGATGTCGTGCAATAGGGCAGCCCAGCGCAGCCAGATGTTGTCGCTGCGCTTGCAGAGGTTGTCCAGCACTTCGAGGGTGTGGTAGAAATTGTCTTTGTGGGCGCGGCCCTGTCGGTCTTCCACGCCTTGCAAGGCGGCCACTTCTGGCAGGAAAAGCTGCAACAGGCCGGTGTCGAACAGCAGTTTGAAGCCGATGGAAGGCTTCTGGGTTTGCAATATCTTCTCCACTTCTCCTGTGATGCGCTCTTTAGAAATGATGTTGAGCCTGTTTTTGAACTGCCTTATGCCGTTCAGGGTGTTGGGCTCAATGGTAAAGCCCAGTTGGTTGGAAAAGCGGATGGCCCTCAACATGCGCAGGGGGTCGTCGGAAAACGTCTGGCCTGGGTCGAGCGGGGTTTTTATGGTCTTGCTTTCAAGGTGGGCCAGGCCGTTGAAAGGGTCGATGATCTGGCCAAAATCTTGCTCGTTGAGGCTAACAGCAAGGGCGTTGATGGTAAAATCGCGGCGGTTCTGGTCGTCTTCCAGGGTGCCGAGCTCCACCTCTGGCTTTCGGCTTTCCGGGACATAGCTTTCGCGCCGCGCGCCCACAAACTCCAGCTCAATGCCTTCAAAGCGCAGCATGGCGGTACCAAATCGCCGGTACACGACCACTTTAGGTCTGGGCGAAAGCTTGGATGCCACTTGTTCGGCCAATTGGATGCCGTCGCCCACGCACACCACGTCTATGTCCTTTGTCTCGCGCCCAAGCAGCCGGTCGCGCACGTAACCGCCGACGACGTAGGCCGGTATGCCCAGTTCGCCGGCACAATTGCCCACCAATTCAAAAACCTTCCTTTCTTCAGGTTCTATGGAAAAAAGCATGGTATGTTTATCTTTTGCCTTCTACAAACCCGTTGTAGGCTTTTATGATGGATTGGTACAGGAGCTTCCCTTGTACGGCATAGCCCGCTTTCGAATAATGCACCGAATCGGACGACATCAGGCCATTGGCTTTCCAGCGGATGGCGGAATTCTCACCGCCTGACAAAGCGTACAAATCCCATAGCGCGAAATCATTTTCTTTGGCATACTCCCGGATGATCGCGCTCATTTCTTTCAGGTAGGGGTTGAAGCCTTTGCCCCGCAGGTACGAGTCTGCCGGTGTCGTCAGCATGATCGCAGCGCCCGGACAGCGCTCTCGAATGGGGTTGATCAAGTCTTTCATCGTCTGTTTCAAATATTCTGCATGGACCTTTCCTTGGCCTTCATTGGTGCCAAACGATAAAATAACCAGGTCTGGTTCCAGGTCAGACACTTGCCGGGCAAAATATTTTGCACGCGCATAGTCCATAAATTTGGCGCCGTTGACGCCAATAGAATGGTACAGCACGCCACTTAGCTCGTTTTCTAAGCATATACCGTCAATCGTGAGCGTCCTTTGTTTTTCATTCGTTTTTTTTGCTGCGATGGTGACTTGACCCACAGGGCGGTCAAAGTAGTAAGACCGGGAATAGTCATCTTCAATAAAAAGCTGGGCGCTTTGGTTTGTCAGGTCATCGCGCACGTCGAGGTCGTATTCCAGGGCATTTTTCCGCTGAAACACCGTCACTTTCGTGAACAACTGGGTTTCCGATGTGACGGAGTCGCGCATCTTGAAGGTCATCTCCCCTTTCACGTTGGTGGTTTCAACCTTGAAGCCCGACACGCCGAAGGAAGTTTCCGGCGAGAGGTCGCGCTGGCAGTTGGAACCGTTCCAGCGACAGTTGGTTTCCACCATATAGTCTTTTTGGCCGTTTGACTGGGCGAGCTTGTAAGGGAAGATGAGGCCTCGGCCAGCGTCGCCAAACTCGCGCTGCAGGCGTTTCCGCACCTCTAAGGTAAGGAGGTTGCCCAAAATATGGGAGTCTCCAATATGTACGATGCTGACTTTTTTACCGCCTTCGGTGCGCTGGGCCAGCAATTTGGCGTACAAGGGCTGGAGCACAAATGCATTTTCGATGATGTTTGCCTCCTGGTTGATAAAATTGTAGCCAACCGTGTCGGCCTCGGTTATTTCCACCAAGGGGGGGCGAAATTGCGACTGGCATTGCCCTATGAACAGGGTCAGGAAGGACATTACAGCCCAGAGGCGCATTTGAGTCGTGTTGAGCGGTAAGCGTAATTTCATCAAAGTATTTCCTTTAGATTGCTTGTAATCGAATCATGGTGTTTTCCAGAGCATCATTTCAACAGCTTGTTGTGCCGCGCCCACCTGTTTTTTTCCTCCTGGAAAATACGGGCGAACATCAAGCCGAGCACCCTGCCGCCTTCATGCGTCAAATGGGTATAGTCGGTATTGGCCAGGCGCGGGTGCTGCATCGAATACCGTATCATCGTGCCAGGGCCTCCCATGCCATGGAACAAATCGTAGAAGAGAAAGCCGTGCCGCCTCGCCAGGTCGCGCTGCATGGCCACAATGTGCGGCACGCTGACCATCGTGGCCAGCTCGGTGCCGATCTTGCCGCCCCTGTCCCCGACGCTGACGATCAGGATCGGCTTGTTGGGGAAACAAGCCCGCAGGTGCTTGAACGTGCGCTCCAGTTCGGCCTGGTACCAGCGGATATTTGTCAGGCCATTGGTGACGGCATTCAAGCCCACTTGCAGCACTACCAGGTCGTATTGCTGCACGGCATCGAATTGCCGGATAAAACCAGGGGCGAGTTGCTTCAAGGGGCCGCCGCTGTTGCCCCGCACAGAAAAGTTGTCGATATAGATGCCCGGGCCGCTTTCGAGGCTGGCGCCATACAGCACGAGGTTGCTGTCTGCCGCGAATTTGAAGTTCAAGTAATTGCATCCAGGGTAATTGCCAGCCCACCGCCACACGTTCAGGCCACTCTTTTTGGGCCTAAGCTGCTCAAACCTCGGCGCCCTGTCCTGCATTTGCCATTCAAAGGCGCTTGGACTGCTGGCCGTAAAAAACAGCCTGGTCTCCGTCCAGGCTTTCGTGTGCCGGAAATATTTTTCACCTTCGTAGGTTATGCTGGCATCCTGCCTGGGCAGGTAGGCAAAGCCATTGATGCCCAGTGCCGGTTTTTTTTCGGTTTTTTTGACAATCGAAAACGTGTTCCAGTTCCTGAATTGGTGCTTGACGGAGCGCTTGAACTGCGCCACTTCGGAGGTGATGGGCACAAAACCGACCCCACCGCCGCCCCAAAGCGATTGAAGCGTGTCGCGCAGGTCGCCGATTAGTATATCGCCTTCCACAAACGAATCGCCGTACCAGGCAATGCGCACGGTGCGCCCGTACTTTATCGAATCGACACCACCGAACAGGCGGCCCAGGCCTGACTGGTCGAAACTGTAGTCTTCGATGATATCGCCGAAAAAGCTGGAGTCTTTTGGCGGGAAAGGGCCGATGACGGTGCTGTCACGGTTCAATGAATCGGTGTCAGATATCTCCAGGCTGTCTTCTGCGCTGTATTCTATGGTGTCGATCGGGATTTCCGTTGCGGTAGGAAGTGGCGCGGTATTTGCCCGCACATCGGAGAGGATGTCCATTTTTCGCAGGGAGAAATCGCCTAAGCTCGTGCCTTCCGGCACCAGCGACAGGCCGAGCAGCATCAGGAGCAAGAGGGCGGAAAAGCCCAAGGATTGGTCGAGTTGATTTTTCATTTGCAGCGCGAAGGTAATGCCTGCGGTCTTTTTTTATGGCAAATTGATGATTGGCCCATTGCCCGGCAAATGTTAATGCTGCAGTTGGCAAAGATTGTTTGCCTACCTTCGGTTCTTGAGAAATCAGAATTGTGCAGAAATTGCTGAATACAAACTTTCGCAGCCATGCCGAATCAACACCTTCTCTCCGCATTGTGCCTCTCCATTGGAGTGCTTTCGGCCACTTTTGCCCAAAACGACAAACAAGTGCTGGGCGATGCCGTGTTCACCTCCGCTGAAATTGCGGAAGGTGCCGCGGCAGTCTTCCTGATCCGCTTCCAAAACCTCGGCTCCGATACGGCCACCAATGTCGTGGTGCGCGATACCCTCGACCCGCGCTTCGATGCGGCCACCCTTGCCATGCTGGATGCCAGCCACAACTACCAGATGCTCCGCGACCAGGGCTTTATCCGATGGTTTTTCACCAACATCCGGCTTCCTGGCAACGACCAGTACAACCAGGATTTTTCCAATTCTAATGGCTACATCCTTTTTTCGGTACAGCCCAGGCCCTTTCTGGAGCCGGGGCAGTTCATCCAGAACAGGGCATGTATAACCTTCGACGACGATCCGCCAATCTGCACCAACTACGCCACGATCTGGATAGACGAAGGGGCCGTTTCCGGCGAGCCAGGCAACGACAGGGCGCTTGATTTTAAGATAATACCCAACCCAAACTACGGCCATTTCCAGGTGCGGCCAAACAACACGGGCTCCGCTGCCCCAACCAATAAGGTAGAATGGTGGGTAAGCGATATGACGGGGAAAACAATTTGGGACGGCTCTACTTCGGATCTGGCCGCTGCTCCAAACGAGGTGATGCTCGAAAGGCCGGCGCCGGGGCTGTACATGCTTTGGATGAAGGAAAATGGGCAGCTGCACGTAAAGCAATTCGCCGTGATCCGCTAAGCTTCAGTTTCTTTGAACGGGTGCCTGGGCTGCCACTCTTCCACCGGCTTGAGATAGTCCAATATAGTGCCGGCAAATTTATTGGCAATGGTGTTCTGGTGCCGCAGGTAGCACCACAGATCATGGGCAGTGGCCCCAATGGAGCTTTTGATCTCCAGCGCCGTGCGGGCAAAGATGATCTGCTCGCAACCCGTGTCGAACCCGATGCGCACGATGTCGTACAAGATGTTCAGGTATAGCTGGTAATCGTGGTTGAGCGCCTTTTCGTAGCCGAGAAAGTGCGCATCCAGTTCGGCTCCGTTGTGGATGGTGGAGTAAAAAGCCACCAAACGGCCTTCATGGTACAATCCGAACACCCGGAACTTGTCGCCCATCTGCTCCTTTAAGCCCAGGATATATCCCTCGTTCAAGTCAACCATGTTGAAGCCGGCATTTTTCGCGATCTCCCGGTATAGGCTGTACATATGCGAAAGTTCAGCCCTGATATCTTCCACGCCCATTTCCCGCTTTTCTATACCGTCTAATTTCTTTTCCGCCCGCTTGGCACGGGTGCGGTATTTTGTTGACATGGCAGCTAAGTATGCGTCGTAGTTTCTGAAAGGTTTGAGATCGAGCACCATATTGGGCTGTATGTCAAACTCTGTATAACCGCTCATTACCAAATGTTGGCGTTGTGCCTGCTGTTCCGGGGCAAGGTCTTTGACCAATATGACGGGCATTTTCACACCGTCGCGGCTCATGGTATCCACCACTTGTTCCAAAGCGATTTCCAAAGATTTCATGGCCTCCTCCTGGCTGATGCGGGTTGGGTTGAAGTAAAACCCGTGCTCGCCCGTCAGCAGCATGTTGCCACAGATCAATATATCGGCAGCAGCTTTGCCTGCCACCCAACGCTTGAACCAAAGGGCGAGGCCATTGAAAAAACAGGGGTCGCGGCGGTTCACCTGAAGGTCGCTGATGTTGTCGTCGCCCTTGAAATACTTGATCTGGCAAACAGCAACGCCAACCGGGACGTCATTTTTGTAAAATACCAGATAGCCAAAGCGCATCCCGATGGGCGGGTACTGCTCCAACACGCTCAAAAACTGGCGCTGCAAGAAAATATCGGACTCGGGCGCCGCCAAATCCCAGTCGCGACCTGCCGAAGCGATGCTGCGGTAAAAGTTGTATCGTATGCTCGCCTCCTGGCTTTTTGTAGAATCCAATGGCTGTGTAAGTGTGTAGGTGATGTTCATGAGCAGCATTCAGGTTGGCATTTCAAAAAAACGCCCAAATTGTCAAAAGGTTGTCACAATTCGACCAATTGCCATTTTTTGACCTCATCCAGTGCTGCATTCTCGTCGGCCCAACCCAGGAGGGTCATGGTGCCCAGGCCATCGTAATAGAGGAAAAATTGCTCCAAAATATGCAGTATCGTGCTGTAATCGCGCTGGAATTCCTGCCAATTCCTTGCCCCGATGATCCGCAAGTCAGGGCTGGCGGGTATGGCCAGCACCTTGTGGTCCAATTCGCCCAAATCTTTCAGCAGCAACAGGCCGATGGGCACGATTTCTACCACAGAACCGGTGGGGGTATGCTCTGCCAGCAACAGCACGTCGAGCGGGTCGCCGTCGCCGCCCCGGGCCTTGTCCATACAGGTGGAAGGCACAAAGCCGTAATTGACCGGGTAAGACATGAAATTCACCCTGCGCGGCTTGCCGTCGCGCATGTCTGGTTGGAATTCCAGCTTTTGCTTGTTGTATTCGAATTTGGTGTTGGTGCCGGCGGGTATCTCAATGACCGCCTGCAAAACGCCATTTTCAGAAAAAGAGGGTAGGGCGAGATGGTCCATAGCGGCTCAGATTTCCTTGTCGATGAGGTAAGCGTTGCGGATGCTGGAATTCCGGTTGATCATTTCGGCCAGAAATCCGGTGAGGAACAACTGGCTGCCCACGATCAAGGCCAGGATGCCGAAGTAGAAAAGCGGCCGGTCGGCAATGCCCACTTCCTTGAACACGGTTTTGGAAATGCTCAGGTAAACGAGTATGCAAAAGCCCGTAAAAAAGGAGAGCAGGCCCAGGGTGCCGAAAAAGTGCATGGGCCGCTTGCCGAACTTGCCCACGAAGGAAATGCTCATCAAATCTAACGGGCCGTTGATAAAGCGCTCGAAGCCGCCAAATTTGGTGCTGCCGTATTGCCGCGGCCGGTGCTCCACCACTTTTTCGCCGATTTTTGTAAAACCGGCCCATTTGGCTAACACGGGTATGTAGCGGTGCATTTCGCCATATACCTCGATGGCTTTCACCACGTCGTGGCGGTAGGCTTTGAGGCCGCAGTTGAAGTCGTGTAGCTGGATGCCGCTCATCCAGCGCGTGGCGGCGTTGAACAATTTGGTGGGCAGGGTTTTGCTCAGGGGGTCGTAGCGCTTCTTTTTCCAGCCGCTCACGATGTCGTAGCCCTCTTCCTTGACCATGCGGTACAGTTCCGGTATCTCGTCGGGGCTGTCCTGCAGGTCGGCATCCATGGTGATGACCACCTCGCCCTGCGCCGCCTCAAAAGCGGTGTGCAGGGCTGCCGACTTGCCGTAGTTGCGCCGGAACTTGATGCCCCTGACGTTCGGGTTGGCATTTTTCAATCCTTCGATCACTTGCCACGACTTGTCGCTGCTGCCGTCGTCCACAAAGATAATCTCATAGCTGAGCTGTGCATTTGTACACACGCGCCGGATCCATGCCTCCAGTTCGGGCAAGCTTTCGTCTTCGTTTTTTAGCGGAATTGCGATACTGAGCTGCATATTTTTTTAAAGGTCGAATTTGGTCAAGGGGCTGGGCCTGATCTGTGCTTTTTCCGGCGCCTCCGGGTCGCGCCGCACATATATGGGCAGCATGGCTTCTGCATTTTTGTCCACCAAGATGGCTTTTTGCTGCTGCCAGGTTTTTTGTTTCAGCATAGCAGCCCAACGGTCGAACAGTTGCTCTTGTTGTTCGGCGGTAAACTTTGAATGTTTCCCGTAAAACCCTTTCGCTTCCCGCTGCCGCCGCGCCTCGAACAGCGTAACCGCACAAGCAACCGAGATGTTGAGGCTTTCGGCAAAGCCTACCTGTGGTATCAGGAAGTTCCCGTCGGCCAGGGCCAGGGCTTCCGCGCTCAGGCCCTCGTCTTCATTCCCGAACATCAGGGCTGTCGGCTGCGAAAGATCCAGTTCATACAGGGAAACGCTTTTTTCGCCCAAACCTGTGGCCAACACCCGGCCATAGCGCTCACGCACTCTTTTGATACATTCCCCCAGGTCGTCAAAATGATACACGTCGATCCATTTGAAGGTGCCGCCCGATGTCCTTTTTCCGAGCACCAGCCCCCGCTTGTCGAGGTATGGCTTGGTATATACCACGAAAACTTCCCGGATGCCCACCGCGTCGCAAGAGCGCAGCACGGCGCTGATGTTGAGCGGGTCGAAGATGTTTTCCAGCACCACGGTCAGGTCTGGCTGCGAATTTCGGATAACTGCCCTTATTTTTTTCTCTCGGCTTGGATTCATACGCAATTTATACCTCACGCCGCTTGGTTTTGTGCATGCCGGTCTTTGTAATCAATTGAACATCAGTTGAATCAATCATACTCAATCACAAAAATCAGGCGAATCATAGTATAGCTCAACGGACAACGGTAATGTCGCCTTTGAAAACCTCCGTCTCACCGTCAATATACTCTATTTCTGCCACATAGACAAACACCGCCGGATCGACGAACCTGCCCTGGAAAGTGCCGTTCCAGCCCGTGCCCGGGTCGCTGGGCAAGAAGCCCCTGTTTTCAAACACAAGCTCGCCCCAGCGGTCATAGATGCGGAAATAGTTCACTTTCGCCACATCGGCTCCCCCCCAAACCGTCACCACGTCGTTGGAAAGGTTGGAATGAGGGTGGATGATGTTCGGAACATATACACGCCTGTCTTTCCTAACCAAAACGGTTATCTGATCATTGGCCGCGCAGCCGAATTCATCTTGGATGTATATGGAATACCGCAAGGAGCTTGGCGGTTTGGCCCATGTCCCCAAAGCAAGCGGCGAGCTTAAATAGTCTGTCGGTGTCCAAGTGAACACGGCCAGGTTCGTGGCGTTGTGTACAGCCTGCAGGAACAAACTGTCGCCAAAACTGATTGTCGTGTCCCGCCCGAGGTCAACCATCAGCTCCACCGGGCTCGGCACATCGACATCGACATCGCTGATGCAGCCGTTGGCATCTTCCACCCCAACCGTGTACATGCCGCTGGCCAATTGGTCGAGCACCATAGGCAGTGCGCCCGCTATACCTTGCGATTCGTTGTTCAACAAAATATTGAACGGCCCGGCTCCGCCGCTGATGCTGTCTATGGTGATGTAGCCATTGCTCTCCCCAAAACAAACGGGCCCCGTCGGCGCCAAAGAAATACTGAGCTCGGGCGGGGCCATCAAGTCGAACACCTGGGTTGCCGTGCAGCCGATTTGGTCGGTAACGGTCACCTGGTAGGTGCCCGCCAGCAAGTTGATGCGGGCCAGGCCGGTGCTGCCCCCTGCCCATGCTGACGTGAACGGAGGGATGCCAGAAGTAGTGCTCAGCGTAATGCTGCCGTCATTGCCATTCGGGCAACTGATGTCAAAGCCGTTGTAATCGGAAATGGCGGCGCTTAACAACACCTGGTCCGTCGTGATGGTTACGCTGTTGCCGATGCTTGGCGTACAGGGATTGCCCGCAGCGAGCAGATTGGTGATGGTGTAGGTCGTGGTAGCGGCCGGGGCAACTTTCACCGTTGCACCATTTTGCACATTGCTCAATACCAAAGGCGAAACGCCGCCGGAAATGGTCACGTTGTAGCTGCTGCCGCCCGTCAGCGACAAGGTTAGGGTCGCAGAGTCGCCCACGCATATCGTTTTTGTGCCAGAAAGCGAAGCTGTTGGCGGCGGTGTCACCGTCACCGTTGCTTGCCCGCTAAAGGTGCCGCTGCAGTTGGCATCTTGCACGGCAGTCACCGTGAACACCTGGTCGTGCTGGATATTGTTGGAAAGAATGGTAAAGGTATTGTTCGGGATGGTTAATTGTGGTTGCTGCACCCCGTTTATCGCGTAGTTGAACTTGAAAGGCGGGTTGCCCGTGAACTGGATGTTGAAACTGGCGTTCTGGCCCGGACAAATTGTGTCAGTCCCGGAGATGGTAGCTGTCGGCACAGCGTGGAAGACAACCGGGAAGCCCGCCGACAAGGAATAGCAAGGCTCCATGAAGTCCAGATTCCCGTTTGGCAGCGGGTTGCCCACCCCGATGACGATGTAATACGTCGTGCCAGCGACCATGCCGGGCTGGAAGGCGAACTGCGGGGTATTGCTTTCGGAAAAAATGCCGGCTGGCAACATGGCCGGGTCGCTGCACAGGAAATACCGCACGACGTCATTGGTGTCGAGATTAGAATTGCCGTTGCTCTGGGCGGATACTATGCCATTGGGGAGACATGCGTTCTGCACGTTCGACAAGGTGCCGGCACTGCTCGTGCACACGCACGCCGGTTGCCCGCTGATGACGGTGCTGCAGCCAATATTGTCCGAAATTGTCACCTGATAGGGCTGCGCGCCCGGTCGGGGCAGCGAAGTGAAGGTAGTGTCCATCAAACCGCCCGCAATTCCGGTCACGCTGTAGTTGGAATTGGGCGCTGGGCCGTTGCCAATGTCGAAAGTCAAGGTGTAGGTCTCTGTCGTCAGGTCGCAGATTTCCACCAGGTTGAGCGCCTGTGGGAGCTGGTTTACCTGAATGCTTGCAGACCCGCTTACGGTGCCGATGCAGGTGCCGGCGCCGGAAACGCCCACCAGAGAATAGTTGCTTGAGACGGTCGGTGTTACAATAAGAGAATACGGGTTCTGGGCAATATTGCTGACCACTTGGTTCACCCCGCCATCTGAATAGGTGAAGAAAAAAGGCCCGTTCCCGGCAAAAACAACGTTCAAGGTAGCCGTGCCGCCAATACATATCGTATCCATGCCTGAAAGCGCAGCCGTAACAGGGGTTCTCCACACCACGGTCGGCCCAGGCGCGCTGGAAAGGCAGGGGTCGCTGAAATCAATGCCGCCAGGCCCCATGTTGCCCGCTGCGGCCACGATGTAGTAGGTGGTTTCGTACATCATGGTTGTCACGTTGAAGTTGAAGTTGGGCGTAGTGTTGCTGGCCAGTATGGTCCAGGTGCTTGGGGATGGGGTGCTGACAAGGTAGTACATCAGCACGTCGCCCGGCTCCAGGTTGGTACCCGCAGCCGCTGACGTGGTGGCTGTTTGGCCAGGGCACAATATCAGGCTCCCGTTCACCATGCTGCCCGCACTGGTCACACAGCTACAGTCCACCACAGCTGAAGCGGTGAAATTGCCGCAGCCCCAACTGTCGGTTACGGTAAAGTTGTACGGCTGCAGAGAGGGGATGGGGGCGCTGGTGAAATGCCCGGCAGAAGGGTTGTAATTGCCGGCGATGTTTGCCACGTTCACGGTGGCCAAATCGGCGTTGATCACGTCAAAGTCCAGCACATAGGTTTGGGTAGCGTAATCGCAAACCGTAGTCAGGTTGATGACCACCGGCGCCGGGTGAACGTTCACCGTCGCCTGGCCGCTCACCGTGCCGACGCATCCGTTGGCATCCGTGAGGCCCGTCAAGGTGATGACCGCTGTTTGTTGCAGCTGTGCGTTGATGCTGAACAGGTTTTGTGTGGGGTTGACAGTGAAGACGCTCGCATTGCTGGTGTAGGTTAGCGTATAGTTCGGAGTGCCGGTAAGGCTGACAATCAATGCCTGCGCACCTCCGGGGCAAATGTCAAAAGTGCCGTTGGTAAGGGTTGCCGTTGGCGCAGGCCGCCAGCGCACCGGTGTCCCTACCGCCACTTCCAGGCATGGGTCGTTCAGGTCGATCTGCCCCATCCCGTTCGGACTGCCAACGATCGCAGAAATGTAATAGGTCACGTTGGGCATCATGGGCGGCGCGAACGTAAAAGAAGGCGTATTGCTCCAGGCCAATACAGTACCGAGCGGCACGCTCGGCATCGTGTGCATGATGTACATCAAAACCGCGCCCGGCGCCAGCACTTCGCCCATCGTTGGGGGCACCGTCAACGTGGTTCCCTGGCAGGCATTGACCTGAGTCTGGCTCATCGTTCCCGCATCTGAAACACAAGCGCAAACCCCAATTCCGCTCAAGGTGTCGGGCACGCAGTTGTTCGCATCCGTCAGATATGCCAGGTATGGTGTGCCAAAGGGAATCGGGGTGCTGGTAAAAACTGTCCCGTTGTAAGATGCCAATAAACCGGCGATGTTGTATGGCGGCGTCCCGGTGACCGGGAAGGATATGGTATAGGTAGAATTGGCATAATTGCAGTTGGTTGTCACCGGGCCAAAAGCGGGAGGCTGCACCACCTGGACATCATACGCCCCCATCGTGTTGCCCGAAACGCACAGTTGATCGGAAACGCTGGCGATCGTGACCTGCGTGTTTTGCTGCGGGTATATCACCAGCGGGTAGCTGCTGCCGGAAACGCCTGTGACAGGGCTTTGCGCCACGCCATTAAATGCTGGCGTAAAGGAAAAATTCGGCGAACCCGTCAAATTGACGTTGATGGTCACAGAGTCTCCGAGGCATATCGTTTCCATGCCATTGGCCACGCCGGCCGTCGGCTGTGCCCGAAACACGACAGGGGTGCCTTGTGAAACGGACAAGCACACATCCGTCAGGTCTATCATCCCCATGCCGTCTGGGTCGCCGGCAATGGATGAGATGTAATACGTGGTGCCAAGCGTCATGCCAGGCTGGAAACCGAAGCTCGGCGTGTTGCTCCAGGCATAAATGGTGCCGATCGGCAAGGCAGGGCTGCTGTGCAGGATGTACAGCAAAAGGTCGTTCCCGTCGTCAACAAAACCGCCGTTGAAGGTGGCAGTGGCAATGGCAGTCTCACAAACATTCAAGGGCGCGAGCTGCATGCTGCCGGCTGCCGAGCTGCAGTTGCAATTTTCCTGCCCGCTCACCACAATGTCCCCGCAGTCGTGGCTGTCGTGGAAAATGAAATTGTAGTCGGTGCCTTGCGGTATGGGGTTGCTGGTGAATTGGTTGCCCGAGAACGTCCCGCTCCCCGCCAACAAGGTATAGGGTGGCGTGCCGTTTACCACCGTGAACGAAACGGTATAGTTGTTTTGGGCGAGGTTGCAGTTCACGTTCAGGTTGGAATATGAGGGCGGATAATTGACAGTTATGGTTGCGGTGCCGGATGGGATGCCCGTACAGCCGGGCGATTCGACAAGTGTTAGCGCATAAACTGTTGTCGTAGAAACATTTACGTCGATGAAATAGGGGTCTTCCGGGGTATAAACCAAGGGCTGTGCCACCCCGTCGATGGTATATTCGATGGTGAACGGCCCCGAACCGTTGAAATCGACCATGATGGTGGTCACTGCGGAATCACAGAAAGTCGCATCACCGGAAAGGGTTGCGGAGGCCGGCACAAACACAAATACCTGCGCCAGCCCCATTACCGTACCCGTGCAACGGGAATCGCTCACCGAAACCAAGCGGTAGCCCGTGCCGGAACTAGGGTTCACGCTCATCACAAAGGGGTTGTTGGAAGTGGTGATCGGCGGCTGTGGCACATTGTTGGCCGAATAGACAAAGGTGAACGGCCCCACCCCGGTGAAATTGACCGTAAATGTGGTGCCGGCGCCCCCTTGACATATTTGCCCGCCGCCGGAAATCACCGCTGTCGGTGGCGGGTCAACGGTGATCGTGGCCATCCCAGACCCGATTCCCGGGCATTCGCCGGAATTGAAATCCGTGATCAAATAGGTCGTTGTCGTATCCGGGCTTACTTGGAACACGAATGGGCTGCTCCCGGTCACGATGGTCGCTTGCGGAACGCCGTTGGCGGAATAATTCAAGGTGTATGGTGGTGTCCCGGTAAAGTTGAAGGTCAAATTTGAGGGCTGCCCGGCACATATCGTATCGGCGCCGGAAATGACCGCAGTAGGGGCCGGGATCACATTGATGCGCCGGATGCCGCTTACCATCCCTGGGCAAAGAGAATCCTGCACGCTCACCAGGGTATAAACCACCGGGCCGCTGCTTGGCGACACGATGATGTTGTACTGGCTCAGGCCGGTCGTGATCGGCATTTGGTTCACCGTGTCGATCTTGGAAACAAAGGTAAATGGCGGGTTGCCCATCAAATTGATGGTGAGGGTGTCTGTCGCGCCGGCGCATATTGTTGTCGTATCCGACACCAATGTGGCTTTGGGCGCTGGCAATACCCGGATGAAGGCTGACCCTGACACGTTGCCCGTGCACCCGTTCACATCGCTCACGCTCTCCAGGGTGATGTTCGCGTTGTTGTTGATTATGACCGGAAAATTGTAGGGGTCTTGCGAAATATTGGTGATGGGCGCCTGCGGCGTACCGTTGATGGCGTAGGTAAAGCTGTACGGCGGCACACCACCGGAAAAGTCCACGGAAAGCTGTGCCGCAGTGCCGGCGCACACCGTGTCGTTGCCGATCAGGCTCAGCACTGCCGACGGCGCCGACAGGGATACCGGCACCAGGATGGCCGTGTTCATGCCCGTGCAGCCAGCGCCGTCCACCAGGTTTTGGAGGGAATAATTGGTGTTGGTCACGGGGGAAACGCTTATCGTGAAGGGGGAAGCGTCGGCAGAATAGTTGTTCAGCAGCGTACCGTTGCCCAACAAATTGAACGACCAGTTCGGCGTGCCGGTGAAATTGACCGTCAGCGTAGTCGTCCCGCCAACGCACACGGGCATAACAGGGTTGAACATGGCGGATGCTGCTTCCGAGACGTTGATGGTCGTTGTCGCCACCGTACCACAGGGCGAGGCAGGTGTAAAGGTCAACTCAATCGGGCCGCTCAAGCCATTGGCGTTGAAGGTGCTGCCCGTCACACCGTCGCCCGACCAGGTACCATTCGGCACACCGGGGTCTTGCAACTGCACCAGGTTGTAATTGGACACGTTGGAGCACAAATCCGCACTGCCCAGCACCGGGCTGGGGCATGGCACGTTGTACGCCAGGGTATTGGTAAATGTCTGCGGGCAGTTGTTGGGCAGCGGCTCATAGATGCCAATAATGTAGTATGGCCCGTTGTTGCACTGGTCGGCGGTGACGGTAACATCCAGCGGCTCTACGTTGATGATAGGGTTGGAAGCCGGCAAGCCCGGGAAATTGGGCCAGCCACAGCCTGCCACCCCGTAAATGGTGCCGAGGATGGGCACTTCGGCCACGAACGCACCATTGGTATTGTTGATCTGCGCCAAGTTGTAAGTAATGTTGTCGCTCCAACAGCCAATAGACACCCCGGTGGTGACCGAGCCTGTGCCGCTGTTGGGAAACACATCGGGCGACGGGCTGCAATCGCTTTGCAGCACATAAAAGGTGCCGTTCGTGGCGCAGAGCCCGCTGAAATTGTAGTCGAAATCGGCGCCGCTGCTGGTAAACACCACCACCGGCACATTGGCCGGCACCACTTCCCCCGCGCCGACAAACACCGCGCCAGGGCATTCTGCGCTGATGCTCGCCTGCAAGGCGCCGCTCGGCGTTTGCCAGCCGCAGCCATTGTTGTTCGGATCGTTGTAGGTCACCTCCAGATCGCTCACGTAAAAACCGCCTCCCGACCACAGGCCGATAAATTCGTTGTTCTCCTCCGTACCGCAGGCATTCACCATTATGCCCAAAAAAATGGGATTCGGGTTGCAAGGGTTTGGCGGCGGACTGGTCAATTCCGAGCAGCCAAGCAAGGTGCCTTGCCCGTTGTAGGGGTTGAAATTTGGCACAGTGTTGATATACCAGTTGATGCAGTCGCCCGCCTGCAGGTTGGTGCCGGTAGGCGTCAGCGTGTATTGGTCGCCCGGGCATAAGGCACATGGGTTGCTGCCCGGTTGACAATCTGCAGAGGTGAACGTGGCGTTTTGGCCTAGCGTTGGGCATTGGGATAGCCCCTTGAGGCCAGAAAAAACAACTGCAAGGGCGATTACGGCACTGCTCTTCATGTAGTAGCTTGGTATGGAAAACGATTTCAAAGCAAAAAGGCAAGGTAAATGGTGATGGAATATCCCAGTCGATTAAAGCTGCGAAGGTATGACAATGAATTCTATTGAAATATTCATTGGCATTTTCTCCTGGACTGTACTTTTGCGGGCACAATGTTCGATGAAATTTACAGCAAACTCAACGCCCACGGTGTTAAACTTGTCGCTGTGTCGAAAACACAGCCTCCTGAGCGAATAATGGCGCTCTATGAAAAAGGGCAGCGTACTTTTGGGGAGAACCGCGTACAAGAGATGCTTGCAAAGCAAACCGCGCTGCCCAAAGACATCGAATGGCACCTCATTGGCCACTTGCAGACAAACAAGGTAAAGCTGGTCGCGCCGTTCGTTCGCTTGATCCATTCCGCCGACAGCCTGAACCTGCTCCAGGAAATTGACAAACAAGCCTTGAAAGTTGGCCGCCGCATCGATTGCCTCCTGCAGTTCCACATCGCCGAAGAGCAGTCAAAATACGGGTTTTCTGAAAAATCGGCCATGGAAATGCTGCGATCGCCCGCATTTTCTGCCTTGCTGAACATTCGCATTTGCGGGGTCATGGGCATGGCGACGTTTACCGACGACATGGCACAGGTGCGGCAGGAATTCAAATCGCTGCGGCAAATTTTTCAACGCTTGAAAGATGGTGCATTTGCCCAACAGCCCCATTTTAAGGAAATATCGATGGGAATGTCGGGCGATTGGGAGATCGCCGTAGAAGAAGGCGCTACCATGGTACGGATCGGGAGCCTGATCTTTGGGGCGTAGTATTCAGATAATTTCAGGATTTTCAAAATAAACTTTACCTCACATGGACAAATTAACACAACAAAACACCCTTTTCCTTGTCCTCTTCTGCGCCCTTTCCTTTTCTGCCTGCTCCCAAACCAAAAAGGCGCAAAGCCAGTCCCCAGCCCCGAAATACAAAAACGTCATGATCGCCCAGGCAAAAAAAGGGGAACAATACGGCCCCTGCGAACCTTCGATATGTGTCAACCCTGCTAATACCAAAAACATCGCTGCAGGCGCCATACTCGACCGCAACTATTGGAGCACCGACGGGGGCCACACCTGGGAATCGGGCGCCATCAAGTCCTCCATGGGCGTTTTTGGCGACCCGGTCGTCATCGCCGACTGGAAAGGCAACTTCTACTACGCCCACCTCAGCGACCCGGCGGGCAAAGGCTGGAGCGACGATAAAATCCTCGACCGAATCGTGATCCAAAAAAGCGTTGACGGCGGCAAAACCTACGACAACGGGGCTTTCTGCGGCAACCACCACCCCAAAGACCAGGACAAGCACTGGCTCTGTGCCGATCCGCGCAGCAACGCCTTGCTCTGTACCTGGACGGAATTCGACAAATACGACTCCAAAGACCTGGAAAAAGACCACAGCCGCATACTGTTTTCCCGCAGCGACGACGGCGGCAAAACCTGGTCGGACGCTGTCCAGATCAACCAGTTCGAAGGCGATTGCCTCGACGACGACAACACCACCGAGGGGGCTGTGCCCGCCTTTGGCCCCAACGGCGAAATCTACGTCGCCTGGGCCTGGAACAACAAAATCTGGCTCGACAAATCCCTCGACGGCGGCAAAACCTGGCTGGAAAAAGACATTGTCGTGGCTGAGCAGCCAGGCGGATGGACCTACGATATTCCCGGCATTACCCGCTGCAACGGCATGCCCGTGCTGGTTTGCGACCTTTCCAACGGCCCAAACCGCGGCACCTTGTACGTCAACTGGTCCGACCAGCGCCGGGGGGAAGAAGACACGGACGTATTTTTGGCGAAAAGCACCGATGGCGGCAACACCTGGTCGAAAGCCCTGCGCGTGAACGACGACAAGCGCGGCAGGCACCAGTTCCTTTCCTGGCTCGCCATCGACCAAACCACAGGCTATCTTTATTGCATGTTCTATGACCGCCGAAACTACCTCGACGAGCGCACCGACGTATATGTGGCCATCAGCCAGAACGGCGGCAAATCTTTCCGCAACTATAAAATCAGCGAATCTCCCTTTGAACCGGTCCGTTACGTTTTTTTCGGCGACTACAACCATGTTTCCGCCCACGATGGGGTAGTGCGGCCTATATGGACGCGGATGGACAAGGGTATGCTGTCCGTCTGGACGGCCATCATGGATTTTAAGGCGCCGCCGGTGAAGGATGTGGATGATTGAAGCTTTCCCGCGGTCTTTTCACCACAGAGGGCGCAGCGTTTTTTCACCACAGAGTTTCAGAGAGTTGCGCAGCGTTTCCACAGAGTAAAAATTTAAACAGTCTGTAACTATCCAGCCGCCTTCGGCGGCAGTGAGATGTCGAGGATTGAATTGATAG
>CAZULM010000032.1:0-64067 GCA_964621185.1 uncultured Saprospiraceae bacterium | reverse complement strand
CAAAGGTCGGAGAAGCGATAGTGGCGCACAAGGGGTAGTTGCTCGGACGGTTACGTTCCGCCTGGATCCTTAGCTGCTCACCCTGGGCTATGACCAGAGCTATCAACTCAGCCTTGCTCATCTTTTCCAATGTCTGTCGCGGAATTTGCATCTCCAAATTTACGTGTTGTTTTGTTGATTCATATCTTTTTAGAAAAAAATGGAAAAAAGATGGCGATCTTAGCGCTAATCAATTACATAAAATCTATAGACCAAATTAGAATTCTTGCATCTCATGGAAAGTCAACTAATTGAATTATTGCTTCAACAAGGAAATTCAACTAAATCTCAAGGTATTCATCAAACTGCACTAACCGGAGAGAAGATGTTTGAAGAGGCCTTTAAAGACGTAAATAAATATCCCCACATTTTCGTATTGGGCTGTATTGGTGATAAAAAAATTGGTGCTGAAAGAGCATGGAAGATTCCAATAGCGGTTGCACAAAAAATCCAATCGTTAAAGTTTGAAGACTTTTCTCAGCTATCTGAGAGTGATTTGATTTCAATTTTTAGCGCTGGCAAGCTCCACTTCTATAATAATGACACTGCAAAACAATATTATAGAGGTATTCAAAGAATAGCGCATCATTACGATGGCGATGCGAGTAAAATCTGGAACCGCAATCCAAGCAGCTCATTACTTGTCCGAAGGTTTTTAGAATTTGAAGGTGTCGGCGTGAAAATAGCAACCATGGCAGCGAATATACTGACTCGTGATTACAAGATATCTGTGAAGGATAAAACTTGTATAGACATATCACCAGATACCCATGTAATGCGTGTTTTTAAGAGAACAGGATTAGTTAGACCTAATGAAAAAAAAGAAGCTATGATGTATAAAGCAAGGGAGATTTCACCCGGTTACCCTGGAATACTTGATTTCCCGATGTTTGAGATCGGTAGGAATGTTTGTTTTGCTAAAAAAATTCCAAACTGTACCAATTGTATCTTAAATGAATTTTGTCCTAAGGTCGGAGTAATTTCACACACCTAAACTTAGCGCATCCCAGTTTTTCAAGCCGCCGCGAACCCCGTATAAGGCCGCGCATAAGGCGGGCGGAAGCCCAGCACAATATCCTCGCGGGGAACGCCGCGCTCCATGAGTACATCCACAATTTCCAGCTCGGTGGTATTGCGTTGGAACCAGATTTTGCCATTTTTTATCTCAAAATGGAAAACTACTGAAAATACGTACTGCGGCCCCTGCCAGCCTATGCGCAAGAGCTGAAAATGATTGTGCTCGCGGTCAGCGATCACGTAGTTTTCCACGTCTGGCAGGTTTGCCGGCCTTATTTTGGCATATTCTTCCAGAATGCCAACAATAATATCTTGATATTTATTTATTTTTTCCATAGTTTAATAGTCTTTTCGACAGGACTGTAAACAATGATTTTTGCCCCGATTCGCGCTACAGCCTTTTGAATTGCCTTTTCTTGAAAAAAGCCAATCCAAACTTCCTCTGGAATGGCCAGAAATAGCAGCCGGTCTGGCTCGATCTCTTCCAGTACTACATAATAGTCATTGAACTGGCCCATCGCCCGGTGAAACTCATTTACATCGGAAGGGCCAACAAAACTTTTAACTTCGACCGCAATCTTTTCGAGGTTTTTTTCGGCTGCAATCAATCGCTCTGCCCCCAGATCAACTTCATACCCGATATTGCCGAAATTTAACGGAAATGGATCATGGGTGATCCTCCATCCATCCGATTCCAATGCCTCACGGACTACTTCGTGGTAAAAATCTTTTGCCATGCCTTGCAAAGTTACGTCTTGTAGCCTTAAATTGAGAACCAAAGTTGAAAAATGGAGCATTCGAACCCTGAAACGCTCGGAGGCTGGGGTCTGGAGGAAATTTCTCACAACATCCCCGCGTGCGAAGGTGCCCCGCTAATAACGGGAGAAAAAGAGCCTAGTTCTATTAGGCGAACGGCACCATGCCCAAAATGCTCGGCAAACAGTCACAATTAAAACCAAGCAACTGTGCCCGTCGTGTCGTTGTGCCGTCGTGAGAAACGCTAAATCCTCCCCAACAATTTCTCCCCCCCAACCACCCACAATCCCACCCCAATACCGTACTTTTGCCACCTACTTCTTTCATAATATCCAGCAGAAAGTGGTTTGCGGAATCATCGAAAATTAATTCCTTGATAATCAACATGGTCCATCCTGAAAATCCGCAAATCACCAAAATCCTGGTCAAAACTCAATTTCCGATGATACGCAACCTGATTCCACTGCTTCTTTTTTGCCTCTGCGCCAACGCTTTGAATGCCCAAGAGCACCCCGACAGAATCAAGATTTCACCAGAAGAAACGCTCCTGCGGCAAGAAACTGCCGAAGTACAGTACTACGCCCAGCAGCTTGCCAACCTCAAAGCTGCCTTCGCGGCCAAAGACAATGGCAAGATCGCCGTGTACGAATCGGCCGTGCTGATGAGCCTGCGCAACGAGATCAACCAGCTCGACTTGAAATTAGCTACCCACGCTGCCCAGGCTGAGCGCCGCAAATTGGCCAGCAGCGGCCAGATCACCCAGGCAGCTACCGCCGAAGAAGCCCCGCGCCGCGACCCGCTGGCCGACGCCACCACGCCCGATGAGATCCGCTTCGAAGCCCTCGCCTACACCTTAGCGGCCTTCGACCGCCATGCTTTCGACCCCTCCAGGCCGGAAGATGCCGCCAAGGACTTTGAAAAGTTAGACGCTGTTTTGAAGATCATGGAAGAAGCGCTGGCGGAGTTGAAAGCGCGGGGGAACTGAAGCATGAATAAGGTGTGGGGCAATTAGTGCTCCAAAATTGTCTTTATTGGCGATTGGCAATTACATGATTGACGATTGTTGAAGCTGCTCAAACACCAAAATTTGATTCCGGGCCCTTACCAGGTTATGCTCCGGGTACTTGAGCTTGTAATAAACGTCGCCCGCCAGCCAATCGGTTAGGAAGCGCAGGGCTTGCTCGCCCGTGATCCAGGCGCCGCCGAGCAGCAAATGCTCCTTTTCTGAATTGGTCAGAAAATCTGCCGTTTCGCTCAAAAACCCTTCATAGAGCGCATCCAGCACATCGGTGCGCAGGCGCACCGATGCGGGGTCGTCCTCTGTTTTGTCTGGCACAAAAGTGCGCACCATGTCGCCGAAATCGGAGAGCGGGGTGCCGGGCATCACGGTATCCAGGTCGATGACGGCCACCGCTTTTCGCGTATCGGTGTCGAACAGCACATTGCCCGCTTTGGTGTCGTTGTGGGCGACACGGAGGGGCAGCGCGCCCGATTTTTTCAGCCCGCTGATGGTGTCGAACACGGGCTTTGCCCGAAACATGGCCTCAATTTCTGCAGCGGCTCCTGCGACACGCCCTGCTGGGTCGGCATCCATGGTTTTCAAAAAAGCTTCCCAGCGCTGGTCGGTATCGTGAAATCCGGGGATGGTTTCTGTCAGTTCCGCTGCCGGGAAATTGCGAAGGGCGCGGCAAAATGCGCCATAAGCCCGGGCAGCCTCCTGGGCCATGGCGGCATCGGTTTTGCCTTCTGGGGCGTAGGTGTTGGGCAAAAAAGGGAAGCAGCGCCAGTAATTGCCCATGGCGTCCGTGTGCAAATAATCTCCGTTCAAGGCTGGTATGGGCGCTGGCGCGGCATATCGGAAGCCGGTGTTCTTTAAGCGCTCCGTCACCCGGCAAATATTGCGCATCACGGCGGCGGGATCGCGAAAAACATGGTGGTTGAGCCGTTGCAGCAATACTGCCTGGGCTTTCCCATCCTGTTCAAAATCAATGCGGTAGGTGTCGTTGATATTGCCCGAACCAATAGGCTCGGCACCGACCCAGCGGTCGATTTGGAAAAAACGGTCGGCGATATGGCGGAGCGCGTACATAACCCAGCGGATTATTTTTTCCGTTCAAGCTGCCGCACCAGCAAGCCGCTTTTCAGCCTGGGCTCGAAGTAGGTGCTTTTGGGAGGCAGGCTTTCCCCGGCATCGGCCATGCGCATGAGGTCTTCCACCGCGACGGGGTAAAAGGCAAAGCCAACACGGTCTTCTTTTTTCTTGTTGGTGGTTTTTTGGATGCCCTCCAAGCCTTTGCTGCCTTCCACATAGTTGATGCGGGTATCGGTGCGCACATCTGCGATGCCGAATATAGGGTTGATTACCAGGTCGTTGAGCAGGGCGGTGTCCAAGGTCCTATGGCCGTCAACGGCATTTTCCAACACATGGGCCCGCCAGCGCAGGGCGTACCATTGCTTGTGCAGGAACATGACCAGCTCGTGCTTTTCCCTTGGCTTTCGCGGCTTGTCGAGCAACTCGATGTCGAATAGCTGCGACAACTGCGCCACCAGGCGGCCTGCGCCGATCTTTTTCACGCCTTCCACCACGCGGTTGTAATCGAGTATGTCCAACTGGTCGGCAGCGAACCAGGCGCAGAACAGGTGGGCCATGTCGAGGCCTGTGGTGTCGATCTCGGGCGACTGGTGCAAAAGGGCCGTCGTTGTGGTGCGGTGGTGCCCGTCGGCGATGTAGGTATCGGTCACTTTGCGTGCGAACAGCTTTTGCAGGAATGTGATGTCCTTGGGCTTCGTAACCGACCAGAACCGGTGCGTGGTTTCCTCTTTTTTGATGCGTACCGTCATCATCGGGATATGGCCTTGGGCGAACGCGTTGAGCCATTTTTGCAGCTTTGGCACCGGCACGTGCATCACGAGGACTGGTTTGAGGATGGCTTTCCAGTTCAAGAACAGCTCTTTGTGCTTCAATTCGTGCTCGCTGAGGGTCTCCTCGTGCTTTTTGATGTGGCCCTGCAGGAAATCCTCCACCTTGTTCAGGCCCACCAGGCCGATGTGCTTGTGCACCCCCGTTTCGATTTGATAGACAAAAAAGCCCTCTTCCTTCGTTTGGTTGAAATCACCGGCCTCAAGGTTTTTTTTGTAAGTATTTTTAGCGTTGCGGCAAAAGGCATCCGGTGAGCCGATGCGGTTCACTTTGGGGAAAAGGACGGTCAAAGGCATTATTTGCATGGTGGAAAGGGCGTCTAAGCGGCGCAAAAGTAGCTGTTTTTCCCTCGCCCGCCGCTTCAATTGATTTATGTGCAGAAAACTTGGCTGAAATCTTCGACATTTGCCTTTAAGGAGGTTTCGGGTTTCGGGTTTCAGGTTTCAGGTTTACAGCATTTGCTATTCGTTTTTAAATTCGCTTTTCAAAGCACCCACTGATTCTGTAAACCTGAACCCCGAAACCCGAACCCCGAAACCTAAAAAATATCTCTTCATGAAATTCTCATCCGCCTTTGCCCTTTGTCTGCTGTTTTTGGGGCTTGATGTATTGTCTGCACAGAGCGTTCCCGAATTGGAAAACAGGTTCAGGAAATCCAATTCAAAGAACGAAAAAATGGACCTGGCCTACCAGATCGCGGAAAAATCGCTCGGTTCAAATCCGAAGAAGGCGATCGACTATGCCACCGTGGCCAGCCAGTTGGCAACCGAGATCGGCGACAAGCGCAAAGAAGTTGACGCTTCCTACATGTCGGCAGAAGCTGCCTATCGCCTGCGCGACTACCGGGACGCCGCCGGGCGCTACAACCGTGCCTGGAACACTGCCCGCAACTATGGTTTCCGCGATGTGGCAATCAATGCCATGAACAAATTGCAGGACATAGCCCTCAAACAGAACGATTATAAAGAAGCCCTTAAGTGGAGCACCGAGACCGTCCGCTACCTCAGCGAGAACAGCGGCCCCGGCGTGAGGGGCGGCGGCGAAGCCCAGCGCAAGCTGGAAAACCAGCTCGCCGCGGCAGAAGCCGACAACCGTGCGTTGCGCGAGCAATTGGCCCAGGTGACCGGGCAAACCCAGCTCATAGAAACCAGCTACCAAAGCCAGCTCAAAGACGTGCAGGACAAATCCTTGAGCGAGCTCAGCGTAAAAGACCAGGCGCTCACACAAATTTCCCAGGAAAAGCTGCGGATTGACTCCATTTCCAGGACCAACTCCCTCCGATTAAAAAACCTGACGGAATCGCAAATGATAGACTCTATCGTGCGCGCACAACAGGAACGGGAAATACAGGCCCAAAAACGCCGCGCCGCGGAGCTGGAACTCGCCCAGGAAAAAGGGGATGCACAACGCAAGATACTACTGCTTGTCGTATGCTTTATGATTCTCCTGGCCATACTGTTCTACATCCGATTCCTCGCCAAAAAGCGGACAGCCAACCAGTTGCAAAACAAAAACAAGCTCATCGAGGCAGAGCAGCAGCGCAGCAACTCCCTGCTGCTCAACATCCTGCCGCCAGCCATTGCCGAGGAACTGAAAACCCGCAACAAAGTGGCCGCCAGGAAGTACGACCAGGCTACCGTGATGTTTGTCGATTTTAGCGGCTTTACCCACGTCGCCGAAAAGCTGAGCCCGGAGCAACTGGTGGAAGAGCTCGACCTCTGCTTTTCCAATTTTGACCAGATCATCAGCAAGTACAAGATCGAAAAGATTAAAACCGTGGGAGATGCCTATATCTGTGCCTCTGGCCTGTCCGACATGAACGCCAGCCCCTCCGATATGGTAAAGGCCGCCTTAGAGATACAGGATTTCCTGCTTGGCCTCAAGGCTCAGCGCATGGGGCAGGGTCTTCCTTACTTCGAGGCGCGGGTGGGCATTCACGTCGGCCCGGTAGTAGCCGGGGTGGTCGGGGCCAAAAAGTTCGCCTACGATATCTGGGGCGACACCGTCAACACCGCCGCCCGCATGGAAGAAGCCTGCGAGATCGGCCGCGTCAACGTCAGCGAAGATGCCTACTGGCTCGCCAAATACGAGTTCGAGTGGGAGCCCCGCGGCAAGATCGCCGCCAAGAACAAAGGGACGATGGATATGTATTATGTGACGGGGATTAAATAAAACATGCTCTACGACAACCACAACCGCCCAATCTCCTACCTGCGCCTGGCAGTTACGGATCGCTGCAACTTGCGGTGCAGCTACTGTATGCCGGAACACGGGCTGGAATGGTTGTCGCGCGAGGCTTTGCTGAGCTTCGAAGAAATGCTGCGCCTGTGCCGTATTTTGGTAGGCTTGGGGATCAACAAAGTCAGGATCACGGGCGGGGAGCCCTTTGTGCGCAAGGACATGATCAAGTTCTTGGCATCGCTGGCGGGTATCGACGGCCTCCAGCAGATCAATTTGACCACCAATGGAGTGGCAACGGCAGCTTTTATCCCACAACTGAAAAATTTGGGCATACGCTCCGTCAACCTGAGCCTGGACACTTTGGACAGGGAGCGTTTTTTTGAAATCACCCGCCGCGACGAACTGCCCGCCGTGTTAAAGACACTGGATGCCTTGTTGAATGAGGGCTTCAAAGTTAAAATCAATGCTGTGGTGATGGCCGGCATGAACGACATGGACATCATCCCGCTAGCGGAACTTTGCGAAAAAATGCCCGTGGATGTGCGTTTTATAGAAGAAATGCCCTTTAATGGCGGCGACCACCAGGCCCTAAAACCATTCTGGGACCACCGGCGCATATTGGAAAAGCTGCAAGAGCGCTGGCCTGACCTGCAAAAGATACCCGACCCGCCCGCCTCTACGTCGATGAACTACCAACAGGCAGGCCACCTGGGCAACATCGGCATCATCGCCGCCTGGACGCGCAGCTTTTGCGGCTCCTGCAACCGAATCCGCATCACCCCCCAAGGCATGTTGAAAACCTGCCTATACGACAACGGCGTGCTCGACCTGCGCAGCGAGATGCGCAGCGGGGCCAGCGACGCACAATTAATAGAAAAACTCCTGGAAGCCTTCGGTCAGCGCCACAAAGACGGCTGGGAAGCCGAAAAAGCGAGCGGCGGCATGGGCGTGTCGCAGTCTATGGCAATGATTGGCGGGTAGCTGCGCCCAGGAGCATTTGTCATCCCGATTTTTGAGAAGCATTTCAAACAACGGATAACATGGTATCATTTGAAGGGCAAAATTGTTGAAATCTATTCGTCAGACCGCGAAAAGCGGTCAGACGATGGCACTTGGTCTGACCTAAATGTATGATAAATCCTGGCAAAATTCAAATGACAACCGTAGAACAAGCCGAACAGATCATCCTCGCCTGCCAGCGCCAGTACGGAACCGAATCGCTGCCGCTTTCGCAGGCTGTGGGCAGAATATTGGCCGAGCCCGTATTGGCCGACCGCGACCTGCCACCCTTCAACCGGGTCGCTATGGACGGCATCGCCATACGGTTCGACGATTGGGAAAATGGCCAGCGGGGGTTTCCCATTGCAGGCATAGTTGCTGCAGGTGAGCCCGGCCCGGATAGCTTGTCCCCCGGCACTTGTTTGGAAATTATGACAGGCGCAATGCTCCCCGCAATTACCGATACCGTTATCCCTTACGAGCACCTGAAAATTCAAGAAGGGATCGCCCAGGTAGTTCAGGACACCGCCACACGAGGCCAAAACATCCATTATCAGGGCAGCGACCACCGGCAAGGGGCTGTTTTGATGCGCGAAGGAAAAAAAATCGGGGCCATAGAAATAAGCGTGGCGGCATCTTCGGGCAAAAGAAAGCTGCTGGTGCGCAAAGCGCCGCGCATCGCCGTTTTTTCCTCGGGCAACGAACTGGTCGAAGTACACGAAACACCCTTGCCCTACCAGATACGGCGCTCCAACAACTGGGCCATCAAGGCTGCCTTGCAACAATACGGCATTGAAACAACCATGCTACACGTGCCAGACGACCTGGCGCAGGTGACTCAGGCGCTCCAACAGGCAACCCGCGATTTTGACGTGCTCATCCTCAGCGGCGGCATCTCCATGGGAAAGTTCGACTACATCCCCCAGGCATTAGAAGCCGTCGGCGTGAAAAAGCTTTTCCACAAAGTGCAGCAGCGGCCCGGCAAACCCTTTTGGTTCGGCACTTTTGGCGCGCAGGGACTTGTGTTCGCCTTGCCCGGCAACCCTGTCTCTACTTATCTATGCCTGTTGCGCTATGTGCTGCCGTGGTTGGAAAGCACGCTGGGATTTCCGCCCAAGCGACCCGCCCATGCTGTTTTGGACAGCGATTTCCGCTTCGAAGCGCCGCTCCAGTTTTTTTTGCAAGTGAAATTGTGGCAAGACGAAAATGCCGTGCTACACGCCAGCCCCGTAAAAAACAAAGGCTCCGGCGACTACGCCAGCATGTTGGAAGCCGACGGGTTCATGGAGCTGCCGGCCGGGCAGGCGGACTTTAAGGAAGGACAGGTTTTCAGGGTGTATTTGAGGTAGGGTTTCGGGTTTCGGCTAAGGTTTAGACTTTCTGGTTCCGTATTTATTTGCTATCATACAGGATTCCGACTCTATTCGACTCGACTATTTGTTGAAAGCAATATTTATCAGCAAGTCTGAAAACAACCCGAAACCGGAAACCCGAAACCAATTTTTTCATGCCCTCCCCCTCGCGCGTCCCACCAACTCTCGCATCATCTCCTTGGCCCTGAAAAGCTGCGCCTTTACGGTGCCGATGGGCAGCCCAAGGTGCGCTGCGATTTCATCGTAGCTCATTTCCTCATAAAAACGCAGCTCGATCATTTGGCGATATCGCGGGTCAAGCTCTTGCAATAGGGTGAAAATCATGGCGATCCGCTCTTGGCGAACCATTTCCTCCTCCGGGTTGAGGGCATTGGCTGGGAGCCTTGAAAGCGTATCGGCATCGAAGGGCGCCTGGTGCCTTCGCCGCAGCTTTTGCCGCCGTGCATGGTCGATACAGTGGTTGTACGCGATCTTGAACAGCCAGGTGCTGAACGCATGGTTTGGCACAAACGAACGCAATTTCAGGAAAGCCTTCCCAAAGGCTTCCATGGCGAGATCGGCAGCGTCGGCGCCGTCGAGTGTTCGCTGGCCGATAAAATGAAGGAGTGGGGAACGGTAGCGGTCAAAAAGGATGCTGAAAGCAGCTTTTTCACCATTTACGGCCTTATGCACCAAAGAATGGTCGTCGCAGGCGTGCAGGTTCAGCCCCTGGTTGGGCGTTTTGGTCAATTCCATGAACGTGTCTTTTTTGCGATTAAAAAAATGGGGATTAATGCTCCAAAGTACACTGCAAGCAGTGCGTCGTAAATCGGAAAAAGGGACAACAGATCAGGTTCGCGCAATTTTGAAAAAACCTTCTTGTAGATTATAAAGAGCAAGAAGCTGCGCAAGAGCCACAAATATATTGCTGATTCCCTTTCGAACCCAAGGAAAAGCAAAAAGAAAAGCAGCAAAAAGTGCAAGCTATGCGACAAACCCAACAGTGCCAGCAGCAGCTTGTGCCGCCATTTATAGGCAGGGCTCGCCGAAAGGTGCCTCCTTTTTTGCCTGAGCCAGTCGGGCCACGATGGCTTGGCGGGGGAATAGGCAAATGCACCCGGGTGCAGGCAGCAGACCGTGTTTTTGCTGTTTGCCGCCGCGTTTACCAGCAGGTCATCGTCGCCAGAAAGGATGTTCTGGTGTGCCGCGAAACCGCCCGTCCGCGCAAAAGCCTGCTTCTTGAACGCCAGGTTGCGCCCCACGCCCATGTACGGAAGCCCGAAATGGGCAAAAGTGCCATATTGCATGGCAGTGAAAGCTGTCTCGAAACGGGCCCATTTTTCTAAAAAGCCGCCCTTCTGAACGGGTGTCATGGGGCCGTAACCCAACACAATTTCAGTTTTTGGATTCCTTGCAAAGGGAGCCGCCATGTGCTTCAACCAGGATTTTGTGTTGGGGATGCAATCGGCATCGGTGAGCAGGATATGGTCAAATTGGGCGGCGTTAATACCTGCGCTCAAAGCTTGTTTTTTCCCCACCAGCGTTTTTTTTGAAATACGCAGGATGTGCAAACACGGGTTTTGACCCTGAAGGCCTTGTAAAACCTTTTGCGTGTCATCCGTTGAAGCATCGTCCACCACAAGCAGTTCCCAATCGCCGGCATATTCCTGCGTCAGTATTTCAGGTAAATTGTTTTGAAGGTTCAATGCCTCATTTCTCGCGCAAACAATCACAGACACAGCAGGATTGACTGCAGGCACTACTTCAATTGACCCAAAAACGCCTTGTCGGCTACTGCAAAAAAAACGCAGCACTAACGCTGCAAACAACAATTGAACCAGCGTTATTGCCACAAAAAGCGCCAAAAGCGCCTGCAAAAAAAAATCTTCGGAAAAAAGAGCCGCCATTGGAGCGGTAAAAGTAGCTCGATTCCCCACCTTTGCAACACGCCTATGAAACGTATCATCATCGCCATCGACGGCCTTTCTTCCTGCGGCAAAAGCACGCTGGCCAAGGCCCTTGCCAAATCGCTGCACTACGCCTACCTCGATACCGGCGCCATGTACCGGGCCGTGACCCTGTATTTTCTCGACAACCACATCGACTACAACGACCCGGAACAAGTGGCGGCAGCCCTGCAAGACATCGAGATCCACTTCGAGCGCATCGACGGGCAAAACCGAACCTTCCTCAATGGCCGCGACGTGGAGCGCGACATACGGGAGATGCGCGTGAGCGAGCACGTGAGTCCCGTTTCCACCATCTCCGCCGTGCGCCGCGATATGGTGAAACAACAACAGGCCATCGGCAGGCGGCGGGCCATTGTCGCCGACGGTCGCGACATCGGCACCGTGGTATTCCCCGACGCAGAACTCAAAATTTTTCTCGTGGCCGATTCCGACGTGCGCACCAGCCGCCGACACCTGGAACTGGCTGCAAAAGGCATAGACGCAGATTGGGAAGAAATACACCGCAACTTGCTCGAACGCGACCGCATCGACTCCTCCCGTGCAGACAGCCCGCTACGCGAGGCAGAAGATTCCGTCGTGATCGACAACACCCTGCTGTCGGAAGAGCAACAGCTGGAGAAAGCGCTTGCGCTGGCCAAAGAAAAGATTGAGAGATGAGTGATGAGAGATGAGAGATGAGAGATGAGAGATGAGTGATGAGTGATACGGCGTGAATCATAGAAATTCAGACAACATGAAATTTTGGAGAAATCCGGCGCAGGCGCTGTTGCGCTTGTTGCGGGAAAAATCGCCAGTGCGCCTGCAAACAATTCATTTTCAATCCATTGCGCTGGATCGGGATGTGCGACTGGATGTTTATCTGCCGCCAAGCTACGCGCAGCGAAAACGGCGCAGTTACCCCTTTGTCCTGTTCAACGACGGGCAGGACTTGCCCCGTATGGCCTTTGAGGGGGAGGCAGGCTTACAGGCTTACAGGCTTGCAGGGTTTGGGGGGATATTGGAAGGTTTGTATTACAATCGGTCGATGCCGCACATCATTGCCATTGGCATCCATGCATCTGCAGAAAGGATACGAGAATACGGTGTTGCGCGGCAACCCGATTACAAAGGTCGGGGCGACAAGGCGGGAGCGTACAGCACCTTTATTATTCAGGAATTATTGCCATTTCTATACCGCCAATACCGCATTTCCGATCAGCCGGAAGATTGTGCCATTGCCGGCTTTTCGCTGGGCGGGCTATCAGCCTTCGATATTGGCTGGGCCAACCCGGATATTTTTGGGACGATTGGCGTTTTTTCCGGCGCACTATGGTGGCGCTCTTCGCCCGTGCGCCCCGAAGACCCCGATGCCGACCGGATCATACACGATGTGGTAAAAAAAGCCGCTTTTTGCAATGAAAACCAATATTTTTGGTTCCAATGCGGCACGCTCGACGAGGAGGAGGACCGCAACCACAACGGCGTAATCGATGCCATCGACGATACCCTGGACCTGATCCGTGACCTGCGCGCCAAGGGTGTGCACGAAGCTTCCATCCGGTACTACGAAATGGCGGGCGGGCGGCATGACCCGGAAACCTGGGGGCGGGCGATGGGGGATTTTTTGAGGTGGGGGTTTGTGGAGGAAGGGGATCAGTAGGCTATGAACCATCTCGCGCTACCCGCAATGCCAACGTTCGCGCCGCCCAATCCTTTTCCTTCGGCGCTTGCCTCAAAAAAATACCACGGCTGTTAGCGGCCTGCCTTTCCAAACCCAATCCTTTCTGGTAATACTTGTCGGTATTCAATTCCTCGGTGCTGATTATTACTTTCATGTATTCAACAACTTCGGCCTTGTGTGGGTCATCGATATTGAGCGGGATTGTCCGCATGGGGGAACGATTGTTCGGATCCAGGGCCCAAACGGTATCGCCAGGGTTCAGTTCTGCCCCGGCCAACAACACGTTGTCAATCCCGAACTGCGCATCCAAATACAACATGCTTACCCAAAGCGGGCGCTGCCCTGTATTTTGGATTTTGAGTTGGAAAGCAGGGTTAAAAGTTTCAGTGCCTTTTTTGAAATACCAAAATAGGGCTGGCTCGATGCTCAAATTTACCAACTCCATGGGGGCGTCGTCGGTTAAGCCAGCCACGTTCCGCGCCTCCGTGAGCCGATACAGCCCCAATGAAATTTCCGTATCCCTGATTTCTGTGGCGGGGTTGCCCAGGTTCAACAACTGCTGCCAACGGGCTACTGTTTCTATGTCTTGCAAAAATAACTGTGCGCTGTTGTCAGAAAATCCGGCGATCCGCCTGAACAAAGGACTGTCGCTAAATGTCCCGCTCATGAAGTAGGCGTTCTGCCGGGCATGTATCAAATAATCGTTTGCGCTTTTGGCATCCTGAATCTGAAACAAATTGGAATCCTTGTCCCGAAGCGCTAGTGTTAGATGTTTGATGCCGTCAGGGTCGCTTCCGGGGGCAAAGGCAAGCGAAAGTTTGGGGATTGCCCATTGTTTGACCCGCGCCGGATACACCACTTTGGTGTCCAAGCCGTCCATGCCCAACACGGTGGAGTGGCCTACCGAAACACTTTCTACCCGGATTTCCCGCCCGTCGTTCAGCAATTCCAGCAAGGTGGGAAACCCATCATCGCCTTGTGGAATGCCCTGCACGGCTCCAGCATCGAGGCGCCAAGCGCTGAATTCTTTGTCCCAAGCGATGTTATAGCCAGGCCGTTGTTGGTCAACCCGGCTCAGGAGAAAGCCCCTGTTTTTGTCCTCGGAAAAGGTCGCGCCCAGCTGAGCGGATTGCTCTTGAACATTCTGCCGCATGCGCAAGTTGACGGCGCCCATCAGGTCGGCATAAGTAACCATCGGCCCCAGGCGCTGTAATGCCTCGATCAAGCTGTATGTAAAAATGCCACGTGACTGCCCGCCCACGTTGACCTCTTTGGCGTATTCCACGTTGCGGGCAGCGCCTAAGTTGATGCGCCTGCCAAAGGGCGGGCTCATGGCTCCGGTACTTGTTTTCCTGTAATGTTCAACGCCTAAGTACTTTGGTTCTGACAGCATTGCCCCGGCATCGCGTGCGGTACGCACGTTTACCACTTCAAGGCGGTGGTCTTTCTCGATTTCCTCGGCGCTGCGCATATCCCCTGAATGACAACAGTCTAAAATGCTCACGAAGGGCAAGTCCTTCCCCTGGCTGGCCTGCCAAATCAGGTACGACAATTCTTTGTCCATCAAGTCATGGCCACCCGGCTCGCGGCTGTCCCAACACACCAAAGATTCCAACTTCTTGTCTGATTCCAAGTGCCAAAATGCTTGGGGGGCATCGCTTCGCGCACCATGCCCTGAGAAGTGAAACAGGCAGCAATCCGTAGCATCAGCAGCCTCAAAATGCCGAAAACCATCGATCACCCCCTGCCGCGTGGCGTCACTGTCGCAGCGCACTAAAGGGCGAAACTCAAAGCCCAGGCTTTTGCAGTAGTTTTCTAGGTATTGGTGTAGGTAGCGTACATCGTTGAGGCAGCCTTTGAGCGCAAGCCTGGGATTGGGGTAAGCGTTGATGCCGACGAGGAGGGCATGGAGGGTGGGCATTATTAATGATGAATGATGAATGATGAATTTGCCTTACAAAATTAGGGCGGTTTGCGGGAATGCCATATACTTGCTTGGGTTAATTTTAAATTATAAATTATAAGTATTTTGAATAATCGTTTGCTTGCTTTACCTTGCGGGCATGGAACATATAAATAAACCTTCAGGAAAACTACCTGTCCGTTTTTCCAGCCATTCATCGAACGCGCAATATTATAGTCAACGCAATGTGGTTGTGAAAATCTCGATCGCATAATCATTTGAAAATCAGATGTTTTTAATCACTCAAATCATACAAATCACTTTAATCACAGTATAAAGGCAGCTTGGGCTGTTCCCAGGATGCGGTGCCGCACGCTTGGCAGTTATATAAACCTTATCCCGCGCTTGTACCTACTTATTTTTACGTACAAAAAATACGCATTTTTCGGCAATTGCTCCTTTCTTGATCTCACTGACCTTTGTGCCTAGAAATCGTTAGAATCGGCAATATTATACCTCACGCCGTTTGGTTTTGTACATGCCGATCTTTGTAATCAATTGAACATCAGTTGAATCAATCATACTCAATCACAAAAATCAGCCGAATCATAGTATATTTTCCAATCTTGTAAAGCATAAACCGCATGAAATTTTTCCAACCGTATATCCAGCTCGCCCGTGAGCCAATGCTCGACGAACCTGATGCTTACTTCCTGCACGTGGTCACCTTATGCCCGCGCAGCAGCTTTCGGGCAAATGGGTTCGAGGCGGATGACAGCAAACTGTCAGAAGGCAAGTACATCGTCCGGGTGAAATTGCTGCAAGACCCCCAACTTCCCGACTACCCATATATAACACCGGTAGCGCATACCCTGGCGCTGGGTAGCATTGCTTTTCCAGCCGGCGAAGGCATCGTGGAAGTGACCGTAGTGGGCGACATAATTGCAGCGGCATCAAGCGCAACCCGCGATGCCGAACCGCCCAAAACCGGCGGCACCAGCAGCACAGGCACTACAGGTTCAGACACACCGACCAAACCGGTTGACCCCGACAGTTTGTTCTCAATCTTTTGACCAATGAAAGCTTCCTACTTTCTGGTTTGTTGGACGATGTGGTTCTCGGCCATTGATATGTTCGCCCAAGAACAAAAGACAAGGGCGGCGGCGAACCCTATCGAAAGTGTCGATGCTTTGAATGACTCGTCTTTTTATAGCCGCGATCATGCGATGAAGCGGATGTTTGCCCTGAAAGCACAGGGATTGGCACGCAAAGCAGGCTATAAAAAGGGATTGGCTGACAGCTATGTGCGCTTAGGGCAGGCCTATGCGGGCATTGCAGATTGGGAGCCCAGCGAGCAGCATTACCGGACAGCCTTGCGCGAACGCGGAAAGCTTGGGAACAAGCCAGATATAGCCAGCTGTTACAATGAATTGGGCAGGCTTTTTAAGGCCCAGGAACGCTACGATACGGCAATTGTGCTATTTCGGCAAGGATTGGCCGTCATGGAAAACGAAACGCCCCACCTCAATACCGTGGCGCTCAACACACATTTGGGCCATCTGTACCGCTTGACAGGCCAGTACGAAAAAGCACAGCAGCATTTGGAAGCAGCCATAAAGCTCTCGCCATACCTTATTGCGCACCCGCCCGAGGATTACACCGCAGAAGAACTAGAGCTCCGGCTAACCGCAGCACGCCTCGACATGGCAGAATTCATGCAAGCGGTCCTGCACCAATACCCCCCGGCCAAAGACTCCCTGATCAAATGCCTGCAAACCTATTCCGCCAGGAATGACCTGCCATCGGTGGGCAAATGCCTGCTGCTGCTGGGAAACAATGCCTATTATGCGCATGAGCTGGATTCTGCACAATATTATTGCGAACTGGGCCTCGCGTTGGGCGACCAAATTAAAAAGGAAGACCGCAATACACTTTACAGGAACCGGGGCCGGATTTTCCTCGACAGGGGCAATTACAAAAACGCAATGGGCGATTTCAAGGCAAGCATAGCTGGTTTTGAACAACAAGGGCTGCTACAGCATGCAGCAGCAGTCCGCGCGGAGATAGGCAATCTGTTCTATGAGCAATCCGAAGCCGATTCTGCGGTAAGCTATTATAAATTGGCCCTGAGCCAGGGCATTGCCGACCCAATCCTGCGGGGAAAGGTGTTGTATTTCTTGTCAGATATATTGTATCAAGCAGACAATGACGCAGAATCCCAAGAATATGCCAAAGAATATGTCAAACAGTTGGACAAGCTGCAAACGAGCGATATGCGCCTGGCCTTCTCGGATATGAACATGGAGTTTTTGGAAAAAAACCGGATGCTACGGCGCATAAACGAACGCGCCAAACAAACGGAGCGCCAATATAGCCTGCTTGCCCTGGGCATATCGGGGCTCTTGATCGTCCTTGCCCTGCTCCTTGCACGCCTGCATCGCCAAAAACGCCGACTCGCGGAAAGCACTGCCGAAATTGCGCGTCAAAATGCGGAAAAAGCCGAGAAAGACGCAAAGATCGCCCGACAACAAGAACAGTTAGTCATAAAAGACAATCTGGAATTGCTGAAAAACCGGGAAGTAGAAACCGCATACGCACGGATAGAAGGCTCGGAAAACATGCAGCAAAAGATCGGGCAGGATTTGCACGACAGCGTGGGCGCCATGCTGTCCACCGTGCGGCTGCAACTAAGCCCAGTGGATGAAGTGCTGGACGTGCTGCCCGGAAAAACCCGGGAACAATTCATCAGCGCCAACCAACTGCTTTCGGAAGCTTGCGAAGAAGTGCGGCGCATATCGCACGAGCTCAGCTCCGCTGTGCTGCGGCGCTTTGGCCTGAAAGCGCAACTCGAAGCCCTTTGCGAGGTGATCAACCAGACCGGCAAACTGCAAGTAGAACTGGCCACCCACGGCTTGAACGAACGGCTCAACAGCAAAGCCGAGATCAACATCTACCGGATGGTGCAGGAATTGGTCAACAACACCATCAAACACGCCCAGGCTCAAAACCTGAGCATCCAGGTAAACCGTTTCGAGGACACAATCAACATCATGGTAGAAGACGATGGAGTCGGTTTTGATGTTGATACAGCACAGAACTCTCCTGGGCTTGGCCTGCAAAGCTTGGCGGCCCGGGTGCATGAACTGCATGGTGAAATGCAAATAGATTCAAGGCTCCACAGGGGTAGCACCATTTCCATTGATATTCCAACTCAAAAAGCATTATGAAAAAGATCAAACTCTTCCTCGCCGACGACCACCAGATCATGCTGGATGGCCTCCAGGCATTTCTGGAAAAAGAACCCCAACTGGAGATCGTGGGGACTGCACACAGCGGGGAAGACACCTTGCTCGCCCTCAATACCCAGCCCGCCGATGTCGTGATCATGGACGTTTCCATGCCGCCCGGGATCGACGGCATCGATGCCGCCAAGCTTATCCGCCGCCGGCACCCCAAGTGCAAAATAATCCTGCTGACCATGTGGGGCGAAAGCCACTATATCCTGAACGCCCTGAAAGCCGGCGTGCACGGTTACATCATCAAGGAGAAAAGCAAAGAAACCTTGGTCGCGGCCATTCATTCTGTCATCCAGGGAAACCGCTATATCCCCCTCGACTTACTCAACCGCATCGAAGGCGTTGATGAGCCCGACGCGGCAGAAGAGGTGAAGCTCACCAAACGCGAGATCGAGATCATTTGCCTGATGGCCGATAACCCTGCCCTGACGGCCCGTGAAATCGCGGACGTGCTGTTCATTGCTAAAACGACTGTGGAAAAGCACGTGCAAAATGTGAAGGACAAGCTTGACCTGCATAAGAATACGGAGCTGATCAAGTATGCGCTGGAGAAGAAATGGTGCAATTAGCTCATACCTTACGAAGCTTGGCTTTGTGCATACCGGTCTTTGTAATCAATTGACGATCAGTTGAATCAATCATACTTAATCACAAAAATCAGGCGAATCATAGTATATAATCCCTGCCCTACGTCAAACACGCCATACAACACCAACCATTCCATACCATGGCAGACAAGGAGACAAATGCGCAAAACCGGCACAACATCGTCATCCAAGGCGTTACCGACACCATGCTCACGGTGTCGGTTGACGGCGAAGTGCGCGAGATAAAAAACCAGCTCGCTGAACTAAAGTCCCTCTTGCAAAGCATGCAGGTGCAGACCGTGCAGTATGCCGATAAAATTTACAATATTGGGCATATTGACGAGGCGAAATTTGGGGTCATGACGGGCAAAAAGCCCTTCAACGAACAATTGACGCGCCTGCTCATCGTGGCCATCGGCAAGGATTGTCTGCCCGCCCAACGCTTTCTCGACAAAGTCTCCAACATCGCCAACTGGGAAACCCGGCAAGAAGTGAGCGACAAAGCCAAAGAAATACTGGCATACAGCTTTGTCGGCGTGATCGGCATCCAATTGAGCAAGCTGATGGCCATCGGAAAGGAGGACATGTCGGAAGCCAAGGCCCGTAAATACATAGAAAAATGCCTCCAAATCGCAAAGCGCAGCCTCGACCTCGTCAATTTCACCTTGTTGTCGGCGCTCTGGGACGCTCAAAAAGAGCGCTCCCGCCCACTGAGCGAGGCACAAAAATCTGCCCTTGCACACCGCTTCGACCATCCCTTCGAAGCGACCCTCGAAGAACAGTTCAATTTGTTGGCACTGTTGTACGGAATTTTCGAAGACCCGTCGCATGGCTTGAAGCTGCCGATGCCGGAATTGGCCGACATGCCGAACCAGTGCAGGGCGGGCAGCGCCTTGAACCAATGCTGCCAGCAGCTACACGCCCTGCAAGAAAAGTTGGACAGCGCCCGCTACGACCTTCTCGACTGCGCCGAGGCCGAAAATCAACTGGCGGTATTTCTAGCACACTTTTACTTTCTTGTCCACTACAATATGGCTTCCATGAAGCGCATCGGCTATCGCCAAATCCGGGACGAAGTGCCGCATTTCCTGCACCGCTACGCCGCGCTTGGCATCGACAGCAAGGCCAACGTGGACGCCGAGAAAGTCAAATACACCCAACTCCCGGCGCATACCGATGCCGTGCTGCTCTACCAGGGCGATGATTACCGCGAAAGCATCAACCTCTCGCCTTTTGTTATCGATTACAACGCCCTCACCTTCGAACAGGGCGCCAGGATTTGCTTCTACCGCTCCGCCGACCTCGATGACGGAAGCCTAGAATACTTGTTCCTCGAAGACAACAGCCTTATCAAGCTCGAAATGACCGGCACCCTCCGGCCCGATGCCGACTACAACGAAGTGATGATGAGCGACGAAAAATGGAAAAACCTGAACATCGACAACGTGGTGCGCGATTTCCGCGACGCCCACCGGACGCTGCGGGGTGAAGCAGCGCTGAATTTGGATGACCTATAAAAGCCCGCCGCCATGACAAAACGCTATCCATTCAAATTCCTCGACGCATACACCCAGGACGACAGCGACATCTTCTTCGGACGGGAGGAAGAAGTGGACACCCTGTATGAGATGGTGTTCCAGACCGACCTTTTGTTGGTGTACGGCGCATCCGGAACGGGCAAAACCAGCCTCATCCAGTGCGGCCTGGCAAGCCGCTTCCAAAGCCACGACTGGCTGGCGCTCAACATCCGGCGCGGCAGCGACCTGAACGCCTCCTTTGACAAAATACTCCTGGATGCAGCTGGACATCAACATGCCGGCACAGACACCCCAAAGGGCGACCTGCAAGGATACCTCGACTGGCTCGATGAAGACCTGACGGCAGAAACCCAAATCGCTGCTTCCGCAAAATCGCTTTCCCCCCTCGCCCGCCGATTGAAGGCCATTTACCTGCGGCATTTCAAGCCGATATACCTGATTTTCGATCAATTCGAAGAGCTTTACATCCTCGGCAACAAGGCTGAACAGGATGCTTTTATCGATACGGTGCAGGAAATCCTGCGTGTGGAACAGCCCGTCAAAATCATCCTCTCCATCCGCGAAGAATACCTTGGCCACCTCTACGAATTCGAGCGCAAAGTGCCGCAATTGCTGCGCAAAAAGCTGCGTGTCGAGCCCATGCACCTCGAAAAAGTCATTTCCGTGGTCACCCAGACGGGCCGACTGCCGGAAGGCAACGTGCGCCTGCAAGCGGGTGAAGAGGCTGCCATCGCCACCGCAATTTTCGACCGCATCAAAGGCAAGGAAAAAACCCTGGCCATCGAACTGCCCTACCTGCAGGTATTCTTAGACAAGCTCTACCTCCAGTGCAGCGGTGACGACACACGCCAGGCTGATGCCCTGTTTTCCTTAGCTGCCCTGGAAAAGATGGAGGCCTTCGACGATGTGCTGCGCAACTTTCTCGACGAGCAGGTGCTGCATACCGCCCGCACACTCGACCAAAAGCCCGAAACCATCTGGGGCATCCTCTCTCCTTTTGTCACCCTCGAAGGCACCAAGGAACCGCTTTCGGAAACGGAGCTATGCTTGCGGCTAAAGGATGCCGACCCTGCGCTTGTAAGCAAAGCCCTGGAGGCTTTTTCCAAAGGCCGTATCCTGCGCTTTACCGAGCAGGAGCAACGCTATGAGATCAAACACGACTCGCTGGCTAAACAGGTACACGCCAAACGCAGCGACGAAGAGATCGCCATACTCGAGGTGCAGCGCCTCGTAAAAAGCCAGGTGGCGCTGAAGCCCGAGGCGCGGCAGTATTTTTCAGAAAATCAGTTGAGTTCTATTATACAGCCCTATCGCGCTAAATGCACTTTGACAATGGAAGAGGAGGAATGGATAGAGCGAAGTCGGGAGTTTGTGGAAGCGGAGAAGAAAGCTGTTGCGCTCCGTCAGACGGAGGAACTCGAAAAGGCCAAAACGCAGGCTGAACAAGAGCGCAGGTTAAGGACAACAGCCGAACAGGCACGAAAAAATGCTCGTAGATATACGGTGGTGGCAGTTGTTGTTGCAATATTAGCGCTTATCGCCTTTGTAATTGCTGTTCAACAAAGTAGGGAAGCTGAAAAACATGCAAAGGAAGCTAAATACAATGCAAAGGTTGCTGAATACAATGCAAAGGTTGCTGAAGAAGCAAAAATCAAAGCAGATACTATGGCTGAACGTGCGAAAAAAAGCGAGAAGGAAGCTATTAAGCAAAAAAATAACGCTGAAAAAAAGACGGAAGAAACTCGCAGCGCCCTTGACAAGTTTGAAAAAGAACAAGCTGCAAAAGAGCGCCTTCAATTCAAGACAAAAGTGGTTATTGTAGATAATTTTATTAGGGCCAAAGAGTGTGACTTGGCCAAGTTGGCATTGGCAGATTTAATAAAAATTGTCGAGAAACACCCGTCCGACAAGGAAATGAAAGAAGCGAAGGAACGATTGAATAATGCTGTAAACCAATGTAAAAAATGAAAAGAGCAACTATTTTTTCTTTTAGAAAAACGGCTTCAGTGAAAGCAAAAATTTTGCTTTGCCTCATTTCCTTGTGTTCCATTGCCGCCACAAGCCAAGTTCCTTGTGGTAAAGAATACAAAGCACTATGGGATAAGGCAAAATATGCGCTCAAAAATAGTAACTATAGTACCGCCTATGATATTTACCAAGCTATTCAGGGTTGCGAAGAAGCAATCGGGGATAAAGATTTGATAATCAAAAATATTGCGGATGTGCTCCAAGCAATCGAAAACGAAGGACCTGCTACTAAATATAATATCAAAGCGATAAAAAATGAAAATAACTTTTGGTACGCTTTGAGGTTATATCATGAAGCAAGTAAGGTCTCGAAAAACGGAAATAAGGATGCCAGAGAAAAGCGTCTGGAGTTGTTACGTAAACCGGAAGCTTGGCTTATTGCACGGTTTGAAGGCCATACCAATACTGTTAAATCAATAGCATTTTCGCCGGATGGGCAAAAGGTGCTGACCGGGAGTGCCGATGGAACGGCAAAGTTGTGGACCTTGGAGGGGCACGCAATCCGAACGTTTGTCGATTCTGCGGAGGTTCGAGCAGTAGCTTTTTCGCCGAATGGTCAAATGGTGTTGACTGGGAGTACAACCGGAACGGTGAAGCTTTGGGGCATTGAAGGGGATTCTATTAGAACTTATTCCCACAAAAATGAGGTTAATGCAGTAGCTTTTTCGCCCGACGGTCAAATGCTATTAACCGGGAGTACTGATGGAACAGCAAAGTTATGGAGTATTGAAGGGGATTCTATCCGAGCTTATTCCCACAAAAAACAAGTCAATGCAGTAGCTATTTCACCGAATGGTCAAATGGTGCTGACCGGGAGTACTGATGGAACAGCAAAGTTGTGGAGCATTGAAGGGGATACTATTCGAACTTTTTTCCACAATAACAGGGTTTATTCTGTTGCTTTTTCGCCTGATGGGCGCAAGGCATTGACTGGCGGTGCAGATGATAAGGCAAAGCTGTGGAACATAGTTGAAGAGCGAGCGCAAGAATTTGCCCACAATGCTGAAGTCCGTTCGGTAGCCTTTTCACCGGATGGGCAATTCGTTTTGACTGGATGTTTAGATGGATCATTGAAAATGTGGCATGCTGATGGAAAGGAATTCAGAACGTATGCAAGCCAAACATGTGGTGAAAAGGACAATACAGGCACCGAAAAAGCTATTAATTCGGTTGCTTTTTCGCCTGATGGTAGGATGTTTCTAACCGCAGGAAATGACAAAATAGCAAATTTGTGGAACCGAATGGATCAAGAAACACAAGGCATCCCTACCGGCCATGCTGACGAAATAACCACCACAACATTTTCCCCAGATGGGCAAGTAATATTAACTGGTAGCAAAGACGGAACTGTAAAACTGTGGGATTTAAAGGATGGGAGGAATAAAACCATATCTGCGCACCTCTCTCCTGTTACTTCGGCTGCTTTTTCACCAGACGGAAAAATGATATTGACGGCAAGTGCCGACAGAACGGCAAAGTTGTGGAACATATCGGGAGACTTGCTCCATAAATTTGATGAACATCGTGGAAGTATCAATTCTGTGGTATTTTCCCCTGATAGTAAGCATGTGCTGACCGGAAGTTCAGATGGAACGGCAAAATTGTGGTCATTGGACGGCAATCTGATTTACACCTATGTTTCGCCTTCAGAAGCTGACACCAAAAATTCAGTCTATGCGGTCGCTTTTTCGCCAGATGGGCAAATGATATTGACTGGAAATGCAGATGGGACAGCAAAGATGTGGAATATTGCCGGAGAAATGATTCGAATATTTCCTGGCCATAAAGCTGCAGTTTGGTCGGTAGCATTTTCCCCCAATTGTAACACTTGCCCGGTCGGAAATTGGCGAACCGTGCTTACAGGAAGTGCTGACGGAACCGCAAAATTATGGAATATTAGTGGTCTGGAAATGCGAACCTACCGCGGACACTCCAAGCCTGTCCGTTCAGTAGCCTTTTCACCGGATGGCCAAACTCTTGTGACGGGGAGCGATGATAATACTGCAATTTTGTGGAGCTTAGACAGTGAAAAGCCCAAATTATTCAAAGGACACCGTGGATACGTACGTTCTGTATCATTTTCCCCGGATGGGCAAACCGTTTTGACGGGAAGCTCCGACTTCACCGCAAAATTGTGGAACCTGGAAGGCGAGCCAATTAAAACCCTTCCCGCCGGACACACCGGAATGGTTTATTCAGTGGCAAGTTCGCCAGATGGGCAAATGGTGCTGACGGCAAGCATGGACAAGTCTGCGAAGTTATGGAGCTTAAAAGGACTTGAAATTCAAACCTTTAATGGACATTCCAGACCTGTACGATCAGGTGTTTTTTCACCAAATGGGCAAATGGTGTTGACTGGAAGTGAAGACGGAACAGCCAAATTATGGAGGATTAACAATGGAATGGTGGATAAAACTTTCGACCATGGAGCAAGGATTAATTCGGTTGCTTTTTCGCCTGATGAGCGTATGGTGCTGACCGCAGGTGAGGACAGAACAGCTAAGTTATGGGGAATCCAAGATAGCGTCCCTTCTAAAATTTTCGACCATAGATCAAAGATTAACTCAGTAGCCTTTTCGCCAGATGGGCTCATGGTACTGACTGGAAGTGAGGATGGAACAGCCAAGTTGTGGAGCATTAAAAATAACATTCCTCCTATATCCTTCAGCCATGGAGGAAGGATTAATTCGGTGGCATTTTCGCCGAATGGGCAAATGATGCTGACTGGAGGTGATGATAGAACAGCAAAAATATGGAACTTGGAGGGTGCGGAACTTGAGGTTTTTAATGGCCATAATAGAAGAATAAATTGTGCCGTTTTTTCGCCTGATGGGCAAATGGCACTGACAGGGAGTTCAGATGGTACAGCGCAATTGTGGAGCCTGGAAGGCATTGGGGCAGCACAAAAACTTGAGTCGTTTATATTCGCACATACTGTAAATGCCCTATGTTTTTCCAAAAAGTCAAACGATACAATTATTATCGGAGCCGGTAATTCCTTTTACTTGGCGTTCAATAATATAGCCAGGCTGGAGAATGGGCGCAACCTGGCTCCATTCAATGTGCGGGAGAAAATTGAGGAAGGGATTATGGAAGAAATTGATTGTCATAAGGATACAAACTTTCTCAACCTGATCGGTTGTGCTAAATTTTATTTAATAAAAGGGGTAGGAACGAATGCTGGAACCCCAAATGTGTCATTTCTCCGCACTGCTTTGAGTCTTGCTGAAAAGGCAAATAAGCTACACGTTGGCAGTGAAGCAGTTGTTTTAATAGAGGATATAAAAAGATATTTGGCTACTGCAGAATACTATTCATTTTTAAAAACGGAACGTGTTCAAAAAAATCGTTTGAAAATCGCATTCGACGCAATTCCCCGCTTGGAACAAGAATATAAAGAAAACCCTACAGATTCCCTTTATAAGGCCAGATACGGAATAGGCTTAAATGCTATTGCTTTTAGAAGCCTTTTTACGAAGAACCCTCAACAAGCTGTAGAGTATTCCCTCAAAGTCAAAGAAATAACTCCCCACCTTACTGTGCTTTATACCAATCTGGTGCTCGGATACCTTTATTTGGATGACTGGGACAATGCAGAAAAAATTTACGTGGAATGGATGGATAAATCCTACGAAAAGAGTGGTGGCTCTGTAAATAAATATCCGACATTCAGGGATGCGTTTTGGGGGGACTTGAATGATTTGGAAGAAGCAGGCATTTTATGCCGGGATTTTGAAAAGGCGCGAAACTTGCTAAAGCCCCCCGAAAAATAAGAAAAAAAGTCTCAAAGCAATCTCCTATGATCAAAGAAAATGTTTGAGAGTCATTATTGACGCATAGCCATTCTTCTTATATCCAACGGAAGTGTTTTGCGAAAATATCATGGGTTAAATCATTGATAATCAATTTGATCTATCCTTAAAATCTCGCAAATCACTAGAATCCTGGTATAACACGAGACGCGGAAGCCGAAAAGCGACATGAGTAGGCTCAAATACTAAAATCCATTTCCAATGAAAAACATTTTAAGTGCTTTTTTACTGCTTGTCCTTGCGCCACACCTGAAAAGTCAGGCCGTTTTCCTACATGTTACCTCTGTGGCCAACATTGACAATCACATAACGGAACTCGATCACCCACAGCTTAATGAAAAACCAAGTGCAATTTTATTTGTCATGCCTGTTAGGAATTTCGAAAGCAGTGATATTGACTATGGAAACAATGTCGGAGTTTGGTATAATGACTACAAAAAAAAATGGACAATATTTAATCAAAATACTCGGAAACCTATGCCATCTGGTATAGCTTTCAATATAATGGTTGTGCCAGAGGGAACACCGGGCGTGTTTGTCCATACTTGTACTTCAGATAATACTGGTGTAAAGGCCGGAACAGATAAAAATACCACAATTCTCAACAACCCGTATTGCAATGGGAAAGCAGATGCCATCCTAATAATTACGCAGAACTGGCTCAACAAATATAATGACAACGCTCAACAGGTCAGCAACAGTGGCGGCTGTGGATCAAAAGAAGAAGTAAGGTGGAGTATCAGCAATAATGCAACGCTGCCAGACGGCAGTGATCGTGGCAAATCGACAATGCCTGTAAATGCCCGTTTCAACGTTATGGTGATAGAAAATGGAATTGTTCCAGGCTTTAGTAAGGCATCAGCATTCATTCATATTGCCGACAAAAAGAATCTTGCAACGCCAAATGACTCAAGCTCTACCTATATTGACTATCCTGCTGCCAATGGTCAACCTAATAATATGGTATTCGCAACACCGTTTTGGGGCAAGGGGACTGCTTGCACCGAAGGCCCTTACAACCTTGGCCCCATCTCTATCAAATACAGCAAATTGGGGGATAAATTGCAGGATCGATGGGCAATTAAATATGCTGAATCAAAAATATCTATGCCGCTGGGATCAAAGTTCAATGTTGTGGTAGTACCTCCAATAAAACATCAAACCTGGTATTTTAGCCCGTTAACTGCGGTAGGTGTCGGGCCTAATGGGTTAACGACAAAAAAAATTGACGTCAATCCATATTGTTGCCCCGGTGATGCCATAGAAATCACGGCTGAAGCTGGGGCTTCCGATATTGAATCTCAATGGGTAAAGATTCCATTGTCGCTTCCAGCCGGAAAGATTCACGAAGTGACTGTCTGTTATTCTACTAAAGGCAATTCTAACGATTCCTATATTTCACAATTAAGGCTTGACAAAATGACCATGCCCAATATGGCGCAAATCGTATTCGATCAGGATTTAAAACTAGCCTCCAATACCGCAACATGCCATAGCGCTAAAGTCAATGATATAGTAATTGATGGAGCGATCACGTTATCAATTCAAGTGGTTGTAGCCAAAACAGCATCTATTCAAATAGGCAGTATTTCTTTGGATTTTTCACCTTATTAACGCAAAAACTTCACTGCAAGATGAAACCAACACCCTCCCTCCCCGTCATCTTCACCGCCTTCGCCAACCCGCACGGCGACCTGGCCAACCTCAGCCGCGAGCAGCACAACATCCAGGACGCGCTGGCGCCGCTGGAAGCTGAGGGCAGGCTCAAACATGTGCACCGCACCGATACCGACTTAGACGCCTACTTTAATTCCCTGCAGCAATGGAAGAACCGGTTGGCCATTTTTCACTACGCCGGCCATGCCAACAGCGAGTCCCTGTCACTGCAAAATGCCCCCACCTTTTTCGAGCCACTGGCTGAAGAACTGATGGCCCGCAACCCTGACAGCCTGAAATTGGTGTTCCTGAACGGCTGCTCCACCCATGCGCACGTGGAAACTTTGTTCAAGCTCGGCGCACCTGCCGTCATCGCCTCTTCGGTGTCCATCGACGACGGGCAGGCCATGCAGTTGGCCACGCGGTTCTATGAGAATCTGGCCAAGGGCGACAGTATTACCGATGCCTACAAAAGTGCCGCCAGGTTCGTGAAAGGCAGCAGCAGGCAGGCGCGGTTCCGGGACCTGGGGGAGGTGTGCAGCTGGCAGGAGCGGGGCCCGTTATTGCGGTCCTCGGAGCCGGTCAGGGATTTTCCCTGGGCGCTGTACGTGCGGGAGGAGGGGGTATTGCCGGAAGGGGGATTGTTCGGGGCTACAGGGAAGCAGGCGGTAGAAGAGCTCGAAAGCTTGCAAAACAAGCATATTCAAATGGCAGACAAGATATACAATATAGACAAAATAGACCAAGCCACTTTCAACTGAACCCAACAACCACTACCGACATGCCCGAGGAAAACAACATAGTCATCCAGGGAGTTTCTGACGAAACCATCTCTGTTTCTGTCAACGGCGAGACCCACCAAATCCTTCGTCGGCTCGATGCCCTTACGGCACTGATGGACAAATTGCAGGCCCAATACATCCAGCATGGCGAAAAGATTTACAACATTGAGCATATCACCCATGCCACGTTTGAAATCAACGTTGGGCAGTGGAACCCCGATCAAATACTGCCCAAAGAGCTTGCACAGAACCTCGTCACCAGCGACAACCTTTGGGTGCAGAGCTTACGGCAGGAGCTGCTCAAGCAAGGTGTTCCGGTGGGCGCCAAGCCCGCGTCGATCTATCAGCACTACGGCTGGCTCATCGAAGTGTTTTTACAAAAAATGGGCACACCCGCCGGTCAGGAACGCAGCTTGCGCCGGCTGTCCTTTATGGCCGAAACCTACCAAAGCACCCTGCGCTTTTTGTGCTATATCCAACTGTCCCAGATATTCAACAAGCTGCCCACTGCCAAAGCGCCTTGTATTGCCGAATTTATACAATTAGACGCCAACGCCCAGCCCCGGTACAACTACCTCAACCTGCTGCTGCTGCTCAGCGAACAGATGCCCGCCGACCAGGCATTTATGCCAGAAATCAACGATTTTGTGGCCGAACTGACGGATACTGGCAGCAACCTGTACGGCGCCGCCCTGTTTCTGGAAAAACACCGCGAGCTCCTGATTGACGACAAAATCCCCGAAGACCGCCATCTGGAGCAATTGCTCGACGAATACCTTACCGGCTTGGTCTATTGGCTGCGCAAGCTGGCCTTCCTGGCCAAATACCGCTTAGTTTCCATCAAGGAAATCAGCCTGAGCTACCGGCTCGGCTCGCCCAAAAACTTCGTGCACCATTACGGCGAGCTGCACGGTGCCTACGATATCACCCTGTCTGAGGGGGCAGATTACAGCACGCAATCCATCGAAGGGGTGTTTACCTACAACCAAAGCGTGCTGCTTTTCCGGGGCAGCAACATGGCGCACTGCCTCGACTGTATCCAAAACCCCGATGCCTATATATCCCTGTCGCCCCTGGTGGTCGATCAGAGTGTGTTCAGCGAAAAAAGCACCCAAACGCCGGAGATATTTTACTACACCGGTCAGGAACCGGGCGGGAGGCAATACCAGTTTGCACAGTACAAAAACGAACTGGAATACGCCGGGCAGCGCATTGCTTCCAACAAGCGCATGGCCGTAAAAGCCCAAAACAACCAACAGCCCCGGCTCGACGAGCTCTTCGAGCAGTTGGAGCAAGTTTTTAAACCCTATAAAAGCCGCACGCCATGAACCAGGCGCGATCACCATTCAAATTCCTCGATGCATACACGCAGGAAGACCATGCCATTTTCTTTGGCCGCGAACAGGAAACAGAAGCCCTGTACAACGCCCTCAGCGGGGTAAAGCACCTCTTGGTACACGGTCCTTCCGGCACCGGCAAGACAAGCCTGATCGAATGTGGCCTGCGCAACCAGTTCTCCGATGCCGACTGGTATGCCATCACCATCCGCCGGGGCATCAACATGACCGCCTCGGTGTTCGCCAAGCTCAACGAGGCATTGCAGGAGAAAATAACCCTGCACCCTGTCACCGGGCTGCCCGTCGATGCGGATACCGACTTTGGGCAGGTGATCGAAAACCTGTTCGTCGAGCGCTACCAACCCGTCTATCTGTTGTTCGACCAGTTTGAGGAACTGCTCATCTCCGGCAGCGAGGCCGAGAAAAAAGACTTTTTCAGCCGTATCAACCGGCTGATCCGCTACAAAGTGCCTTGCCGGGCGCTTTTCATCATGCGGGAGGAGTTCATGGGCCACTTGTCGGAGTTCGAGCCCCTGTGCCCCAGCATTTTTCAGCACCGTTTCCGGTTAGATAAAATGCGGAAGGAAAACGTTCGTGAAGTTATCCGACAAACGCTGGATGCGCCGCGTTACCGGAAATTTTTCCAGGTAGAAAACAGCGAGCTGCTTTCCGACAGCATCCTGGCCAAGCTGCCCGACAAAAGCCGGGAAATCGAACTGACGCACGTACAGGTGTTTTTGAGCGAGCTGTGGCACCGGGCAGCCAACGCTGCGGGCAGCTTACCCGAAGGGACAATGGCAGGCAATGGGCTGCTGCTACATGCCGGGCTGGTTCATGATACCGACAACCTGCCGGGCGTGCTCGACAGTTTTTTGAAAAACCAGTTGGGTGAACTAGCCGAAACCTATGGCAGCAAGGCGCCCCTCGAAACCCTGGCTGCCATGATCTCCGAGCGGCATACCAAGATCCAGTTGAGCGTTGAAGACCTGCAAAAAAAACTGAAGGCGCACGAGGTCAAACTCAAGCACCCTTTGCCCAAGCTGCTCGGCGAGCTGCAACAGCGCCGCATCCTCCGCGCCATCGTGTCCGGGGAGCAGCAGCAATTCGAGATCAGCCACGATGTGTTGGCGCATGTGGTAGGCCAGAACCTTACTCAGGAAATGCAGCTGCGGGACAAAGCCGCCGAAATCTACCGGGTGTACGAAGAGCGCAAAGGTTTTTTCTCGCAGGACGATCTCGACCATTTACGGCCGTACAGGCAATACAAAGCTTATCCGACGGGGCTGGAACAGCGGGTAAAGGAGAGTGAGGTGCATTTGCAGGAGGAGTATTTGCAGCGGCAGCGGGAAAAGGATGCGCAGTTGGCTGCGGCGAACCGGGCTCGTAAGCGCAACCTGGTATTTGCTCTCGCAGTGTCCTTATTAGCGATAGTAGCGACTGGTGCCGCTTTTTTTGCATTCCATCTCCGAGAAGAAGCCAAATTTCAAGAGGAAATAGCCGTTAGGGAGAAGGAGAAATCAGAGATATTATATCAAGAAATGGTTCGGCAAATGGATACGGTGGAAGCTCAGCGGATAAAAGCGGATATCTTAAAGGTGGAGGCGGAAGCCCAGGCAGAGATCGCAAAAAATGAAACTGCAAGAGCCAACAAGGCACTTGGAAACTTGGACAGATTGAGCAGTAAAATGGTTGAAATAAACCTTGACAGCTTGAAAAAATTCATAATTTCCATGAAATACGAGGCTGCAGAAAAAAAATCAAAGCAACTCTTTACGTTAGGCAGGAATATGCCAGAAGTAAGGCAATACTTAAGTGAAAGCTTTGATTTCAATCGATATGCGCAGGAGCTTGCATTTTTTTTGGCAGAATCTGGCCAATCTAGAAATGCCGAAAGGTTGCTAAAACAGGTTTTTGATTTTGAAGGCTCACGTGACAAGCTGCCAGATTTTATTGTCAAAATAGACCCTGGCAACTATGATATGCTGTTGAAACGCTATTACCCTGAAATGATACCCGTAAAAGGCGGCAAATTCCAGTTTGGCAAAGACTCTGCCTGGGAGAAAACGGAAACAGTGGGGGATATCAGCGTTGGACAAACAGAGGTTACATTTTGGCAATTCGCACTGTACTGCGCTGCCAACAGAATTGATATTCGAAGTTACATAAAACCGGGCTGGCCATTGACGGGTGCGCACCCAATCATAAATGTGACCTGGGCAGATGCGGTGGACTACACGGTGTGGCTGAATAAAGCTCATCCATCAAGTTCATTTAAGTACCGGCTTCCAACGGAGGTAGAGTGGGAATACGTTGCCAGAGGCGGGGAAAATTTTCAAAACTACAAATATTCAGGCGGCAACACGCTGGATAAAGTTGGCAACCGAAATAGGAAATACACGATCCCCGTCAAACAAAAACAGGCGAATTCCCTGGGGATATACGATATGTCGGGCAATGTTTGGGAATGGTGCCAGGATTGGTATGTCACCTTGCCAAACCTATTCATCGATCCTGCTCCCCCAACAAAGCGGGTGCAGCGCGGCGGCTGCTATTTAACAGAGGCCAGGGGCCATCATGTAACCTTTAGAGGCAGGGATATCCCTGAAAAACGGGTACATAGGATTGGATTTCGGGTTTTTGCGCAATGAAACATATACTCTGATTAAAGTGATTTGTTTGATTTGAGTGATTAAATACATTTGATTTTCAAATGATTATGAGATCACGATTTTCACAACCACTTTGCGTTGACTATAATGGTGCAGTAATTTATACATCAACTTTCATGGAAAACGCCACAGAACGCCTCCAGCATTTCAGCGACGAAAAGCTGATAGATATCGTCAAAAATTACCGCCGGTACGGTTACGACGAAGCCTTGCGGGCAGCAGCCTTGTCAATGCTCGAAACCAGGGGCATATCGAAGGAACAATTGGTATTGAACGGGAATATGGAGCATTCTCTGTATGAGCAAGCCCAACGCCATTATGCCGCTTTTCAAAAGAATTCGGTATATGCTATTGTCCTGTATCTCACATTCATCATCTATCCGCTTGTGGCTTACCCCTCAAATTATTCGACGGGAAACTCCATCCTTTTGGCATTGCTGAATTTGGCTTTGATCCTGGCTTTTTTGATCTTTTTTACACTTTCCTACCACTATCAGCGACAGTTTTACCACGACATCGGCAAGCCGGATGAGGCAGAGAACGGCATCGTGTATTTTGTGCTGGGGATGCCGTTTTTTGCACTGCTGTTTTTTTATTTTAAACGGCGGATGCGGGAGTATATGCGTCTGATACGTTGAAATTGGCGCAGTTCAAGGGTGTTTCTACGCATTTTTAGGTAGAAACATCTTCTTACTTCTCAGGTTTTCCCAGGCGCCGCGGCGCCGCATTTTTGCAACAATAATTTCACTGAAAATTACGACGCAACTAAAATTCTCATCAAAAACCTGATTTCAGCTATGAAAAATCCATCCATCTTCAAATCGAGCGCGGGCAAAACCCTGGCACTTGTATTGTTTGCCCTCTGGCTCTCTGCCGGCATCTGCGCCCAAACCCCCGAACTAACGGAGCGGAACCTGATGACCCCTACGGGCTGGTATTGGCTCACGGGCGCTTCAGTCGCCGATGTTTCTGAAAAAACGAGCCAAGGCTTTCGGGTCATTGACCTGGAAATCGAAGATGAATCGCCGCTTAAGCTAAGCGTGGCAATGGTGCGCAACACGGGCGAGCACCAAAAAACCTGGTGGTGGTACTATGGGCTTACCGGGGCGCAGTTGGAAGAAAGGCTTTCGCAAAACAAGGGCCGGATCATCGATTTGGAGGTTTACACTGTCAACAACCAAAGGCGGTATGCCGTGGCGATGGTGCGCAACACCGGATCGGACTCAAAAAGCTGGTGGTACTATTCGTCCATAAGCGGGGCAGAAATCGAGCAAAAATTGAGCCTGCACAATGCCCGGCTGATCGACCTGGACTGCTATACCAATGGCAGCGAACAGCGTTTCAGCGTCGTCATGATCGCCAACGCAGGAACGGACACCAAAGGCTGGTGGTATTACACCAAGCTGACCACTTCCGAGATCAGCCAAAAGCTTTCACAGAACAAGGCGCGGCTTACGCACATAGAATACCGGGGGCAGGAAGCATCCGGCCCTGTTTTTTCCGTCATCATGGAAAAGCTCGACGGCGAAACCTGGTGGTGGTATTACGGGAAAACCATGCAGGAGGTCAACAACATCGCCGACCAGAAAGGCGCCAGGATTATTGACATAGAGCCTTATTCGGTGTCGGGCGGCGGCAAGCGCTTCGCCGTGCTGATGCTCCGCAATACGAACGACCTTACCGAGCGCATCCGAGGCTGCATCGGCGACGAGGTCACGGGTGGGGCTTATGGCCTGTACCTTAAACGGGTCAAGGGCCCGGTGCTCGCCTCGCTCCAGTCCGACCGGAAATTCTACCCTGCCAGTACCATTAAAGTGCTCGAGCACGTACATGCCATGTGCGCCGTTCAGGCCGGAAACGCAAACCTGAACAATACCAAGATCACGATTTACCCGGACGAGTCGGAAAGTTGTAAAGACAACCACGCGGGCCATAGCGCAGAGTCCGTAACCTTGCGCGAAGCGCTCGATAAAATGATGAACCCTTCCAACAACCAGGCGACCAACGGCCTTCAGGAGTTTTTTGGCAACGGGAACGCAGGGCAAGGCCGCAGCGCCATAAACAATACCGCTCATGCGGTACTGGGCATGAGCAACAATTCGGCCATAAGGCATAAATTCGGCTGCGGCGGCCCCAGCAACAACCCCGCCAACAGCCTTACCTTGGAAGACTTGGGCAAGCTTTACGAAAAAACAGCGACCGGCCTGTTAAAAGCCAGCATCCGGCAGGATTTCTACAGCCTGATGATCAACAGTGCCGGAGATTTCAAAGACATAGCCGACGAAGAAGCGGCAAAGCTGGGCATCAGCGGCACTGTGCTGCAAACCTTCAAGAACCAGATACGTACCGCCCACAAGGGGGGCAACTGGTCGGGGAAAAAGTGGAACTCCATCGGTGGCTGGGTCTCACTGCCCGTCAAGAACGGCAGCGCCCGCGAATATGTCTTTGGCCTTTTTGTCGATGATGCCGAGGAGGTGAAAGAAAGCTTCAGCATCGGGAAATGCAGGGCAGAACTGCTTCGAGCGGAGATTCGCAGTGCGTTGAGCACGTATAAATAAACTGATATAACCCCGTGTTTCCTTCTCCGCCGCAACTCCCCAGTTGCGGCTTTTTTATTGCCCCAACCCCTTCATACTTATTTTTCGGTAGGCCGGCTACCAATATACCCTAACTGAATTATCCCATTTTCTAAGGGAAAAATCCGCTGCTCCGCACCCCCACCTTTGCCCTTGTCAAACCGGCAAGCGGGCCAAACCGATGCCGAAATTTTTTAACCGATAAACTTTTTTACTATGAGAAACAAACAAGTTTCAACGCTCACTGCCGGCTTCAAGATCGCCGGCGCCAACCGCGGGAGCCGGCGCTTTTCCGCTTCCATTTTTTTCATGGCTGCATTTTTCAGCTTGTTTACCACCGCTACCGTCTCCGCACAATTCCTTTTGAACCCTTTTGACGAGCTGTATTGGCTTCGGGGCAATGTGGGGGTCGGCACCAACGATCCCAGCAGGCTCATGCACCTGTATTATAACAACACCAACACCGTGACCAGCCACCTTTACCTGGAGCAAGCCGGCACCGGCGATGCTTTCATGCAGTTCGGCCTGACCGGTGGGCGCCACTACGCCATGGGCATCGACAATTCGGACGGCGATATTTTCAAAGTCGGCACCTTCGGCACCGGGCCGCGCGGCGTGAACACCAACACCTTGCTCTCCCTCACGCCAACGGGCATGTTGGGCATAGGCATAGACAACCCTACTGCAACTTTGGACGTAAACGGCGACCTCCGCTTGCACAGCACCAACAACAACACTTTCCGCATGTTTACCGACACAGACGGAGACTTCAAGTTTGTCGCCGACGGCGGTGCTGTTGCTATGACCATCACCGACGAAAGTGCTCGGGTAGGCATAGGCACCTCCGCCCCTTCCGGCGCCTTGGAAGTGCGCTTTGACTCGGATTATAATCGTCCCACGATTGAGCTCACCGAAGAAGGAACCGATGCGGCGCGTATCTATTTCCGCAATACGACCAATGGGGATCGCCGATTCAACCTGGGCGCCAATCCCGGCAATGCCAACCCGAGGTTCAATATCGGGTTCAATAACGGGAGCGGGAGCGTGGATATCTTCTCCGTTGATGGAGACAACCACCGCGTCGGCATCATGACCGACAATGTGCCGGCAGGCTATCGTTTGGGCGTCAACGGCCGCATCATCTGCGAAGAGCTCCGTGTACAACTCTCCAGCGCCTGGCCCGACTATGTTTTTGAAAATAGCTACCGCTTGCCCTCGCTTTATGAATTGGAAAAGAGCATCCGGAAAAACAAGCACCTGCCGGGTATCCCCAGCGCCGCAGAAGTGGAGAAAGAAGGCATTTCTGTGGGCGACATGCAAACCCGCATGATGGTGAAACTGGAAGAGCTGACGCTTTATGTGATCGATTTGAAGAAGGAAAACGATGCCTTGAAGGCGGAGGTTGAAAAGCTTAAATCGAAATAAGCACCTTCCCGAAATGCCCTTGCCGGACCGGAGCCTTCGATCCGGCTTTTTCCCAACTTTTCAAACGTTTAGAATAATGAAAAACATAACATATATCGCCATGCTCCTGGTTCTGGGAACAGCGATCAACCTATCGGCTCAGGAGCCTTTGTTCCAATACATAGCCGAACCGCAGTTCAATGCGGAACAACAAAAATTTGTCAAACCTGTTGAAGCCAAAAGGGCTTCCAGCCCGGTATGGTATTTCAAAGTAAGCAATTTTGAACATTTCAAAAAGCCCCAAATAACCTTAAACTTGCCCGATAGGCGATCAGTCCGCGTCGTTGACATTTATGAGGAACCAATGGCCGGAAACCGCAGCGTCCTGGTGGGCAATTTGGAAGGAATGTCTGGCTCCGTGATCCTGGCGCCAAGTGCAGCCCAGGGATTGTTGACAGGTACGGTTTTCTTGCCCGACAAAACGTATGCAATTCATTCGCTGACCGGTGGGCTTTTTTCCATCAGTGAGTTTCACGAAGACGATGAGCAAGCCGAATGCACCACGAAAGATGACGACCATGTCCCATTTTTGCGCAAAGGGCGTATCAGCACGCCGATTGACAACAACCTGGATGGATTTCAGGAAGAGGAAATGCCTGTTGCAGCAGGATTTGAGCGCGCGGCAGCTGCCACGGGAGAATGTCAGATACGTGTGCTCGTGGCATACACCAGCACCGTCGCGGATGTCGTGGCTGACCCGTTGGGCCTAATTTTTAATGCAATAGCGCAGACCAACCAAGCTTATGCGAACAGCGGCATCGGCCATCGCATCGAATTAGCAAGGGTCTATGAAACAACTTTTAACGACGCTGGGCTGGGGAATGCAGATGTAAGGGCCGCCTGGACAACGAATGGCGATGGCCAAATGGACGAAGTCCACACGGAACGCAATCGTTGGAGGGCTGATATGTGCGCCCTGATTATGAATGTAGGCACTGGAATGGCCTGGATCGATACCGATTATGACCGGTCATTTAGCGTCACGAATTGGAGCTTGATCAATAACAGGACTTTTCAACATGAATTGGGACATAATTTCCTTTGCCGACACGATCCGAACAACGACTCCAACAGTTCCCCATTTCATGGGTACGGCCACCCGGGCGGAATATTCCGCACCATTATGGCCTACCCCTCAGCTTGCGGCGAAGCCCCATGCACACGGGTGAACGAGTTCTCTGGCCCCAACAACCTTTATTATGATGCAGGAACGAATCAATGGTACGTCACGGGCAACGCCACGCAAAACAACGTGCGCGCCCACAATGAAAACAGTGGCGTAATTGTCGATCACGAAACAGTGCCAAACGTAGCGACCTATTCAGGCGATTACAATATTGCCAATAATGAAGCAGTGTATATGGCTGCTAACGAGACATTTGGATATTCCGGGGCTGGCTCCAACCAGTTCGACATGTTCAGCGGCTCTGATGGCAGTTTTCGCGCCGGTGGAAGTGTTGTACTCGGTGTAGGGTTTCGTGCGCGAAGTGGTTCGACATTCCGGGCGTATATTGAAAACTGTGCCCCACTGGCTATTGCCGGTCAGATTAGTCAGGACCGCAGCGATGGAGCAAATACTTCGGCAGCCCCTGCCATCGGAATGATTCAGGTTGCCCCGAACCCAGCAGCCGGCCTGACAACCTTGACTTACACACTGCCACAAGCAGGCACTGCCACCCTTGAACTCTTAGACCTCACAGGGCGAACGGTGTACACAGCATTTCAGGGCAAGTCGCAAGAGGCTGGAACATATTCCGAATCCGTTTCCGTGCAAACCTGGGCCCCAGGCATTTATTTCTGCCGCCTGACTACCCCGACGGGGGCGTTCTCCCAGCGTTTGGTGGTAACGCATTGACATTCTAATGGCAAATTGAAACGGATCAAACCTTTATCGCAATTCATTCCGGCATTGGTGAAGTTACTGGCAATCGCCTGGTGGTTTCAGAGCATGTTGATGCCGGACACCCACCAGCGCGCATGGCCTTCGATAAAATGGAGATTACAGCCAGCCGTTTGGATACGATGCTGGTGTATTCCGAGCGGACCAAAAAGTGAAGCACAAGATTTAACCGTTTTCCCATCAGTGGCATTTGGCACTGGTGGGAAGGCGGTTAAATCAAAATAAGGTTAATGCGGAGATTTGAAATCAGATAATACTTACCTTTGAAAAATGCAATACCACCCTTTTCCGGCAAACAACTCCTGCCCTTACCCACCAGCAATCGCCCTGTTGCTCGCCCTGCTTTTCGCCCTCCCCAGTTTCGCCCAAGACACCCTCTACTTCACCCAATGCTACGAACCCGCCCTCGACCCCGCCAAGGCATATTTTTACGAAATCAGGCATTTCGACACCACAGATGCCAAACGCAGCATCGTCATGGGCTTCTATGCCGATAGCAACAAGCTGGTTTTTGTAAAGCGGTACAGCGATTATCCGGAACTTGTTTACGACGGCAAATGCACCGATTGGTACAGAAACGGAAAGGTTTGCCGGGAAGCGCGGTATAAAAATGGCGTTTTGCAAGGCGATGAATCCGTTTATTACCCCAATGGCCAATTGAACAGAAAAATCCGATGGGACCACGACACCATCGTCAGCGGCGTTTTTTTTAACGAGGACGGCAGTCCCAAAACCGAGGTTTTTAAAGAAGATCTTGATTACGACTTGCCCGGGATTGCAGAAAAACCCTCGTTTCCAGGCGGGGAGGGTGCAATGATGCGCTTCCTGGCAGAAAACCTGACCTATCCGCTCCAGGCTGTGGAAAACAACATTCAGGGAACGGTTTACGTAAGCTTTATCGTTGAGGCCAATGGCGAAATCCTCAGGGCTGTTGTGTTAAGCCGCCCCAACCATCTTTTAGACCCGGAAGCCCTCCGAGTCGTCAAAGCGATGCCGCGCTGGAACCCAGGTGCGGTCAATGGGCTGCCGGTAAGGGTGCGCTACACCTTGCCTATCAGGTTTAAGTTGGAGTGATTGTTTTATTCGCGCAGATTTCACTCAGAAAATCTGTGTAAAATCTGCGAAAACCAATCTGTGTGAAATCTGCGCGAAAAAAATTTCAACCATAAACAACCTTCGAGGCAACTACTGTACAGCATGAGTTTCAGCCAAGCGCACCGAAGAACAAAACCCAAAACAGCCCCAAATGCCGTGCACATTCCGCACTCCACACTCCGAATTCCGAATTCCCTTACCTTTGCCCCTCACTTTTCACAAACCGCCCCCGCCGTTCGTATGGCGCACGGGCACCCGACCTTTGTATGGCCGGGCTAAAACACACTTTTTTATGATTAACATCACATTTCCCGACGGTAACGTTCGTCAGTATGCCGCCGGAACCAGCGCGCTTGATGTGGCCAAAAGCATCAGCGAAGGGCTCGCCCGCGTCGTTTTGGCCGCTTCGGTCAACGGCGAGGTGCGCGACCTCAACCGCCCCATCAACGCCGATGCCAGCATCGTATTCCACAAATGGGACGACAAAGAGGGCAAGCAAACCTACTGGCACTCCTCTGCCCACCTTCTTGCAGAAGCCATCGAGGCACTCTACCCCGGCACCAAATTTGGCATCGGGCCTGCCATCGACAACGGCTTTTACTACGACGTGGACACTGGCGACCGTACCCTCACCCCAGCCGATTTCAGCAAAATTGAGCAAAAAATGCTCGAATTGGCACGGAACAAAAGCGAGTACGTGCGCACCGAGGTCTCCAAAGCCGATGCGGTCAAGTATTTCACCGAAAAGAACGACGAATACAAACTGGAACTGATCGACGGCCTGGAAGACGGCCAGATCACTTTTTACCAGCAGGGCAACTTTGTCGATCTCTGCAAAGGCCCGCATATCCCGAATACGGAAAACATCAAGGCGGTCAAAGTACTCAACTTAGCCGGCGCTTACTGGCGCGGCGACATCACGCGCAAGCAGCTCACCCGCATCTACGCCATCACTTTTCCGAAGCAAAAAGAACTGGAAGAGTACCTCGTGATGCTGGAAGAGGCTAAAAAGCGCGACCACCGCAAATTGGGCGCAGAACTGGAGCTGTTCATGTTTTCCGAAAAAGTAGGCCAGGGTTTGCCCCTGTGGCTGCCCAAAGGCACGGCACTGCGCCAGCGACTGGAAGATTTTTTGAAAAAAGAACAGATCAAGCGCGGGTACCAGCCCGTGATCACGCCCCATATCGGCTCCAAGAACCTGTACGTTACCAGCGGGCACTGGGAAAAATACGGTGCGGATTCGTTCCAACCCATCCTCACCCCGGCGAAGGACGAGATTTTCCTGCTCAAGCCAATGAACTGCCCACACCACTGCGAAATTTACGGCCATCGCCCGCGCTCGTACCGGGAACTGCCCGTGCGCATCGCGGAATTCGGCACGGTGTACCGCTATGAAATGTCGGGCGAGTTGCACGGGCTTACGCGCGTGCGCGGCTTCACGCAAGACGACGCCCACCTGTTCTGCACCGAAGACCAGTTGAAAGACGAGTTCCTCGGCGTGCTCGACCTTACGCGCTACGTGCTGGCAAAGCTCGGTTTCGACAAATTTACTGCCCAGATCAGCCTCCGCGACCCCGACAACCGCGCCAAATACATCGGCAGCGACGAAAGCTGGGCCAAAGCCGAACAGGCCATCATCGACGCTGCGGCAGAGGCAGGGCTGAACACCGTTACCGAATATGGAGAGGCGGCTTTCTATGGCCCCAAGCTCGACTTTATGGTAAAGGACGCGCTGGGCCGCTCCTGGCAGCTTGGCACCATCCAGGTGGACTACAACCTGCCCGAGCGCTTCGACCTTACCTACGTGGGCGCCGACAACCAGCCACACCGCCCGGTCATGATACACCGCGCGCCGTTTGGCTCCATGGAGCGTTTCGTGGGCGTGTTGATCGAGCACTGCGCGGGCAAATTCCCGCTGTGGCTATCGCCTGAGCAGTTTGCCATACTCCCTGTTTCTGACAAGTTTGTGGAATACTCCTACCAGGTAAAACAGGCCCTCGAAACCGAAGACCTGCGCGGCTTCGTGGACGACCGCAACGAGACCATCGGGCGGAAAATCCGCGACAACGAGATGAAACGGATACCTTTCCTGCTCATTGTGGGAGAAAAAGAAGTGGAAGCCGGCACCGTGAGCGTGCGCAAGCAAGGCGAGGGCGACCAGGGGGCTGTAAGCGTGGATGCGTTTGCAGAAATGGTGAAAGGGATGCTGTAACGCCAACTTTCAGTTGGCGGGTTAAATTTTCGCTGGACTGGACAAATCAACAACAATTAGATATCACCAACAATTACACGGAACCGGACGAAAGTTATATCCTTCGTCCGGTTTATTTATTTTTGAGCCTAAAATATCCTGAAATGTGGCTCATAATATATTCCAAAGCCGCTAACTTGCCTTAATTCCCAAGCAATTGTACAAACTGCTCAATATTTAAAACCTGAATATTTGGAAATGGGATTTTCTTTAAAATGTTGAAATCCCGGTCATTGGTAACTAGATAATCAGCATTGGCGGCAAATGCACAATCAACAAATTTGTTGTCGTCCATATCTGGATAGATCAGGCGCCACTGATAAAAAACCCCAGTTCTTTCTACATTTGACTTCAGCATTATACCACTTACGGTCAATTCTGCAACCCGTGGACTGAAGATTTCACCTAGCTTTTCTTCGTATTCCAAGAGTATTTCCGAAGTAAGGCAAAGCGTAAAGGCCGACTGTTCAAATTTATCAAAAACCAGGCGAAAAGGTGAATACGGTGAAACCGAAGCAAGGATAATATTAGTATCCAACACCACTTTCATAACCTAATTGCCTTTAACCAATTGATGTGCTGTTTCATCGTTGTAGCCTTTTTCTTTCCAAACCCTTCCAGCCTCTTCACGGGCTTTGGAAAGCAAATAATTAGCTATTATCTCCCGAATTTCGGGTAAATATGCATCGGGAACACCGTTAGCATACAATTGCAAAAGCTCCAATTGTAGGTTGGAGAATGGAGGTTTTACCGATTTCGCAGTCATCCTGTCATTTTTTTTCAAAGGTATAATGTTTTACCCTTTCAGCCAAACCTCGATACCTGCTTCGTCCGGTTTCTTTATATTTGCCCTCAAATTCTCCTTAAATACAGTTAATAAAACACATCAAAGCCTCCAACCTGCTTTCCTTTGATCCGAACGGATTTGCACCGTCAAACCCGCCGCCAAGGCTCCACCTCCACCCCTTCCACCTTATACTTCCCATCCCGCCCCACCAAATTTGAAGGCCGGTAGTCGGCCCGCTCTGTCACCCGTTTCTGTACCGATTCGTGCAGGGTGAGTGAATTGCCGATAAAGCGGCGGCGGAACAAATTGAAGTGTGGGAAGCGGGCGCCATTTTTTTTGGCATATATCCGTGAGAATGGCCAGTACAAGCTGCTGCTGGGAATATAAGTCCATTTCGGCCAGAACTCGCCAAACAGCCAGCCCCCTTTTAATTCTTCGTTTTGATCGGCCCGGTGGTTGTCGGGAATGCTGTTCACCATAGCCCTGGCTTTTGCGATATCTTCTATGGCCAGGCCGTTGTCCATAGCCTCCAGCAGCATCCATTCCAAAGTGATGTTGGAAAGGCCGCAGCGCGCGTCTTCGTAACCGCCGCCCACGTCGGAATGTACCCCGGCGAACCAGATTTGCTTGATATTTTGCTTCTGCAAGCTGTTGTCGGGTCGAAAAATGTTCTGCCGGAAAAAGGCCCGGCGCTCGTCGATGGAGATGGCCTGGCGCAGGGTGCTGATGATGGGGTTCCGGGTGGTGTAGGGGAAAGTGGTCGGGCTGTAAATCCAGCCGACGGAAGTGACGGTGTCCCAAAGCCCGACAAACCGGATGTTGAACTCCGGGCGGCAAAACGTGGCCCTGAAATCAGTTGGCACCTTGTGCGCATAACCTACTGGCATCCTGAACACCCGCATCGCCTCCGGGATCAGGTTGGTGTTGTCGGGGTGCAGCAAGCCACATTTGTAGATGAGCCCCGCAACAGCCCTGATCGTGTAGGCGCCCCTGCTGAAGCCAAAAAGGTAAACATCATCGCCTTCTTCATAATGGCGCATCAAAAAGCCATAAGCGTCCATGACATTTTGCGAGATGCCATAACCAAAGGCCAGGCCAAGGATGCGCATGAGCGATCGGGTAGTGGGCAAAAAAGCCGAGTAGGAACTGCGGGTGCCCACGCCGGGGTCGTAGTACACCACCTGTTGTCCCGATTTTTTTTCGAGCAGGGAAAACAGCTTTACGACATTGGAGTTCCGATCACCGAAGTCGTTTCCAGTGCCGTCGCAGCATATTATTATCTTCTTGCCCATTGCTTTGGATATTCGAATTCGAATAATTTGTCAACACAAGTTGAATTGTTGAAGCTTAAATATAGGTTTTTGTCAATTCTTAGACAAATAAAACCTTCCGCCCCTGAACTCATACTTTCGTTCCCCTACGGACAGTTGGTATCCCTCCACAGCCTTGCCGGCTAAGGTCATGTCTAGCTTCGAGGTATGCACAGAACCGCCTGTGACAGCGGCGATGGTCAGGTAATCTGAGTGCACTTGTTCTCCATTGCCGCCGCAAACAACAACATGCACGGGCTTTTTTACCTTTTTGAGCAGCGCCAAGTCTTTGACCGGCGCATAGTTGTCGGCGATCATGATTATGGCCGTACAGCCCGGGCATTTGCTCTGGGCTGCAATAGCGGCTTCGATGTTGTTTTCGGGAATATCGCCACCGCTGCCTTTGTCGCCGGCTTTTTGGGCCATGTTTTGTATATCGAGAAGCCTGTTTGAATTGACATGGTAAATGCCGCCTGTTTTTCCGATCACTTTCTTGCTGTCGGGTTTATCGTCGCCATCATTGAAGAACAGGTACTGATCCACCCCTTTGGCGGCACTTAGTTCGTGCCACTTCAGGATTTGAATCAGATAGGAGCCCATGCTGCCAGTCACATCCTGCACGACAATCACTTTCTCGCTTTTCCATTTGTCCCAATTCCGCCCCATCACATCCAGCACAATGGTGTCATTAGCGCGGTTCATGCCAGCAGTCGGGTCGATCAACTTACCCGTGGCAACATTTACTTTGTACTTCCGGTCATAATAAGTGGTATCGTAAACGTAACCATAGCTTATAGTTTTGCACTTTTTTTCAGGCTTCCGGCCATTCCCTTCTGTTTTATAGCGGATGCCCTTGCGCGCTTTCTTTTTTTTGTTGGGGATGTACCTGCCTGTTTCCTTGCAATCCTTTTTAGCGACCTCGCGCATCGACACGCTCATTTTTTTAATGGTGGTATCGCGGGTTTCAATGTGAGTTCTTGATTCCGGAGGTCTGGTACCAGGAGGGTTGACCATGCCAATATCGACTGGTGTCAGCTTCCCTGAGTTGTCCACTTTCGATTTTCCGGGAATGATGTGCACCACGAATCCATGAAACAGCTTTTCGCTTTCTTCCAGCGACTTGCAAGCGGTTTGCCGCAGCATTGTCCAGGCGATTTCATCGTTTTCAAACAGTTCCGGGGCAACTATTTGAAAATTGGCCAGCCGCTGGCGGTTGAGCTTCAACTGGTCGAAGCCTTCGGTGCGGGCGAAGGAGGAGAATACCATATCTACCTGCATGATGTCGTTTCCTTCAAAACGCTTCAGCACGTCGAGGTTGCGAAAATCGGAGGTGCCGTAGGGAATTTCCAGAAAAATACAGTTTTTGCAATGGGTAGTGTCGAAGGCCGGGAGGTCGGAAACGGGTTGCTCGAGGATTGATTCGATGGCAGTTTGGGCACTTGCGCCGAAAGAAGCCAGGAAAAATACGATGAAATAGAGTTGCCGAATTGGGGTCAATAGTTGCATGCAGTAGGAGTTTAATTGTTGAAGATAAATTGTGCGGGTCAAAAATATGATAAAATTTGAACATACCAAGCCCTGCTATCATAATTCTGGAAACCCCTGTTTTTCCCGATCAGCAATGCTTGGTTATTTCAGCTACTTGAATTACCTTTGCGAGCCTTTTTCAAAAAAAGGTCTATATTTTCACTTAATTTTTTGATTATCAACATGTTCGCAATCGTTTCCATCGCCGGTCAACAATTCAAAGTTGAGGAAGGTCAGCAGATCTTCGTCCACCGGCTGGCAGCCAATGAAGGGGATTCAGTCTCTTTCGACGCCGTGCATCTGCTCGACAATGACGGCAAAGTGACCATCGGGGCGCCCAACATCAAAGGCGCGTCTATCGCGGCCAGCGTGCTGGGCCACGTGAAGGGTGACAAGGTCATCGTGTTTCACAAGAAGCGCCGCAAGGGCTACCGCAAGAAGAATGGCCACCGCCAGTCGTTCACCAAAATCAAAATCGAGTCGATCAAAGCATAAGCTCGGCTCTTGTGCCCGCCACAGCATTTGCACAAGCGGGCCTAAATCATTCAACAACCAACGTTCATCATTTATATTTGAAGAATCATGGCTCACAAAAAAGGTGCGGGTAGTTCCGATAACGGCCGCGACAGTAAAAGCAAGCGCCTCGGCGTAAAATTATTTGGTGGTCAGGCCGCCGTTGCGGGCAACGTGATCGTGCGCCAGCGCGGCACCAAGTTCCACGCCGGCGACAACGTTTATATGGGCCGCGACCACACGCTGCACGCTAAAATCGACGGCACCGTGGTCTATACCCGCAAGCGCAACGACCGCAACTACGTCAGCATCATCCCTGCCGTTGACGAAGTTCCAGACACCACGCGCCCGAAAGCAAAAGTGTTGACGGGCAAAAAAGGCCCGGCAATGAAGAACCCGGAGCTTGAGAAGCCCGTAGCGGCGCCGAAAAAAGCTGCCGCTGCCGAAAAGGCAGAAGCTGTGGAAGCAGTAGCGCCAGCGCCGGAAGTAGTGGCAGAAACGCCCGCTGCCCCTGTCGCCGAGAAAAAAGCTGCCGCGCCCAAAAAAGAGGCAAAAGCAGAAGCGCCCGCCGCCGGAGAAAAGGCTGCCGCGCCGAAAAAAGCCAAAGGCCCGAAGCTCGACGACCTGAAGATCATCGAAGGCATCGGCCCCAAAATCGAGACGCTGCTGAAAGAAGGCGGCATCACTACCTGGGCTGAACTGGCAGCCGCTTCTGTCGATCGCCTGAAGGAAATCCTCGACGCTGCTGGCCCGCGCTACAACATCCACGACCCGAGCACCTGGCCGGCTCAGAGCAAATTCGCTGCCGAAGGCAAGTTCGATGAGCTGAAAGAGTACCAGGACATGCTTATCGGTGGCCGGGATGCCAGCTAATTTTGCAAGAAAAATTACACGTTTCGAAAATGCTGCTTGTACAAGCGGCATTTTCTGTTTAAACTTGCCCCATCATTGATCCGACACAAGAAGTTTTTGTTTTCATAGCTTAATTTTTTAGTTGTTACCCCGGCTGCAATTAGTCGGGGTTTTTTTTACCCGCCGAAGCTTCCCACTTTCGCCAAAGCTATGGCGGGTAAAGGCGAAGGGGCGGCCCGACTCCAAACGGAATGTTATACTATGATTCGCCTGATTTTTGTGATTCATTATGATTGATTCAACTGATTTTCAATTGATTACAAAGATCGGCATGCACAAAAACAAGCGGTGTGAGGTATATCGTAGCCTCCAGATAATATGCAGTACGTGTTTGTCTTCCTCGGCGGCGGCCTGGGCAGCATTGCCCGCTACGCCATCGGCTTGGCTCTGCAGCCTTTGCTGCCGAAATTCCCCTGGGCAACCCTGGTGGCCAACGCATTGGCTTGCCTCGTGCTGGGCGCAGTGCTGGGCCTGCAATTCCAAGGCAACCTGCCCGACGGTCGGCGCCTGCTGCTCGCTACGGGCTTTTGTGGCGGCTTCAGCACTTTTTCTACGTTTACAGCCGAGACTTGGGCGCTTTTCCAAAGCGGGCAGCAGGGCGCTGCCGCGGTCAATGTGCTGGGTAGTTTGGCAATCTGTTTAGTTTGCCTACTTTTGGGCATCAAATTGACGGCCTGAGCAAGACATGACAAAAAAGATTGGAAAATATTCTTGGCTGCCGATAATGCTCCTTGTTTGCCAGGAGGCGGGCGCCGCCTTAGTCACGGGCATCATAAAAAACTCAAGCCCTGGCGCCACGGTAGAGCTTACTGTCCCTCAGTTTTACCTCGACGGGCGCTTGGCCAGGTTTCGGACTGCCTTGGACGGGCAACTGCAATTTTCCCTACAAGCAGAAATCCTGGAACCTGGATTGGCCTTTTTAAGCTTCAACGACGACCGCCTTCCTGTTTTCCTCGCCGACGACGATACCTTGTCCATAAGAACAGACGTGTTCCAGTTCCCGGTGTCGGTCAACTTTGGCGGGAAAAGCGCGGCCAACAACAGGCTTCTGAAAGAATACCTGAAGCTTAACCAGTTGGATTTCAACGAGTTCAACAATATCCGTTTTAAGATCGGGCAAACCTGGGTCGTCGTGGAAGAGCCCATGAACAGCACGATGGAAAGCCTCAGGCCCGACCTTTTCAAAAGCGCGATGGATGCCCAAAAGGCAAGCTCGACAAGCTTGGTGGAGGGTTATATCCATGAATACCCCGACGCGCTGAGCCAGGCATTTCAGGAATGGCTGCAAGCCGAAACGACCTACAACTGGGCCTACCACCTGCTCGTTTACGGCCATGTTTATGCCGGACGCTATGGTATCCAGCCCGATTTTTTTGAGTTTTTGTTCGAGGCGCCCATTATCAGCGAACAGATCGGGAGCGATTGGTACCGCCAGTTTCTGGTGGCATTTATGGCGCGGCAGCAGGCGAAAACCAGCGCCACGGAGCGATATTGGTCGGGGCAGTACCAGCTCGCCGAAAAATTGCTTTCGGGCAAATCGCTCGCATTTTTCCGCAGCGAACTGATCGCGGCGGCCTTTTCACCCGAACGCTTCAACGAGATTCTGCCCCTTTATTCTGACTTTCTAAAAGCCAACACATTTGCCGTATTCGACGACAAGGTAGCGGGGCTATACCAGAAATATGCCCGCGTTTCGCCCGGCGCCACCGCCCCCGCATTTGAGGGCATTGAGCGCAACGGCAGCCCGATCAGCCTCGCACAGTTCAAGGGCAAGGTGGTATATCTGAATTTTTGGGCAAGCTGGTGCGGCGCCTGCCTGCGCAAAATGGATTTTTTCGATGAGTTCGAGCCCGAACTGAAAGCCAAGGGCATTGAGATCGTCAATATCTCCGTCGATGAAAACGCTGCCAACTGGGAAAAAGCCTTGACTGCCCATACCTATAAAGGCCATCACTTGTTGGCATCGTCCGGTATCGGGCGGAACATCGCCGCTGCTTATGGGGTGGAAGCAGTGCCACAGTATTTTATCGTGGGCAGGAACGGGCTCTTCGAGGTCAAAGCGCCCAACAGCCAGCCCAACGACGTGCGGCAACAGCTGCTGGACACCAGCAGAAAAGGGCAATGAGTCTCCCCCGTTTTACCTGAATTTTAAGACGATGACCGACAACCGAATTTACGCAAACCTGCTGGAAGCCAAAAAACGCGGGGAAAAACGCATGGCCGTGCTTTTCGACCCCGACAGGTTTACACACCCCAAAATGGAACAGGCACTGGAATTGGCCATCGATGCCAAAGTGGATTACTTTTTCATCGGCGGCAGCCTGGTGGTCAACAACGAGCTTGACTCGATGCTCGAACGCCTCCGGGCACAATGCAACATCCCCCTGGTATTGTTCCCGGGCAACTCCTTTCAGCTCAGCTACAGGGCCGATGCCCTGCTGTTCCTTTCCCTTATCAGCGGGCGAAACGCAGAGCTCCTGATCGGCCAGCACGTGATCGCAGCGCCTTTCCTGAAACTCTCCCCTTTGGAAATCATCAGCACCGGCTACATGCTTATCGACGGCGGGGTGAGCACCTCCGTGCAGTACATGTCGAACACCCAGCCCATCCCGGCCAACAAAAACGATATAGCGGTGTGCACCGCGTTAGCCGGGGAAATGCTGGGCTTGAGAATGATCTATTTGGAGGCCGGGTCAGGAGCCGCCAACCCGGCGCCGGCAAGTATGGTAGAGGCCGTCTGCGCGGCGGTGTCGGTGCCCGTTATTGTTGGCGGCGGCATACGGACACCGGAGCAAGTGGCGGCGAATTACCGGGCAGGGGCAGATTTGGTAGTGGTGGGCACGGCGTTCGAGCGGGAGCCGGAATTGGTGAGCGCAATGGCGGCAGCGCGGACGATGTAGCTGTTTTTACCACACTATTTCTTCCCAACGAACAGAAAATACGTCCAAAGCCCGCCGTAAGCCTGCCTGATCTCCAAGTGCACGGGTTGGAATTGCCTGCTCAAGGCGGGCAGCAGGTGCTCGTCCATGCGCACGTTGTAACGGCCCATCCAGCGCCGGAGTAGCTTTGAAGGGGTATTGTGAAAATCGACGACGGCGATAAGGTCGCCCTCGCCGAGGTCACCGTAAGCCCGTTGAAGCGCGTCTTCCCAGCCGGGGTTGATTATGGTGAGGCAATAGGAGAAAATGGCGATGTCGGGCTTGACGGACAATGAGGCAGCCGTTGTGCTGTACGGCATGTTCAGGAAGCTTACCCTCGGCTGGAAGCGCTTCAGTTTTTTTGCAGCGACGTGCAGCATGTCGGGCGACACATCCACCCCGGCCAATTGCAGCCCGGGGAACTGTTTGGCCAGGTACTGGAGGTTGTGGCCGGTGCCACAGCCGACTTCCAGAATCTGCTTTCCGCTTGCGGGGGAGAGCCCGAGCATCCCCAAAAGGTCTTCTCTTCCAAACAGAAAAGCCCACCGGGTCAGCTCGTAAATGTGGGCATGCCATTTATAAAACTGTTGGGTACGGGTTACCTGCTGGCTGCTGTTGGAAATGCTCATGGCGTTGGTCTAATGCCCTATTGCCGGATGCGCCACTAGGTCGCGTCCGGCAATAGCCCTTAAAAATGATGCTGCAAATAATACACCCCCATCCCCGCAAAGTACCCGACCAGCGCATACGCTGATATCCGCTTCAAATACCAGATAAAGTCGATTTTCAAAATGCTCATAGAGGCTACCCCGGCGGCTGAGCCAATGATGAGGATGCTGCCGCCAGTGCCGGCGCAATAGGCCAAAAGTTCCCAGAAGTCGTGGTCGGGCGGAAATGTTGTCAGGTCGTACATGCCCATACATGCCGCAACCAACGGCACGTTGTCCACGATGGAGGACAGCACCCCGATAAGGCCGTTGATGATGTAAATGCTGCCGAAGGCATGGTTCAGGTGCTCGGCCATCAGGTGCAGGTGGCCGGAGACTTCCAAAGACCCTACTGCCAGCAGGATGCCTAAGAAAAACAGGATGCTCGGCGTGTCGATGCGGTGGAGCATGGAGGCGACCGAGAAATTGTGCCGCGTTTCCGGTTCTTTTCCCCGGTGCATAAGCTCGGTGATGTACCAAAGAACCCCAACTGCCAGGAGTATGCCCATATAAGGGGGCAGGTGAGTGACCGCTTTGAACACCGGCACCGACAAGAGCGCCGCGCCGCCGAGGAAAAAGAGCAGTCTCTGCTCAGACGGTGATGTGCCTGCTTCGGACCTCATGCCCTCGTCTATGGGTTCGAGCGGCGTTTTATCGCGGCCTAAGAAATAGGTGGCGGCAATCAACGGCACCAACAGGCTTGCAAAGGAAGCCAGAAAAGTGGACACCATTATTTTGACCGTCGTCACCTGCCCGCCAATCCAGAGCATGATGGTCGTGACGTCGCCGATGGGCGACCAGGCGCCCCCGGCGTTGGCGGCTATGATGACAAAGCCGCCAAACAGCCACATGTCGTCCTTTTTCTTGATGATCTTGCGCAGCAAGGCGCTCAACACGATAGCTGTCGTCATGTTGTCTAACCCGGCGGACATGAAAAATGTGATCCATGACAGAATCCACAGCAGCTTGATCTTGTTGGTGGTGGATACCTTGTCGGTGATCACCTTGAACCCGTCGTGCACGTCCACCAGTTCCACGATGGTCATGGCGCCGAGCAGGAAAAACAGTATCTCGGCTATGCCGCTGAGGTGCTCGGAAAGGGATGATTTGATGAAATCGTGGACATTCGAGCTTTCGGCGGCAATGCTGGAATAAGCCGGCATGCTTTCGAGGCCGAACAGCAAAATGAGCCAGCAGAAAACCCCGGTGAGCAGGGCTGTGGCGGCTTTGTCGATCTTCAGGGGATGCTCAAGGGCTATCAGTATATATCCGAGGATAAATACTGCTACAATAAACAGGGCCATAGGTGAACAAGAGGTAAGGTGTTGAAAATCTATTGATTGTGGGCCCAAAGAGCAAACAAGAGCTCCTTGAGTTTACCCGGATATATATTGTTCAAGGAATTGGATGTGCGTTTTTTGCTCCTCCATGATCCCGTTGACGATATCGCCAATGCTGAGCATGCCTTTCACTTTCCCATCATCCACGACAGGCAGGTGGCGGATACGCTTGTCGCGGAACAGCTCCATGCAGTCTTCAATGTCCATTTCAGAAGTAACCGTAAAAACGTTGTGGGTCATCACCTCGGTCACGGGGGTGCTTTTTGCTTTCCGCCCTTTGATGATGCCTTTCCTGGCATAGTCGCGTTCCGAGAAGATGCCAGCGAGCCGATCTCCGTCCATGATCAGCACCGCCCCGATATTTTTTTCGGCCATCAGCTCAAGCGCTTCAATGACCATATTTTCCGGTGTCAGGGTATAAATCTGGTTGACTTTTTTACCGTCAAGCAATTTTTGCACAGAAATCATAGGCGTTTAAATTTGTTTGGTTTAAGAAAGAATTTGTGGCATAACATGCGATGTTAATGGCTAAGGTATGGCGTTCGCAAACAAAATCAAAATTTTCAAGGGACAAAATTGCATCTTTCAAGCATCGGATTAAATTTGTATCTTTGTAAAAAATCCAGGAATTATGCTCACCGTCTTTGCAGCCTCTCTCGTGCTGATTTTGTTCGCATTTGCCTTGTTCAGCGTCCGTTTGTTGTTTGTGAAAAACGGAGAATTCAGGGGGACTTGCGCCTCCAACAGCCCATATTTGCAAAAGGAGGGCGCTACGTGCGGGGTTTGTGGGCGGAAAGCGGGCGAAGCCTGCGGCAAGCCGGATGCTGGTGATTCGTGATTGGTTGATTGGCGGTCGGGGCGCATCGAACCTGTCCGCGTAAGCATTACTGATCTCTATTTACCGTCCATCTTGCCTGCAAGGCCCCGTTTTCATCGCTGTAGATAAAGTATGCCTCCAAGTTTTTGCTTTTAGCCAGCTCCATAGCCTTGTCCATGCCCATGACCAGGAAGGCAGTGGCGTAGGCATCGGCGCTGGCACAGTCGTCGGCAATGACCGAAACGCTCAGCAGATTGTGGGTAATGGGGTGCCCGGTTTTCGGGTCGATGGCGTGGCTGTACTTTTTGCCGTCCTTGACCACGAATTTCCTGTAGCTGCCTGAAGTGGCGAGCGATTTCCCGCTCAGGGGAATGGTCGTTTGTAACGTGCGCGCACCTGTTTGGTTCTCAACGGGCTTGTCGATCCCGATCTGCCATTTGGCGCCGCTGCTGTTCAGGCCAAGGGTGCGCAGCTCGCCGCCGATCTCAACCAAGTAGTTTTTTATGCCCTGTTTTTCCAAGTATTGTGCGATCAAATCAACGGTATATCCCTGTGCGATGGCGTTGAAGTCGATTTCCATGCGCGGGTCGGCTTTGCGGAGCATCTCGTTCTCGATGGCCACTTTTTGATAGCCGACTAATTGCAGCAGGCTGTCAACCTTGGCGGCATCGGGCGGGGGCAGCCCTTTTTTGTAGCTGAAGCCCCAAGCTTTTACCAGCGGGCCAACCGTTATGTCAAAAGCGCCGTCGGTAGCTTCCGCTATTTCCTGCGCCCGTTCGAACACGCTCATAAAATGCTCGTCCAATACGACGTTGGGCTCGTTCCTGGCTACCCGGCTGATGACAGAGCTGCTGTCCCAGAGCGACATGCTCTTGTCGATCAGGCGCAGCAGGCTGTCAACAGGTTGGGAAAAATCGCGCTGCAGCGAATCTAAGTATGTGATGTTGAAGGTAGTGCCTTGCGCCTTCCCGCCAAGGTTCATGTAAGTTGGCTTTTGCTTTCCGCAAGAAACCAATAGCAACAGCGGCAGGAGGGCGAGGCAGCAGCGGAGTTGTTTCATCTTGTAAGATCAGATGCCAAAATCGTCGAATGCAATGTTGGATTTGGGCACGCCCAGGTTGTCCAGCATGTTCTGCACGGCGGTGTTCATCATTGGCGGGCCGCAGAGGTAAAATTCCACTTCTTCCGGTTCCGGGTGTGCGCTGAGGTAGTTTTTGAGCACGACGCTGTGGATGAACCCGGTTTCGCCCTTCCAGTCGTCTTCCGGCAACGGCTCGGAAAGCGCGATGACGAACCTGAAATTGGGGAAATCCCGCTCGATGGCGCGGAATTCGTCTTCATAAAATATCTCCCGCTTGCTGCGCGCGCCGTACCAATACGACACTTTCCGCTTGGTCTTCAGGGTGTGGAACAAGTGGAAGATGTGCGAGCGCAAGGGCGCCATGCCGGCCCCGCCGCCGATATAGACCATCTCCTTGTCGGTGTCCTTGATGTGAAACTCGCCATAAGGCCCGCTGATGGTCACCTTGTCACCGGGCTTTCGGGTAAAGACATAGGAGGAGCAATACCCTGGCGGCACGTCCTTGAACGCCTTCTTTTCTCGGTCCCAAGGCGGTGTGGCGAGACGGATGTTGAGCATCATCTTGTTGCCCTCGGCAGGGTGGTTGGCCATGGAATAAGCCCGGAACACGGGCTCTTCCACCACGGTTTTCAAGTCCCAAATCTTGTAGTTGTCGTAGTCGTCCTTGAACTTTTCCGGGATGTTGTACAGGTCTTTGCTGAAATCAAGGGTTATTTCCGGCACGTCCACCTGGATATAGTCGCCGGAGCGGAATTTCAGCGATTCCCCTTTGGGCAGGGCCACCACGAACTCTTTGATATACGTGGACACGTTTTCGTTGGACACCACCTCACATTCCCATTTCTTCACGCCGAACACCTCGTCTGGTACCCTGATCTCCATATCCTCCCGCACTTTTACCTGACAGGCGAGCCGCATGTTTTCCTGCACCTGCCGCCGGTTCAGGTGGTTTGTCTCGGTGGCAAGCACGCTGCCGCCACCGGAATAGACGTGGCATTTGCACATGGCGCAAGTTCCGCCGCCGCCACAGGCTGAGGCTAGGAATATGTTATTGGCAGCCAGCGTATTGAGGAGGGTGCTGCCGGGCTTGACTTTGATAGGCTCGTCTTGCGCGCCGTTAATGACGATGGCAACGTCCATTTGTGGCAGCAGGCGGTCCTTTGCCGTCAGTATCAGGAACACCAACACCAAGATGACGAGGATAAAAACAACAATACTGCTGGCGATTATCGGAACCATAGTTATTGAAATTGTTGCGTTCTAGTTGAATTGTTTGATTAAAGCTTGATGCCGGAAAAGCTCAAAAACGCCATGCCCATCAACCCCGTGATGATCATGGCTATGCCCAGCCCCTGGAGCGGTTGAGGTATCTTGGAATAGCGCAGCCGCTCCCGGATGGCAGCCAGCAAGACGATTGCGATAAAGAACCCTACGCCAGACCCGACCGAAAAGACCGCAGTTTCGGCGAAATCGTACTCGCGCTCCTGCATGAACAGGGAAGCCCCGAGGATGGAACAGTTCACCGTTATCAAGGGCAGGAATATGCCCAGGGCGTTGTAGAGTGCCGGGGTAAATTTCTCGACGACCATTTCAACAAGCTGTACAGCGCCGGCAATGGTAGAAATGAACAGGATAAAGGCCAGGAATGTAAGGTCCACCGTAGCCAGAGAGGGGTGCACCCAAGCCAGGGCTCCTTCCTTCAACATATAGCCCAATATCAGGTAGTTGAGCGGCGTGGTGAGAACCATCACAAAAATGACGGCAATACCCAGGCCAAAAGCAGTCTTGACCCGTTTCGATACGGCCAAATAGGAGCACATCCCCAGGAAAAACGCGAAAATCACGTTTTCGACAAAGATGGCCTTGATGAACATGCTTGCGTAATGTTCCATGATTTGCTGTTTTTTTTATGACACGTTGACGAGTTTGGGGTTGCGGCCGCGCTGCCACCAAATGAAAAGCCCAATAATGAACAAGGCTGCCGGCGGCAACATCATCAGGCCATTGTTGACATATCCCATGTCGTACATCCACTGCGGGACGACCTTAAAGCCCAACAAGGAACCGGAGCCGAAAACCTCGCGCACGGCGCCGACAATTACAAGGATCAGTCCGTAGCCGAGGCCGTTGCCGATGCCATCCAGAAAAGACGGCCAAGGTTTTTGTGCCATGGCGAAGGCCTCCAGCCGGCCCATGACGATGCAGTTGGTGATGATAAGCCCGACGAACACAGAGAGCTTTTTGCTCACGTCGAACATGTAGGCTTTCAGCACCTGGTCCACCAGGGTGACCAGCAGGGCCACGATGACCAACTGCACGATCATGCGGATGCGGCCGGGGATGAAATCCCGGATCAGGGCGATAGTAAGGCTGGAAAATGCGGTAACCACTGTGACGCCTAATGCCATGATGATGGCGGGCTTTACCTGGGTGGTGACCGCAAGGGCAGAGCAAACCCCCAGAACCTGGACGGTAATTGGGTTTATATCGTCCAGAGGGTCGGTCAGTACTTTTCGGTTCTTTTTGGAGAACAGGCCTTCTTTTTTGGCTTTGGGCGCTTCGACGGTCGTTTCTACACTCATAATCTGTTCATGTTTGAATGTTGAAGAATGGGTTATCTTGAGGTAGTGGGTGAGGCGCTTTTCCCAAAGTATGCCAAATAAGGCTCTATGCACGCCCGCAGCATGTGGTCGGTGCCATTCGAGGTGATGGTACCGCCGGAAATGCCGTCCACGCGGTGTTCGGGGCCGAGGTCAAATTTCGCGGATTTTTTTACGACGTGCACAGAAACAAACGTGTTGTTGTCAGACAATATCTTTTTGCCTTGGAACTGCTCCTGGAAAGGCTTCTCGGAGATTTCGGCGCCCAGCCCCGGAGTTTCGGATTTATGGTCGAAATAGGTGCCATACACGGTGTTGAAGTCGTCCTCAAGGCTGAGATAGCCCCAGATCGGGCCCCAAAGCCCTGTGCCGCGCAGGGGCATGACGTAGTATTTTTTATTTGCCTTGTCCGTGTACACGTATAAGGGCAACTGTCGGGCTTCCAGCGGCTTTTTCAGTTCGTCTTTCAGTGCGATGGACGGGGCGCTGACGCCGCTGATTTCCGCGCCTTTGCTGTTCACGACCAGTTCTTTCACCTGTTCGGAATACGTTTTTTCGATGGCAGCGCGGTCCAGGCCATCGAGCCGAACGGCGTGGAGGATGCTGGTTTTTGTGTCTAATGCGAGGTTGGCATCCTGCAATGGCTTCAGCCCCTGCGATGCAAAGGCCAGCAAAACGGCAGTGATGACGGAAATGCCCGTTGCGAATAGGAATACATATCTGTTGCTATACACGGCGCAGTCTTTTTTTGATGTGCAATTCGATAACTACATGGTCGATCAAAGGGGCGAACACGTTCATCAGCAAGATGCTCAACATCACCCCTTCGGGATAAGCCGGGTTGAACACCCGCAAGGCCACGATGCCGCCGCCGATGAGCAGCCCGTAAATCCATTTCCCGGTCTCGGTATGGGCAGCGCTCACCGGGTCGGTGGCCATATAGATGGCGCCGAAGGCGAAGCCGCCCATGAGCCAGTGGTAATAGGCGGGGGTGTGCATGGCGTGGGTTGGCAAGTCGGCCGGCGCCAGGAAATTGAAAAACGTGCCGGTCAGCCAGGCGCCCAGGAACACCGCTGCCATGATGCGCCAGCTCCCCACGCCGGTGACGACTAAGATAAAGGCGCCGATCAGGCAGGCAAACACGCTGGTTTCTCCAATTGACCCTTGCCTGAAACCCCAAAACATGTCGCTTGCTGAGGGCAACCGGCTTATGTCGGCATCAAAGGTGACCAAACTGGTCGCGCCGGAATAGGCATCCACCAGTGCATGCCCCGCCTCTGGCGTGAGGTCGTTCCAGATATCGCCCGACATATAGGCAGGGAAGGCAAAGAACAAAAAGGCGCGTGCGAGCAGGGCCGGGTTCATAAAGTTCATCCCAGTGCCGCCGAATATCTCTTTTCCCAACAAAGTGCAAAAAACAGCGCCCAGACCCACCATCCACAGCGGCACCGTGACGGGCAAAGTGAGCGGGATGAGCAGCCCCGTCACCAGATAGCCCTCGCTGATGGGGTGGCCATAAACAATGGCAAAAACAAACTCCACACCCAAGCCCACTGCGTAAGATACTATTATAATGGGCAGCACCTTCATCGCACCGAACAGGAACGCGTCCATGATGCTGACCTCCATGCCGAAGGCCAAGTAGTGCTGGTGGCCCACGTTCCACATCCCGAACAGCACCGTCGGTATCAGGGCGATGATGACGGTCATCATGGTGCGCTTCAGGTCCATCGCGTCGCGCACGTGTACCCCGTCTTTGTTCGTGTGCTCCGGGGTGAACAAAAACGTCTCCAGCGCGTCAAAAGCCGGGTGGAGCTTTTCAAACTTCCCGCCTTTCACAAAATGCGGCTTAACGGAATCGACAATGTTGCGAATAAATTTCACGGTATGTACGGTGTTTGATTAGTCAATTTTGAAGGCATCACGCTTCTTCGCGCATCATTTGCAAGCCCTTTGCCACAATCTTTTGCACAGGTATCTTCGAGGTGCACACAAACTCGCAGAGCGCGAAATCCTCCTCGGAAATCTCGTAAATCCCCAGGGCTTCCATGCGCTCCAGGTCGCTGGCCAAAATTGCCTTCAACAATACAACAGGGAGGATATCCATCGGCAGCACCTTGTCGTACTGTCCGGTCATCACAAACGCCCGCTCTTCGCCGTGCATGTTGGTGTCGAGCTCGTAGCTGCGCTTGGGGAACAACCAGGAGAAATAGGTGCGGGAGAGGCTGAGCTTGTTGAAGCCGGGCAAGAGCCAGCCTAGAAACTCTGGCTTGTTGCCTTCGGGGATGGCCGTTATCTGGTTCTCGTAAAACGACAGGAAGTCGTTTTCATGCGTGGTTCTGCCCGTCAGCACGTTCCCTTGGATCACCCGGCAGTTATCGGCATGGATGCCCCAGGAAAACACGGTGCTGAGGTTTTGCCCGGAGACCATGCGGAGGTACTGCGGCTTATCGACACAGCTGCCCGTCAGCGCCACCAAGCGTTCTGCCCGATAGCGCCCTTCCAGGAACAAGCGCCCGATGATGACAACGTCCTGGGGGTGCACGTACCACACAATCTCGCCTTTTTGGATGGGGCTGATATGGTGTATCTGAATGCCTACGTTGCCCGCCGGATGGGGCCCTTTGAATTGGTGTATGTTCTCCGCCGGGAAATTGGGGAAATCGCTTTCTGTAAGCGGTTCTCTCGCACCTGCGCGCAGGCCCAGGTGAAGGCGCCCGTGCGACAGCACTTTCAGGGCGTCCAGCCCTGCCATGAAGTTCCCGCGCTCCGATTCTGCGATAAAGCCCAGGTCGGGAGCCAGCGGCGCGGAGTCGAAACAGGACACGAAGATGCCCTTTGGCACGTCTTCCGGGTTGGCGATCAGGGAGTAGGGGCGCTGGCGGATGTAGTTCCAGCAGCCGCTGTCGAGCAGGCGCTCGATGATCGTTTCCCGCGAATAGCCCTCCGGGTTGCCTTTGGGGTACTCCACGTAGCGGGCGCCGCTTTTGTCGGGCAGGATGCGCACTTCCATGATGCGCCGCTTTTCGCCGCGCACGACCTCGGCCACTTCGCCGCTGACCGGGGAAGGGAAGCGGAGCTCGGGCCGGTTCTTGTCGAAGAACAATGCCTGGCCGGCCAGCACCTCGTCGCCCGGCTCCAGGAGCATTTTCGGCACAATGTTTTGGAAGTCAGGCGGTTTGACGGCGATCACGTCGGAAAGCGGCACGCTGCTGACGGTTTTTTCGGCAGCGCCTTTCAGTTTGATGTCGTACCCGCGGCGGATGTTGATGGTCTTGCCCATAAAGATTCATTCCTTTTCCTGTAGGGCAAATGAAATACGTTTTATTCTGACAACCAAATAAAATACCTAAAAAGATTCCGTTTTTTCAAAAGGAATCAAATTGTGGAAATGATAGCGTGTAAGTTTATTGTATTGTAAAATTATATTTTTATATTTATTGGTTTGTTAAAATGTTGTGTCGATAAATCAAAAAAATACCAAAACCGGGTATTTTTTGATAAAATTTTGCCGGATTTCTTTTGTGTGATCGGGCTGATTGTGCGGCCCGAAAAGGCCGGAATTTAAAATATGGGGCAAGGTTGCCAAACGAAATTTTGCGTTAGGGCAAAATTTGCAGGTTTTTTGAAATTTGGCAAATTTAAGATTGGGAAAACCGACGATGATTTTGGAGGCAGCATTTGGCGACAAGGTTGCCAAGTTGCTGCGGCAGTAAAAGCTGTTCGATGGCTTGGCCTGGCGGCGGAGTAGGAATATGAGTCATCCCGAATTTTCGAAAGTATAAAAAGTTATGGAAAAGTCCCGTCTTTGTTTATACTTATTGGTCAGACCGCGAGAAGCGGTCAGACCAAGGGCTGTCGTCTGACCGCTTTTCGCGGTCTGACGAATAGGTATTGACAATTTTTTTCCCTAAAAGGGCTACAGCAGCATTCTTTATTTGAAATGCTTCGCGAAATTCGGGATGACTTATACCTCACGCCGCTTGGTTTTGTGCATGTCGATCTTTGTAATCAATTGAAAATCATTTGAACCAATCAAACTCAATCACAAAAATCAGGCGAATCATAGTATATGTTTTGGCGCACGTACCAATCAGCTGCTCAAACATAGGATAATTCAGCCGTCAAGTCCCACTAGAGTATATTAACCTCTGCTTCAAGCTGAATCCCGAATTTTTTCTCCACCGAGTCAATAATATCACTGGCCAATTTTTTCACCTCCGCCCCCGTCGCCCCGCCATAGTTGACCAGCACCAGCGCCTGCTTCTCGTAGCTGCCGGTATTGCCCACCCGTTTCCCTTTCCAGCCGCATTGCTCTATCAGCCAGCCGGCCGGGATTTTCACCCGCCCGTCGGCCAGCGCGTAATGCGGCGCCTGCGGGTGCTCGCGCTGGATGCGCTCAAGCACGGCGCGCTCCGTTTCCGGGTTCTTGAAAAACGAGCCGCAGTTGCCGATCTTGGCCGGGTCGGGCAGCTTGGCGCTCCTGATCTGCACCACGGCGCGGCTTATGTCGGCGATGCCGGGGCTTTTGATGCCCTCCGCTTCCAGGGTCTTTCGGATGTCGCCGTAGGAAACGTTGAGCCGGTGGTTTTCCGTGGTCAGGGCGAGCACGACCGTAGTGATACAGTACCTCCCTTTTGCTTCCTGTTTGAAGATGCTGTCGCGGTACCCGAACCGGCACTCATCGCTGCTGAAAACGCGCAGGTTGCCGGTTTCGAGGTCAACAGCCTGCAGGCGCACAAAAACGTCTTTCAGCTCTACGCCGTAAGCCCCGATGTTCTGCACGGGGGCAGCCCCGACCGTGCCGGGTATCAGGCTCAGGTTCTCCACGCCGCCCAGGCCCTGCGCGATGGCCCACAGCACGAAATCGTGCCACACGGCCCCGCCGCCGACTTCTACCAGCGCTTTTCCTTGCGCCCGTTCCAGCACCCTGATGCCACCGATCCTGTTGTGCAATACCAGTCCTGTCACGTCGCGCGTGAACAGCAGGTTGCTGCCGCCCCCCAGCACCAGGATGGGTCGGATGCCGGAACGGATGGCGGCCTGGATATCCTCGGCGGAATATGCCGCGACAAAATGCTCGGCCTTTGCCTCCAGCCCAAAAGTGTTGAGCCTTAGCAGGGAATAGTTTTGGCGAATCTCCATGCTCGGGTCAATTCTCGAAAAGACATTTGGCCTGTTGCATCAACAGTGCGACGTATTGCACCTCATAGTCTTCGTAGCCGCTGCTCCAGGCGATGCGGACCTTGTCGAGTTCGGTGCGGCGCAGTTTTTTCAGGGCATCGGCAGGCAGCAAATATTGTGACTGGAAAGTAAAAGCCTGCGTTTCTGGGTTTTGAGCCCCTTCGCTGGCCAATTGGTTGTATAGGTTATAGGAAGCGCCGTCGATAAACTTCAAGGTGGCCAAGCTCTCTTTGTCGATTTTCCCGAAAGATTTCCGCGGGTTGGGGTCGTTGACGGTGAAAATAAGGTGCAGGTAAACATTGGCGCCCGATGCAGCCAGCGCAGCCATGCACTGCACGTTGGGCTTTCCCTGCAGGTAGCTTTTCAGCACCGCGGGGCTGTGCCTGAAAAGCTCCACCGGAACCGTGCGGCGGTAGCGCTCGCCGGAAAACTCGTCGCGGGTATCGACTGACAGGCGGCAGGGCAGGGCGGGGGGGTTGAGCATTACGTCCAGGGCCGGGTCGTATTTTTTGGTGCGGGGGGTGCCGGGCTGTGGCTTGGGTGCGGGCGGCGTGCTTGGGGCCACGCTGTCGTCCTGGGCTTCGGCAACGACTTCTTGCGGGGCGGGTTTCTCTTTTTTTGTTTTTTTGGCCTTGGTGGCCTTGGCGGGCTTTTGGGGCTCTTCCGTTGCCGGGGCAGGTTCGGTGGGGTAGGCAAGGCTATGTGCTTTCTGCAACTGTTTCCAAAGCCTGGGCAGTTGCTTGCGCTTTTTGTCGTTGTCGGAATCGGCTGCTTTTTCAAACTGCGCCAGGGCCTTTTGGGCTAAGCGCAGGTTTTTCAGGGTCGCCTTCTCTTCTTTTTTTGCCGCTTTCAGCAAGCTGCCGATGGAATCCCGTTCAGCTTTGGAAATCGTGGAATCGGCTTTTGCCATAGCCAGCGTTTCATCCAGCGCCGACTTTTGCTGGCTTGCATTTTGGCTTTTTTCGGACAAAAACGCGTCAATATCGCGTGCCTGGGCAGTATATTGCTGCAACAGCGCGTTTACCTCCCAATCGCTCAAGCTGTCGATGGGCGGGAGCGGGCTTACTGCTGTTTGGGCGCTGCCGCACCAGGGCAAGAGCAGCGTCAGCAGCAGGAGATACAATCTGTTGGGTACTGAAAATCGGTCGTTCATTTGCAAAACGGTGAAACATGACGGTTGTTGGCTGCGAAAACCGGTGCAAGCCCTACATTCGCGCAAAAGTACACGGCTGATGCCATTCCGGCATTATACAGGGCTGCTCTTTCACCATAAAAAGCGACACAAAGCATGAAACCAATTCCTACATTTTTCGTTTTTACCTTCATTTTACTCCTTATGGCTTGCGACTCCAGCCCTAAAAAATCGAACACCCAGGTAATGGACTTTAAACAAATCCCTGTGACCTACCCGCCGTCGAGAAAAGACACGACCGTTGCCGACAACTATTTTGGCACCAAGATCAGCGACCCTTACCGCTGGCTTGAAGACGACCAGAGCGCCGAAACAAAGGAATGGGTGACCCGCCAAAACATCGTCACCAATGGCTACCTCAGCCAAATCCCGTTCCGCGACAAGGTGAAAAAGCGCCTGGAACAGATTTTCGACTACGAAAAATTCGGCACTCCCTTCAAAGAGGGCGGCAAGTACTACTTCTTCAAGAACGACGGCCTCCAGAACCAGAGTGTGCTGTACGTGCAGGAAAACCTGAACGCCGAGCCCAAACTGGTGCTCGACCCCAACAAGTTCAGCGACGATGGCACCACCTCACTCGGAGAAATGGACTTTTCCAAAGAAGGCCGCTACTTAGCCTATTCCACCTCCACGGGCGGCTCCGACTGGCGCAGCATCGTGGTGAAAGACTTAGAAACTGGCCGGATGCTCGACGACAAGGTCGAGTGGGTGAAATTCAGCGGCATCGCCTGGCAGGGCAACGGATTTTACTATACCCGCTTCCCGGCGCCGAAAAAGGGCGACGAGCTCAAGGCTGCCAACAAACTGGGCGCCGTTTACTACCACGAGCTCGGCACGCCCCAAACAGCCGACAAGATGGTGTACAGCGACAAAGCGCACCCCGACCGCTCTTTTGGCGCCGGCACTACCGACGACGAGCGCTTCCTCTACGTTTCCGGCTGGGAAAGCACCAGTGGCAACTCCCTGTTCGTCAAGGACTTGAACAATCAGTCTGGCGAATTTGTCACCATCGTCGATGCCTACGAAAAAGACTACAACGTGGTGGACAACATCGGCGAAAGGCTGCTCGTGCTCACCAACGACAATGCCCCCAACCAGCGCCTCGTGCTCGTCGATCCGGCAAAGCCCGAGCCGGCCAACTGGCAGACCCTCATCCCCGAAGACCCCAAAGACGTGCTGCAAGGGGCCGCAATATGCGGCGGCAAGATCGTGTGCACCTACCTGCACGACGCCTCCAGCAGCCTCCGCGTGTTCGACCTGGAAGGCAAGCCCATCCAGGAAGTGAAGCTGCCCGAAATCGGCAGCGTGAACGGCGTGAGCGGCAAGCCCGGCGAACAACAGGCGTTTTTCGGCTTCACCTCCTTCCTGCGGCCCAACACCATCTATTCGCT
>CAZULM010000031.1:0-67927 GCA_964621185.1 uncultured Saprospiraceae bacterium | reverse complement strand
TTCTTTCAGTTCACCAGACTTTTCTTCGCCGCCAAAGGCGGCTGGATAGTTACGATCGGTGTATCATAACGTTTATTTTTTTAGGTGAGCAAATGCGTAGGCCGGCGAGAGGGCGCCAAGCTTTATTGGTTGTATCCACTGGTGTTGGGGGCAGCGGAGGCATTGCTGGGGCGTCTGGAGAAGTAGAAATGCATGCCGACCACAAAATCCCAGGCGGTGGTCAGGGTGCGGGTTGTCTGGCTGGCGCCGTCGAGGTTGAACACGTTGCGGCTGATGCCGTAGTTGTATTTTGCCTGCGCGTCGAGGGAAACCCGGTTGTTGGAGAAAATGGCATAGCCGGGGCCGGCGCCAAACGTCATCAAGGTGGTGTTCACTTTCTGGATGTCGCCGGGGGTCGTTATCTCGGTGTCCGATTTGCCGTACCCATAAACAGCCCCGAAGAACAGGGCCTGGTCGCCGGCAAACGGGAAAAATATGCGGGTGAACGGGCCAAAAAGCAGCTTGGTGTCAGATGTCTTTTGCGCGCCGGGGGCATTGCTGTCCGTATTGTTCTGTGAAGAGCTGACGAGGTAGTCCATGCTGAGCCCGAACACGATGTTGTTCCCAAGGAAATAGCCGATCGATGGCGTGAGGTGAATCTGGAAGGCCGTGTTGCCCCCTTCTTTTACCCCACCGGCGCTTTGTATCTGGATATTGGTCACAGCGTTGGTGTAGCCTAAGCCGGACCCGATGGAGAAATTGCCGCCGGCGAGGGCTTTGTTTTGTTGGGCGCTACCGTTGAAGGCGCACAAAAGCAGGGCTGCCGAGAAGAGCGGGGAAATGCGAAGTGGGAAGTTCATATTGAAGAGTTTAGTTTAGGATGAACAGAGTAAATGGGGTCTGACATGATCTGGAAAAAGCTTATACCAGCGCTGTGGATTCATTTTTTTCCATTGTTTTTGGGTTGTTTGTTGCCCATTCAACCAATAATGAGAAAAAGTTTCCCCAATACGGGGAAAACCTTGATAGGGAATTTTGACAAAATCGGGAATTATGCAGCGAAAAGGGCGGGAACCGGATTTTTAGGCACGGGTTCAAACAAGTCCCTTTTATGATCAAGCTAACTGATTCGGCAAAACTGTTTTTCGGCATCGGATGCATCATCCTGATCGTGATCTGCATGTATTACCTGCGCCCGCTCCTGGCGCCGCTCAGTTTTTCCTTTATACTGGCGGTAGTGCTGCTGCCACCGACCGCCCTCCTCGAGCGCCGCGGGATATCCCCGGCCATAGCGGCTTTTGTCACGGTGTCGTTCGCTACCTTCCTGGTCGTTGGGCTGATTGTGGCCGCGACCTGGGAGGTTTCGTTGTTGACCGACAACTCGACAAAGCTGGTGACCAAGGTGGAGACGCGGATCAACCAGGGGATCGGGAGCATCACGCAAGCCTATCCGCAATTGAAGCAGCAAAAGATTATCAACTACCGCCTGCGCACGGGAGACTTGATGAAAAAAGTAGCGGAGAAAATCGGCAGCGCGGCCTCAGGGCTCGTCGATTTCGTCGCCTCGGCCCTCCTCATGCCCCTGTTCGTCTATTTCCTGCTCTGCTACCGCCAGTTCTTCCGCAAGTTCCTGCACCGGGTGATCGACAGCGAGGGCAAGCATGTGGACCAAGTGCTTGGGAAGATTTACGAGGTGACGCGAAACTACTTAGTCGGCATGGTCATGGTCATGGCCATCGTCGGCGTGCTGAACTCCATCGGGCTGTTGCTCATCGGGGTGCCTTACGGCCTGTTTTTCGCCCTGCTGGCTTCTTTGCTGATGGTGGTGCCGTACATCGGTGTGTTCGTGGGCTCGCTGCTGCCCTGCGCCATGGCCTTAGCCACCTTCGACACCCCCTGGCCTGCCCTGGCAGTCATAGGCTGGATGGGCGCTGTCCAAGTGTTGGAGGGCAACATCATCACCCCCAACCTGATGGGCTCCAAAGTCAGCATCAATCCTTTTGCCGCGATTATTTCTTTGATCCTGATGGGGCAACTTTGGGGAATCGCCGGGCTTGCGCTGGCCATCCCTTTTGTGGCCATATTGAAGATCATACTGGATGCCATGCCCGCCACCGAGCCTTATGGGATGCTTTTGGGCGAAGTGCAATACGAGCCGAAGCCCAAGCCGGAGAAAAAGGCCAAAGTGCACAAGATGGCGGTATAGGGCCGTCACAGCCATTTCCCCAATTTGGGGAAATATTTTCACTGCATTTGGCTGGTACGGCAATTTTGAAGGAATCCATATCACATATAGTCAACGCAAAGTGGTTGTGAAAATTGAAAGTCTGCAATCCATTGAAAATCAAAATTTAGCATCCATCAATCTTTCAAATCCACCCAAATCTGGGCATAACAACAAAAAGCGGCCTTAACAACCGCAGCAAAATCCAATCTATTATGAAGAAGTCATTTTTGGTATTTTCGTTCGCTTTCTTTGCCCTTGCGGCAGCTCATGCGCAGTTTGGCATCAAGGCCGGCACCAACATTGCCACCATGGCAGAAGAAGGCGAGGATGTGTCTCGCGACGACATCAAGAACCGCTCTGTAAACGGGCTGGTGCTCGGCCTGACATACGAGGCAAACTTCGCCGACATCATTTCCCTACAGCCTGAACTGCTCTTTTCCCAGAGCGGTGGCAGCAACAGCTACACGATTCTTGGCACCACCACCCGGACGAAGTACAAGATTAACTACCTGGAGCTGCCCGTATTGGCAAAGCTAAAGTTTGGCAACGCCAACCAGGAGGGATTCGGCTTCCACATCGCCGCCGGCCCCTGGCTCGGGTTCGCCCTGAGCGGCCACTACAACAGCAAGACGACCGCTGGAGAGACGGTTATCTCGGAGTTCGACCGCGACTACTCTTTCGACGACGAGGACAACGCAAAGCGGCTCAACTACGGCATGATCGGCGGCGCCGGCCTCAGCTTCGGCCAATTAGTGCTCGACTTGCGGTACAACTACGGGTTCAACAACCTGCTCGACAACGACGCGAACAACAACAACGACAACAAGCCCGTGCTGCAGACCCGCGGCGTGGCGCTCACCCTCGGTTATACCTTTTAGGGAAACCTACCTGGTGGGCTCGGGGCTCGGCGTTTTCCGATTCCGAAATCCCCGCAGCCCATGGCTAATCAAAGGCCAAATTGTAATTCCCTGGGGCTTGGCTCATCTTTCTTCCTGCCAGGCCCCGCTTTTTAAACCTTTTAAACAGACAATATCATGCTTAGGAAATTCTCATGGTTCCTGATGGCCATATTTGTCGTCGGGACTGGATGCAACAGCCTTAAAAAGAACAAGAACGCTGCCATTGGGGCAGGCACCGGCATCGCCATCGGGGGCGCCATCGGCGGCCTCATCGGCAAGAAGAACAACAACACTGCCGGGGGCATCATCATCGGCGCAGCCGTAGGCGGGGTAGCCGGCGGCGCGATCGGCAAGTACATGGACAAGCAAAAGCGCGAGCTCGAAGAAAAGCTCGGCAACACCGCCGAAGTAGAGCGCGTGGGCGAAGGCATCAAGGTCACGTTCGACTCCGGGCTGCTCTTTGCCTTCAACTCGTCGGAGCTGACCCCTGCCATGAAAGCCAACCTGCGCGAGTTTGCCGCCACGCTCAAGGAATACGACAAAACCGTGGTGCTCATCGACGGCCATACCGATTCAGTTGGCACCGAGGAGTACAACCTCAAGCTCTCCGACCGCCGCGCCAGGGCCGTGTCAAACTACCTGAACATGGCCGGGGTTAGCAAATCGCGCTTAGGCACCCGTGGGTTCGGTGAGTCAAAGCCCGTGGCCAGCAACGAAACCGAGGCCGGGCGCAAGCAGAACCGCCGCGTGGAAGTGGCCATCTGGGCCAACGACGAGCTGAAAAAACAGGCCCAGGAAGGCCAGATCAGATAAAACAATTGAACCGTTAAAATTTTAGAACAATGGATACCAACACCTTGATCATCTTGATCCTTGTCGGCGCAATAGCCGGATGGCTCGCCGGAGAAATCCGCCGCGGGTACGGATACGGCCTTGGCGGCAACATCGTCATCGGCATCATCGGCAGCTTTATCGGCCGCTGGTTATTTGCCCAGTTGGGCATCAGCATGGGCGGCGGCCTGCTCGGTGCCGTCCTGGTAGCCTTGATAGGGGCACTTGTATTGCTGTTCCTGATCGGCCTTGTCAGAAGGCCTTAGTTCCGACACACCCGATTGTATTGTTTTCATAGCTTTTCAGCGCGCCGGTCTTTTGCCGGCGCGCTTTTTTTCGTGTTGGTTAGTGGCAGGAGATTCACCACAGCGTTGCACAGAGGGTGTTTTCACCACAGCGTTGCACAGAGGGTGTTTTCACCACAGCGTTGCGCAGAGGGTGTTTTCACCACAGAGTTGCGCAGAGGGTGTTTTCACCACAGAGTTGCACAGAGTGTTTTCACCACAGAGTTGCACAGAGTTTCACAGAGTGTTTTCACCACAGAGTTGCACAGAGGTTCACAGAGTGCTTTCACCACAGAGTTGCACAGAGGTTCACAGAGTGCTTTCACCAGAAAGGTTCACAGAGTAAACGAACTACCCCGAAATTTTCAAAATCAGGCAAGGTAATATGCGGTAAAATGGTCAACTCATGAACATCAGGCGCTGACCAGCCTGTGCAATAAAGCCCGTTTAACGATTTTGTCCCTTCAGGGCATGAACGTGGATAAAAGTACCAGGTCCATTTTATCAAAACTCGGGATGATTCATGTCTTGAGCCTGTTCAAACAAATCCAATCCCGTGCAACTCTGTGATGAAAACACTCTGTGCAACTCTGTGGTGAAAGACCGAATTGCAACATCTGTGGTACAAAAAACTGAGCACACGTAGGGAACAAAAAAAGCCATCCCCGGTAACAACCAGAGATGGCAGACTAAACTCCCCCAATAAAAAATCATTTTATGAAGCGCGCCTTTTTGAGGTCAGCATCACGATACCGCCAAGGATGCCAACTGCGGCAATGATGTAGTAAAGCTGTGTGTTGTTGCTCGGCTTCCTGTTTTCTGCCCGGATTTCGACCTCGCCGATCTCCAGAACCGTTTTCTCGTCTTCGTGGCGGGTAAGGGCATAAGCGCCTGCTATGATGCCGACGGCCAGCAGGACAATTCCAATAATGCGGTTCATGATCTATAGATTTTAGGTTAGAAAAAGTTGTGCTATTCTATTCAGAAACCCTTCTTCCCACCAGCAAGCTGACGACGAAGAGGATTAGGAACAAAAGGAAAAGAACCTTGGCGATATAGGCCGAGCCGGCAGCGATGCCGCTAAAGCCCAACAATGCCGCAATAATTGCTATTACCAAAAAGGTGACTGACCATCGTAGCATGATATTGAAATTTAAATGGTGGCAAATGTGGATAGTAATATTCAGGCATGTAAAAATCAGGTGCCAAGCACAGCGCGGCATTGCCGATTGGGTTGTGCGGAAATTTGGGGAACAAAAGCAACACTTTTGGTGGCTACGCCCGCTGCACATTCCATTTGAACATTGGAATGTCGTTTTATGGACTGTTGTATTCATCCATTTAATTGTCAACCTAAATCTGTTACGTATGAAAAGCCAGTCAAAAGTTATCACAACCCTTTTCACTGCGATGCTCCTGCTCGCATTTACCGCTTGCACCAACGAAGGCAGGAAAGAAATGGCCGACTCTGCCAGCGCACTCGGCAAAGACATAAAAGACGAGGCCGCCCGCGTCGGCGACAGTACCGCTGCCGCCTTAGACGAGGCCGGGGAGCAGCTCCGGCTGGAACGCGACGAATTGTCGGCCAAGCTCAACAAGGCGGTGGACAAAATAGACCTGGAGATCAAAGAAATGGACGCGAAAATGGACAAGTTCGCCAAAGACGAGAAGGCCAGGTGGAAGGTGCGCCGCGCCAAGCTGGAAGAAAAACGGGCGGAGTTCAAACAGAACCTCAAAGAGCTCCAACAAGACACCAAGCGGGAATGGAACGAATTCAAGGCCAGCGTGAACAAGGCCATTGAAGAGTTCGACAAAGACCTCCAGGATAAATAGGCGGCGCGAGGTATAAAAAAACAGGTTAAACCGGAAGTCCCGGCTTAACCTGTTTGAATTTTGGAAACCTGATCGGGATCAGCTGGCTTTGTCCAGCTTTTCTTTCAGGTTGTTGGCTTCAGCTTTTGCATAACCTTTGGCTTGGTTAAGCGCAGCTTTTGCCCGTTCGATGGTTTCCTGCGCAAACTCCTCGATGGAATTGTTGGAATCCTGGGCCACTTTGCGCACTTTTTTCGTGATCTTGTCAGATGCCTTGAGCAGTTTTTCACGGTTCTTTTTACCAGAGTTAGGCGAAATCAACATGCCTATCCCGATTCCCGCCAAGGCAGCGGCCACAATTCCGAGGGCAACTTTATATTCTTTCATAATAATGCAAATGTTTTGGTTAAGAATGAATTTTGTTTTTGGTGGAAAACTCCTGTTCCAAAAAAAATTGTCCGAATTTTTGGAAATATGTTTCCCAAAGTGGGCAATAATATCAACAGTAAAACGGCGCTTTGGTTCATTTCCCACTGGAATCGTTATTTTACTCCGAACAATATAAACCTGGTATAAATTCCGGCACATTTTTTCAGTGTTTCAAAAACTACGTTATGAAACAAGAGGGTTCACACCTGCCAAAAAAGATGCTGATTGTAGAGGATGAGGACGAGATCGGGCGGTTGTTGAAGCGCGTTTTAAGCAGAAACTTTGACTCTATCGAACATGTTTCCACACTCCGGGAAGCCATGGAAAGATGCCCGACTTATAGCCCCAACATCATCCTGCTCGACAACAACCTGCCCGACGGCAGCGGCATAGAGCAGATCGGCAGGTTCAACGATACCTGCCCCGACGCGCAAGTCATCATCATCAGCGCTATGACGAACCTGCGCGAAAGAGCCCTGGAAAACGGCGCCGCTGCATTCGTGGAAAAACCCCTGTCGCTGCAAAAAATACTGGAGGCTATCGGCTCCAGCGACAGGTGAAGCGCTGCTTAACCAAAATCTGGAAGTCATGAAACTCTTACCTTGTTTGTCGATATTGCTCGTTCTGTCGAGTTTTGAGCCGCAACGGGCGCACGCGCCGGCCAGCCGGATAGAAACCTATTGCAACCCGCGCTTTGGCTACTGCTTCACGTATGACGCGGCCATTTTCAACAAAATACCCGAAGGCATCAATGCCGACGGCATCACGATCACCGACCAAACGGGGCTCATCACCCTGGAGAGCTATGGGTCGTTCAACCCGTACAAGCTCGACGTTGCCACCCTGCTGGAGCAAAATCTGGCCTACCTGCTGCGCAACATCCCCGCTACGGTGCGGGGCATCACGCAGTACAAAAACGACAAAGGCTACTATGTGCGCATCGAAACAGATGATGCCTTCATCAAACAGGAGATGGTGCTGAACCAGTTCTATTTCAAGGTTTTGACCGTGGAGGTCCGCCGCGAAAAGAAGGCGTTGTTGAAGCATGTCATGGAATCTACCCGCTTCCAGGCTGACGACGCCGTTGTGATCCAAGGATAAGCGAGACACCCATTCATATTGTTCCATACCAATTGGCGCCGGGCTGCACAGGCCCGGCGTTTTTTTCTGCAATTGTGGCATACATTCCCCAAATACATGGTGGCATACCCTTTTTAGGCACTGTATCAATCGTTCACCAAGCTGATAGGCCATGCGCAGCATACTTTCAAACATCCTTCTGTTGGCACTCGTCAACATCGCCGCCCAAACCAAGGCTTTTGCCCAACCGACAGGCAGCATCGCTTCCAGCGGCACTAGCCCGCTCGGCGTTTCGCACAGCGACAAAACCGCGCTGCTCGCCAATGGCGCATGGGTCATGTACAGCATCGAATCGGACAAGCCCTGCGATACGAACGGCGACGGAGTGCTGACCAAGGACATTGCCTCTGAACTGCCCCCGTGCGCCATGGACGATATTATGTTCATCAAGCCCAACGGCAAGGTGGTATTCGAGCGCAACAAACGCTGCGACCCCTCAGAAGGCGCGATAGAATCGTATAACTGGGAACTTAACAGCGACAACAAGTTCGTCATTTCAAAAGGATCGGTGGTCGCCGAGATGCTGTTCAAATACGTCACTAGGCAGGAGCTCGCGCTGGTGATCCCGTCTGAGGCGCATGGCGTGATGTACTATTTCACGGTCAGGTACAAACATCCTTGACCTTTATAGTCAACGCAAAGTGGTTGTGAAAATATCGATCGCATAATCATTTGAAAATCAGATGTTTTTAATCACCCAAATCATACAAATCACTTTAATCACAGTATAAACAACGACTGCATGAGCAAGAATTCTCCATGATCCTTGGCTTCGGCCAAATTCCTAACCAAACATTCTCAGATCATGTCATACAAGAAAATGAAATTCATGCTTTTGTTGGCTGTTTCAGCCATGTTCTTTGCTTGCAATTCGGACAAGACCGGCACCTACGGCGAGTCGGCCAGCAAACCTTCGCTCGACACCATGGCCACCCAGACCAGCAGCGTCGTCCCTGGCCCCGAAGGCACAGCAGAAAAGTCTCCATTCACGTATATCGCCAGCGACGGCATCCACTTGAACCCGGAGAGCTACACCTACCAATACAGCGAAAAGCCAAAGAAAGGCCGGGCGCGCCAGGTGACCTATTCCATCTCGGAAGTGGACCGCCCGCCGCTGTTCTCCGACAAATGCCAGAACAAGAAGCGCCCAATGGAGTGCTCCAACGAAGCCTTGAAGGAATATTTCAGGGAAAACATCAAATACCCGGCGCAGGCACAGCGCGCCCAGAGCGATGGCCTGGAGTACGTCACCTTCACCATCGAGCCAGATGGTTCCATCGGGCAGAACTTCAGCGTGGTGAGCAAGGAAAAGAGCTGCCAGAGCTGCGCCGCCGCCGCGGTGAAAGCCGTTTCGTCGATGCCCAAATGGGTGCCCGCGATGAAAGACGGCAAGCCGGTAAGGGTGAGGGTGGTGCTGCCTATAAGGTTCGATTATGAGAATTGAGCGATGGATTGTGGCAGTCTTTTTGCTTTCTCTTATGCTTAATGAAGTGCGGAAAGCTATGCTTTTTGTCTCGCCAATAAACCGTTAAAGATTCAACGGCCTCCAGGGTTCTGGGGGCCGTTGAAATTAGCGGCACTCAGCTGTTATTCTTATCATTTCACTACGATTTCCAATTTAGCAACAGACCATTCATTCCCACTTAGAAAATCAGGCCCCCGCAAAGCTGTTTTCAATCCTTGGGCATGGTAAAAGCCGGGGCCAATCTCCCAAGGATTGATCGGTTGCCCGTCCCACGTCAAATACCGCACGCTTTGGCCTTCCGATAAAAAGTCTGCCAAGGGGCGGGGATGCTTGCTGAGTAATGCAACAAAGGTCGTTTTCTTGCCATCGCTCGGGGCTAAGTAAATATTGGCCAAGGGTGGCAAACCGTTTTTATCAGTATAGGTCAAATTTGTTTGCCCCTTGAATGTGACGAGTTTTCCGTTGTCAGTCCCGTCGCGCGTATTCGGGTAATAAACGACTGCCTCGTAATCATTCACTATTTCAAGTAGGCACAGATAGCCTTCTATCGGAGGGTTGTGCACACTTATCATAAATGGTGTCTCTATGTCAGGGTAATTGTCCAAAACGAGCCAATTCTCGGAGTTTGCTGAAGCGCTGCCGTAGATATTGCGCAAGCTTAACCAATAACAAGTATTGGGGTGATCGTAATGCGACAGTCGGGCGCCCGCGTCTGTTTTGGTTCCCACTTTCGGTATTTGAATGGATTTGCCAATGGCACGGTCAAACTTTGCAGCATACAACAAGGAATCCAATTGTTGTTCAAGGATGTAATATGTTGAATCAAACTTCAATATCGCCCCCGGAGAAACGGGTAAAGATGACGATACCGTGATACTTGAGCCAGCGATGGAAACAACGGTTAGCGTACATATCATCATAGTCGATGGCGAACTCGACTGGCAATCTTGAGCCTTGGGACTCAAGGGGGATAAAACAAAGCATAGAAAATACAAGGTGCGCATCTTCTCAATTTTTGATAAATATTTCTTCTACCTGTCGGTGCAGGTAATCTACCTCTTCCTTCAAAGTGCTTCGGCAGTATTTTAGCTCGGGATTGACGCGCTCTTTTTCGACATAATAGCAAAAATGGCTCTCCATTTCCAAAATCACTGGGGCTGCGAGGTTTTTTAAGACATGGTAAATCCTGTAGCCCCTGACTTTCAGGGGATGGCATGGGTCGTCATTGGAGGCATACAATTCCTGAGTGATCTTCCAAACTTTCACTTGTTTTTCACGACCTTTAAAAACAATCGGATATAATCCGACCGACTCTTCGAGTTTGTACAAACAGTACCCCTTAATAATTGCGTCATTCGCTGCTTGAAAACGGAGTGCATCTATGCTCAGCTTATGCCTCCCCGACATCACTTTTTGAATGATTTCTGTAGGGCAATAAAATTCAAAAGGCTTTAGGCCCATAAAATATTCATCCGGCGCAGCCCAGTCCTGCGTTGCTAAAAATCGATGATCGAATCCCATTTCAGAAATGGCATATTTGTCTCTGGCGTTTTTAAACGTCAATACTTTATCCTCCGCATCATAGCTATTTCCTTTTTCAACTTGAAAAAATGAAGGGATGTACTCGAAAGGGTGTCCAAAACCGGGTTTCCCAAATTCCTGCAAGTTCCTTTTTTGCCTCAATTCATTGTATTTCAACATATACTTTGGGTCGCTTAGTCGTTTTGCCTCCACTTCCACAAAGGGGTGTGTCTCAAGGTCTTTTATGTCTAACTCAGGCACCTGATCCCCGTTTTTGGCATTTGGGGAAAGGCTCCTTACAAAGTTCACCGTTTGCTCTTTCAAATACATAGCCGCCTCTTTCAAGGTGACAAGCCCATCAGACGGTTGGTTGTCGGCTTCTTCCTGTGCTTCGGGATTTTTCAACAACTGAATAAAAAAGTTTGTGAAAACCCCCGCCTTCACTTGTTGCATTTCATGGGCAAAAGAGCCTGGTCGTGTGGAGAGCACCAGCGCCAAACGGCGCTCGTTGTTGTCTGAACCATTAGATGTTGCCATTACAGGCGTGTCAATAACTTTAGCAGTACGGGTGAATGTAGGAGTGGAGATCGAATGGCCATCTTCTGTTCCCCGAACCGTTGCCATATCATTCCGGCATGCGTCAATAAAAACCATGACCACAGCACCGTTTCTGGTTAGGGATCGTTTTACCCATTCGATGGAAAAAAGCCGGTAGCTGTTTTTACACTTGCCGTTATTGAAGCTTGCATCCATGGGGATTAGGCAATGTGCGCCTTCAAAATTTGTCACCCCATGCCCTCCAAAAAAAAACAGGACTTCGTCCGAGGGCTTTAATCCTGTCAATATCCCAGAAAAAGGGATCATCGAATACCCATTGAGGCTGTCTTTTGCCAACCCAATACTATTTAAGATGGTATTCAGATCGGGCTTTTGGATCGTTTGGCAGTTGATCAGGCAAACTTGCCACCCCGTATTCTCCAATGCATCGGCCAAAGACTTTGTATCATAGTCGGCATTCAATGGCTTTAACCCTGATGCTTCTGGGTAAGCACCAACACCTACCACTATGGCTAATTTTCGGGCCTGCAAAGGCACCAATTCAATTGTTAATAATAGTAGAATAACATATTTCATATCTGCAACTTTTTGTAGCAGGGGCTCTACACTACTGCGCAAAGCCCCTGCCTGTTAATAGAGCGGTTGTGTTTAGAAATAATACCCCACAGGCTGTGGGAAGAACATTTGGGGCGACCAGCCGTCCTGCATGGGCGAGTAATACGGGTTATTGGCCATCATGGGCGGTGCGTAAGCATTATAGTTGTAGGGCATGGCTGGCAGGGTATGTATAGGCTGATACGCAGACCAGGAGTTACAGGCTGGTGGTAGGGAGAATTGTCTGCCGGAGAGATAACCCTGCGGGATGTTAAGCCCCATACCTTGTGGGATAGCTGGAAATTGAGCCCCATTGATTTGGCCACTGGAGAACCATCCTTTGATAGAATTTCCGACCTGGTATCCCATTTTGGCGCCCAGGTATGCAGCTTGCGGGCTACCAGTAGCTGCAAAGGCCAGGGCACCTCCAGCAAATCCGGTAACATATTGAAAAGACTTTTTGACCCCGCCCCAAATTTTGCTCCAAAAACCGCGTACAGCTGGGGATATTGTCTCGTCGTTCAGGAAGACATTTACGATTTTTTCAAACTCGGCAGCCTGATCCGCCTTGGCCAATCGGGCCCTGATAGCGGCCATAGCCCAAAAGTTTGGATCGGAAAGCAGGTTCCTTTCAGGGGAGAAGCCCAAGATACGTCCCTCAACGAAGGCATGGTTTTTTAATGGCGTGGATGGGAATTCAAAGCCTACAGCTTGACCTGCCAGCACTTCGCGCAACGCTGGATCCACCTTGTCGAGTTCTACCCAAAGGTTGAGGTGCTCATATGCCTTTGGTGGCGGCATTTCCAATTCTGCGGTTGCCGCACGAGTGGTCAGGGCAAAAGTTGGGGCCAGCACCTCATGGGGCATTACGCTTCGGGAGGCGAGGGCCGGTGGCGGTACATACTGGGTGAGCACGATGCGTACCTTGGCAGGCACAATGGCCATTCCGGGATTGCGCTCTACGTAGGCACGCACGCTATCCTCCGTGATTTCGATGTTTTGGATGGCAATTTTTGTCCACAATACCAAAGTCTTTGCAGCCGTGCGGAAATCGCCCCATGTCATGCCCTCCTGTCCTTTGATCCAGGTAGCCACATTGGGATCCCTGAAAATATCGGGGCAATCGGCATCCACGATCCCTTGCTGAACGAGCATTGGCAAAATCAAGCTGTGAACCTCTGCGTCTGAGGGGTTTGGGATAGCCAATTTGGCAGCCTGCTCTGCAATGACCTTTTCTGCTAAAAAGCCAGCTTCATTCGTAGCGTTTAATGCTCCCCTTACCTGGGGGTTGTCCACATATCGGCTTCCAGCAATGGCGTTTCGGCGATCCAGCTCGCGCTGCAACTTTAGGACTTCCGGGTCTTTGGACGTGTTTTGTGCCTGTATGGTTGTGGCCAAAACCAGCACGAAAAGCATCGTCATGCTACGCCAAAACATACGTTTGGCTTGTTGTGCCTTGATGGCACAATTCAGAAACTTTTTCATAGTAAAAGATTTGATTGTGAAATTTAATGCCTGGCGAGATCTTGGGAAGCATCCGAACCGATGGTGCGCAATGCAGCGTACAAGTCGCCTTTGATCAGGCCGAAAACGGCAGGGAATCCCCTGGTTTTGGCAAACTTTTCTGCGCCCACAAATGATGTCTCGAGGGTAGTAACCCAAAGGCCGTTGCATGGGCACTCTCGGATATAATTGCCTTCTTTTTCAGCGTACCAGTAGTCGTTGCTCCACGACCGGCTTACATATTTGTCATAATTGTTCAGCTGGTCGCCTGTCCGCACTTCAACCAAATAGGCACGGATCTTTACCGACACGTTCAGATTATCTGTGAATACCCTTACAGGCGTAGGGCTGTATGTAAGCACCTTAATCCATTGGTACCCGTTCCATTCCGACCTTGAAGTGGAGGTGCAATACTTGCTCTGATAAAGCAGCCCATTGTGGTCAACCCTCTTTTCGGGAGCAGGGTTATCCAGTGCCACAGACAATACAAAGTTGGCACCAACCTGTTGGGCAATAACAGCGGGATTTTCGTTCAATCCTATCACTGGCAGGTCTTGTGAATATACTACCTGGGTGTACTCGTCTTCTTTGATGTTTTTAGCAACGGCATCAACTAGGGCGTATTTCTCTAAACCGATGTTGAATCCCGAGCCTTGTGCCTGCAAAACTATGGCTACTCTTTTCATGGCTTTCTCCTTGTAGTGTTCGTACAAGCGTTTGGCTTCTGCCTTGTCTTTTACATATTTCATCGCCTCCTTAACCCTTTCGGCAGCCTCTTTGTATTTGCCATCTGCCGCAAGTCTGGCGGCCTCCCTCATTATTTTCATACCATGAAAATCGTCGCAATCTGCGATTCCCTTTTGTGCATCTTCTGGCCTGGTAAGGTATTTTTTTGCTTTTCTATAGATGGAAATGGCAGTGTTGTGGTTGTCATCCTTGCACTCCCGGTCCGCCTCCTTTATCAAATCAAGTCCATATTCGTTGCAGTATCTTTCGGCCACATCTATCGCTTCTTTGTTTCCTGCCGCATAATTTGGGAGCGGTCTCAGCATGTCCGCTGCCGCTTTTTTATTGCCTGTGTCATAGCTGATCCTAGCATTTTGAAGGAGTTGGGCCGTGAGCAAACGGTTTCGTTCAGTCGTGCAGTCTTTCGGCTTGTCCAACAAGCAGACTGTATCCAACTGGGCCAATGCAACATCATATTTTTGTGTCTTGACAGCCTGTTGTTTGATCTGGTCGTGCCAACCGATGCCGACCTTTCGCATATCGGTTTGAAGGCTTGCAATTTTTTCTTTGTTGACCTTATCTGCAACCGGCAGGGCTTGGTCTAACAAGGCTATTGCCTGAACATAGCTTTTTGATGCCGCCAATAGCTTGGCGGAAGATATCAATGAATCTTGGGCAGCAATTTGCATCGAGGAAATAAGTATCCCGTAAGTGGGGTAATCGCCATTATGATAAGGGATATGCTCAACAGAAAGCTGATGCGCTTCCAAGATGGCATTGAGCCCGTTGAGTTGCTGTGCAAGCTCATCAAACCGTTGTGCTGTCTTTGCCTTTTCAAACCTGTCGGCATAGTCCTTGAGCATGGTTTTTACAGATTGTTCAAGCTGTTTTTTCACGGCAGGATGATCCTCAGGGCACCGAGCCAACATTTGAAAAGCAAGGTCATAACTTTTGATCTTTAGCGCTAGCCTGGCATCCACATAAAATGGAAAAGTTGGTGCCAGCTTATACAAATCGGCATACCACGGATACCGGAAGTGCTCGTTAGCGAGTGCTGGGCTCAGGCTTGTCACACGATTGCTGATGGCCTGGAAAGAGGCTATCTTCCCAGCAGCAGACCTGTTTAGTTCTGCTTCGGCCTGTAACTGCAACTGGTGTGCACGGTTGAGGAAAAAAGCATATTGTGCTTGTAAAACTGCACGCTCTTTTTCGTTCAATGGCGCACGCGCTGCCATTTTAGAGACCCATGAGTTGAAGGAATCCGCCCGGAGGCTTTGCCAAGACTTTTTGACATAACAACCGGACATTGCCCAAAGCAGTAGGCAACACATAAAGGATACTGATAATTTGCGCATGATCGGTGAAGTTTAGTTGTTAAAAACAGTTGGGTTAGTTTCGGGTAAGGGTGACCTTGTAGGTTACAGTGCAATCGATCTTGTCCCGCTTGTCATTTACCAATTCAAATTTTCGGCTGCCCCGTTTTTCATAGTACTCAAAGACAAGTCCTTCCATCTCTCTAGCGTTTTTTACTACTAGTGTACTATACCTGTAGCTTACGGCACCCTTTTCTTCTTCTAATAAAACCTCCCTGTTATTTAATGCTGCCTTCTGCCCATCGATCACCAAACCGATGGGAGAAAGAGAAATGGGGCAATTTCGTGTGTAGGCGACACCGACCACCCCGCACTCACCTGTCCGTGACTCAAAAACCCACTTGGCTTTCCAGTCGCCTACCAAATCTGAAGCTTTGATTGAAGAGATTCGGTTAGTCATTTCAGGTCGCTCCCCTTTAGAAGCCACATAAACTACGCGGGGTTTTTCATCCAGCTTTTTACTAAAGTCCCTGAGTTCTGCCTCTTTTTCGGCAAGGGCCTTTTTAAGCACTTCATTTTCGTCCTTTAAGTGGGCGTTTTCGTCCTTAATATAGTCCAAAAGCCCATTAGACGTGGCATTGTTGGAGGAGTCGGGGCTACAAGATGCCGCCAACAGACAGCCAAGTAGGATCAAGGTCAGTTTTGACATAGTGATAAAATTGAATGGTTGACTGATGAATAATATACTGACAAAGCCTCTGGTCAGTATGTCACATTAAAATATTGGAATTCACTATTATACCCAATGTGATCGGTACCGCTGCAGACTCCCAAAGAAAATCGCAGTTCATGCCTTCCCCGGCTGAGGTGAAGCTCCTCGTAGGGGATAAAGACCGACAAGTTGGCATAGTTTGTATGGGTATAACCGGGCTTGAAATCAATCCCGGTAGAAACATGACCGTCAGAGGTCCGGTAGCGACTGTTATAGTCCTTCAGGTCGCTCCCATTGCCAAACTCAAACCAAGCCACCATGCGACAATCCATGCCTTTCATATATTTGATATCCAAATCTGCGTGAATTCGCATCCCTTTTTGGCTTCCTTCAAATACATTGTGCTCCACCCAAATAATGTTAAACTCAGCGCTTGGGGATTTAATGTCTTTATCACCCACCGCATCGGAGAGAAACGGATAGACAAAGCGGATCATCTTTTTATCCATGTCGGACAAGTAGCTGGCAGCCGCATAAGCAGTAGCTGTCCTCGTTTCTGAACCATCAATCTCGTATAACATTATGGAATTTGCATCAAAATCGGAATAGACCGAAGCGCTGGACTTTTTAAGGATTTGTGCGTCAACTTCTGCCCTATTCCAGCCCATCTTTGCATAGTGTGCATATACCGCCTGTTTGTCCCAATCAATGCGGGCAGCAGGGCTTTGATGTTCGTGGCCGCATCCGAGGACATGGCCGAATTCATGCAATATCACCCTTCTCACCGACTGCTCAGTTTCGTTTTCCTTAATCCAGCCGAAATTAACGGTAGGGTTATTTTGAGGCTCCTTTAGCGCATCTGTCCCTATCATGGCCCAGGAACCGTTATCGCCTTGCCAATTAAATGCCACCCGGACGTCGGCATATCCGTATTCCACAAATTCAAAGTACAGGTTACAGTAATAAGTCCACTTGACAGCGTGTTCCTTTACCTTGTTTTTCTGCCATACTGTCCCATTCAGGAATTTCACCTTGATCGTTTGACCTGGCTTCCAAAGCTTGGCATAAGGCGAACGGATTTCTTTTAGGGTAAGGGGGTTGATCAGCTCTCCATCCGGGAAATGGAGGCATAGTGTCTCTCCTAATTTAAAAGCTCCTGGTGAAATGGATGACCTGCTCAAGAAATCAACAGGTTCTTGTGCTTTAACCAAGATTGCGAAAACAGTAAACGCTGTGAAGAATATCCAATTTTTCATGTTTTGAGTGTTTTATGATGAAAATCGGCGGTTTTTACTGTGCTCAAGTTGGATTGAAAGATTTGTGTTTTCGGGTTCTGACCTGCTGTATAAGAGGTACGCCTTCTAAAAAGGTACTAGGCGACAGTAGCATTTCATATTTTTTAGCATTTTACTCTGGAAATTCGCGGTATTTGCTGTTCTTATTTTGGATATGCGCTAATTCTAAGGATTTGTGACCAGCAGCGCAATTATTTTAAAAACTCCATTTGGGTTGCCCCTGGGCAAAACCTTCGGCAATTCTGCGCAACCACAACTTGGCCTTTTTAAGCACACAATGCCACGCCGACATATCGACCAGCTTTTAGGTAGTTTTTACCATCAAGGTCACATGTCATTATTTAAAAGGGATATAAGGGAATAGTTATACTTTATGACGAAACCACATAAATATTCATGATATACCTCACGCCGCCAGGTTATGTGCATGACCAATATCGTAAACATTTGCTTCACTGTGAGTAAGCCAATGGCTAACAGCCAATAGCCGACGGCGCGAGGTATACCTTAGCTTTTAAAGCCGTATTTTTCTCCGCATTTTGTTTCCATTGAAAAATGCCTATTAAGCAAGATTCGACCGAAGATGAATAAGGTCTAATAGAAATCCCTATCTTAGCATTTTAAGGAGCCTATTTACTGGCAGCGCGCCAGAATTCCTCTCGGATTTGCGCGCCACCTGCTTTTGTCCCAGAACATGACCAACCAATCGTTGAAGAGGGCGTTCGAATCAGGGTAGGACGCGCCTTTGTAGATAACCTCAGTAATCAGATTTTGTACCCGTTCCATGGGTATCCGGGTAAAGCCACAGGAATTGGAAGGGTAAACATCAACCAGTTGAGCGCCGTCCTGTCGGCTGAATCCTATGCCGTTACTGCTCAGCCAAATCTCGATATTTTCTATTGTTGCATTTGCTACTACTGCTTCTTTTAAGAGCGCGCGCTTCCATTCAGCATAGGCGCCAGGCACACTGCCCCAATCCAAATCCACCAAACGCATCTGCATCGGTGCAAGGGTTGCCCCGTTTTGACTGCTCATCCGGAATATCTTTTTTCCCCCGTCCTCATAGGGCTCTCCGGCAACGGTGTAGAGTACCACGTGGATGTTGATAGCATAAGGATACCAGTCCACCAGGCTGAAACCAGCCGGATTATCTGCAAACCTAAGGAGGAACGCACGCTCGTCGTCGCTAACACCGCTCAAAAGGCGTTCAATATAATTTTTGATCGTTTGCCCGGAATACGCCATGGTTGTTTCTCCTTTTAACAACCGATGAGATTGGAGTGCTGCATTTTGCTGGGTAAGCCAGCTCCAGACGGTTTGGATGTTCTTTTTATAGATAAAAACCAGCTTCCCATTACCAGTATCCTCCGCCAGGGCCTTCATGTTCAAATCGGACAGCGCCAGAAGGCGAAGAAAAAGGTTCGGCGAATTAAGCCAGTTTTCCGCTACGCCTACCTCCTCTATTTTCCCGCTTGCACTTCGCCAAACTTTGTGTGTGTTATCCTCCACCGATTGCAGGACAAGATCCAGCGCCACATTTTGCTCCAGCGCGGCCATCAATGCCCGGTTAAGACCCTCCGCCGTTGTTTGTCTTCCGATGGCATTAAGCGGATCGTCGGTATTCGTCCATGTGGAAGGAATAAAATCAGTCACTTTATACCGCCCTTTGCCTTGAAACCAATCTCGCAGCAACTCACTCCAGATTTTGACGTTTTGCGGATTCGATGTCAGCGCAAACAGAAGTTTTTTGGTGAGTTTTGGGTCGTTCGCATCATCCAGAGGATAGAAAAACCCGCCGGGGTGTACGCCCAGTTCATAATACCGTCCGTCAACCCGTAAACGCACCAAAAAACGTTGGTCATTGATATTCCGAGCCAGAATTTTCAGGTTGGGATCGTAAGTACCAAGCAAAGCCAGCTTTTTCAGGCAATCCTGCCAGTAAGCCTGTTCTGCCCGTTGTTTAAATGTCTTTTCCCTAAATGCCTTGGTAAACCACTCGGGCAGTATATCCGGTATTGGTTCCGCAGTGTTATTGGTTCGTACCAACCAGGTTTTGGTTTGACCGGGGACAACAGCAGAAAACTTATACTCCTGACGTTGAATTGCTTCCAGTTTTGAAAGGAATTTATCAAGATTGCCGCATGTTTTGCGATCTTGGTTGACATGATGACCACCATGATTTTCACAATAAAAGCATTCAACCGAAGCACAACTGTCCGGCATTTCCAAGTCAAAGCCGTTATCCGATTGCCAGGCGGGGTATTTGTCTTCAAATGGCAGGATACCTTCCGGGTCGATGCGAGTAATAAAGCGGAACGGGCCGCCCCCCTCTCTGACAGTCTCGGGCGCAGACACAGTTAGACGTAACTTGTCCGATCCGGGCACAGGGATACATTTTCCGTTGGAATTAGTGTAAGATAACTGCTTGAACTCCCAATTCCCGGCAGCTACATACAAGTTAATCGCACGATCCAAACACCCGCAATTTTCGATGGTTTCGTCGCAATCGTCGATTGGCGGAGGGATGGAGTCCCGACAGCTGCTCTTAATACGCGCCAACTCATCGTTTTTAAAGGATTCATACTGGGCCAGTGTAGCGCGCCCCCAGCGATACTCACGCTCCATAGAGTCGATCCGGCAGTTGGAGCAGGGGTCTGTACACGGCGGAGGCTTCATGTGTTGGGGAATACCTTGGTTGCCTTGAAAAAAGGAGGTCAGTATCAGGGCTGTGATTGAGAGGAGGATGAAGAGTCGCATGTTATTTAGATGTTATGGCAATTCGACGATGGATTTCAGATTCCAGGTAATTGGGGTCTTGAAGCCTTTCTTTAGTTTCATTCACGACGCGATCCAGGTATTGTTTGCGCAGGTCCAATAAGCGGCCCATTTGCTTGAGTTTTTCCTTAATAGGTACTGGACTGCCGATCCCTTTTTGCATTTGCAGGTCAATGGCACGCTCCAGATTGCCGGCAATAACAGCTTCCACAGCGCCCGGCGCATCAAAGCCCAGTACTTTGAGTTGTTTTTTCAATTGATCCTGAAGTACCAGCGCTCCTGTACCCATCATGACATTTTTTATCTGGATATCATCGTAACCCAGGGCTTTAAGTTCTGCGCGCATTGTATTTTTCCATCTGTTTATTTCTGCCTCTGCCCAGGCCCCGATGGAGCCGTTATCCCGAATAGAATTGGCCATATGTTTGCCGATATCCCAGCCATCTGCAACGCGTTGCGACGTAACGTGTTTATTGCCGAGGAGCTCGGCGCCGCAGATGGCAGCTTCCCGGATGGTCGCTTCGGATGCCCGGCCGCTCCTGATGTCCTGGATCACGGCGTTGGACAGCGACTGGCATTTTGTCTGCTTGAAAACGCCGATTTCTGCCCCTGTAAGCACGAATTCTTTGAGATCGCCCCGCTCCAAAGCCTCATACAGCTTCCTGGTTTGATGCATGGGGATGTCTGATCGCGCTGCCAGCTCATTCAATGCCGCGACTTTGAACGCTTCTTTGGGTTTGCCATCCATTAGCAGGTTGATAGCCTCCCGGTGATTCCGCAGGACTGGTATTTTAGAAGTTGCAACATTAGCTGCCTGGTTCTTAGCCCAACTGAGCGCACAATCTTCTTTATCCTTCGCATCAATGCAGCCCTTCAGGCCGGTAATGGAGATGCCGAACTTGCTCAGACCTTTGTCGACCTGTACAACAGCATGATCGATCCCAAATGACAGCACCTTCTCCCGGAGCAATTCCGGATTGGTCAGTACTTTCCCAGAGAAAATTTCGAGGGGCACGAACTGCCTGATCTTATTAAGCGTTTCCTTGGGGACAACATTCGCCTTATCCAAAACATCCAGGGTCGAACCCAATTCGAATTTAGTCCAGTCGATATGATTGACTAGCTCCGTCAGGTTCCCGTCGTGTAACAGATCGTATGCCTTTTTTAAGTACGGCAGCATGCCCTCGATGGATAGATACACATCAGCAATTTTGTCCAGAAAGTCATTCAGGTTTTTGGGCGTAAGGGCGAGTTGGCATTTAGCCAAAAAACTGGCGCATGCATCGAATATCTCGGGGGCAATCATGTAGGCCACAAAAAGTATCCTGTTGGCAAGCTGCTCAACACCAAAGTAGCGCGCTATGCTTTGCATGACGACGGTGAACCATTTAGCAAAGGGGGTTTTAACATTGAAAGGGCCTTTGCGCCCTTTATTACCGTCCTCTAAGCCCTTTTTTCCGGTTACAGGCTTACCGTCTTTATCGGTCATGACCTGTTCATTCAAGCCGTTACCTCCCTCCCCAAAAGGGCCGTTGCGCATGTCCGGGGCCAGTGCAGCAATGATTTCATTTGGCGGCAGCATTCCTGGCCCACTCGGATTTGTCCCGAGGGGCGACATTTTATAATGACTACGCAGCTTGTTCGCAATCTCAACACCTCTGGCATCAGCAATGAGGCCGTTCATGAGCAGCCCGATTTCCGCTTCCCGCATTTCTTCCCATGCCTTTTCCATACCTGTCGGAGAGCCATCGCGTTCAGCTTGGTCGGCCTTTTCATCTGCCTGGTTGAGGAGGCGCTCCAAGCCAGCTAAACCCTGTCGTAATTCGTCCGCCTGCTTCTTACCCTCGCCCTTTTCCGGGTCAACCATAATGTCATTTACGCGTACCAACTGGCCTTTAGCAAAAGTGTGCGTATAAGCCCGGATCGTACCGCGCTCGTATTCCGCTTGCATTGAGGTGTTCGATGCGATATACTGTACCAACAAATGAAGCATTTGCTCGCTGGAGCGAGGCGGCGGCACCTCAAACCAATAACGTAGTCCGAGGTAGCGGTATACCACCCAATGCTGGGCTGGGGGATGCCAGTCTCCGGTGCTGGGGAGCGCCACACCGCCATATTTAGCGGCAAATTCTTCCGGGTACAATGGGGACAGTGAAGGGCTTAACAGGGCATTAAATCCTTTGTCCCCCAGAAAATAGTATTCCTGTGCAACCACCTCGCTCAATGGCGAAAGGAAGAAAGCAAAAAACAGCGGTAGAAAATATAGTCTGGACATATTCGATGCAATTTTTAGTGGAAGTAATGAACAGGCGTCTTGCCTTTTTATAGTCTTTTGTGATAGTAGTGGACGAACGCTCCAAATACCCATCCTTCACGGCCGGATTCCGTTCGGACTTTTACCCAGTGATCCTTAAATACCTTCCGGTTCAATTCAATTTCCTCGGTCCATTCTGTTTTTTCATTAAGGAAGTACAATTCTTCTCCAGCTGAAAGGGAATCAAGAACTTTTCCGGCTCGCCCGGGCTGGCCCCGCAAATTCAATGTGCTTGTAATGACATACACGATGGGTGTCGGATTTGTTATGAATATGGTGTCTCGGTTAATTGTAGCGCCCTCCAACGAAGCAGTTGGTGCGGATGCCTTCATCTCGGCATAGATGACAAAGGCGATTAAGAAAAATGCTGATACCACCAAAACTATCGGATAGGCCTTTCGCAAGGCAAATGGCACCTCCAATAGCCGGCGTTTTCTTTTTCTTTCAACCTTTTGAACGATCACTGGTGTTGGTTGAGGAGCCTTTTGGTTTACGGGTGGCGCTAAAGGCAAGTCCTTCAGTGTGGGTTCCTGTGCGACTTCTACGGGAAATAAACTGCGCAACGCCTTGTACAAGGGGATTACTTCGGCATCACGCTGTCGTTTATCTTCTTCATTCAGCGGCGCAAGGTATAGGCCATATATTTCCATCCGCCGGATATTGAATACCTTTAGTGCCTGCTCCCACGCGCAGCCTGTTGAAAGACCAAGTCGAGTCGCGGCGTCTGTTCTGCTAATATGTGTCATGCTCATTGGATAAGTTTTATTAGTGGACAATGACCTCGGCGGGAGGAGCGATGATGATCGAGCAGGTCTCGGTGGGGTAGCGCAACACAACCGATTTCTTCCCTGTACTCAGGCTTTGATCGGTATCCGTTTTATGGAAATGTGCCTCAAAGTGGCAGGTCACAGGTACGGAGGCACAGCCAAACTGCGTATGATCGGTGTATATAGCCCCAAACTCATATTCACCCTGCCTTGGGTTCGTAATATGGAACTCATACTCCAGCGGATTGGCGGGGTTGCGATATACATTTACAGGCAGAAAGTGATCGGTGCGGTAATCCGTGATTGTATCGTAATCAAGGTTTAGCCGCAATATGTCGTCGTCGTACAATGTTGGGAAATAAGTGTTGGGGTTTACCGATTTTGGCGCCTTCAGAAACAGTGCAGGTGGACTTACACCGGGCACGAATGGGTCAAAACGCACGATAACTACCAACTTTCCAAGTATCCGCGGCGATTGCGGCGGAACAGCTTGAATCGCACTGAGGGCGAAGAACAAACACATAGTGCCTGCCAGCGCATTACTGATGACATCCAGCATCGATAGACCAATCGATACCTTTGCCGCGCGTTTTTTTAACCACCGGCCAATTTTCTTTCGAGTATTCATTATTGCAGCGTTGAGATGGGTTGGTTAAATATCCGAATAGCGGCATCCGTGGTAGCAGGCTCGGTGATCTCCAACAGCGAACCGCTTTTCTGAACCGGGACAGTGATGGGAGCGATCCCGGTATTCCCAATCGTGATGAGTACGTATAGGCTATCGGGCACTGTGCCTGTACAGTCCATTTCTACCAGCCAAGGCGTTTTTATACTGCCCCGCCGGAATACGCTCCATTGTTCGGGACGGAAAAAGCTTTGCCGAATGGTAGCCTCTGTCTTGTCGCTTAAAGCTGCCGCCCGGAGCTTGACACCTTGCGCATTTCCCCCTTTGAAAGTCAGCAGGATACTCAATACAGGCGGATCCGGACGCTCCAGTTTTTTGTCGAGGCCAAATTGGGCGCTTACCACATAGTCGGTGCCATCACCTGGCTTTGCCTGATTGGGATCGCCATCGCCACTGCCAACCGTAGCGGCAACAATCGTCATCAGGAGCAAGGCCGCGGCAAAACTGTTCGTTAATACATCAAGTAGGGAGATGCCGATTGATTCTTTCTCTTTTGGCATGAGTGCAATGATTTGTTGTGATGCGATATAGTAGGCTGAAAATCCAAACTAGTAGGGCTGTTAGAGGAAAATTACACAACACGCTTAGTAAGGCCATTCCAATGGATCCTTTTACCACCTCAGGCATGGCTGTACGCATTTTGTTTGACGCGTTGCAGGCGCCGCATTTGAGCGAACGTTTCCGTTTCCAATTCAATGAAAAGACCGGCCTCGCGGCGTTTCAACAACGACAGCATTTGATTGAGGATCAGTACCGCCAACAGACCTACAAAACTTGTATCGAAGGCGAGCGCTAAAGCTTCCGTGACACGGTTGAACGCTTCAATGCGCGCGAGTGTACTGCTGCTGCTGATGATGTCAGCGGCTTTGGCAAAAGCTTCGGTTATGCCAATAATGGTCCCCAAAAAACCGAGTGTGGGACAGGCATATATGATGAAATCAAGTAATTCGAACTCAGATGATTCTACTTTGGCTTTAAATTCCGCAACCTTTTCGCTAATGTATTCCTGCAGCTCGTGCGGAGCACGAGTGAGTACGCCTGCATGCATGCATTGAGCAAGCAAATCAGCCGGAAGGAAAAGAGCGGGCAGCTTGTCCTGCAGGCGAATGTATAAGGGCGGTGATTCGGGGTCCGTTCCCTCTATTTGCCAGAGGCTGCCCTTCTCTTCGGTGTCGACCGGATTTTTACCCGTTTGAACCAACTGGCGTTGGATGCGACTAAAGGCAAAACGACAGATTAGCAATATGCCCCCCCATATGGCAAGAAAAAACGTAAGCCACTGGATGCTGCCGGCCAGCGCGGTCGCCAGTCGCAAGGGTTGATGATAACCCCCGCTGAGATTTTTACGGAATTTCTCCAGGCACGCTGCTGTGATGTAGTAGTCCCAATCCGCCGGCTGTATATTGTGGAGTTCGCTCGTATTGGGCTTCTCAAAACCAAAACTGCGCAATATGGATTCATTGGGGATTGGTTGGGCAACCGGGAATAGCCAACCATCCAGGCGCCCCATAATAGCCAAACGCAGCTGATCGGAACTGATTTGCCGACGATCGGCCATCCAGCGTTCAAACGAGGCGTATTGAATGCTGTTTTGGGAAAACAAATCGCCCAGACGAAGGTCGTCAGACATCTCTTTTCCGACCGCTTTCAAATTGGTCAGCTCTGCTACCCGGGCATCATGCCCTGTAGCCCTATCACTCAGGGAAATATCTGCACCTCCATTTTTAAGGCTCGATAGTGCCGACCTGTACAAGCCTCGTACGAACAGATTGCCAACTATGACACTAAGCATGAATGCCAGGGCAAATGTGATCCAAACAGCCCGTTCGGGAAGGTCGAGCGGTGAGCGCCCACGCGCGTTTGCCGTTGATGAATATAGGTGAATGATTAGTTTTCTCATGTGTGAACACAGTTTTTTTGTAAAGAAAAAAGACAGGGACATATATGCGATTAAAATCAGTTGAGAGCGACCAACTCCGCCATCCACTCCGCTGGCGACTTGGTGCCGCGGCTGTCAGGGACGCGCAGTCCAACCGATGCCGCTACGTCGGATGCAAGGTTGCGGCAATCGCGAAGGCCCAGGACATAGCTCTTAGCACTGTACGCCTCGAGCACCTTGCGGGCCGGGGCAAGCGAGGCTACCTTAAAGCTATAGTCGATGTCGGCCTTACGGCCGCTGTCATCGCGAAGGCCACCAGGGTAAAACCCTACTACTCGCTTGGCGCCGGAGCCGTCTTGAAGACCAACCCAGACGTGGCCAACCACACCCGTCTCGGATTGTGTGTCAGAAATATTGGCGTAGAAGGTGATGGTGGATTGCGCGCCGGCTTTCATGGCTCCAAAAAGGGCGAAGGCCGACAAAAAGAAAGCGCGAAAAACAAATGCTTTTTGCATGATGATAGATATTTAGGTATTGAAGTGAAGAAATCGGTGGTTTTTTACGGTGCTTATTTTTGCTTTACTAAAGATTCTCCATAAGAGGTGCGTATTCCAAAAAGGTACTTGGCAATTGCCCATATTTGAAACATTTTTACCCAACATAGCATCTCTTCTAAAAACGGCCTGTAGTATGTTGACACCTGGCTCGGCATTATTGGGTTAATTGTTCCAGGTTATTTGTCCCTTCTGGTTTCTATAAGACCACCACAGCACAACGGTCTAGCTTCTTGCCCGACAGCTTTCATGGATGAATAAAGTATCCCCCCTATTCTCCAGCCTGTGACCAAAGCCAGCATTTTTTTTAACTTCACATACAATTCATTCCCCTTAGGTGGGTGGAACATGGATATCTCTTGCAGTTTAGCGGCAAAATTTTTCCGGCCAAAGTCACATATCTTAATTTTTGAGAGATATTGAAATAAAGCATCGGTGTTCCAACAGGCACATAACTGCCGGATGAAGCGACAGCGCTATCGAAATGACTACCTGATAAATAATTACTACAATATGGAGGCTCGAAAACTGAAAGGTCGATTGAGCGCGGCAATTCGAACCATCGAAAACAGAAGGATCAGGTGGCTGATCCAGCAATATGAAGCCGTGCTTAAAAGCTCGGGAAGCGGGAAAGAAGGATTTGTCCAGCCTGCTCAGGAGTTCAAAACTCCACACAACCAGAGCCCAGAAAAGGAAGTAGAATTCTCACTTTCGAAAATCAAAACACAGGCGTACACCGTGGACAAGGATTCACTACCTTAGCTTTTGAAACGGCAGTTTTCCCGTGTTTTGTTTCATTTCGAAAAATCTTGTTATGATAAAAACCAATCCAGCAGGAGATCCAACAAAACATTATTCGCACGAAGAATTGCGCTATTTTATCGAAGCGTTGAAAAAAAATCAGGAAATGCCCATGCAGGGTTTTGCGCTGAAGTATGGAGATGAGGTCATTGTCTATTTTCTGCAAATCAACCTTAGCAAAGAAAAAACAGATGGGCTCCTGAAAGACACGGTCGCAGTATTTCCAATGGAAAGCCTCGACGAGACGGAGCGCAATATGGGCCTGAACTACTTCTATGTTGCATACCGGAAAGTACTCCAAACCTACCTGAAAAATCATACTCTGGAAACCATTGAACACGACCAGCAAGAGATAATACAAGACACTTTCTTGGTGTTCAATAAAATAGCCTGCTCTGGCATATTGCGTGAAAAGTATTTCTCAAAAGGGACACCTTCCATTGCGGTGCTCTATGGGATATTGAAAATAATAATCAAAAAATATTTATTTAAAAAAAGCAAAGCTGTCCAATTGACTTTTGACGAAGGCTTACTTGATGCCGCCGACATTCCCGATTCAGCATTTGATATCCTGATCGAATCGGAGCGAAAAACTGAGTTCGAACAGCGCGTCATAAATTGCTTTCCCCACGGCCCCGAATATTGCCCCGGTTTGCTCAAGCAGCTCCTTTACTATGATATGGCCTTGGATATTTATGCCGTAAAGGCCGGAATAAGCCAAGTTGCGGCTCGCAAGCAAAAATCCAGATGTATACAACAACTAAAAGCCTGTCTGGGCATGTCCCCATCCGATGATGAAGACTTACTTGAAAATAGAACAAAAAACATCGATGATGGTATGGATAATCAAAGAGAAGAAATTGATGATGAACAAGGCACACTAAAAGATGCCATTCGACAGGCGGAGAACAAACGGTTGCGCGACTTGCTTGGCAAATGGGATGGAGGGGAACATGCTATTGTAAAGCCTGAACCCCGGGTAGTTTCTTTCAACCGGTACTGGCGCATTGCAGCTTCATTGTTGCTGCTCATCGCTGCCACAATGTTTATTCGCCCACCAAAAGCCGACGAAGCAATTGTGGCATCGTACAGCGAAGAATTGCGCTTTTTTAGCACCTCCCTATTAAAAGGAGCTGGCTCACAACCGTTAGTCCAATTTCCAGACTCCATTGTTGCGGTCGCAGCTGATCACATTATCAATAATCAACACGCCGAAGCCCTCTTGGCTTTGAATGCCGTGCCGGATACATTACACTCGGAATATTATGATTTTCTTTTCCTGCTGGCTTACCTTGGCAAAGGGGATAAGGTAGAGGCTAACCGGTACTTGAATAAAATACAAAATAACCCCAGACACTTGTATTACGATAAAGCTTTTTCAATAAACAAACAAAGGTCATGGCGTATTCAAACACCATCATTCGGCGATTAGGCATTGCGTTGGTTTTGATTGTAGTTTTCCTTGAGGAGCCTTCTGCACAGATTGACACTGTATGGGTGCGCTGCTTCGGTGGGGCAGATACCGATCTGCCACTCGATTTACAAAATACGCCTGACGGTGAATACGTGGCTACAGGTTATACCCGCAACCCAGCTGATCAGAGCGATTTGGATGTGATGATAGTAAAAATAAGGTCGGATGGATCTCTTCTATGGAAAAAACAATACGGTGGTAGCAAAAGTGAGATCGGTTACAGTGCGGCTATTGACCAAAATGGAGATATTTTTGTTTATGCGCGCTCCTTTTCCTCCGACAAAGATGTACAGAACAGTATAGGTGGTTCGGACAATTGGATATTACACCTCGACCCACAAGGCAACCTTTTGCATCAAAAATCATATGGCTCAGCGGAAGACGACGGCTTTGAGGTCTCCGCCGATCCTATTATTTCTTACAGAGAAACGGGACGAATAAAAATAACAGAGGCGAACACAATAATGTGGGTAGGAATTTATAAAGACAACGTATGGGTGGTAGAGACTGACAAAAACTTTTCTCAAATCATATATAACAATATTACAGGAGGAAGCCTCAGAACAACCGGATCGACTAGAGACTTTGTGATATTATCCCCGAATAGCTACATAGTAACGACCTGTTCAATAAAACACGACCCAAATGGTGATTTCTGGGTATTTAAACGAGAGAAAGACAATCCCAGTGCTGGATTCGATTTGATATACGAAAGGAAGCCCTGTGGACAGGAGCCCAGGCGCATTATCCCGGTAGCCGATAACGGGTTTTACATTATAGGCATTGATCACGATTGCGAAGACACACTTTCACCATACAATTACGATATATGGATGCTGCGTTTAGATTCCAACGGACAAGAGATTAAAGCATCCTCCCGAATTTTCTCTGGTAACAAAACCGACCAGATTTATGATATAAAACCCATGTCCGATGGTGGGTTCCTAGTGGCCGGTTCCACAGTGTCAGACAGGGGGGTATGCAAAGCTTTCGAAAACTATAGTGGCCAGCACACAGGCTATCTGATAAGGACGGATAAAGATGGCAACATTTTATGGCAAACAAATATTGGAGGTAATATTGGCGACGCGATATTCAGCATTTATGTTGAAAATGACGAGACTTTTGTGCTTGCAGGTTACGGTGGAAAAAGTGGGCCCCAGGGATGTGCTCAATATCAGGGAGGTGAAGGAGATTTTTGGATGGCAAAGTTCCATTATACCTGCAATATCAAACAGCCGGTCGTTTCTGGCGAGGCCATCGTATCGCCCGATATTACGACAACCTTGTTCGTGATAGATTCTTTGTCCTTGCCAAACGGGCGGTATCATTGGCAAACGCCTTTGGGGGATACCATTACACAATATGCCTTTTTGTCCATTCACAATGCAAATCAATCTCTGCATCAAGGCAGTTACAAAGTTACAACTGAATATTATTGTTGTTTTTCCAGCCCATCTCCCCCTTTTGAGCTTGTAATTGCAAACAGCGAGAACAACTCCCAAAGTTGCGGCAACTGGATATTAACCCCCAACGGCGACGGTCAAAACGACACCTTTGAACCTTACTGCCTGATCGGTAAAGAATCGGCACTGAAAATATTTAATTTGTGGGGAAAATGCGTTTATGAATCGGATCCATACAACAATGACTGGGGAGGAACTTCTGGAGGACAGCTATTACCAGAAGGTGCCTATCTCTATGATGCTATTACAAAATACGACGAGAACACTTATAGGGGTACAATAAACCTTAGAAAATAACTGGGTTAAATGAAGTTTTCTGACATATTTAGTCTGTTAAACAGGCAGGTACAAGTTTCAAATGCTACTATTCAACGATTAAGCATTGGATTTCTTTTTTGCATGGTTTCTCTCATGGATTTATCTGCACAGATAGACACCGTATGGGTGCGCTGCTTCGGAGGGAGCCAGAGTGATGAACTGTTGGATATTATCAAAGCTGCTGACGGTGGATACATCCTCACAGGCTACTCCTTCGAATCCGAGCATCCCAACGCTTATCCACAAACAGATGTAATGATCGTAAAAATATCGACCAACGGCGATTTGATATGGCAAAAAAAATTCGGCGGCTCCAAATATGACATGGGATATTCTGCAGCCGAAGACGCGCAAGGTAATATTTTTGTTTACGCCCGCACTTTTTCCAGCGATGGCGACGTAACAGACCACAAAGGTGGATCGGACAACTGGTTGCTTCAACTGAATAAAGATGGCAACTTGATTAATGCAAGCTGCTTTGGCAGCCCCCAAAACGATGGTCAGGAAGCGGGAAACATCTCGGATTCGCTCCATTATAACGATAATGGAAAGATAAGATTAACGCCCGACGGAAATTTAATCTGGTTGGGAACCTATCGGGCTGGCAACATAATATACCATTGGATTGTGGAAATGACCAATAACTTTGATTTGCTTTCAGAAGCTAAAATTCCAGGAAGTTTCTCGAATAAAGACTTGATCGTTCTGTCAGACGGTAGTTACGTTTTTGCTGCCTTGGAACCCGGTAGCCTAAATGGAGATTACGGAGATTACAGGCTTTATAAAAAGAAAAATGACGACCCCAATGGCGGGTTTGATACTGTGTTGAAGTTTCCAGAAAAACAAGTCCCTTGGTCGCTTTGCCCAACAAGTGACGGAGGATTCTATATCGCGGGTTATTGGGATAATGCACCAGGGAAGGCGGATATGTGGTGGGCGCGGTTCGATGCCAATGGAAACTATATCCCTTCCAAATCAAATTTTATGCGGGGAGATTCCGCTGACTATGCGTTTGTGATAAGACCTACACCAGATGGAGGATATTTGATAGGGGGTGCTACTTGGTCAACAAATGGAATCTGTAGGGCGTTTTATTCAAGCTCAATATATGATGCTTATGTGCTCAGAACAGATGCAAATGGACAGCGTTTGTGGCAGACCAACATAGGCGGAAATGGGTATGAAGATATTTTAGGCATCGTTGTGGAAGACGATTCCACTTTTGTGGTTGCCGGCACGGGCAACTCAAGTGATGGCCCCCAGGCATGTTCGGCCAAAGGCGGCGGATCCGATTTTTGGGTAGTGAAATTCCGGTATTCCTGCCAAATTCGAATGCCACATATTATCGGACCGCCCCTTGCAATTGCAGATTCAACAGTGCGCTTGTACGTAAAAGATTCTTTGCAATTCCCAGATGTCCGGTATTTTTGGACAACTCCCATGATTGACACCGTTACCGAAAACGCGTTTTTAATTATCTCCAAAGCCAACAAAGCCATGCATGAAGGGATCTATTCCGTAAAAAACGAACGACAATGTTGTTTTTCCAGCCCGTCACCCTCATTCGAACTTGTAATATCAAGCACCTCTACCGACTTCCAGGACTGTGGCAACTGGATACTGACCCCCAACGGAGACGGCCAAAACGATACCTTTGAACCTTACTGCCTGATCGGCCTAGACGTGACCTTGAAAATCTTCAATTTGTGGGGGAAATGTGTTTTTGAAGCAGATCAGTACAACCTCGACTGGGACGGCACTTCCGAAGGGCTGGTAATTCCAGAAGGAACCTACCTGTACCAAGCCCTTGTTAAAGATGACGGACAAACGTACCGGGGAACCATAGACATCCGAAAATAACCTGATTATTATGCGCTACCTGTTCTTGACGCTACTGTCCCTGTTTTCTGTTCCTGCCCTGGCCCAACCCCGCATCGAATGGCAGCGCCTACTTGGCGGCAATGGCAACGAAGAGGCTTTCGACATGATCGCCACCAAAGACGGTGGGCTTCTCATCGTAGGTTACACCACCTCCTCGCAGGACGGGGATGTAAAAGGCATTAACAATGGCGATAAAGATTATTGGGTCGTCAAACTTGACAATGCTGCCCAACCCAACATCCAGTGGGAGAAAAATTTCGGTACCAACCAGGAAGAGGTCGCCTACAAAGCCATACAGGATTTGGAAAACGAACATTACCTGATTATCGGTAAAACAGGCCGCTATGTTAACACTTCAGCGTTAGACACATCCAACAACTACGATTACTGGCTATTGGAGCTGGATAAAAACGGAAACCTGTTGCGGGATAAGATTTTTGGCAGCCCTTATGCCGATGATTACCACAACGACAAAGGACTAGATGATTTTACGCAAATAGAATTACTTCAGACCAGAGACAAAAAGCACCTGATTTTTTTAGGAGATATCTCTGCAGTTGACCAACAAATATTCTACCACCTGGATGCCTGGTTGTTGAAAATGGATTGGGAAACCTGGGCAGTGGTGGCTGAAGAAAAATATGACTTTGACGGGCCGCAGGGACTCCGTTACCACTCACTTGTCAGCGGGCTGGTAGAACTGCAAAATGGGGATTTTGTTTTTTGTGGGTACTGTTCTATACCTAATGATGGCCAGCGGGATGAATACTGGATTCAAAAAACAAATTCAAATGGGAAACCGAATGCAGCGGCTAAAAAATATGGCGGCAAGGGTGATGATTTCCCGCGCGACATGATTGTGGACTATGATGGCAATTTTCTGGTCTTTGGAGGTAGCAACTCGTCCGACCGGGATGTTGTGGGCAATTACCCACAAAAAAATTCAACTGACCCAAGCGTGGATATGTGGCTGTTGAAATTGAACCAGAATATGGATGCGGTACTTTGGTCTAAATGCTTTGGTTATAACCGCGATGATATAGGTAGAAGTGTAGTCCAGGCATCAGATGGGGGGTATTACCTTGGCGGGTTTTCAGTACCTTTAGAAAAAGGGGGCGACGTTTGTGCGGTGTACGGGAATGGCGAAATGTTTATCCTAAAATTAGACAAAAGCGGAGAGATATTATGGACAACTAATTTCGGCGGAGGTGGAGGCGAAGGTGTTTACAAAATGCTGGAACGCAACAACAAACTGATGGTTGTGGGTTTTACAGACACTGGAAATGTTGACGTTGATGCAAATCAATTCCATGGAGGCAAGGACATCTGGTTGCTCCAATTAGAAAACCTGGAATGCAATTCCCTGGCGCAGCCGCTTCCCAGGCCTCAGATCACAAAAACTACACTGGGCGACAGTGTCAGAATAGAGGTGGTCAACACCCCTTTCAGCCCCGGACAGATGGAATACCGCTGGAAAAGCCAGCAACGGGATACTATTACCACAGCGACTTTTATCCTCGTCCCTGCCAGCGATTCGAGCGTGTATGCCGTGCGTTTCAAATACCTGTGCTGCCTGTCCGCGCCCGCTGCCACTGTGGTGGTTCAAACTTCTGGCGCCAATGGCGGCACCTGGCTTATCACACCCAACGGCGATGGTCAAAACGACGCTTTTGCCCCTATTTGGCTGCTGGACGGCAATGCCTCCCTGCGCGTGTTCAATGTGTGGGGGCAATGTGTTTTTGAAGCAGACCCGTACAACAATGACTGGAACGGCACTTCCGGCGGACAACCACTGCCAGAGGGTGCATACCTCTACCTGGCGCAATCAAAAGATGATGGACAAATATATCGTGGAACGGTTAATATCAGGCGATAGGTTTATTTCATACTTTTATCATCCAACACAGTTAACAAATTATGAAAAATTGGGCAATATGTTTTGGAGGGTTATTTGCTATGGCATTCATGGTGGGCTCCTTGCCCCCTAAGGCTCAGGTTGTGCCACATCAAATAATAGAACTGAACGAGAAGGATGTCCTATTGGTTGTGGGCGAACAACGCAAAGCAGCTCAATCGGTGGGCATCTATGGTTTTTTTACCACATCCGGAATGCCAATCGGGCTGCCCGACACCATACAAGGGTCAGGAAACAAGTCTGTTAGCCTGAGCTGTGCCAAAGAAATGGGTTGGGGCATGGCGATGGGCGGAAAGGCAATATCAAGTGCCGGACCTCAGGGCTTTTATTTTGCCTCAAAATGGGAAGATTATGGCAGCAAGCTCAGCAAATCAGCAGTTAGAGCATATTTGCCAAATGTAGAATCCATATTAGCTATTGGTGAGTTTGACGGCAGACCGGTTTTGCTGGGTAAACAAGGGAGCAACCTCCTGCTTTTGACTCCCAAGGTCGATCAAAACAAAATCAAGTTTGATGACCGGACCATACTGCGCAATTGGCAAAATATTGCAGTAGTCAAATGGCTCAACGAAGAAATATTTGTAGTGGTGGGAAAAGACCAAAGTGGTCAGCTCCGCGTCGCCAAAATCAACGCTAGTGGCGAAGTGGAGGCGGATGCAGAACCTCAGGTAATGTGTCAGGCTCAGCCGAAACCCGCTCGGGGAACCGGCGAAACTGGATACCGCTATGTGATACCTGCCTCGAAAAACGACTTCGAGCCGGTTTGCAACCCCTCAGAGCACGCCAAATTGGAAGTCAATGATGTAGCACTGGCCTTCGACAATACCGTTGCATTGGCTGGCAGTTACCAATCGGGCAGCAATGCCGATACCGATGCTTGGTTTGCCCGCCTTTCCGGCGATCTGAATACCGTTTTGTATGAAACCTTGCCCGAAGGCAAGCGCGGCAAAAGCGCTTACGATGCCTTGCATGCAATTCACATGGAGCCGTACAGCGGCGATTGGCTTCTGACTGGCATCACGTATTCCAACGAATTTGGCCAAAGAAATCCCGATGTACAGGTATGGCGCGTCGGGGCATCTGCGGTAACCCAAAAGGGTTCAGTTGACCAAATACCGGGCAAGCAACAAAAAGCCGAACAAGAGAAGGGAATTGTTTTCACCACTGCACTTGGCACCAAAGAAGAAAAAGGAGAATATGCCTTTGTATCAAACAATTTATCAATGTTTTGCGCAGCACAAAATGGATTCGGGGTAAAGTCGTGGTCTCACATTCCAGGTATAAAAGATACTCCATTGCATATGGACAATGCCAAAGGAGACACCCATGCAAAATTGATTTTTAAAGATATCGTCTTCGCAAATCAACAGGGGAGCAAGATAATAGGCGCCGGGGAAACAGCAAGTATTGGTGTTTTGGCAGAACGCTCGAATCCGAACGAACGAAATGATATAGTGTTCACCTTAAAGGCGCAGGCAGATAACAACGCTGTTGACTGTGGTGGAACGAAAACCTGCGTATTAAAAGCCATTCAGGCAAAAGGTCGATTCAATATAACGGTCACTGCAGGAAATATTGCGGCCGGAACTGTCAATTTTACAGTGTATGCTGACGGAAAGCAGATCGGTAATGTTTCAGTAGTTTCGCAAGGGGGGGCTGTTGTCAGTAATAAGCCGATAATTGGGAAAATAGCGCAAGGAAAAAGTACAGGCGAATCAATACAGATCAAGGTTGAAGCCCAGGTACATCAAAAAGGTAAATATAAATGCAGTATCACTTTTAACCTGAAAAACCAAAATTCGGCAACGCCCAAACAGCGTACAATAGAGAAAACGCTGGAAATGGACGCCCTTTTTGGCATCCTTGAATTCTCCTTCGAGGTTCCCAACCCCTCTGATTATTTAACAGACGGGGAAAATGAAATTGAAATTGATATTATAGACCCGTCGGGCTACCCGGCGCGTACAAGAAAAACTGTAGCCCTCAGCATCAGCAAACCACATTTTTACGGTTACTTCTTCGGAGTACCTGATTTGCAGAGCAACAAATTAAAATATACTGCCAAGGATGCAGATGACTTTGCTTCAACCTGCAATAAGATGGATACCCGCTTGTACAGCGATATAAAAACGGAAGTGTACAACAAATCTGATGAAACAACGGAACTGCGCATAAAAAATTCATTTAAGAAGATCAGGGAACAGCACTCGAACAGTCCGTCGAACAGCGTTATTTTGATTTTTATATCTTCGCATGGCGTAAAAGAGTATGGGCGATTGCATATCAAAACATCAGACTCCGAAATAGATTTTCAGGAGTTGTGTACAATTTTAAAAGATATAAAAAACAAAAGGATATACATATTTTTGGATGTTTGCCAGGCTGGCATTGCAAACATTAAAGGCAGTGAGCCATTGATAGATAGTTTGAATAAATACAATGAAGGGCTATTCCTGTTTGCATCTACCGGGAGCTCTCCCTCCTATGAATGTCCTAATTCTCCCTATGAAAACGGGGCTTATACTGCAGCAGTAATAGAAGGCATCAATGGCTCGGCGGATGGAGCTGGAAGTGGTCAAAAAGATGGTTTCATCACTATTAAGGAACTTGATGCTTATTTGACAAAAAAGGTAAACGAGATCACAAAGACATATTGCAACAGAGAACAATTCCCAAGATGCGAATGTGCCTTGGATTCGCGCGAAGAATGTCCAGAAATTCCTATTTTTTCCACTGTCAAACAATAAAATCGTTGTGGAGGGTTCAAACGGCTCCATAGCTTAATAAATCAAATATGCGGACACTGTTCATCATTCTTGCAGGGCTATACTGCGGCCAGCTTTTTTCGCAGCAAATAATACCCACCCGTCTTATATGGGACAATATGGCAGCACTCAACCCGGCGGCAAAGCCGCAGTCCATGCTCGCCAACCTCAACCGTGGGTATATAGACGCCGGCTTTAAAACCATCCGCTGGGGAGATGACTCTCCCCGGATTGTTTCTTTGCTGACAGGCTGGGAGTTCGACCCAAAGAACACATTGGCGCTGAATTTCCGGTCCGAAAAGGCCGGGATATGGTCTCAGACCGAAGCATCTGTCAATTATTCCTACGCACTGCAATCCAATGCTGCACACTTTCTGGCTTTGGGCCTTTCGGTCGGTGCAAACCAGTCGGTCAGCAATCCCGCGCGGGCACAGGTGCGCGACCCAGGGGATATCACCGCAGGCAGTTCGGAGAAAAACCAGGTTTTTGACGTAGGCGCGGGCATTTTTTATGCAAAAAAAACAAGAGGGACTGCCATACCCTGGTGGGCCGGGTTGTCAATTCAGAATATAACCGTAAAAGCCGCCAACATCCAAGATGACAAGCTTGCGGTAACCTTAGTTCCGCATTTTTTCGGGGTTTTCGGGGTACAAAAAGACATTTCAAGAGACGCATATTTGGAAGGAATAATGGCCTTGCGATATGTAAACAATGTCCCACTCTATGCCGAATTGATCGCCAGGGCTCATTTATGGAGAAAGTTCTGGCTTGGCACGGGCTTCACCACTGCCAAATCCTTGGTTGTGGACACGGGCTTCAAAAATCCGCGCTTGCAAATAGGCTTATCTTGCGAGTTTTGGTTGAATGCAATCAGCGGTTTGCCCATAGTCCCGGAAATCAGGACTTTGTTGCCTTTTTCCGAAGCCAAAAAATGAAGGCCAACAGCATACTGATAAGTGCCCCTGCATAAAGCCAATGACCACATTTCCGTTGGAAGATCGGGGCATCGTCTGGGCCAAAATATACGAATCCCGCCCAATCAGCGGGCTTCGCCTGCTCCATTCGCGCTATGCCTCTTTTTGCAGCGTTCAATGCTTCGCTTGGCAATATTTTTTTGTCTAAAAGATTACTGTAAAACCGCTTGAACAACAAATTAGCACTGGTTTCATTTACCGCAAACAAGGTAGCCACAGTGTTGCGAACGCCAGCTCCTACAAATGCGTACACCATACCAGACAAGCCCTCCCCTACGATATGCTCACCATCAGCTGTAGAACACGCACTAAAGGTTGCCATATAGGTATGGGTCATGTTAACCCCGGCGATCTCTTCGTATTGTAAAATACAATCCTTACAGTCATTTTTTGCCCCGCAATTTAATATGATACCCGCCGGGAAATCGTCTGCAAATGGCTTCCCATGTGTTGAAAAGTGGACAAAGGAGGGCGATATTTTCAGTTTGCCCAGGAGATGAGCCTTATCTGTGAAACCAATGGCGGTGTCGCATTGTATTCCCAATAAAGCCATTATGCCATTTATGCACCTCACATCCTCATAATTTTGTTTAAGGTCCTCGGAGAAGCAATGCATGTTATTCTGGGTGAAATCTGGTGCAATACCTAAAAAAGAGATAACTGGATAGGAAAATGGAGACCGCTTCATTGAATACCAAACGCTCGCTGAAGGTTGATATGCAATGACTTGTTCATTTAGCCAATAGTGCAATTTATTCCAGTGAATTATTTGGTCGTCCCTTTTTGTAAGCAGCGCCTCAAAAGGCAAGCCGTTCAGATAAGGGCCATGTGGCGCGATTAAAACGCGCTCCGCAGAAGAAATGGAGAGCGGCAGAATCAATTCGTCAAATATTTCACTGCCATAGACCTGATAGTTGTTCAAATCGGTGTTTCTGTGGTGCCCAGATACCCAATGCTTCCAGGATTCAATTGTTTCAGCATCATAATTTAGGCAATAGAAATCGAACCTTTCGCGGCCTATTACAAAAGCGTACAAGGTGTCGCTGAAATGATAGGATATGAACACTTCATTTTTGCGCAATATTTCTGCCAACCGATCCAAAGGAACAGGCTCCATGGCATCAAACTCACGGCCGGCCTCCGTTTTTCTCCAGGCTGCGTATGCGTGTTCCAGGGCATGCTCTATCTTTATTTTTTTGTCATTTGAACCCCGGCCTGAAAAATTGTCCATAGAATATATTCCCGACAACAATTGTTCGAGCGAATCAATTTGCTTTGTCCAAACGTCCTCTTCCCTTGAAAGCTGCTTCCGTATAACCTGTTCCTGCAAGGCCACATATTTCCCCCGTTCGGAAAATGTAAATGCCCACTCCATATAAAGGCGCTTTGGGTGTTTGGAATAAAGCTTCCAACAACCATTAACCGCCATGTTGCAAATTTCCCCTATTGTCCCCTGAAAATACCGGCGTTGTTTTGGCGTGACGTAATGCCGCCTCCATAATGCGGACTGGTCGACTATTTGGTTAAAAAGCTGCACACTCAACCTGTCGTACTGGCCGTTTGGATCTTCTGCTCCTATTAATGCTCCTTGTAGCATCACTTCCAACGCTTCTATGGGTATTTTTTTGCGATAAACAACTGGTTCAACCACTTCAAGGCGCAGACCAAAGCATTGGAGTGCCGAATCAACAATGGAAAGTCGTGATGCTGCGGAGTTGTTCTTTAGGGCAGTAGACAGTGAAAGATAATCAGACCACAAGGCTATATGCGGAAAGCCAAAGTGTTGTTTCTTTGTTTTCAGCGCTCGTCTATAAAATTGGGCAGACAGTGCGGAGTTTCCCAATTCCCTATATTGCTCTGCCAACCGATGGTAAACAATCGCGTGGAATGGGTGGTTCCCGGGGAGCACCGCATTAGAAAGGGTTTCGGCCTTCAAGCACCATGTCAAACCGTTTTCGGGCTTGAGCAATTTGCTGAGTTCAATACAGGTGCGAGCCTTCAGCCACTGGAATCGGTATTTGTTGCAAAAGGAAAACAGATCCATGTACCGGCCTGCCAAAGCTTGGAGGGTTTCTTCGGCCCGGTTCGTTGCAGCCAACAGGTTGTAATAATTAAACCGGGTTTGCGCAAGCAGATAAGGGTCGTCTACCCTAGACGCAAGTTTCATTGCCGCGTCCAGGTACCTTTCCGCCGAATCGAAATTCCCTTCTCTTTCCTTCGACAACGCTATGGCGACCAAAGCCTTTACATGTAATTTTTCAAAGCCGTTCTTTTGGCTGTATTCAAGCACCTTTTCGTAATAGGTCAATGCTAACCCGGGATCAAATTGCGCTTCAAAGCAATTTCCAATTTTTAGCCAGGTAGCAGCAAGCAAAGAAGAGTCCTTATGTAAGCCATGCCAATTACTTGATTTGGAATAATAATAATACGCTGAATCTATGCGCTCCTGTTCAAAATAGCAATCCCCCATTAGATTGAGCAGCCTTGCTTTATGTCTGGCAGTGGCCTTGCTAAAGAAGTTTTTATACAGAAATCCAATTTGATTTTCGGCTTTGATTAGCAAACCTTGTTCCATTAAGGATTGGCAATAACTTATTTGTTTTTGTACAGAATATGCCTGACAATACGTTTTTGTACAGAAAAAAAAGGTTGCTAATGCTATTAATAAACAATCAATACGAACAGTCTTTTTTATCAAAAAAGATTTAAACAAAAAATTATCGACGATCATCAGATACGATTTGGACAGGTTTTTAGACAATGGCATAAATCAAGTTTTAATGCGGAAAATTAGTCTAAAATTAGCGTAAACAATCATTACCCCCCCCACTTTTTCAATCTACATGAACAGACAATTGTTGCCCCCAATCCAACATCGTGCATGCGAGTTGCGCCACGCCCACATAGACATCAAGAAAAAAGATTCACATTCTGTCTATTTACCCAATTCCCCTACCTTCGCCCCCCACTATGCCTACCACCCAAATCCTCTTCAACCTCACCCCCACCACCCCCACCCTATACCTCCCCTCGGCCCACATCGTGGACACTGACGCGGCGGGCAAGCTGGGCTACCCGCTGCAGCGCGCCACCTTAGCCACCATAGGGCCGCACGGGCACGAGCTGAGCCCAGTGCTCGCGCGCCTGCTCGAACTGGTCGAAACGCTCACGCCCAAAAACATCGAAGCCCGCTTCAAGCCGCCGAAAGCCAAGACCTCTACCCCGCTGCCAAAGCTGCTGGAAGCGCCCGAAACCAAGCCCAGCGTCGAAAAGTTTATTTTTGAAAAATTAGATGCTTTCCTGACCGAAATTGTAAGTGGCCAATGGCCCCTGACCCTCGAACTGGAGCGCAAGACCCGGGCCAGCGACGTGCTGATCGCCCTGGCACAAGCCGAACTCGTGCCGCACATCGCCTTCTCCAAAACCCATGAGGGCGTGGAGTACCGCTTCCAGCTCGGCACCGACGACGAAAAATGGCCCATACAGTCGCGCCAGGTGCTGCCCCTAACCAACACCGACCCGGCATGGCTCCTGGTCGATTACGCCCTGTTCCGCGTGCCAGGCATCAACGGCAACATGGTGAAGCCCTTCCGCACCAAGGATGTGGTGCATATCCCCCTCGACAAGGCGCGGCTTTATTTCCGGCAGTTCGTGGCCAAAAGCGCGGGCCGCACCCGCATCGAAGCCGAGGGTTTCGATATGGTGACGAACAATGAGCTGCTGGAAACCAAGCTCCGCTGCACCGAAAACGTGCTGGAAAGCGCCTGGTACCTCCAGCCGGTCTTTTTGTACCAGGGCGCCCAGTTCAGCCACGGCGAGCGCCGCGACCGCGTCACCAGCGTCGAGTTCGCCGGCGAAGGCAGCGAGGATATCGTGGTGCGGCAGGTACGGCGGAATACGGCCAGCGAACAGGAAAAAACGGATTATCTGCATCAAAACGGCTTGGAAGCCAGCGGCAAGCTGTTCAAAACCCAGGAGTCCGGCACGCTTGAATCGCTGGTCGCCTGGCTGGCGCAGCACAAGGCCGGGCTCGAAGCGGCGGGGTTCACGCTGGAGCTGCCGGAAGTGGATGGGAGGCCCATCGCCCTGCTGAGCGCCCAATTATACATTGAAAGTCAGGTGCAATCCGACTGGTTCGACGTGCGCGGCAAGGTCCAAGCCGGCAGCTTCTCCTTCCCCTTCAAGGCTTTGTGGCAGCACCTGCGCAAGCGCGACCGCTTTTACTGCCTGCCCGACGGCACTTTTTTCCTCATCCCGGAAGCCTGGTTTGCCCGCTACGCCGAGCTGGCAGAAGCGGCCAAGGAGGGCCCTGACGAGGCGATACGCTTGCCCAAAGCGCTGTTCACAGTGCTGCAAGCAGCGGGCTTGGAGACTGGAGGCAGCAGCGGGGAACTGCCGCACATCGACCCTGAACAGGTAGAATACGCGGTGTCGCCCGAATTGAAAGCGACCCTGCGGCCTTATCAATTGCTGGGGGTAAAATGGCTGGTAGGCCACTACCGCGCCGGCTTTGGCGCCTGTTTAGCCGACGATATGGGCCTGGGGAAAACCTTGCAGACCATCGCCTTGCTGTTGCACGCCAAAGCAAATCAAGCCGCCAACGGTACCACCGCCTTGCCCGGCGCAGCGCCCCAGCTCGACCTGTTCCAAAGCTACCAAACCGAACTGAAGCCATTGAAGGCACTGATCATTCTGCCGGCTTCTCTGGTATTTAACTGGCAGAACGAGCTGCGGCATTTCGCCCCTTCGCTGCTCGTATGTGCCCACACAGGCTCCAAACGCGGCAAGGACGCCCGCGCACTGTCGGGCTACGACGTGGTGCTCACCACCTACCACACTGCCCGGCAAGACCTCGACCTGCTGGAAAAGATTGCCTGGCATGTGATGGTGCTCGATGAAAGCCAGCAGATAAAGAACCGCGCCTCGGAAATCTCCAAAGTGGTGCTGAGCTTGAGCGCCGATTGCAAGATATCCCTTTCCGGCACCCCCATCGAAAACTCCCTGAGTGACTTGTGGACGCAAATGGAGTTCATCAACCCGGCCACCCTGGGCAGCTTCAAGTATTTCAGGGAAAAGTTCATGCTGCCCATCGAAAAGCACGACGACCCTGCGGCCAAGGAACAGCTCTTCAACCGGGTGCGGCCTTTTTTTATGCGCCGCACCAAGGAAGCCGTGGCCCCCGACCTGCCCGCGCTCAGCGAGCAGCTTTTTTATTCTGAAATGACCGCAGCCCAACAGAAGCTCTACGACAAGCACAAATCCGCCGCCCGAAACGAAGTCTTAGCCTTGTTCGACGACCCGAAAACCCGCTTCATGGCCTTGCAGGCGCTGACCAAATTGCGCCAATTGGCCAACCACCCACAATTGCTGGAAGCGGGCTACACCGGTGGTTCGGGCAAATTCGACGACGTGCTGGCACAATGGGACACCGTGCGCCGCGCCGGGCACAAAGTGCTGTTTTTCAGCAGCTTCGAAAGGCATTTGCAGCTGTACCGAGCGGTCTTTGAGGCAGAAAACTTCGGATACGCCTGGCTCACAGGCGACACGCCCATGCCCGAACGCGCCCTCGAGGTGAAGCGCTTCCAGGAAGACAAAACCGTGCAGGCATTTTTTATGACCGTAAAAGCCGGCGGGGTGGGCCTCAACCTCACCGCTGCCGACTATGTTTTCCTGCTCGATCCCTGGTGGAACCCGGCTGCTGAAGACCAAGCCATTGCAAGGGCACACCGCATCGGGCAGGAGCGACCCGTGACGGCGCTGCGGTTTTTGGCGAAGGACACGATTGAAGAGAAAATTCGTGAATTGCAGGAGCGGAAGAAGAAATTGGGCGCCGCCCTGTTTGAAGACGATGCGGCAAATGGGATGACAAGAGAGGAATTGGAATCCCTGTTGGCATGAAAAGGGCAAAACAACAAGAAGGGTAAAGCCACAAACGCGCCTTCCAAACCCGTTATACTATGATTCGCCTGATTTTTGCGATTGAGTATGATTGATTCAACTGATGTTCAATTGATTACAAAGATCGGCATGCACAAAACCAAGCGGCGTTAGGTATAACTACTCCTCAAAATCCACCTTCTCCCTTTTCCCCAGCCCCAACCGTTCCAAGCCGCGGTCGAACATCCAATACACTACCGGCACCACGATCAAAGACAGCAACATCGAGGAACTGAGACCGCCGATGATTGCCCAGGCAAGGCCGTTTTTCCAGTCGGCGCCGGAGCCTTGCGCATAGGCGATGGGCAGCAGGCCGATCACCATCGCCACGTTGGTCATCACCACCGGACGGAAGCGCAGCTTGGTCGATTCCAGCAGGGCATCGCGCAAGGAACTGCCCTGCTCGCGCAACTGGTTGGCAAAATCGACCACCAGAATGGCGTTTTTCCCCACAAGGCCGATCAGCATCAGCAAGCCCATGCCCGTGAACACGGTGAGGTTCTCGCCCGCCAAAGCCATTGCGAGGAACGCACCGATGATCGACAAGGGTATGGAGAGCAGCACCACCATCGGATAGACCCAGTTGTCGTACAAGGCTACCATGATGAGATAGACCAGCAAGAGGGAGGTCCACAAGGCAAAGCCGAGCGTGCCGATGCCCTGTTGCTGGCGCTTGAGGTCGCCGCCGTACTTGATCTCCACGCCGGGCGGCAGGGGCATGGCATCGAGCCTTGCCTTTATTTCTCGGCCCACGGTGCCGTTGGGCCGCCCGATCACCTGAGCGCTCAACATGATGGAAGTGATGCGGTCGCGCCGCTCGAGCCGGCTTGGGGCGGAGCCTTCGCGCACCTCGGCGAATTGTTTGAGGAAAACGGTACTGCCCAGCGGGTTGACGAACGACAAGTTGCGGATATCGTCCACACTGCGCCGGTCGAAGGCATCGAGGGCGATGCGGATGGGGTATTCGTAGGCGCCGTCGCGGTATTTGGCGTCGGTATTGCCGCTGAACGCCGTTTGCAAAGTAAGCCCTACCTGTGCCATGGCGAGCCCGCAGTCGGCCATGCGCTGGCGGTTCACCTCTACCTGCACCTCCGGGTTGCCGCTCTCCACCGAGGCGGTGATCTCTACACAGCCTGGCACGGCCTCCATCTCCCGGCGCACCCGCGTGGAGAGCGCCAGCAAGGTGTCTAAGTCGGCGCCGTTCATCATAACTTCGATGGGCATGTTCGACAAGCCCAGGATGTCGATCGGGTTGGTCTTGATGCGCGCGCCCGTGACGATCTCTTCGAGCTGCACCTTTGTTTTTCGGGCAAAAATGGGCGTTAGTTCGGAGCGGCCATGCCCATAAGGGGTAAGGAACACCTGTATCTCGGCTGTATTGGGGGCGCTCTGGCTGAAGGTCTTGTTGGTTTGCCCAACGGTAGCGAATGTGTGCAACACGTGCTCCTGTTGCCGCAGCCAGCTTTCTACTATTTTTACTTTTTCATCCGTCTGCGCAAGGGAAGCATCCTGGGGCATGGTAATTTCAATCAGGAACTCGCCCCGCTCGCCAGCCTCCATAAACGCGTTGCCGATGAGGCCGGAGCTGACCAACAGAAACGAACTGGCGAACATGCCCAGCGCGATCAGCAGGGTAATGATTTTGGTGCGGCGGTTTTTCAGGGCTAATTTGAGCAAACGCACGAAGCCGTCGGAAACCCAGTCCAGGAACCGTTCAAAGCCCAGCACGATGCGCCCGCCCAAGTTGCGCCCCTCAAAGCGGTGGAGCTTGCCGAAACGGGAAGTCAGCCAAGGCACCAAAGTAAAGGAAACAAGCAGCGATACCAGTGTGGAGGTCAGCACGGTCATGCAGAACTGCCGCAGAAGGTCGGGCACTAAGCCCGTGCTGAGGATGATGGGCAGGAACACCACTACGTCCACGAGCGTGATGCTGATGGCGGTATAGCCGATCTCGATGCGCCCGTCGTAGCTGGCCTGCACCCGGTTTTTGCCCATTTCTAAGTGCCGGTAAATGTTCTCTATGACCACGATGGCATCATCGACGAGGATGCCGATGGCCAGCGAAAGGCCGAGCAGCGACATAAGGTTGAGGGAATAGCCAAACACCTTCATCATCACGAAGGTGGTGATGACGGAGGTGGGTATGGACACCAGCACGATGGTCGCGTTGCGGATGCTGTGCAGGAACAAGAGCATCACCAGGGCTACGAGTATGATGGCCATGCCCAGGTCTTCCAGCACCGCATAAGTTGCTTTTTTGGTAAACACGCTGCTGTTGGCCACCACTTCGAACTTGAGGCCCTGGGCGGCATACACCCCTTGTAGGGCTGCCAGCTTTTCCAGCACCAGCTTCGACATTTCCACCGCATTGGCATCGCCCTGCTTGCGGATGGTGATGCCCACGGCAGGCACGCCGTCGTAGCGGCATACCACTTCCGGGTCTTTGATGCCGTCCTGTATTTCAGCGATGTCTTTGAGGAAAATAGAGGCGCCGAACCGGCTTTTCCCCACCACCAGGTTGCGGATGTCATTGATATCGAGGAACTTGCCCGCCAGGCGGATGCGCTTTTGGCCAGCCTCACCGGTCACTTTGCCCGTCGGGAAGTCAAGGTTGGCGCTCTGTACCATTTGCGTCACCTGCAAAAGCGACAAGCCGTACTGCTCCAACCGCGTGCTGGAAATATTGATCTTGATCTCCCGCTCTTCCCCGCCGAGGATGCTCACCTGGGCCACGCCCTTCACCTGCGATATTTCGGGCAGGGCGCGGTTTTTTATCAAGTCGAAAAAGGCGGTGCCGGTCACGTTGGCCGAAACGGCGAGCTTCAGGATGGGCAGCTCGTCGAGGGCGAACTTGTTGATGATCGGGGGCCGCACCTCCTTGGGTAGCAGGGCTTGCAACTGGTTGATCTTCCGCTGCATCTCCTGCACGGCCTTGTCCAGATCGACCGATTGGTCGAACTCTACCGCGATGAAGGAAGAGTTTTCCTGGCTGCCCACTTGTATCTGGTCGATGCCCTCCAGTGAAGAAATGGCGTCTTCGATGGGCTTGCTCACCGTGTTCTCCACCTCGCCCGGCGAAGCGCCCGGGTATATGGTGATGATGGTGACCACCGGGGGGCTGAATTTCGGCACCAACTCGATGGGCAAGCTGAAATAGCTCGCCACGCCCATAAAGGTCAGCACGGCGAAGACCACGATGATCAGGGAAGGGCGGCGGATGGAGAGTGCGGTAAGGTTCATACAACGGGGGCGAAGGTACACAGTTGTCGGAAGTTGTCGCACCCAACTGTTGCCTGTACGTGCACCACATCATCATGTGGATTTTTGGACAAGGCCTCTCCCGCACCTTTGTACAGTCAATAAGATCAAAAACACATACAAACCATTCCTCACGCCGCCAGATTTTGCGCATCCCGATGTTTGTAATCAATTCAAAATCAGTTGAATCAAACATTGTCAATCACAAAAATCAGGCGAATCACAGTATAAATTGCCATGATGAACTTCCCAGCATTCAGAAAAATCAACGCCGAAACCCAATTGAGCGCCTTTGCCGCCAACTATTCCCGTTGTTCAGGTTTTGTGGTGCCGTCCGAATATTACACATCCAACCAGGTATTCGCCGTTTACTGGAAAGGCCATATAGTGGGCGGCTTCGTGCTGGGCACAGGCGCGCGGCTGCGCACGCTCGAGGTTTTTGCCGGGAACGAAGCCAGGCCGGGGTTGTACAACCACGTGCGTCAATCAGAATCGCACACCGAGATCTGCTGTTTTTGGATGGACCCTGCCTTTCACAAGAAGACCTGGTTGAACTTTTTCGTCTGGTGCTGCGTCGGCTATGCATTGTGGGCATTCGGCACCCCGCAGCTGATCTTCGGTACCAATTCAGCCCGATTGGCAGCGCTGTACGGCGCCACGCCGAAATGCAGGATGGTGCATTCCGATGTTGTCAACCACAAGCAGACTTTCATCTTTTCTGGGCCGCGGCGGGATTGTTTGACGGGGGTTGCGCAGATATTGTGGTATAAGTGCCGGCGTTTGATACGGATAGCGGTCAATAGCGGTGATTCTTCACCAAGTCGAGCATGTCGAGCTTGATTAGTTCCCAATGCTTGGCCCTAAAACAGATCGGGTCAAAATCTCCGTCAGCTATTTCAAATCTTGTAAAACCAGCCAAAATGGTCGCACGGTCATGATTAAATGGGTATCGCCTCTCATGAAATGCCAGCATTTCGACCACAGGATAGTCATCCATTAACTCATGGATGTCCCAAAAATCCTTTTTCCGGCCTCCTCTGCTGATGACATCTATTTTCATGGCAATGATTTCAGCTTCAGAAGCCATGCGGATATATTGTATTTTCAACGATTTCTTTGCCATAAAATCTTTTAATCTCTGCCTTTTCCATTTCATTGCCCCTTTCAAAAACTCTTTTTATGACGGCTTTTTTTTGTTTTTCCCAGTCGATCTTTTCCATAACCGTGTCCCAAAATATCACTTATGCTGCCGAAACAACCAAGCCATCATCAATGGATCGGAATAGGCGGCCAGCCAGGAGAAATGGCCTACCGATGGGTACAGGGTAAAACCGGGGCGCGCGCCGGCGTTCATCAAGGCTGCCACCATGCCGGCGGAATACCCAGGGTCAACAGTGCCGTCGTCGGCGCCGTGAAACACCCAGATCGGCACATGGGCGATGGAGGCTGCTTTCGAGTTGTCGCCCCCGCCACAAACTGGCACCGCAGCTGCGAACAGGTTTGGACAGCGTTCCAAGGCATCGAAGGTGCCAAAGCCGCCCATAGAGAGGCCCGTGATATAGATTCGGTTGGTATCGATGGGATAATCCTGCACGAGCTGCTCGATGAGCCCCAGCAAGAGTTCCATCGGCTTCGTGGGCTTTGGCAGGAGCTTCAGGTCGTTGGTTTTTTCGTTTTCCCCGAAATTGGCCCAATACTGGTCGGGCGGGCATTGCGGGGCCACCACGATGGATGGGTAAGCAGTCATAGCCTGGTCGGTGGCAAAGCTCATGACGCCCCATAAGAGTTGTGCCTCGTTGTCGGTGCCGCGCTCGCCCACGCCGTGCAGGAACAGCACCAACGGGAAGCGCTGGTGCTGGGCGTGGTCGGGGATCAGGAGCCGGTATTGCAGGGTATCGCCCTTGCGGTTGCCGAATTTTGCGTAGTTGAAGCGTGTGGGGAGGACTTGGGCGTAGGAACTGGTTAGGAGGCAGAACAGGGCGAGGAATAGGGAGAGGTGCTTCATGTTGATGGAAAGTTTTAGATTGTTTACGAGGCCAATATTACGGGTTTTAGTTATTTTTCAATGTTTTTGAAACGAGTCAGAGATTAATTCTTTTGTTATTTTTGGAGAGGTTTGTAAAATTTGGCAACCGTAATGGTGTACTTTTGATAAATTTTGGAAAGGGCGGACGTGCGGATGAAAATGTAAATATAGTATTGTCTTTTTGCTAAAGCTCCCGTACCAAATTGGCCAAGGCTGCCGAAAAAACAACCAAGCATTTTTTCAATTTATAGTCAACGCAAAGTGGTTGTGAAAATCTCGATCGCATAATCATTTGAAAATCAGATGTTTTTAATCACTCAAATCATACAAATCACTTTAATCACAGTATATGACCAGGATACTAAACAGGTTGCGCTTAATTTTCGACAATTCGATCACTTGTGCCAATGCCTTGGACAAAGCCGCGCACCTTCACCCAGAGTCGGTATTGTTCTACCCAACAACACCACTGCCGTACCATTTCCTAAACGAAGCTCCCCTTAACTTGCTTCATTGGCAGAAGTTTGTAAACAAATTAGGCAATCTATTGATTGAGAATGGCCTAAAAAAGGATGACCGTGTTGCCATTTATAAAACGAACAACCTCGATTATTTTTTCCTGGCACTTGCTGTTATCAAATCGGGTGGCATCGCTGTGCCCATCAACCCTGGGATGAGCGTTGAAAACATTCGATATTATCTGAATTATGTGGGGGCAAAATTTGTCTTCACAGACGAAAACATTGTAAATCAAAACAAACTCGACCTCAAGACATTTAAAGAAAATTATATCTGGTTGTTTCCCGATTCGCCTGTAGAATTTGGAGCCAACTGCATAGACATAAACAAATCCTTGGCAGCCCAACCAGACCAATTGCAGCCGGTTGACCTTTCAAGAGACTCCATTGCGCTGATTGCGCACACATCGGGAACTACAGGGTTTCCAAAAGGAGTGATGTGCAGTTCTGGGGGTATTGTTGAAGCGATCAAAGGGCATTACAAAAGTGAGCCCATAGGTCTAAAGAACAAAATTGCCGTTGCTGGCCACTACAATCACCTGGTTTATTACGTTGGCTTTTTCACGTCTATGTTGTCTGACATGCGTGTTTGGGTTTTGTCGCCAAACGATACCGATCAGATTTTTGAAAAGGTTGAGGCAGAGCAGATAAACATATTTTTCGCATTCCCGGATGTATATTTAAGGATGTTCGGAAAAAACTTGGCCAACTATAATCTCGGGTCCGTCAAGGTTTGGATTTCAACAGCGGATGCTTCTCATGGTGTCCATATAAAGGCATTTTGCAATGCTGGGGCCTTCCTCAAAGTTTTTGGCAAAAAAGTGGTCGGGGCAGTTTTCATCGATGTGATTGGCGCCTCGGAGGTGGGTTCAGGCGCTTTAAGGCGCATAGTTTTGCCTTTCTACCGTCAAGCAGCCAAACGTTGTATTGGTCGGCCTTTTTGGGGCGGCCCTGCAGTAAAAGTCGCTGACGAGCGGGGAAAAAAGCTTCCACCTGGCACACCTGGCCGACTTTTGGTAAAGGGCAACATGCTTTTCAAGGGTTATTGGGATGCTCCAGAAACATTGGCCGGCACCATGTTCGGCGATTGGTGGTGGACGGGCGATTGTGTAGAGCGGGATTTTTTGGGAAATTTTTACCATCTTGACAGATATGTCGATAGGATACAGACCTCTTCCGGAACATTTTACAGTTTATTGGTTGAAGAGAAGCTTCTGTCCCATTCTCACATCCTTGAAGCTGTAGTTTTTGGCATTCCAGACCAGTATCTAGGGCAGGCTCCAGTAGCCGTGGTTGCCCTTTTCCCTAACCTAACCCTCCGTGCTGAGGAAATCCTCGAATGGGCAAACCAATCAGGCGTATGTACCCCCCAACTGAAAAGTGTTCGTGTGGTAGCTCCTGATTCTATTCCAAGGGGGCTTACGGGGAAAGTGCTGAAACGAATGCTGCGAGAAGAGTTTACAGTAACCAAACCTTGAGATATTTATAGGCCTGCGAAGCTGTTTAGGTCTTACTTGTCGATAAAAACAGAGGCCAAGGTTTTGGAACGTTTTTCAACATGCCTACGCCAACCCGGAGCAGCCAGGTCGGCAAAAAAAACTGATATTTAAACACCTTTTGAGCTAGCACAAGAAAAAACATGGGCAGCCTGCATAGCTCTTTCATCGAATCGTCCAAGGCAAGCAACGCTTTTTCAATTTCTTCGCGGTTAATGATCATTGGCGGGAAAAAGCGGAGCACAGGGTGATCGGCATGGGTGTTCGTTGAAAGGCCGGTGATCACGCCGCGTTTGAGCATCTGCAGCCAGATTGCATTTTCAACGATGCTGTTTTTGACTTTTATTCCGGTCATCAGGCCTTTTCCCCTTGCTTCCAGGATATAATTAGGGTAACGGGCCGCAATATCGCTAAGCCCTTTGAGCAACACTTCGCCCATTTCTTTTGAATTGTCAACCAATTTTTCTTCTACGATCACCGAAATTGCGCAATGTGCCGTCGCACATATAAGCGGGTAGGAAAAATAATCGATCTCGTTTACGGGCAATGCATCGAAACCGGTACTCCGCAGCCCAGCTTCAAGATTTTCGTGAATAGCCAACATGGCAAATGGAACATGCCCTCCACTTGCGCCTTTTGAAACGATCAATATATCTGGCACAACATTATCATGCTCAATGGCAAACATTTTTCCCGTTCGCCCAAATCCAGTTTGTACCTCATCCACAATCATCAACGCCCCAAATTCCGTGCAAAGGGATCTTATCTCAGAAAGATAGCCCTTCGAAGGCACATTGATGTACCCGCCACCCAACATCGGCTCCACAATCACGGCCAAGGTATTCCGGTCTATCTGTTTTTTTAACATATCAAGGTTGTCGAAGGGAACAAACACCGTGTGACCCCGGCTTTCTCCAAAAGGGTCGCGAAGGTGAGCCTGGCCAAGCACGGTAAGCGCGCCCGTCGTCTTGCCATGATAACTGTTTTGAATCGCTATAATCTTTTCTCTTTCAGCCGAGGAGCTGTTGACGATCCGAAGTGCAATTTCCGTCGCCTCTGATCCGCTGACGGTCAGATATACGCTTTGCAACTGCGGTGGCAAAATGGTTGAAAGGTTGGAAAGCAACCGCGTCGCAGAAAGGGGCATACTACCAGCCGGTACAGATGCTTGTTCGCTGAGCTGCTCCAATAATGCCGCGCGAACCCTGGGATGACCATAGCCCAATCCTAAAATGCCATAACTGGCACAAAAATCCAGGTATTGCCGCCCTTCGTCGTCAATCAAATAGCAGCCGTTCCCACCTGTTTCTACAGGCAGTCCCGCAGCTCGAAACAATTTTGCGGCGCTTTTGCTGTAATGTTTGTGATAGGCATCAGAAATTTCTTCGCGGGTCATAAAAAGGCAGAGGTTAGCTTTTCAGAGCAAGTTGAATGTTCGCAGACAGAACAGCGAGGCCGAGTGTCATATCCTCCTTGGAAACGAGCAATGGTGGGTTTACAAGTAGAAATCGCTCATTTCCAGGCAGGGTTTTCAGCAGAAGCATTTCATCGCGGCAAGATTTCACAACGTTCCGGGCATGTTCGACGCTCGGAAGTTTTATTACCAAGATAAGCCCGCTCCTGGCAGACTCAATCCCCTGTATAGAAAGGTTCCCTTCAAATTCCTTGAAAAAGGGCATGAATGTCGCCACTTTCGCTATTAGGTTCTCCTGTTCTACAACTTCAAGGACTTTTTTGCCAATAGCGCACATCAAGGGGTTGCCCGCAGTAGTCCCTCCGTGCAACGCAGGGTGCGCCCTTCTATAAACGGCGTCATTTATTTCCACTCGGGCTACATAGGCGCCGGTAGGCATCAAGCCGGCACCAAGCGAATTGCCCAAAACGATAATATCGGGTATCAGCCCAACCTGCTGGCACCAAGTCCAGTCGCCACTGTTGCCAATCCCTATATTGCTTTCGTTGACAACCAGCAAGGCCTTTGATTCAGCGCATTTTTTCTGTAGCAAGATCAGATAGCGCTCCAAGTCGCCACTCCCTGAAGCACCTAAGGCGCCGATCGGTTCAAGGAGCACGCAACTGCTTTGCCGGAAATTGGTTGTTGATAGTTCATCGAGGTTGCCAAAATCAAGGAAACTTGCCTGAAAGGGAAAATGGCGCAGCCTGTTCCGGGCTGCCTCAATACCGCAAACAGCCATTGCGCCCCATGTGTTGCCATGATATTGGCCTGCAAACGATATAACCCTTCGCCGATTGGGGTGATACCCCATTGCCAACTTGATAGCACCTTCAACGGCCTCGGCGGGTGAATTGCAAGGATAAGAGACGCTGAGCCCTGACGGCAACAGAGAGGCTAGTTTTTTTGAGAAAGCAGCCAATGGTTTGCTGAAAAAAACCCTGCTTGACAATGGCAAATGGCTGGCTTGATACCGTGCGGCTTCAATTATCGAGGGATGGTTGTATCCAAGCCCCCCGACAGAAAAATCTATCCATTTGTATCCAGACTTGTCATAGATAATCGCATTTTCACAATGCGCCACATCATTGACCTGAAATGGCTGGGGCCCAAACTGAAAAGACCTCAAGTTTTTGGTGATTGGAGGCAGCATTACAGGTTCAATCTAACTGCATGAAGGGAGATTTTTGCACCATTATTTTTTTCCGCGCTTGCCCAGTTCTTCCGCCACCATTTTTGCCAAAAGCTGGTAGTCGATGTTCTTGGCGGCATCCTCAGTGTTGCCAGGCGCTTGCTCTTTAAATGTATTTTGCGTGTTTTGCATGGTTTTTTGAAAAAACCGCTGGTTCGCATCGACAATTGACTGAAGGTTATCTGATGTCGATTGGTTCAAGCTTGAGAGCTCATGAAGCGCGTCCCGGTTGAATTGAAAAGCGGCTTTAAAGGATGCTTTGAACAGATTTAGGCAAAAAGTGCCTGTTGCATCGATCAGGTTCAGTGAGGCATTCATGGCTTGGCCAAGGTTGCTCTGGTTTTGGGCTTGGGTCTTTTTTACACTTAGGTTTTCTTCCATGATGGCAAAATTTTATGAGTCGAGTTGTTGGAGGCTTTTTTGGCTTACAAATATAAGGAGAATTATACTAATGATGACTAAGTTCCAATGGGTAAAAAGGTTTTCTGAAATGGCTTTCGGCGCCGGAACAGGCAAATCGAATATTCTGAGCCCGACCAAATAAAGCAATGCCGCCAACGAAGCGTTCCGTATGATTTGAATCCCCATAAAGGTCAGTTTGGAAAAGGCCGAAATTTGCCTGGAATAAACATTGCTGAATTCGGGAAGCGTAAAATAGACCCAATCTGCCACCCTGGAATACATTTCTGGCAACCGTCCGATTTTTTCTGCCCATTCAAACCAACTGAGTGGCTTCAATAGCTTTCCAAAGCTTTCTTTCGATTGGCGCTCAAACTCATCTTGTATAAATTCGCGCATCACCGGCACCCAGTCGATCAGCGGATCCAACTTCAACATCGCCATGTCCGCTATAATAATTGCCCTGTATAGCCGAGAAAGCCCTGTTGGGAGCGAAATGCCCGCCTTGCGCAATGCCAGGAATACCCTGATAAAAAAATGGCCGCTGCTTTTCTCCTGTAAGCCGGCGTTGGGGTCGTTGGAAGCTTCAACCCAGTCGCGAAAGGCTTCTTTTATTTCCGATTCGAAAGCACTGAGGTCTTTATTGGGCAAATTCCCAAGAGACATCAAAAAGTGCCGATATCCTTCGTGCAAATTGCCTTGAACAAGGGCTGAGCGGAGACTGAATTGGGAATACCACATTTTTTCGTCGAGCCACCCTGTCATCCCAAAATCTATCCAGGCCACAGTGCCCCCTTTCATAACGATCAGGTTGGCAGAATGTGGGTCGGCATGATATATCCTGTGGCGCATGGTTTGCTCCAGCATTGATCTGAGGATTATTCTTGAAGACCTCCGTGGGCAAATGCCCTCAATTTTCCACTTTTCCAATGCCGAAAAATCAGACGACTCCATAGCCAATATCATTGCCCGTACCGAAACTCCGGTTATTTTCTCCATAACGATAACCTCATCGGTGCAGTGCAACAAAAATGGCTTTGGGGTATAGTGGTCAATCTCATCAGCGCTCATCAACCGGTGCATGCTGTTCAGGTTTCTCGCTTCGCGCCGGAAATCGAATTCTTCCCGCGTAAGCTTGATCAATTCGACTAAAAAAGCCTTGATGTCAATTTTTCCAAACAAGCCAGAAAAATTCAGCACGCCCCCCAATAGCCGAAGGTAAAAAAAATCCGTCGAGAACAATTGTTTAGTCCCAGGTTTGAGCACCTTCAACACAATTTGTTCTCCGGTCGATAGAACGCCCTCGTGTACCTGGGCAATGGAGGCAGAACCCAATGGCTTTTGTGATATGCTTGAAAAAATAGCGTTCAATGGCTTTTGATAACTCCGTTCCAATACCAGCTTGATCCTGGGAAAAGGGACTTCTGGCAAACTGTCGAGCAACAAAGCCAGCTCCTGGCAATAGGCAGGATGGAGCAAATCATAGCGCATTGACAGCAATTGCCCGATTTTCAGAAAAGCCCCGTTGGCAAATTGCAGGTAATAGCGAAAGATTTTCGCGCGCAGCGCTACTCCAAACGGTATCGTAGCGACCAATGCAACAAAAAAAGCTGCGCTCAAAAAAGTCAATACAATGGTGCGCCAGAAAAAACAACCTGCATGTTTTATAGTTTTCAATATCAATTTCACCGCTTGGAAGTTTTATTTTGCTGACACCAAGGTAAGGATAACCGCGTTTTCTACGCACTTCTGTCAACTGTACTACCAGGATTCTAGTGATTTGCAAGGTTTTCAGGACGGATCATATTGATTATCAAGGATTTGCCTCCTGATATTTTCGCAAACCACTTTATGCTGGGTATAACAAAAGGATAATGCTCAGCCCACCGAAAAACTGTCCACAATCTTCTCCACCCCATTCACCAAAAACCGCACGCTCCAAAGCCCCACTTTCCCCACCGGCGGCACCTCAATATAGCTCCACCAGTAAAAGTACCAGCGCTCCTTTTTGTGCTTGTAGTCGAACTGGAACCAGAGCTTGCCCTCCGGGTCGAACCATTGCAGGGTGCAGACATCGCCCGGGAAAACCCCATAGCCCTGCATCCAAAAAGTGATCACGGGGTCGGCAGCCGAAAAATGGCGCTGGCCGGGGATGCGCTCCTTCAGCGCGTCCAAATTGGGCACAAAATTGGTAAAATCGTGGTCTATGGCGCCAAAATGACCGATATAGGGCAAGGTTTCCAGCCAAAAATCATTGGGGTTGTTGGCAAAGCCCGTGAAAGGGTCCCAATTTTCCAGCGCGTTGTACCACACCTCGAAATGCAGGTGCGGGTCGCTGGAGTAGCCGCTGCTGCCCACCTCGCCGATCTTCTGCCCAACCGCCACCGTATCGCCCACCCGCACGGTGGCCGAGCCTTTTTTCAGGTGGCCGTAATAGGTGTAAAAATTGTTGGCATGGCGTATGGCCACATAGTTGCCCAGGCCGCCCGCCTTGGTGCGCTTGTTCCGGTCAAAAACCGTATCCAAAACATAAGTGACCACCCCCGCATCCGCTGCCAGCACGGCAACGCCCGCGTCCATTTGCGCAAAATTCCGGATAATAAAATCGGTGCCCTGGTGCCCGGTGTAGGTTTTGTTGCCGCCTTTGTAGTCTGAAATCCCGTGCACGCCCCAATCGACGTAGTACAGCAGGAAATAGTCCTTGAGATACTCACCCTCCACCGGGATGATGAACTGCGGGACTGCAATGTGGGGATATTGTTCTGGGAAATGGTCAGGCATTATGGAAGACATAAAAAAAGAACAGGCATGGCCCGGATTGGTTCGCTTGTGTGTCAAAAAGCTATGTGCCCTATGTACCTATGTGTTAAAGAACCCTCTTATGCCCCCCACCCTCAAAAACTGTCAGCCTCCCGGTAAGCCCGTATCACCGCCATCTCCCCCTCCTTCCCCGGCATCGAATTGCCATGTTCCATGCCCAAAATACCGGTAAAGCCCTTGCCGTGTATGTGCTTGAACACGTTTTTGTAATTGATCTCGCCCGTGCCCGGCTCTTTCCTGCCAGGGTTGTCGCCGATCTGGAAATAGGCGGTTTCATCCCAGGCCGCATCGATGTTCGGTATCAAGTTGCCGATCTGGATCTGGGCATGGTAAATATCGTAGAGAATCTTGCAGGAAGGGCTGTTCACTGCCTTGCAAATAGCGTAGGCCTGTGGCACATCCGTCAGAAATAGCCCCGGGTGGTCGCGGAAATTGAGGGGTTCCAGCACCATTACCAGCCCATGCGGTTCCAGAATATCACAGGCGCGCTTGAGCGATTCCACCACGTGCGCTGTTTGGAACTCCTTGTTCTGACGCAAGTCCATAAAACCCGGCACAACGGTCATCCATTTGGCGTTGACGCGTTTTGCTACCTCCACAGAATTGCGGATGGATGTCAAAAACTCCTCGCGGCGCTCCTTGTTGCCGCTGGCTAAGCTCGGCTCGCTCCAATAAATTTTATGCGCCACAAACACCCCCATGTTGATGCCAAGCTGCGCCATAAGCTTTCCCATTTTCTCCTGCACGGCCGTTTCGCGGCCCATCATGCCGTTGTCTTCAAAGGCGGCAAAGCCCTGATCGGCCATGAAGCGCAACTGGTCGAGGATGTCGTCGCCGCCGGATTGGCGGAACATGCCGTCGTGGGGGGCGTATTGGAGCTGGAATTTGCCGGTGCTTTGGCGCTCATCGGCGATGTCTTTTAAAACGGCAGCTGGGGCGGTGGCGAGCGCGGCGCCGGTCAGAAGGCTGTTTTGGATGAAGTTTCTTCTTTGCATGGTTTGTTGTTTTAGGTGCTTGTCATAGTTGTTTAGCTCCATTATTGTCTGATACCTGTAAAACGCCTTTTAATCCGATTGCTTGAGCTTAAGCCTGTCCTGATCGTATAATCGACATTGAGCGTCTGTTGTCCTGTGAAATTGTTGCAACCCCTTGAGGTTCAAAGCAATTTATATATTTATCTAAAATAACGCCATGCCGCCAACTCTCAAAAAAATCAGAAGCTAATGGAGGGTCAATTAATTTCAAACAACCTTCTGGCAATCCATAAACGCCGCTATAAACTCCGGCAGGCTGCGGGCTTTTTATCTCCACCGTATTTTCTAAAGTAGGGTTTTGATCGTCATGGCCCAGGTATTTGCCGTAAATCGGTGCTATTTGGCTGTACTTAGCAATATGGATCGTTCTGTAAAAGGTGTCGCGACCAGTGTCATCAGGGAAACACGCTTGATAAATCGTATTTCTTGTCGTAATTAATCGAACCAGAATATCACCTGGCACATCAATGTACAAAGAAAATTCTCTCGCCGTAAATGTTCTTGGATCAGCGCCGATCTTCCATTCATAAGTACTGTTATCGTGTAAAGCCCTAAACCAGACATCACGAGGGTGAATGGTATCGATTCTGCGAACTGTTACGGTCAACCCCGTTCGACGAACCCGCGCCGAACTTTGCCATAAAATTACGAAAAATTGCAAAATAGCGCCGTGAATCGGAGAAGGCAAAGACTCCTCCAAAACACAGACATTTTTGCGGTATTCACGCCATTTCTTGCCCGATACCATAATTATCCCACAAATTTTTACATTTGCCAGCAATATTCACATTCAAAACGACATCACCATGAAAAAACAACTCATCGCCTCCCTCGTCGGCGCCGTCATCCTGTTTGTCTGGCAATTCCTCTCCTGGTCCCTCTTGCCCGTGCACCAGTCTGAATACAGCTACACGGCCAACCAGGACAGGATCATGGAAGCACTGAACCAGAACCTGACCGAAGAAGGCACCTATATGATGCCCGGCGTGCCGCCCGGCACCAGCCATGATGAAGCCATGAAAATGATGGAGCCGCACATTGGCAAGCCCTGGGCCAGTGTACAATACCACAAATCCATGAGCATAGACATGGGCATGAACATGTTCCGGGGCTTTGTGGTCGATTTGCTGGCCTTGTTCCTGCTGACCTGGCTGTTGCTGAAATTCGAGTCCCTCAACATGCGCGCTGCCGTTCAAGCCTCCATTTTCGTCGGGCTGATCGGCTACCTCACCATCTCGTACCTGAACAGCATCTGGTTTGAGACCAGCTCCATCGGCCACCTGATCGATGCACTGGTGTCCTGGGCGCTGGTGGGCGTGTGGTTAGGCTGGTGGCTGCCGCGGAACGCTCAGGCTTGAGCCCCCAATTCCGCGATCACATACCCGTTCGGATAGGTCCTGTTCCTGGATTTTGTCAATAACCGGGGCTTGCGGCGCGGCGGCAAAATGCCGGCGAGCCAGCCCCGGAGTTTTATGCTCCCCCTTACTATCAGCTGCAACCAGCGCGGCGCGGGCTTCATGCCCACAGCCCCCAACAAGCGCTCGTCGATGAGGGCATGCACGAAGGGCGCGCCTAAGCCGTACAGGCTTTTGGGCAGGAACCAGGACAGCATCAGGTTGCGGGTGGCCACGGCCACAGCTTCGTTGTCGGGCGAATACCGGAATTCTCGCTCTTCGAAATCACGGTTGAACCGGTCAAATGCCTCTATGGTCTCCGGAATGTCGCGGATACCCATGCGCCGTCCTATCTCCACCCAAAAATGGTAGGCTGCCAGCCGCTCATTCTCCGTGAGCGGCCGCCAGCCGTATTTTTCGTTCCAGCGGATGGGCTCGAAAATAAAGGTGGACAAGGTGTACAGGTACTCGTCGTTTGGTATGTGGAAGCGGCCGTGCTGTTTGTTCATGCGTACGAGCGCTGCCTTGCCGCGGGGCGTGTCGTACCCGCCGCTCTCGAGTATCTCCGCCAGGATAAGCACGGTATCGTCGTAGCGCTTTTGGGTGCGCTGCACAAATTCACCAGTCTGTACCAACAGCGGGGTGCCTTTCGCCACGCCGAAAACGCGGAACAGGGCGAACTCCAGCGCGCGGGTGGTGTCCCATGGAAATTCGTAACAGCTTGTCAGGTAGGCGATCTGCTGGCAATCTGCCACCGGGTCGAGGGTTCTGAGGTAGTCGCGGATGGCCATCCTGCGGCGCGAGCGGATGGCGGCGGCGGCCCTGGATTCCCAGGGAGCAGGGGGCGCTTCGAGGTTGCTCAGGTGTGCTTGGTTTTCGATCATGCGGCGGTGTTTATTACCTATAAGATATGGTTTCACCCAAGCCCGCGAACAGGTAATCGCCCTGGAAGAGGTCGCTGAAAACCTTGAAGGCGAGGTGACCGCTGCAATGCGCTGGCGCTACCCGTTGCACGCCCAAGTCGTTTTTGAGGTAACGGGCTATTTCGCACACTTTCTCCCGGTCGAAGGGGATCAAGTGGAACCCGCCAAAGACCAGGTAGAGCTTGTTGCCCGTTTCCGTTTTTGTTTGGGCGGCGATGCGCTCCACGCCGCTGTGCGAGCAGCCAACGATCAGCACTTCGCCTTTTTCGGTTCTCATGGAAAGCGAAAGTTCGGGCAAATTGGTGTATTTATAGTGGGAATGTTCGTCTTTTTGGAACTGGCCTTCCACAAAGCTCTTGTTCGGGTAGCCCGAAAAGTAGCCCATGTAGGGCGAATTGGTCGCTACCAGCCGCAAGCCCGGCATGATCTCTTTCGATTCCTTTACAAATTCTACATCGGCCTTCCAGAACCTGCCCGATTGGTTGATCTTGAATTTGGTAGGGCCGCCTTTGAAATAGCGCATGTATTGGGGCAGCGAATCCTGTACCGCCATTTCTTGGCCAGTTGCGTCGAACGGCACAGGGGCACCCCAGAAAATATCGTAGGGGAAGTAGATTTTTACGCTGGGGTTCACGGTCAGCACGTAGTCCAATCCGTTGAGGTGGTCGAAATGCCCGTGCGACACCACGACCAGGTCGATGGCGGCCAGGTCGATGCCCAGGCGCTCCGCGTTATACTTGAAAAAGTCTGCGTTGCTGCCGGCATCAAAAAGGATGGTTTTGCCCTGAAATTTGGTGATGCAGGAAAAGCCAAAATCCTGGATCAACGATGAGTCTTTCCCAAATGCGTCATAGAGATTGGTGATGCTGCCTTCCGCTACGTTGAAGGCGTTTTTTTGGCCGATGCAGAGGGATGTGAACAAGAGGAATGTTGCTAGGGGAAAAGCTGCTTTCATGGAATTTTTCTGTTTGAACGGAGTAAATATACAAGATTAAATGGTTCCAGTGTGCGAAAGCGAGGCTGGGAGCGCGTAACCTTTCGAGGCTAATTATTTGGGCATCTGTCCGCCTCCCAGCCTCAGCAAATCGCTCCTACTTTGCCGGAGCCTCCCCCGGTGCCGGCATCAAGCCCAGCTGCCGCATCAGCGACCCGGAATCTTGGTAGTTGTGGATGGAGGCTATCTTCCCGTCAACGACACGGTGCACCTCGCAAACGATAAACTTCACCGTCTTGCCCGTGGCCGGGATGGTGCCGCCCGGGCCGGCGAGCGGGCCGGTATGGGTGCCATCCGCCTCGAATTCAAGGGCCACGTAGCCGTTGTCGCCCTGGAACACATTGGTGTGTTTGATCACCAAATCGGGGAAAGCGGTTTTGAAGCCCGACATAAAGGCTTTGAACTCCTCCTTGCCGTTGAATGTTTGGCCGGTGGCGTAATTGACCACTTGAATGTTGTCGGCAGCGAGGGCTACGACTTCGTCGAACTTGTTCTCGCTGAACAGGTTGTGCACTTTTTTGGAGATGGCGGCATTGTCGGGCGCCGCAGGTTTTTCGGCTGGTTGGGCGCAGGAAGCAAGGAGCATGATACCTGCGATGAAGGAAAGAAAAGTTGTGTTTTTCATTGTAAAATTTGATTTTAATTGTGAATGGTGATTGAAAGCCTGCTGTTACAACAATGTTTCTCACAACGGCACAACGACACAACAAAATAAAGCCCAAATGCTTCAATATCAATTCGTTGTGTCGCTTTTCGTTGTGTCGTCGTGTCGTCGTGAGAAACCAAGCAGCGCGGTTAGGAGAACGCCTGGTTGATGCTCGAAAAGTCGCCGGTGCCTTTCCAGTCAGTGGCCAGGCCTGCATCGTTGAACTCCCAGGAGAACAGCACCTTGACGCTGAAGGGCTTGTTGGTGGCCGTCACGATGCCGTCGTGTCGCACATCGTTGAGGATTTTCCCGCCTTCTTCGCGAAAGTTGCTGGGTTCAAAATGGGTGGTCTGTGTGGAAGTGCCAAGTGCAGTAAAGAACTGGATCACCGCATTTTTACCCTTGAACTCGCCGCCAAAGGGCGCTACTTTCGGGTCAGAGCCATTGAAAAAGGTCACGTTGTCGGCAAGTTTGGCTAAGATGCCCGGAACGTCGCCTTGCGTGAAGCAGGCGTAGATTTGCTGGACGGTTGCAATGTTGTTCATATATTTTGTTTGTTGAATTGTTTGAAAATCAGTGCCCTTCCGTTGGGATAAGCCCCAATTGCTGCATCATGGTGAGTTGATCCATCACCGACCAGTGTTCCACGCCCTTGCCGTTGGCATCGAAGCGCATGACGTCGGCCAGTTCGACGTCCACTTTTTTGTTGGTGGCGGGCATGCCCATAAATTCTCCGGAATTAGTGGCTGTGTACCGGGAATAAACCATCACCAAATCGCCTTCTGCCACTATTTTGACGATATTGGTTTTACCATCAGGGAAACCGGCATGATAGGCAGCAATGAGCATTTTTGTCGTCTCAAAATCGTTGGCGCCTTTTGGGAAGCCGGGCGGCAGCGCCATGTGTTCCACCAGCGAAGGGCTCACGTACCTGGCGAATGCATCGAAGTCGCCCGCGTCAACCGCTGCCAGTATTTTTTTAGCGGTTTCCTTGTTTTGGGCGGGGGTTTGGGCATTCAGTGCGCTCAAGCATGCAAAGCACGCGAGCAGGAGGATGGTGAAAATTCGGATGTTTCTCATGTGTTTGGAAATTTTAAATTGGTGAATGAATGGTTTTCGTTTTTAATTGGTGAAAAAATGCTTGGGGCAGTTTTCCTCAGAGGAATCGCTTGCCTTTCATGCAGGCTGCAAGGAACAGCAGCACCGCGATGGAAGCGAAGATGCAGATCGGGTAGGAGCGCTTGGGCAGCATGGCATTACTTATCGGCTTTTCATCAATTGCGCCTCGAACGCTTTGTTGTCGAACTCCACATACCGGTTTTTGATCTTGCCGTTGCCGTCGAGCTCATCGAGTACAATGAAAGACAAGCTCACCTTGTTGCCCGTTGGCGGGTTGCCCATCATCGGGCCGGTGTTGGTGCCGCTGTAAATGCCCCTTGTCGCAACGCTTTTACCGTCGGTGACTACAGACAGGATGGTGTGTTTCAAATCGGGGAAGCCTTCTTTTTGCGACTGGAGAATGCCGGCAAACACCTGAACAGGCGCGGGTTGCGGCAAAAACGGGTTTGAAATGTGGAAATCGGCGGACAGGTAGCTTTGGGCTTTTTCTACCTGCCCCGCGTCAATGGCAGCGAACAGGTCGCGGACGGTAGCTTCTGCCTGGGCAGCCGGGCTGGGCAAGCCGGCCATAAGCTGCGCTTCCATTGCTTTTTGGTCGAACTGCACGTAAAGCGCTTTGATTTTGCCGTCTTTATTCAGTTCGTAAATGGAGTTGAAGGGCAAGGCCACCACGTTGTTTGTCGCAGGGTTGCCCATCATTGAGCCGTCGTTTTTCCCCTTGAAAACGCCCCGAACAGCGACCGACGAACCAGCCTCATAGTAGCTCGACACCTCGTGCCGCATGTTGGAAAAGGCAGCTTTGAAGCCTTGGCCAACGCCAATGAATGCTTGTTTCGGCACGGGCTGGGGAGAAAAAGGGACATAAGCAAGGAAATCGTCGGCAAGTACTGCTTCCATTCCGTTTGAATTGCCCGAGTCGAGCGCCGTGTAATATGCCTTTACGATGTCCGTCGGTGTGGGTTTGTTATGGGCAAATACACTCGTGGAAAAAAGCAATACCAGGAGGGAGGAGAAAAAAATGTTAGTTTTCATTGTGAAGAAAAGTTTAAAATTGTTGAAAAAATTGGTTCGTTTTATGAGACAAAAGTCCATCGTGCAGTTATCCATTTGCAAGCCCAAACCTTGCTCAAATGGTGTCCAAGGGTGTTCAAAAGCGTTTTTCTTAGCTTTTTATTCGTGCGCCAGCCTTTTATCTGCCTGGCTCGACCGACTGCGGGTCAGCAATTCCCCTTCCAGCAAGCAAGCTTCCGGGATTTCGAATTCCAAGCGCCTGTTATCGGCAAGCTCAAGCTTCGCGCCACGGTGGAGTTCCAGGTACTGGATGCTTCCTACTTCGGAGCTGACAACAGGATATTTTGGTGTGCTGCGATAGTCCCTTTCGATCACGGCCACACAGGTTTCATCCGGCACGGTACCGAGGCTCCAATTGCGCGGGCAGTTCCATTCGGTGGCTTGACCGGCGAAACCGCCTTTCCAAACGTTGCGCTTTTGAGCTTGGGCGGTTTCGGGCACAATAGCTGCGGATAGCAGCAAAAAGCTGAATATAGAAAACAGGTGCTTCATTGGTTTTGGCAATTTTGTTGGTTGAGGAAGAATGGTTTAGATAGACTCAGGTTGGCGATTTTGCCGCCGGGCAGAATTTTGCCCAGCGGCATTATTCACCGTCCTAAAAGTTATTTGCTCCTTTGGAAGTCATCGACACCCCGGAAGTAGGCGATTTTACCGTCCCGCACTTTGAAGTGGTGGGTGTAGGTGGAGGCATAGGTTTTGCCCGTCGGCACCAATTTGTATTCCGCCTCAATCAAGACGAACACGTCGTCGCCATCGGCTACAAAGCGGGTAGGCTGGAACTTGGAGTACTGGAATTTTCCGCCGAGCTCCTGAAAGAACTTGCCCACTTCGGCTTTGCCTTTGAACCAGCGCGCCTTGGAGTCGAACATCCGGTCCTGGATTTCAAAAACAACATCGTCGGTGCTGCTTTCAAGGATGCCCGGCACGTCGCCTTTGCCGAACTTTTCGTACACCGCGATCACAGCCTGAGTGCTCGGGTTGAGCATGGAGCCGTAGCCGATCTGGCGAATAGGCTCGCCAACATTGGTGATCATGTGGCTAATGCATTTCCCGCTGTCGTCTAAAGTTACCACGTCGGCATCGTCGAAGTTCATGGTCTTGCCCGTGGGCGGCAGCGTCAAAAAGTATCCGGTATTGGTGCCGGTTACCGTCACGCGCAACAAATAGCGGTTGCTGCCCGCAGGCACGATTTCGTTGATCTTGACCTTGAAATCGGGGAATGCGGTTTGATACTGTTTGTACAGTTCGATTGCAGCATCAATGCCCTTGGCTGGTGGGCCGCCGGCGTTCACTTCGGTGAAGTCGGGCGTACACAGGGCTGAAAAAGCTGCCCAGTCCTTCCGGTTGAGGGCGTCGTAAGCAGCTTTTATGTTGGCAATGTCTTTTTCAACGCTGCGCTGGGCAAAGCTGGCGCCGAGCGCGCTGAAGAAGAAAGTCAGGGTAAGGGCGAAAAATTTGAAAGTTTTCATTTTGAAAATGTTTGAAAGTTTTGAAAAATTTGATGACACAAAGGTGGGGGCGCCCTTGCCGCAGCCACAATCCTCCGAAAGCAGGGTTTCCATCTCCCCGAAAAAAGGGATATTTCAGTTTTTTGAAAAAAAGAGTAGGAAAATGACAAAAAAGGTGGGCAGATTTGTACCCAAAGAATCGATATGAAATACTTGCCCTTTATATTTTGCTGCTGCGCCGCCAGCCTTTTCGCCCAGACAAACCAGAAGCGCGACAGCCTGCTGCATTTAGCCAATTCCCCGGTGCACGACACCGCCCGCGTATGGGCGCTCATGGAAACCGGCAAGCTCTGCCTGCAAGCCCAGGCCGACACGGCAGCGCACTATTTCAGCCTGGCATTGACATTGGCGGAAAAAGCCGGCTTCGAGCGGGGCATCGCCAAATGCCGCATCAACCGCTCCTTTGCCTACAACAACCTGGGCCGCTACCGCGAATCGGTGGCCGATTGCCAGGCTGCTGTCCCGATCTGCACCAAACTGGGCATGAAAAAGGAGCTGGTCGCGACCTACAACAACATGGGCAACGCCTGGGACTACATGGGCAACCGCTGGATGGCCGTGGATGCTTTTTCCAAGGCGCTCGCCGCAATGGACGGCGTGGCGCTGCCGCCTCAGTTCCCGCTCACCGTGCGCAACAACATCGCCCGGCAGTACAACGACCTGGGTCTGTACGACAAAGGCTTTGAGTACGGCAAAAAATCGCTGGAAGAAGCCAGCGCCATCGGCGATTCGGCACAAGTAGCCTCGGCGCTGCATATCATGGCCGCCTCCGCACGTTCCATGCGCCGCAACGCGGAAGCATTGGGCTATTGCCGCAGGGTGGAACGGCTGGCCCGTGAAGTGGGCGACCCTGCCCTGCTGGTATTTGCCCTCAACAACATCGCCGTGATAACTTTTGAAAAACAGCCAGCGGAAGCTGAAAAAATGATGCGGGAAGCTTTGGGGATTTCCCAAAAAACAGGCGACTTGTACGGAGAAACAAGTGCATATCAAAGCCTGGCCCATTTCGCGATCGCCCAAAAAAACTTCCAAAGCGCCAAAAACCTCAGCTTGAAAGCACTGGAATTGGCAGAAAAAGAAAGGATGGGCGACGAGGCAGCCAACTGCTACCTGCTGCTTTCCGACATCGCCCTCGCCACCGGCGACCCCCAAGCGTACAAAAAACTGCGCGACCAGTTTTTCCGCATCAGCGACACCTTGTCGGGCAATGCCCTCGTGCACGCCACCCAAGAGCTCGAAACAAAATACGAGACCGAAAAAAAAGAACAGCAGATCCTACAGCTTGAGCAAGAAAAAGAGCTTCAAGCGCTCCGGCTCCGGCAAAAAAACGGCCTCATCGGCGGCTTGGCTTCGCTTTCTGGCCTCCTGTTTCTGGCAGGCTTCCTGAGCCTCCGCAACCTGCGCCACCGCCGCCGCCTGGCCGAACAAGCAATCGACATACAACAACAACAAATCATACAACTCAAACAGGAACAGCAACTCAGTGTTGCCGACGCGGTGCTGCGCAGCCAGGAAGACGAGCGCAGCCGCCTCGCGCGCGAGCTCCACGATGGCCTCGGTGGCATGCTTTCCGGTGTAAAACAATCTCTAAACGGCATGAAAGGCAACCAAATCCTCACAGAAACAGGCGCTGTCGCCCTCGGGCAGGTAATCCACGACCTCGACCGATCCATCACCGAACTCCGGCACATCGCCCGCAACATGATGCCCGAAGCACTCGTGCGATTCGGCCTCCGCGATGCACTGCAAGATTACTGTGACCACTTGCAACACACCAGCCCGCTGAACGTCCACTATCAGGCTTTCGGACTGGAAAAACAACGGCTTCCACAGCAGACCGAAGTGATCCTGTTCCGCATCGCCCAGGAACTGCTGAACAACATCGTGAAACACGCCGAGGCGAAAACCGTACTGGTACAATTGATGGAAAACGATGGCCGCGTATCCCTCACCGTAGAAGACGACGGCAAGGGCTTCGACCCGGAAAAACTGAAAACGGCGCCCGGCGTGGGCTGGCTCAACATTCGCTCGCGGGCAGAATATCTGGATGGCACGCTGGATTTGAGGTCGGAGCCGGGGAAAGGAGCCTCGGTCACAGTGGAATGCGCGGTGCCGGGACAAACCACCTGATTAGGTGTTTTTACGCCAAAAAAGCAAAACAAAAGCCCTGAAAGGGCGAAATCGCTAACATGGGGCACCGCCCCATGGACAGACCGCGCCCCCAAAAAGCAAAACAAAAGCCCTGAAAGGGCGAAATCGCTAACATGGGGCACCGCCCCATGG
>CAZULM010000030.1:0-69265 GCA_964621185.1 uncultured Saprospiraceae bacterium | reverse complement strand
CTATGTGTGCAATAACCGTGTCTTTCAAAAAAGCAAAATACTTGTCGGCACTGGGATTAGAAGGAACCATGTCCCATTTAAAGGGTGAAAAATCCCTTCTTCGTTGATTTTTGCCTCCATCGCTTGGCCCATTTTTGTCATTGTAAGATGGTGATACAATGATCATCTCCGGAATATGTTTGCCATACTGCATATAAGTCACGATATCGGTAGCCATTGCGAAAGCATGATCGCCATCTAACAGGTAAAGTACCGGATATTTTTTATCTGATTTGGCATAATTTTCAGGTAGCAGGACTTTGATATGATATTCAGTTTCAAGTCCAAAGGAATATAGGGTAAAGGCTTCGCTATTTGGAATTTCTACGCGCCTGATGGAGTCTGCACTACCTTGACCATATAGCGCAACCCAAAACAGGAAAAAACACATTGTTAAAGCAGATCGATTCATATTTTTTGTATTGTATGGTTGTTGCTAACTACGGATTACCCGCAACTAACGACTAACTAACTTTCAATTTTTCACTTAGTCGTCCGTTGCGGGTAAGCAGCCAATACCCACTCCATGCTTTCCCTTTCCCGCCCAACCCTCAATTCCCCAAAAAACACCGATTGCGCGAGCCCTCACCACCCTTGGCCAGGCTCGCGCAATCGGCGTCAATATTCAAAAAAGCGGAAGCTTTGCATCTGGGGCGTTTATTTTGCCAACAAATATAGGCAATAAATTGATACGCGCCAATTTATTTTTTTACGACGTTCCGAAAAAATTATTACCGTCTCAATCTTGCACCTACTGCTGCGCCCGTCTGCAGGTTTTTCATCGAAGGGCTCCACATTGGATAGCCAGTAGGTTGTTGGAGGAACAGGAGGTGGCCAAATTATACTATGATTCGCCTGATTTTTGTGATTGAGTATGATTGACTCAACTGATGTTCTATTGATTGCAAAGATCGGCATGCACAAAACCAAGCGGCGTGATGTATAGCAAGAAAAAGAGACACTTGTTTCAAACTTGAATATGGGATGTTCGGATATGGCAGTTTTTTTTCTGAAGGAAAGGGGCTGGAAATGTTTCGCACAAAAAGCATACATATAGCTACCAAATTAAATGATTTATCCACAAAATCACCTGTTTTTTTGAAATTAAGGAGGTGCTTCAGGCCACCAAATCAAATATGTAAGAAAAAAAATCGGGGAAAAATACAAATGATAATTTGTTCACATTCAACTCCCCCCTGAAACTTATACCAGGATTTGGGTGGATTTGAAGGATTGATGGATGCTTTACCCGCCGCAGCATTTGCCAAGGCGGGTAAAAAGTTTATTTCCAATAGATTACAAACGTTCAATTTTCACAACCACTTTGTGTTGGCTATACATTCATATTGACGGCCTGAAGCTCCATGCTAGGTTACATTAATTCCCAGATCGAACTCTTTACCTTGATAATTGACAACCATATTAATATTTAAAAACACAACCATGAAAGCACTTTCGCTCCGCATTGCCTTTTTCCTGCAACTCACTACCCTTGTCCTCAACACACAGGCCCAAACCTGCCAGCCCCCGTCCTCAAACCAGATTTTTGCCAGCAACATCACCCAGAACAGCGCGCGCCTGAACTGCAATGCCATCTCCGGCGCATCGCTTTACCAGTTCCAGCACCGCCGCTCCGGCACTTATACCTGGACCCTCGGCACATCTTCGAGCCTAAACTACAGCAACATCACCGGGCTGCTGCCCAACACCTCCTACGATTACCAGTGCCGCGTTTATTGTACCAACGGTTGGACGAGCTTCTCTCCCATCCGGTATTTTACCACGAATACGGGCGGCAACTCGTGCAGCAACCCGGTTGAGCTCGCCTGCGGCAGCAACTTCACAGGCTCCAACAATACCGGGAACTACTACTACACGAGCTACCCCTTCCAAGGCGCCACCAATATCACAGGGCCGGAGGCCTACCATCGGCTCAGCATCGCTTTCACGGCACTGGTAACCATCAACATGACGGGCTTGAGCCAGGACCTCGACATCTACTTGATGTCAACTTGCAGCAATTCAGGCGGGCTGGCTGTGAGCCAAAACCCTAACGCATCCCCGGAGCAGATTTCGCTCAACCTCAACCCGGGCACCTATTACGTCATCGTGGACGGCTGGAGCGGCGCTGTCAGCAATTACAGCCTCTCTGTGTCGTGCACCCCGACTACCGGCTGCCCTGCCCCAACTTTCGACGAGAGCTATGCATCCGACCTTACTTGCTCAACGGCTCGGCTCAATTGTGCTGCCGGTGGTTATACCTGGGCTTGGGCATACCGCAAGCTCAACACTACCACTTGGAATTACCCGCCGACGACCTCCATCCCCTATACCGACCTGAGCGGGTTAGACCCCCTCACCACCTACGAATACAGCAGCGCCAAGCGATGCAGCAACAATACCTGGAGCGCTTGGGCGCCCATCCGCCAGTTCACCACCCCCAATTGTGTCCCGAACAATTGCAACAACCCAATAATTGCCTACTGTGGATACACTTATACGGGCAACAACAGCGCTGGAAGTAAGAACTTTAATGGCTACTACGTCAACAACGTCTATTACAGCGAAACAGGGCCTGAAATGGTTTACCGCCTCAACTTTACCACCAGCGGGCCGCTCAGCCTTACCCTGGGAGGGCTCACAGGCGACCTCGACCTCTTTCTCATCAAGCCTTGCAACAACAACGCGGTGGTGGCTGCCGGCCTCAATTCCGGTTCCAACAACGAGAACATCTTGATCAACAACCTGGCGGCCGGCACTTATTACATCGTTATCGACGGCTTTCAGAACACCACAAGCAATTACACCCTCAAGGTGACCTGCAATGTGCCCGACAACAACAGCAACGACGAACCCTGTTATCCCGCTACCCTGACGCCTTACACTTACTGCTACACCACAAACGCCACCAATGTTGGCGCAACGACCACGATGAACCCTCTCCCCCCTGCCGAATGCAACACCTACAACATGCGCGATGTGTGGTTCAAAATCCCGTTCCCTGCTTCGGGGAAAATGATGATTCAAACCTTCCCCGGCACCCTCACGAATGCCCTGATGGCTGTTTACGGCGGAAGCCTCTGCACCGGCCTTGTCAACTACGGCTGTTGGGACAACTACCCCAATGGCGACCTCATGCCCGATGTAACCATCATGGGCACCCCCGGCACCTATGCCCACATCAGGATATGGGGATACAACGGGAGTACGGGCACGTTCAGCATTTGTGCCGTCACGCTTTCCAACCTGAACGACGGCGAAGCGGATGTCGTCATTGGCGGGGACCAGGATGGGCTGGATGACCGGGCATCCGATAGCCAAGATGGGGTTCCAGCCAGCATTGAGGCCGGTGCAGCAGCCCTGAATGTTTATCCAAACCCTACGGATGATGTGCTCAACATAGAAACCTCCTTGCCATTAGAAGCTGAATTGCGGGTACAGGTTTTCAACCTTGCTGGTCAACTTGTTCGGGAAACAACACCCGTGCAGCAACCCGCCGGGAACCTGTTGAAAAAGATTGATGTGCGGACGCTTCCGCCCGGCATTTATGTGCTGAAGCTTCAAGCTGGCGGGGTAGAGGCGATTCGGCGGTTTGTCAAGTCTTAAAAGATAACTCTTTGCCAACACGCTAAACCAACAACATCCATGCGCAAACTTTTCTTTTTCCTCAGCTTGATTTACCTCTGCGGCATACAAGAAACTGCTGCACGACCGCAAGCGCTATCGGGCGCTTCTCCGGTCCCAATCCTTCAGTTCGAGGGGCCTGATCAAGGAAATACTTCCATTTACACGGCAGGTATTGCAGGTGCGGTGGGGATAGACCACATTATGTCAATCCGGAATTCAGCCGGAATCAATGACCCAAGTATTTATGTTTACGGAAAAAATGGACAGCTCCTTGCAACACGGAGTTTCAACACCTATTTCCCTGTCAATATATCTGCTTTTTCCGATCCTCGTGTTGCGTTCGACCATATCCAACAACGTTGGATTGTTACCGCAACGGCAATATACAATGGTAACAAGCATTTGTGTGTGATGTACTCCAAAACATCAGACCCTACCGGTGCATGGCAAACGTTTACGCCAATACTTTCAATTTTCAGCTCCATGGCGCAGCCAAAAATAGGCTTTAGCGACAATTGGATAGTCATCAGCTGTTATTATGAGGACGGAAGCAACAACGGCAGCTCTATTGTCTATACCTGGAAGCGCCAGGGTTTTTATTCTGGTGTAAATGGCGTTTATTGGTCCAGCCAAGGCTTTAATATGGGCCATTTATGTCCGGCATCGACCTACGACGCAGGTGTTGGAGACTTGTACTTGGTTTCAGTGAACAGCCCGACTTCCGGAGGGAAAATACGCGTGTCGCGCGTGTACGGGAGCCCGGCCAATGACCCTCAGTTTGATTTGACCGGCGCGCTCATCAATGTAAACAATGCCTGGAGCAATACAGCGTTATATGCCCCTCAATTCGGCGCGCCTGGCATATTACTGCCAAATCACAGGATAAACAGTGCCGTTTATCGCAACGGCTCGATTTGGTTTGCGCACAACATTTTCCTTCCCTCATCAGGCGCTAACCGAGCGGTCGTGCAATGGGGACAGGTGCTGGCTGGCGCCAATACATTGGCCCAGCTTGGGCGGATCGACGGTGGTGCCAGCAATCAGGTGTATGGACTGCCGAGCATTGCAGTGGACTTGAACAACAACGTGTTAGTGGGTTTTAATAGATTCAGCAGCACGGGGTACCCATCAGCAGCATATACCTACCACTATGCTGCTGACCCACCGGGTTACATGAACGACCTACATGTCTTGCAAAACGGGCTGTCCACGTTTTCCCAAGCTTGGGGAGATTACTCTTCCACCGTCGTCGACCCGGTTGACAATTCAATGTGGACGCTGCAGCAATACGCCAAATCGAACAACAAATGGGGAACACAATGGGCAAAGGTTGGAGGTATTGCGACTTGCGGCGACCTTTGTGGCACGGACGACCAGGAATGGATCGGTAATTTTAGCCTCAATGGCAATACAGGCTTTTTGGCGCCTCCTGGTGGAAATTATGGGGGATGTATAATTCAAGGGTTGTTTGACGCTTTCTTTGCTGTACTGAAAAAAGGCGTGTACCACAAGTTTACCCTTACCCCAGGTTTTTCCGGCGCTGCCCACCCCGAATTTTGGAAAATTTGGATCGATTTTAACCGCGATGACAAATTTGACGGTCCAGGGGAATTGGTGTATGCCAGTACTGTTGGGTCTTTTGGCACCGTTCAGGACAGCTTTTTTATGCCATTATGGGTGCCTGAAGGCCCGGCACTCATGCGCGTGGCCATGCGCAGGGGCAGCCCACCTCCCGATTGCGACAATTTTTTGTACGGGCAGGTTATTACCTACAATTCGATTTACATAGATGAATGTAATATATCCTTTTTTGATGCCTGCGCTCGGGAGTACATACAAATGGTGGAGTTGAATACCATCAGCAATGTTTCCAATTGTGGCGTTTCTGGTTATCAGGACTTCACCAGCCTTTCCACAGACTTGGATGCAGGTGCTTCGTACCTGTTGAAACTCACGCCAGGTTACATCGGCCCAGCGCAACACCCAGAGCGCTGGTTAGCCTGGATCGACTACAACCACGATTACGATTTCAATGACGCCGGCGAACTTGTTTTTGACAGCGGGGTGAACGGCTTCACCATGCCTGTAACTGGGATGATCAATATCCCTGCATCAGCGGTTTCCACCAGCACCAAGATGCGGGTGAAGATGATACCTACGGATGCCGCTTTTGCCAGCCTGGATCCATGCGAACCCATTCCAGGCCTATTTGTTGGGCCTGATCAATTTGGAGAAGCAGAAGATTATACGGTTGTGATCAATGGAAATAAGCTGCAGGTGCAAGGCGGGTTCTCGCCTGAATCTTTGGTCAAGGATGTGCTGATCGGTGGGGATTGCTATGACATATCAAATGTGTCCTATCTGGGCGGTGATTTTCAAATCGGGCAGTTCAACAATGGCCTTTCAAATATTGGTTTCAACAACGGCATCATTTTAGCTACGGGCCTCATCAATTTGGCTCCTGGGCCTAACGACAGCAATGGCGTTGGCAGTAGCGGCGTAGTCGATAGCGACATAGACTTGGCATCTATTGCCACTGGACAATTATTCGATGTTTCGGCGATCGAATTTGACATTACCCCTACCCAACCTTTTTTGAGCTTCGATTATGTTTTTGCCTCTGAAGAATACTGTGAATATGTTAATACCGCGTTCAGCGACGTTTTCGGCATTTTTATTTCAGGCCCTGGCATCGTTGGCGCCAAAAACCTTGCGGTGGTTCCCTCCACCAATACACCGGTTTCCATTAATTCCATCAACCATGTTGTCAATTCAAGCTTGTATGTGCACAATACGCCACTGGGGCTCGATAATTGTGAAACTGGCGGGGTAACAGGGTCCTTGCCACCGGCAATCCCCGCCAATGGGCCAGCCGTCCATGAAGTGCAGTACGACGGTTTTACCACTAAGTTGACTGCGGTTACACCCGTTATTCCTTGCGCCACATATCATGTAAAAATCGCAATTGCTGATGTTGGCGACGGTGTCTGGGATTCTGCCGTATTTCTCAAAGCGGGGTCTTTTTCCGGTAATGGCAATGCTACCCTTAATTGGCTCGTGGATGCCCAACCTGGGCTGAATGAGGCTACAGAAGGTTGCAACACCGTGCAAATCCAGGCGACTCGTCTTGGCTCAAACTCCAGCCTGCCGCTTCCAGTATCGTTCACAGTATCTGGCACAGCAAGCGCTGGAAGCGACTATTCGCCTTTCGCCAGTACGGTTGTCATTCCTGCAGGGCAGAATCAGGTGCTCCTGCCTGTTAATATCTTGAACGACCTTATTGTAGAAGCTCCCGAAACCATAATCCTGACCTTGAACAACGCCTGTTCGTGCCTTAATCCCAATAAAGTACTCACGATCAAGGATTATCAACAAATGGTGCTCACACCCGATACGGTCAATATTTGCGGCCCAGGCAGCACCGCAACAATAGGAGTGGGCCACACAGGCGGGGCGGCGCCATACAGCTACCAGTGGAGCAATGGGATGAGCAGCCAAAACATCACGGTAAGCGTGAACGCTACAACTAACTATACAGTGACCGTCACCGATGGCTGCGGAAAAACAAAGACGGCGGTTGCGCGAGTCGTTATTGCCCCTGTGCCTTCTGCGCAGCTTCTGTCATCACAGCAGCAGATATGCCCAAATGGCGTCGCAACAATCATGGTGAGTTTCACTGGGACAGGCCCCTTCAATTTAAGCTACTCCAAAAACGGGACAGTGCAACCTACCGTAACTAACATTGCCCAAAACCCCTATCCGCTGATCATAAATATGCCTGGCTTATACCAAGGGGTCAGTGTCGTGGATAAAAATGGCTGTGCCGGGACGGGCTCGGGATCGGTCGTCGTGACCTTTTCCACCTTGTCAGTAACTGGAACGGAGATCAACCCAAGCTGCCCTGCCAGCAACAACGGTTCGATCAACACCACTGTTACGGGCGGCCTGAGCCCATACACTTACGCCTGGCAGGGCCCAACTTCCGTTGGGAACATCGCCGATCCCAATGGGCTTGCTCCAGGAAACTATTTTTTGACCGTGACAGATGGATATGGCTGTAGCGTCATTAAGAACTTTGCTATAGTTGCTCCACCTGCCATTCAGATCGCGATAAATGTCAGTGGCTCAACCATTGTCGTGCAAGCTAGTGGCGGTACCGGGTTCTTTCAATATAGCATAGACGGCATCAATTTCCAGGCAGGCAACCAATTCAACAATCTTACTTGCGGCAATTACACGGTCACTGCCCGCGATATGAACGGATGCTCAGCCACCAAGCAGGCGATGGTAAATGTACTTTCAGGCAGTTTCCAAAACACCAACATTTTGTGCTTTGGAGGCAGTGCCACCATAACTTTGACGCCTTCTTGCGGGGTGCCGCCTTACCTTTACGCAATTGGCAATGCGCCGTTCCAAACTGGCAACACCTTCACGGGAATGGTTGCTGGAACGTATTCAGCAACGATCAAAGACGCGAATGGGGCAACCGTGGCCATTGGGCCAATAACCCTCAATCAACCCTCAGCGCTTCAGGTAATGGCAAATGTAGTGTGCAACGACGCGACCTTGACCTTCAGTGGCGGCACTCCCCCGTATGCTTTCACCAGTAGCCCACCTGCTGGAAACTTAATGAACCTGCCCAACGGAAGCTACCAGATTACAGCAATGGACGTAAACGGTTGTGTCGCTGCGAGCACTTTCAACGTAAATATCCTGCCGCTTGATTTTTCATTTACTACCGTTGGCGTAACTTGTTTTGGGGGCAATAACGGTTCCATTGCTTTAAGCGGGATAGGAGGCTGCCCACCCTATACCTATAGCATCAATGGCTCTCCATTCGTTCCGAACAATGTTTTTTCCGACCTGGCTTTTGGAACCTATATTTTGACAATTCGAGACAGCAAAAACATCGAAAAATTCAAGCCGGTTACCGTTTCACAGCCTGCGCTGCCACTGATGCTGTCAGCAACAGTAAATGGAAATGCTATTATCGCCAATGCTTCTGGCGGAATTCCGCCTTATACTTACAGCTTGAACGGAGGCGCCCAACAAAGCAACCCGGGATTCAACAACCTGCCAGTCGGAACCTACACGTTGATGACAACAGATGCCCAAGGCTGTACCGCCTTGAAGGGTAACTTGACGGTAACAAGCGGCATTGTAGAGCCTGCCATCGCTTGGGGCATGACCATTATGCCCAACCCAAGTACTGGTTTGTACACATTGGCCATGCAAAACCCACCCGATGTGCTTCATGCAGCTGTGTTCGACCTTACAGGGCGCTTGCTTCAAACCCTTATTTTTGAACCGGTTGGCCGACACTTGAGCGCAACGCTTGATCTTCAGAATTTGCCACAGGGCACCTATTTGCTTCGATTGAGTGATGGGAAAAACTGGGGGGCAGTATTGTTGAGCAAAGTGGATTGAAGGGAAATAAGTTAGGGCTCCCGCTTGCTATAATATCTCCTGTGCAGCCGGAGCTTGCTTTATATGCCAAATGCCGAACGAATATAGCCATAATGCGTCGGCCCCCTTTTTGAACTTCAGAAAGGGGGTCGACGTCACCACTGTCGACATGCAGACGTTTTACAAGACTTGATAGCCCGTAGATTGCTGGTGGCGGACTTCCTTTCGTTATGAAATATCACCGTTTTCAATTTCCCACAATTTTTTATTGCTGATAAACTCGTTAAGGTCTTTAATGCTTTTCGCTTTTCTATAACTTTCAGCTGTATGTCTATCTGCATAGTTCAGAACCATATAACGAACCTCCTCAACATAACCAAATAATTTGCCATTCTTTTCTTCATAATTGTATAACGGCAACGCAAAAACATTTGCAAGTCCACCTTCGCCTATTGTTGGGATACCTTTTACATCTTCATTTGTCAATTGAACAGGAGTTCTATTAAATAGAATCATGTCAAGTTTTTTGATATGAAACCTTGCAGCTACGTTTATTTTGCATGCTTCTGTCCCATTTCTTGATGGATATGTATTCCCAGCACTTACAACATTAGGATTTAGGTCAACCATGATTTCCCCAAGTTCTGAATGTTCGCCAAACAGTTTGAGGTCAGTGAAGTTCACATAAATTGTCGCTTTATTAAATATTGGCGAATCGGCTTCACTTCTTGTTACTTGAAAATATCCTTTGAAATCAACGGTGTATTCTCCCATTCCGGGAATCCTAAAAATATCTGTTGTTTTCAGCATCATGTTGTCAACCCCAGCAGGAAAGTCTGCAATCCATTGAAAATCAAAATATAGCATCCATCAATCTTTCAAATCCACCCAAATCTGGTTATAACTTTACTTAGTCTTCAATTGCGCAAGCCACCTCCCCCAAAAAACACCAATTGCGCGAGCCCTCACCACCCTCGGCCAGGCCCGCGCAATCGGCGTCATTAATCAACACTGCGGAAGCTTTGCATCTGGGGCGTTTATTTTGCCAAAAAATATAGGCAAGAATTCAAAACGCGCCAGTTTTTTTGATGCAAGGCTCCAAAAAACTAAAACCGCACGCTCAAGCTCGCACCAAACGTCGTGCCCAACTGGCTGAACTGCGAGCCGTCGTACGTCACGATGGAGTAGCGCTGGTTGAAGGTGATGGCGTTGGAATTGGCTTTCACCTGCGCCGGGTCGGCCAGCACGGCCTCGCCTGCGGCGTTGAGCGCTTTGAGCTCCCACTCCGGCACCACGTTCAGGAGGTTGTTCACGTTGATGGCCAAGTTGATGGACCTGGACAACTGGAAATTGACAGCCAGGTCGCTCACGATGGCCGGCTTGAACACCGTCTTCAGGTTCTGGTTCAGGCCGAGCTGGCGGAAGGTGGTGGGGCCGAACAGCGTGTTGTTCAGGCTGATGCTGATTTTCTTGAGGTTGTAGTCGATGCCTAAGATCGCCTTGTAGGCCGGGCGGGACGACAGTAACAGGGCTTCCTGCGTGTAGTCGAACACGCTCTTGCCCGAAGCTTCGATGAGGCGCGGGTTGATCACATTGCCGTTCGGCTTGCTGATATCGCCCGCTTCGTAGTCGCTGCGGCTTTTGGCGCCTTCAAGGCTGTTGCTCAGCACGTAGTTGCCGGCGAGGTTGAAGCCGAACTTGCCGGAGCCTGCCATCAGGTTGCGGTAGCTGGCCACGAAGTCGATACCGCTGGTGCGGGTGTTGATGCCGTTGGTCCAGAAGCTGGCGGCCACGATGCCGTTGTCGCTGAGCACTTTGTCGAGCGGGTTGTTCGGGTCGCCCGTCGGGGTGATCTCCGAGCCGAGGATGATGCGGTTGTCCACGGCGATGTTGTAGTAGTCGAGCGTGATGTTGAGGTTGTCGGAAGGCTTGATGCCCAGGCCGGCGGTGAAGTTGGTGGATTCTTCTGCTTTCAAGCGCTCTACGCCCAGCAGTTTGGCCTGAGGGCTGTTGTTGTTGAAAATGCCTTTGGTCTGGATGCCCTGGCCGGGAACGAAGCTCTGCTGCGCGATCTGCAGGTAGATCTGGTGCAGCTGCGGCGCGCGGAAGCCCGTGGAGTACGAGGCGCGGATGGTCATGCGGTCGTCGAGCAGCTTGTAGCGCGAGCTCAGTTTATAGACAAAGGTGTTGCCGAAGTCGCTGTACCGCTCGGTGCGCACGGTGGCGTCGATCAGGAAGTTGCTGCCGATGTCGTACGACAGGCCGAGGTAGCCGCCGATGTTGTAGCGAGTGTTCTCCGAGGCGTTGTCGGGCCGCGTGCCGGGGAAAGAGTCGGCGCCGCCGCCGGAATAAGATGCCGTATCGCCTTCGATGATGGTGTAGCGCTCCTGGCGGAACTCTGTGCCGATAGAGAAGTTCAGGTTCTCTACCAGCATCTTGGACACGTCGATGTTGCCTACGTTGTGCTTGAAGGAATAGCCTCCCGGCTTGAACGACAGCGGGGTGTTCAGTCCCAGGCTGCGGTTGCGGGAGTTGTTCACGGTATAGAGCTGCTGGTTGCCGCCCGTGGTGAAGCTCACGTCGGTATTCCAGCCGCCGCGCATGGAGCGCACGCCCACGGTGCCGTTGTAGTCTGTGAGGTCGCCGTCGAAGGTGGGGCCATAGCCTTCGTATGGCTGTCCTGCAGCGGCTGCCAGCACGGCGTAAGGGTTGTCGGCAGGCCCGCGCCAGTAGGGGGTGCGGTAGTTGGCAAAGCTGTTCACTTGTTTATAGACATAGGCGAAGTTGCCATAGAACTCGGTGTTGTCGTTGACAGGAATGCCACCGTTGATGAGGAAGCGGGCGGCGGCTTTTTGCGGGTCGCCGTTGATGTTGCGGGCATCGGGGTATTTGCTCAAAAACTGCTGTACATCGGCGAGGTCGGCCCCAAAGTCGTTGGCTTCCCCTTGGGCGTCCACCGTGCCGGGGCGGTTCGCCTGGTTCTGATAGGAAAGCCCGACCGTGTAGTTCAAAAAGCCTTTGTCGCCAAAGTTTGCCCCGTTGTTCAGGGAAAGGCCCATCAGCCCGCCGTCGCCTTTGTGCGTTATCCCGGTGTTGAGGGTCACGGAGCCGTATTCGTAGCGGTCTTTCAAGATCACGTTCATTACCCCTGCTATGGCATCGGAGCCGTACTGTGCGGAAGCGCCGTCGCGCAGGATTTCTACCCGTTTGATGGCTTCGGTCGGGATGGCCGAGAGGTCGGCGCCGCCCTCGCCGCGACCGGGGGAAGTTTGGATATAGACCAAGGAGCTGGTGTTCTTGCGTTTGCCGTTGATGAGCACGAGGGTGCGGCTAGGCCCCATGTTGCGGATCTCGTAGGGGTCGAGCAGCGAGGTGGCGTCGTTCACCGGCGTTTGCACGCTGTTGAAGGAAGGCACTTTGTAGGTGAGCGCCCGGTCGAAAGCCGGTTGGCCAGTCACGGTAATGTCCTTGGCGGAAAGGATGTCGATCGGCAGCGGGGAGTCGGTGATCGTGCGCTGCGTGTTGCGGCTGCCCGTGCTGATGACAACCTCGTTGAGGGTGAGGTTGGAAGGCTCCAGCACCACGTCCAGCACGGCGTCGCCAGTGGTGATGGTGACCGATTGTGTCACTGTGGTGTAGCCCGTGTAAGCAATGGAGATTTCGTAAGACCCGCTGGGCAGCGAGAGGGAGAAAGAACCGTCCACGCCGGAGGAAGTGCTTCTTCCAGTGCCTTTAGCGCCTACAGAAGCGCCGATGAGGGCTTCGCCAGCGGCATCTTTGACTGTCCCCTTCAAGGTGCCTTGTGCAAAAGCGCTCGAATAGAGGAGAGACATGGTGGCGACAAGCGCCAGGGTGAAAAATTGCTTCATACTGAGATCATTGTTTAGTGATAGAAAACTAATTTTGAAAAATAATTTGGTGGGCAAATGTGGAAAGAAATACGATACGTGGTTGCAATTTTTGGCAAAAATTTCGACAAACGCCCAATAATAAAAAAAAAGGAAATGCCAGGGGGCATTTCCAGGGACTTCTTTGGCCATAAATTAATTCTTCAAGCTTTTGTTTGTTAGGGCAAAAAGCTGTGTGAAAACCACCCGATCACGCGTGTTCGTGGGCAATATCGTTCATGTTGCCGGAAATTGCGGTTTCCCGGTTGGGTATCTCCAAGTGGAAGGCCGGGTCGTTCTTCAGGTCGGTGATGGCTTTTGATACGCGGCCACTTCTTTTTTCTGCCGCTACCGCCGCCCGGAATGCGTCCTTGTCGCGTATGGAGCTCGGCGCAATGTCCACCACAGCCAGGAGGGAGAAGTCGCCCAGGTGTTTCGACAGCCTGCCCGGCCCGATCGCCCGGATTTTGTCGGCCATCGCCTGGAGGATTTGCGCGTCTGTCATGCCTGCGCTCATGGAGCTTTCGTAAACGTCGATCACCAAATCGCCGGCTGGGCCGTACAAGTCTCTTTGGCTGGCCACGCCTTTGTTGCGCAGGTTGACGAACATGGCGTTCGCCTGGCTTTCCGGGGTGCGGCGGGTGCTTGTGATGGTGGCGCTCGGGTTGCCGGAGCGATCCAAAATATCTTTTAATACTCCTTCTACATACTTGGAAATGGCAGCGGGATCGGCATTGGGGCCATAAATCAAGGTGGCTGAATCATTGCCAGCCAAAAATGCTTCTTTTGCTGCGGTATGGGATGGCGAAACTGTCGTTTGCAGCGCCGCAACGCGCTGTTGCGCCCGGATTTCTGAATCGCTCAGGCGTTGCAGGATGGCCTGCGCATCAATATTGCCGCCCGATCGGCTTATCATGGACCGGTATATCCCTTCGAGAAAATCAGTGCCGGCATAGCCGATGCTCAGGAGCAGCATAAAATCCTGGTAGCTGATAAGCGGGTCGGGCTGCCATTTGGTTATCGTGATGATGCCAATGCCGCCGGCCGTGAAGCCCACAGCCAGGCTGCCCAATAGCCGGGAAATGTCAAATTCAGAATCGTTTTGGCGGGTTTTGCTCAGACCGATGAATGCGCGGATCACCTGGCCGAACATGCCCAAAAGGCCGCCTGCAAATAGTTGGAAAATGAGGTCGTTGACTTTCATGTGCTGGAGTTTTGCCACAAAAATAGCCTCCAGTTGCAGGCGAAAACGCTCTTTACCCTCTATTGAGCGGTTTTTTACTGTTTTTTTATGGGTAGCGCGACCTGAAGGCCGTGCTACCGATTGCCCTGGCCACGCGCGCCTTCAAAACCGGCAACACATCAGTTGCAAACCATTGGTTTTTAGCCATCCAGCGGAAATTGAGCGGAGAAGGGTGGGGGAGCGGCAGGATGTTTGCTTGCCCGTAAGCCGACCAGTTTCGCACCGTTTCCGTGAGGTTGCGCTGCATGGTTTCCTTGAGGTAATATTGCTGTGCATACTGGCCGACCAACAATGTGAGCTGGATATCCGGCATCTGCTGTAACAGTTTTTGGTGCCAGGCGGGGGCACATTCCGGCCTGGGCGGCAAATCGCCCGTACTGCCTTTTCCGGGATAACAAAAGCCCATGGGCATCAATGCGAACAAATCCGGGTTGTAAAACTGTATTTTGTTCACACCCAGCCAGGCGCGCAAAGTATCCCCGCTGTTGTCATCCCAGGCAATTCCGGTTTCGTGCACCTTTTTGCCGGGGGCTTGCCCAATGAGCAGTATCCTGCTTGTGTTAGAGGCCTGCAAGACAGGACGGCAGCCCTGTGGCAAGGCCGCCTGGCAGATTTTACAATCGGCGATTTCGGCAAGCAAATGTTGCATGGCTGCTATTTTGGAACAAGCCAAAAGTACAAACTCCCCAATGTCTTCGTAGAGTCAGGCTTGGTTTCGGTGGGGATTTTTACTGAAAGGACATTTTTCCCAGGCGGAAACCCGCGTGTGTCAAGGTAGGTGACAATGCCTTTGGAACCATTTTTTTCTGTAAAAAGCCAGTCGGTGGGCGGATTGATGCTGTCATTGATGCGCAGTTGGAAATATCTTTCCAGGCACTTGATGTTCACACTGTCTGCCCAGTGCTTTTGTGCAGCTTTGGGCAAGCCGGCATCGGGACTTGCGTCGCCGCAAAACTTTGCCAGCCTGGCATCTAAGGAACGCGGGTATTTGACAAAAACGGGCAGGTATGCGCCTTCGACAATGTCTGTCGGGATACAGATGTTTGGCACAGGGGCATCTGTGCCCCTGTGGTCATCGTAGGCATTGCTTGTATGCCTGAAATTGGGGCTGCCATTTGAATAATACGCCCGACCCCAGGCAGGTTGCTTGTCAAAATGCTGCATCGTTTTTTGGAGTGTGACAAAAAGGGTCGAGACAATCATCAAGGTGGTGATCAGCATGAGCCCGGAATAAAAAGCCCGCCGGCTCAGGTTGGTCATGAACGTCAGGCTCAGGTACTGCATGGCTTTGGAAAAAAACGGGTTGGCCAAGCTGCTGAAGCCCAATTGTACCCGCGCCATCGCCATGCCGAGCCGCTCGTGTTCTGGGTGCCGTTTCAGCCACCAGTTGGAAATCAGTATGGCGACCAACGTGGCTATTATCAGGAAATACAGGGCTGTGCCGATATTTTGGAGGGTTTCCGGGCTAATGGTGTTCCGCAGCAACATCATTAGCCCAAAAAGCACCATATACACTATCCCAACGCCGCCAATGGCCATCGCCAGGGCAAATGCCAGGGCGAACATCTTGTTGCTGCGCTTGTCGAGTCGGAAAATGTATTGCTCCAAGGTGCCAAATTTCTCCTTCGCCAGTTTTTTGTAAAATACCGAGGCGTTGGGCAACCTGTCGAATACGATGCCCTGCGGAAATGCGGCGTGCAGCCCAACCGTGCCGACCCAAAGCGCGCGCATGCACAGGTGCAGGACAAAAAAGGCGAACAACACCCAGGATACCACCATGAAAAAGCTGTAGGACAGGATGGGGAAAACGGTATCGAGCTTGGAGCTGCTCGGGGCCAGGTTCTCAAAATAGTAGTCTAAGCTGTGGTCGAGCAGGCCGGGCAGGTAGGAAACGGCAAAAGTAGCCGCCCCGGATATGGTCATTTCCAGGCTCCAGCTCTTGGACTCTAATTCGGTCAACCACGCTGATTTTGAGTTTGTTGGCTCGGTATCCATTGTAGGAATGTAATAATTTGATAATTCGATAATGTGATAATTGGGCAGGCGGGCAAGGTAGTGGGTTTTCTGCCAATTTCACGGCGCTCGTGCAACGGGACAACTCGAATTTGCACCTACCACCTGACAGTAAATTGTTTTCGCCATGATTAGACTATTCTTTTACCTCCTTTGCCTCTTTTTCTGGTCGGCAACTTCTACCGCACAAACGCTCCTCAGCCCAGCTACCTTTTTTTCTGCCGAATGGTTCGACCGGTTCGAGGGGGCCGCACGCATTTCCGAGTTGAAAAAACTGGAATCCAACAATTGGTTCGCCATTGATACCATTTACGAATCAGGGGAACAGTTTGGGAAAGGGAAGTTTCAAACGGTGGGCCACAATATGGCGCCTTATATTGATTCGGACGGCTTTGTGGTGCATTTGGTGCCGGAAGAAGCGCCCAAATTTCCCGGCGGGAAAAAAGCATTGCTGCAATATCTACGCGAATCGCTTGGCCCATACACGGCTTGGCCCAAAGATGAAGTGCAACAGTCCGTATTTGTCAGGTTTGTCATTGATGTTGATGGCAGCACCGTTCAGGTGGAAGAGGCGCAAGCACATTCTGAGTGGATTTTGCGGGATGTAATAACACAATGTATTGACGCCGTGCGGTTTATGCCCAGATGGCAGCCCGGCGCCTACAGGGGCAAGCCCGTCCGCGTAGCCAAGATGCTGAGCTTTTCGCTGAAATAACATTTAATGGGATGCCTTGCCCTGAAGGGGCAAAATCACTAAAATAGGGCAACGCCCTGTTAAAAAAGCCCCCCCGGAATCCCGGAGAGGCTCTTTTCAAAATTTTCCTGATATAACCGGCTTACATCATGCCGCCCATGCCGCCCATGTCGGGGTGGCTGTGGCCGTGGCCGCCGCCGTCGCCTTTCTTTGGCTTGTCGCTGATCACGCAATCGGTGGTGAGCAACAGGCCTGCGATGGAAGCCGCCATTTCGAGGGCTACTCGGGTCACCTTGGTCGGGTCGATGATACCGGCTTTTTTCAAATCCTGATACTCATCTGTACGGGCATTGTAGCCGAAGGAAGCTTTGCCGTCGAGCACTTTGTGGAACACAAGTGAGCCATCAACGCCAGCGTTTTCGGCGATGATACGGATAGGGGCTTCGAGCGACTTGCGCACGATGGCGATACCGTAGTTTTCATCTTCGTTCAGGCCTTTCAAGTCTTTAAGGCTGTTGATGGCGCGCACGAGTGCCACGCCGCCGCCTGGTACGATGCCTTCTTCGATGGCAGCGCGGGTGGCGTGCAGGGCATCATCGACGCGGTCTTTTTTCTCCTTCATTTCTACCTCCGTGGAAGCGCCCACGTACAGCACTGCCACGCCGCCGGCCATTTTGGCAAGGCGTTCCTGCAGTTTCTCGCGGTCGTAGTCGCTGGTGGTAGATTCGATCTGTTGCTTGATCTGGCTGATGCGGGCCTTGATGTTCTTCGCATCTCCCTTGCCGCCGACGATGATGGTGTTGTCTTTGTCCACCGTGATGCGCTCGCAAGAGCCGAGGTGTTCCAGATCGGCATTCTCAAGTTTATAACCTTGTTCCTCGCTGATGACGGTGCCGCCGGTGAGTATGGCGATGTCCTCCAGCATGGCTTTGCGGCGGTCGCCGAAGCCGGGAGCTTTTACAGCTACAACTTTCAGGCCGGCGCGCAGGCGGTTCACCACCAATACGCCGAGCGCCTGGCTTTCAACGTCTTCTGCGATGATGAGCAGCGGGCGGCCAGTTTGCAGCGATTTCTCGAGGATGGGCACGAGGTCCTGCATGTTGGCGATTTTCTTGTCGGTAATCAGCAGGTACGGGTTCTCGTACTCTGCTTCCATTTTTTCGGCATCGGTGATGAAATAAGGGCTGAGGTATCCGCGGTCGAACTGCATGCCGATCACCTCTTTCATCTCGGTGTCGGTGCCTTTGGCCTCTTCCACGGTAATGACGCCGTCTTTGCTGACGCGCTTCATGGCTGTGGCGATGAGCTTGCCGATCTCTTCGTCGTTGTTGGCAGAGATGGCAGCTACCTGCTCGATCTTGCCGAAGTCTTCGCCGATCTGTTCGCTCTGTCTTTTCAGGTCCTCAACGACCACTTTCACGGCCTTCTCTATGCCCCGTTTCAGGTCCATCGGGTTGGAGCCTGCGGCAACGTTCTTGAGGCCGGCAGTGACCATAGCCTGTGCCAGCACGGTCGCGGTGGTGGTGCCGTCGCCGGCAGCATCGGCGGTCTTGCTGGCCACTTCTTTTACCATCTGGGCGCCCATGTTGGCTACGGCGTCATCGAGCTCGATCTCTTTGGCAACCGAAACGCCGTCTTTGGTGATGGTTGGCGCACCGAACGATTTTTGGATGACCACGTTGCGCCCTTTAGGGCCAAGGGTTACTTTTACGGCATCCGCCAAGGCGTCAACGCCTTCTTTGAGGCGCTCGCGGGCCTCTGTATTGAAGTTTATCTGTTTTGCAGACATGTTATTTTGAGTTGGAAATTAATGATTTAGTGTTAATGGATGCTGGATGCTGGATTCTGGATGCTGGATGCTGGATACTGGATGCTGGATTCTGGATACTGGATTCTGGATGCTGGATTCTGGATGCTGGATGCTGGATGCTGGATGCTGGATGCTGGATTCTGGATGCTGGATGCTGATGTTTCTAGTATATAGTATCCATTATCCAGTATCCAGCATCCAGTATCCAGTATCCAGTATCCAGTATCCACCATCTTAAAGTATTACGAGGATTTCCTCCTCCCGCATAATGAGGTAGTCGTTTCCTTCGTAGCTGATTTCTTGTCCGGAGTATTTGCCGTAGAGCACGATGTCGCCTACTTGAACGGTCATGGAATGGGCGTCCTTACCAGTTTTGCCCGGGCCTACAGCGATCACTTCGCCGCGCTGGGGCTTTTCTTTGGCTGTATCTGGGATGATGATGCCGCCTTTGGTCTTCTCATCGGCGGGCGCTGGCTTTACGATAACACGGTCAGCGATTGGTTTCATACGTTGAATTTATTTATTGTTTTGGTGAATGTAGATTTTAGGCCGTAAAACAAAATTTTATACGGACAGGAGCAGTGCATCAAACTTCGTGCTATGAAAGATTTCCTGACAATTTTTCAGTTATAACGGGGTTGCGCTGTCAGGTGCGCCTGTTGTTGGCGGTCATTGTGGCACTAATGGCTTTTCGAAGAACACGAACCCGTTCTTCCGGTACACCTCTCGGCAGCCTGGGAGATTGGGCAAATCGCCCAGGTTGTTGATTTTTGCTACGAAACAGGCATCTTTCCCAGGGTTTCCGAATGCCAGGTTGGCATAATCGTCCAAGGTTTTGTCGCTGCCCGGGTCTTGTTTGCAGGTATAAAAAAGGTGTGCATAACTTTTAAAGCCCACGGGCCGCACAAAGCAGTCGTGGCCGCATTTGCTTTCGTAGTATTCGACAGCCGCCCGCTGGCTGTATCCTTCGATGTGCGGCACGATGAGCACGAGGGTCAGCGCAGTGAACACTGCCCCGCCCGCCAACATGACCTGTGCCGATTGCCATCCTTTCATTTTAAACCAGTAATAGGCGCCTGCCACGCTGGCAGCGACCAGGACGATGCCAGGGATGCCTTGCCACAATTGCCATTGTACGTCGGCTTCCAAGTTGGCTATGGCAAAGGCATCTTTTTGGAACAGGGGTTTTATGAGATCCAGGTTTTGCCCCAACCAGGGCAAGATGGCCACTGCAGCGCCCAATACCATGCCGAGCAGCGGCAGCACGTACCCGATGATGCGCGGAAAGGTGCCCCAGCGGATGGCCCTCCATACCGTGACCGCGCCCAGATAGGTGAGGGGGAAATAAGCCAAGGAGGAATAGTGCAGTATTTTGGTGCGCACGATGCTGAACAAGACAAGCACCACCCAAAAGAGGAGCTGCATCCAGGTGCCGAAGTCGCATTGTTTGCAAGCCGCCAGGGTATCGCTCTCCAACACCTCGCGCTCGCATTGCCGGTCGCCCCAAAGATTGGTCAGGGCAAAAACGGAAATGGGGAAACAACCGACCAGCAGCACCACGAAATGATACCCCATGAAACCGCCGTGCCCACTGTCGGGCGTACTGAACAGCCGGACCTGGTATGACAGGAATTCCTGCACGAACCAGGTGCCGTTCAAGGCTATTTCCGCACCAAACCACAGCAAGGCCGCTAATAAGGCGTGCACGGAGAACAGGGCAAAGTGCTTGAAGTACCCGCGGCCCTTGAAACGGTATTTCGCCCAGTACAAGCCAATGACAAGCGTTGCGATCAGATAGGCCGTCGGCCCTTTTGTCAGGATTGCCAAGCCCAAAATGCTGCCCCCAAGTATCAGATGCCGATACCTGTGCCAAAAAGACATGCTGGAATGGTGGGTAAAAAAACGCCAGCGAAACTCAATAAAACCGTACAGCCCCAAAAACGTGAAAAAATTGAACCAGGGGTCGATGATGCCGCTCTTGAAGTACAGGTGCGGCAAAACACTGCCCAGCCAAGCCAGGGCCCAGAGCCAGCCCAAGAGCCGGTCGTGCAACCGGGAGCCGATATGATACACCAGCAACATGGTGGCCCAGCCACACAAGGCATTCGCGAAACGGGCGGCGAACTCGTTTATGCCAAACAGCTTCATGCTGGCAGCCTGCATCCAGAAAAACAGGGGAGGCTTTTCCCAAAACGGCTCAAAATCGATCTGTGGCTGCATCCAGTTGCCCGTCACGATCATCTCCCGCGCACATTCGGCAAAGTTGATCTCGTCCCAATCGAACAGGTGCACGCCGCCTAAGCATGGGACAAAGAACAGCAAAGCCAGACCGGAAATGACGAGGTAATCACGATGCATAGGACAAGGAAACAGCAAAAACGCCGGAATGGTTTTTACTTCATGCTTTCGAGCCGGCAATTTCTACCGCTTTCCTTTCGATGAGCGGCACGTTTTTCACCACCATGTGCAGCATGTTGCGGATGCGCTCCTCGAACAGCACGATCTTGTTCTTTTTCAAGCTCGCGATCGTCTCCTCCGTGTAGTGGCGGATGGTGATGAGCTCCAGCCCGGTTTCGATCTTGACCTTGAATTCATCCGAAATGCCGTCGATAAATGTCTCTATACGGTCGGCGACATACGGCACGCAGATTGTGAAGCTGACGGCGGTGTTCTGCATCATGTTGACGAAGATGCGCAGGTCGGCGGCCATCTTGAACAGCCGCGCCATGTGGTGCTCCGCAACGAAAGAATAGTCGAGCGTGCTGATGTGCATCAACGCCTGGTTCTTTTCCAGCACGATGATGGGCGGGTAAAGGTCGTCTGCGTCGCTGCTGATCTCGGTGCCGGGCGCGGTGGGGTCCAAAAACGACTTGACGAACATGGGTATGTTCTTGTTCTGGAGCGGTTTGATGGTCTTGGGGTGAATCACCTGCGCGCCGTAATAGGTCATCTCTATAGCTTCTTTGTACGAAAGCCTGTCGAGTTTCACGGTGTTGTCGAACACCCTGGGGTCGGCGTTCAGCACGCCCGGCACATCTTTCCAGATGCTCATGCTCTCGGCATCGAGGCAGTGGGAGAAAATGGCAGCGGAGTAGTCGGAGCCCTCCCGCCCCAACGTGGTGGTGAAATTTTCGGAGGTGCTGCCGATAAATCCCTGGGTTATGACGAAAAGGGTCTTTTCCAACATGGGCGGCACGATCTTTTGGGCATTGGCCTTGGTTTTGTCCCAGATCACCCAGCCTTCCCGGTAGGTGTTGTCGGTGGCGATGACGTCGCGGGCGTCGAGCCAGCTTGTGGGCAGCCCGATCTTGTTGAGGTAAGCGGCCACTATTTTGGAAGACACCAGCTCGCCCATGCACACCAACTGGTCGTACATGTAATCGTAGTTTTCCGCGGGCGGCTCTTCCAGCACCCATTCGCCTTCCACGAAGGTGTCGTTCACCTCCGTGAACACCTTGTCGTTGGCGTCAAATAGCTCCCGCATGATGGCGTAGTGGTTCTCTTTGAAGCTGTTGTACAGGCTTTGCGCTTCCCCGGTTTGCTTGGCGTGCGCCTCGACAACCGCTTCCAGGGCATTGGTCGTTTTGCCCGTTGCAGATACGATTATGACCAAAGAATCCTTTTGGTAGCGTTGCAGGATACTGGCTACGTTCTTGATGTTGGCAGCATCTTTGAGGCTTGCCCCTCCAAACTTGAATACTTTCATCCGTTGACTTAGGTCGATTTTTAAATTTTAAGGGCGCAAAAGTAAGGGGTTGTTGGGAATTATTTAAACCCCGCCCCGGCCCTCCCCGAAGAGGGAGGGCCGGGGCGGGGTCATGCCAAGGTGCCCGAAATGCCTAAGCGAAGCAGGATGTCACCCCCTCCCCGAAGGGGCCGGGCCGGGGCGGGGTCTGAACGCCCACACCATCACCAGCGCCGGCACCCCGATCCAAAACAGCTCGCTCAGCAGGACCCGCAGCCCCCATTCGCCCATAAAGCCGCCCACGCTCATGGGCGACACCAAAATGGGCCGAAAAGGGAAAAAGATGCGCTCCGTGCTGAACGGCCACCAAAGCGCGCAGCCACGGCCCCCGTTGGTCATCATGTCTAACATAGGGTGGGAGAGGGTGCTGAGCATGAGCCAGATGCCCGTCCGGCAGCTTATGGTGTTTTTGGGGCTTAAAAGCTTGAGCAGCAAGTACATAAGCCCCCCAAACCCGACGGCAAAAACGACGGAATGCGTCCAGCCCCGATGCCCCCACTGGCTTTCGTAAGGGACGCCATAGCGAAACGCCAGCACGTCGAGGTCGGGCGCAAAGGCGCAAAACCCCGCCAGCAGCAGGGTGGCCAGGCGGGTATGTTTGGGGAAGAAACTGTAGCCCAGGGCGGTGGAAGCCGCTATGTGGCCAAATATGGATGCCATAGCCGCAAAAGAACGGCGAAACCCGCACAGCCTGACATTTTATTTCGCACAGATTTTGCGCAGAAAAAAAACACAGATTTTTTCTGCGTAAAATCTGTAAAGAGAAATCTGCGTGAAATCTGCGCGAAACAGGGCCAGTAGTGAGGGGTCAATCCACTTAAAATGAGCCTAAACCCCTGGAAAAGCCTGTTTCATTGACAACAAAACTGGCCCATTTCATCGAAAAAAAGGAATCCATGCCGGATTTTCCCGCTGTTTTCTGAGTTTTGCGACCGCTAAACATTTTTATTTAATGAAAAATTTTTCCCTGTCGCTCTTGTTTTTCGCCTGCTGTTGCAGCTTGCTCGCCCAAAATGAAAAGCCTGCCTTTACCGATGAAATATTGAAAGCCGTCAATATCCGCAGCATCGGCCCGGGCGCCATGTCGGGCCGCATTACCGCCATCGCAGTCGATCCCACCCGGCCAGAAGTCATTTACGCGTGCGCGGCGTCGGGCGGCGTGTGGCGCAGCACCAGTGGCGGCACCAACTGGCAGCCCATTTTCGACAAAGCCCCGACTCAAAGTATCGGCGCCATCGCCGTGAACCCGCGCAACCCCGACGAAATATGGGTGGGCACCGGCGAAGGCAACCCGCGGAATTCCCAGAATTTTGGCGTGGGCATCTTCAAGACCATCAACGGCGGCCAGGACTGGGTGTTCATGGGCCTGCCCAATACCCGCACCATACACCGCATCATATTGCACCGCGACAACCCGGACATAGCCTTCGTCGCATCGCTCGGCTCCACCAACGGCCCGACAGAAGAACGCGGCGTCTTTAAAACCACCGACGGCGGCAAAAACTGGAAAAAAGTACTGTACGTCAACGACCTGACCGGCTGCGCCGAGCTGGTTGCCGACCCCCAGAACCCCAACAAGCTCTTCGCGGCCATGTGGGAATACCGCCGCTGGCCTTGGTTCTTCAAGTCGGGCGGCAAGGGGTCCGGCCTCTACGTCAGCTACGATGCCGGCGAAACCTGGGAAAAACGGTCCGAAAAGGATGGCCTGCCAGAAGGCGAACTCGGCCGCATGGGCCTGGCTGTCGCAAAAAGCAATCCCGACATCGTGTACGCACTGGTAGAAGCGAAGGAAAACGCCCTATACAAAAGTGCCGATGGCGGCCGAAAATGGCAGAAGATGGCCACCAAAGGCATGGGCGACCGGCCATTTTACTACGGAGAGATATACGTCGATCCCAGCAACGAAAACCGCGTGTATTCTATCTTTACTTACATCGCCAAAAGCGAAGACGGGGGCAAAACCTTTGAAACATTCGCCGGCTGGACCATCCACCCCGACCACCACGCGTTCTGGATCAGCCCCGACAACCCCAACTACATCATCAACGGCAACGACGGCGGCTTGAACATCACCCTCGACCGCGGCAAAACCTGGCGCTACGCCGAGAACATCCCCGTCGGGCAGTTTTACCACGTAGAGACCGACAACGAATGGCCTTACAATGTGTATGGCGGCTTGCAGGACAACGGCTCCTGGGTAGGCCCCTCGGCCGTTTGGAAATCGGGCGGCATCCGCAATTCCGATTGGCAAGAAGTTAATTTTGGCGACGGATTCGAGACTATGCCCCGCAAGGATGACGCACGATATGTGTTTTCAGAGTCGCAAGGCGGCGAGTTGAGCTATATCGACCGCAAAACCGGCGACAGCCGCTACATAAAGCCCTTGCACCCCGACGGGAAAACAGAGCTCCGCTTCAACTGGAACGCCCCGCTGGCACAAGACCCCTTCCAGCCCCACGGGATTTATTTCGGCTCGCAGTTCATCCACCATTCCACCGACCTGGGCCAAACCTGGCAGATCATCAGCCCCGACCTGAGCACCAACGATACCTCAAAACTGCACCAGGACATCTCCGGCGGCCTCACCTACGACGCCACCAACGCCGAAAACCACTGCACTGTCATCGCCATCAGCCCCTCCTCGGTGGAGCGCGGGGTGATCTGGGCCGGCACCGACGACGGCAACGTACAGCTCACCCGCGACGGCGGAAAGACCTGGGAAAACGTCGGCCCCAAGCTCCCCGAAGCCCCGAAAGCTGCGTGGATACCCGCCATCGAAAGCTCGGCAAAAAATGCCGGGGAGGCCTTCGTCGTGCTAAACAACTACCGCCAGAACGACTTCGCGCCCTACCTCTACCACACCGCCGATTTCGGCAAAACCTGGAAACGCTTGGCCTCTCCCAAAAACATGCCGGCACCGAACGGCGCCAATGGCGGCAATTTCTGCCTCTCCATGGTGCAGGATCCCGAGGCGCCAGCGTTGCTGTTCCTCGGCACCGACCAAGGCCTGTACGTTTCCATCAACTACGGGGAAAACTGGGTGAAATGGCCCGGCGAGACCTTTCCATCCGTGCCGGTGTACGACATGAAGATTCAACAGCGCGACGGCGACCTGGTGCTGGGCACCTTTGGCCGCGCAATCTGGATACTCGATAACCTCGCGCCCCTTCGCGCGCTCGCACAGCACGGCGCCGCCATGCTCGACGAACCGTTCAAACTGTTTGCCGCACAACCAGGCATACACGCGGAATTCCGCTCCTTCGACGGGCCGCGGTTCGCCGTAGATGCTGTGTATCAGGGAGATAACAAAGGAACTGCGGTAAGGATCCCGGTTTGGGTAAAACCGGGGGAGCAAGGGGCAAAGGGCAAGGGGCGAGAAGAGGCAAAGGGCAAGGGGCAAGAGGCAAAGGGCAAGGGGCAAGAAGAGGCAAAGGGCAAGGGGCAAGAAACAAGGGGCAAGGTAGAGAAGGAGGAGAAAGAAAAGAAAGACAAGGAGGACAAGGGAAAAGAGAAAAAAGGCAGGGGCGGCGCCGAGAAGAAAAAAGAAAAAGCAGCGGTAGTGGTCTTATCCATGCAGGGCGATACGCTGCGGCGCTTCAAAACCGAGCTTGACAGCGCCTTCAGCTCCAATATCTGGTGGAACATGGACACGAAAGGCGTGCGCTTCCCTTCCAAAAACGAGCCTTCTCCCGACCAACAGGAGCCGGGAGGAGGACCAAGGGTGCCGGCGGGCGATTACTGGGTGAAGGTGAAATACATGGATTGGACGGATTCGGTGTTGGTAAAAGTGATGGACGACCCGCGCCTCAGGGTTTCTGCTGCCGACAAAGCTGCCAAAGCCGCGGCCACCCGCGACCTGTATGCCACGGTGGAGCGGCTTTCCAAGGCCTACGACCGCTTGAAAGAGGCGGAAAAAACCATCGGCCTGGTGGAAGGGCAGTTCGTCAACGTGCCGGACAGCACCAAAAAAGCGGTAAACAAACTCGGCTCGGCCATCAAAGACTCTATTACGGTGCTAAAAGAGAAATTCTTCCAACACAAAGAAGAAAAAGGCATAAAGCGCAATCCCGACAACATGAACGCCAAGCTCTGGAAGGCATTCGGATACATCAATGGCAACGAAGGTGCGCCCAACAGCACCACGAAAGTGGCCATCGCCACCGCCAAAAGCGACGCTGATGCACTGATCGAAATGGTGAACGCGCTTTTTGAAAAGCAGTGGGTGGGGTATCGGGAAAAAGTGGAGGCGGTGCGGTACTCGTTGTTTAAGGATTTTGAGCGGTTGTAGGGTTTGTTTCTTCCTCACCCCAACCCAAGCCTCCCCCGCAACGCCGACCAAAATTTCGCATCCCCGAACGCTGCCGGGTTCACCCGCCCCATCCTGGCCTCGGAACATGAATCCTTTGCTAAGTAAACCTTGCCGCCCAATCCCCACACCAAGGAATCGAGCTGTTGCACCAGGCGGAAAATGCCGGCCGTGCGCGGAAAATCAAGCGCCAGGGAATAGCCCTTTATCGGAAAGGAGTTTAGGGCTTCCGGGGGGCGTTCCCCATGCCGTTTCAGCACGCTCAGGAAGGGCGTCTCCGGGCTTTGCCGTACCAGTTCCATGGCCCGCCGAACGCCGTCGAAAGCGTTTTTTTCGGGCAGGCAGCACTGGTATTGCACAAATCCGCGCCGACCATACAGGCGGTTCCAGTTTCGCAGGCCATCCAAAGGGTAAAAACAGGCGTCAATATCCACCAACCGATCCTGGTCGTGGTTTTTCTTGAAATACAAGGCATTGAAAGCCCGGATACTGAGCGGGTTCAGGAGCCATGAAGGCGCAAAAAAGGGGATGTTCCCGGGTGTTTTTTCCTGCCAGGCCAATTTGCCCCCTCCCTCGACATGTTCGGCCAGATGCACCGCACCCCTGCCAAAGCCCTTGCCAGAAGCTGTCGTGTCGATCCAACCGACGGTGTACGTGCTTGCCAGGTTGCCCTCAAATACTTTAAATATCGATTCTAAGCCATGGCAACGAACGGTAAGCTGCCGAACAAACACCGAACCGATCCGCATCAGCTGAAAGCGTGCCGACAGGATGATGCCCGTCCAGCCCATACCGCCACAGGTTTGCCAGAACAAGCTGGCATTCTCTTCCCGGGAGCAGGTCAATATCGCGCCCGAAGCGTCCATCAGCTCGAACGAAATCAGCCAATTGGAGAAACAGCCTTTGGCCGGGTGGTTTTTCCCGTGCACGTCCGAAGCGATGGCCCCGCCGACCGTAATGTTCTTTATGCCGGGCGTGACGTGGAAAAACCAGCCAGCGGGAATGATGACCGGCAACAGATCGGCCAGGAGCATGCCCGCTTCGCATTCGATCACCCCTGTTGCAGGAGAAAAGCTGCGCAGTTCCCGCAAGGCTAAGGTGGAGAGCACCCGCTCCCCGATGGCGGCATCGCCGTAGCTTTTGCCGTTGCCGCGCGCTATCAGGCGATCCTGGTTCAAGACGACTTGCCTCAGCTCCTCAATATTGCATGGCTGGGAAACCATCGCATCCATACTCGGGTAATTTCCCCAACCGCTCAATGACTTAACCAATTCCAATGTCAGTGTCTGTTAACGGTTATTCCATACAACAGCTGCTGTCGCTGCTGCTGCTGGCTTCCAGGCAGCTATCGGAAGTTTCGGCGACCAAAAGGTAGAAAAAGAGCGCCGTAAAGATGAAAACGAGCAGGATAACCCCCAAGACGATAAAAACCACCTTGGCAGTGCTGTCCATTTCCTTAAATTTCTTCAAGTGCTTCCTGAAAAACTTTTTCACCGTTTTTTTGGTCATTTTTGGGTCTTTGATGCCTTCCTTCTGGAGTTTTTTCAATTCCACGTATTCCTCCATCGGCACTACGCCTTGTCTTACATTAAATGCAGGGCCTTGCGCGGGATTTTCAGCCTCCTCCGAAGCGCCCCACACCGCAATACGGTTGCCTGCGAACACGAAAAGCATGGGGATGGAAAGGAAAAAGACAAAACGGCAGGCTTGTTTGGCAAAGCCTGCGGCAACCCCTTTCCGGTGCAGGATCGTGTGTATGGACATAGCGCCGAGCATGCACAGAACAAGCGTCCACATAAAAGCAGGGGGCAATGGGGGCATCAGGATCCAGGCAATGACGCCCAAACTGAGCCAGGCCGCCCAACGCAGGCCGATCTTGGCGAACTTCTTGAGGAGAAAGAAAATCAGGCGCTTGGTGTCAGATGCGCCGCGGTTTGTAGTTGTTGCATTCATAAAGGCAGGATTTGTTGTTTGAAAAATGAAGTTGAGTGTTGTGTCAAAAGGCTTGGCTTTGAGAATCCAACAAGGTTTTATTTCGTTCGAGCGTTAGACCTTCCAGGCTTTCAATACCTGGAAGGTCTTTGACACCGGGAATCAAAACAAAGTCTGTCGCAGTTTTTTCCTGTCAACCCTTTTTGCATAATTCCGTCGCACGCTCGAACTGCGCTATGGACTTTAGAAGCTGTACCGCAGCCCCACCTGTGCTTGCCAACGGCTCAACAGGCTGAAATCCTGCACAAAGGTCTTGTCGATCTTTGTATCGAACGAATAGGTCGGCACGCTGGTAGCTGGGTCCACCGTTACGCCGAGCGGCTGGGTGGTGGCCGGTATCTGGCGCACGCCCCATTTGTTGCTGATCAGGTTGCCCACGTTCAGGATATCGATGCTCAGTTGAACTGTGTTCATCTTTTTGCCCGCTTTGTGGTTCAGGTCTTGCAGGATGCGGAGGTCCCAGTTGTTGTACCAGGGGCTCAGAATCCCGTATTTTTCCACGACCGAGCCGCGGTTTTTGCTCAAATAGTCATCCTGTTCGATAAAGGCTTTCAAGGCAGCCCTTTGCGCGCCCACATCCCCGGAGAACTGCATCTGGTCGATTTGGGCATTGGTCGGTATGTACATCAAGTCGTTGTTGCCGGAGCCGTCGTTGTTGATGTTGCCGGAATACGTGTAGGAGAATCGACCGCCTTGTGCATACTGTAAGAACAGGCCGATGGTCGTGGCAAACTTGTTCCTTTCTGCGCCGCCATAGCTGAACTTTTTGGAGAATGAGCCAACTACACGGTGCTTATTGCCATAAATGGACGGCGCCAGCACGGCGTTGTTCACATGGCCGTAGGCCGGGTTGCGGTCATAGGCGTCGGAGGAGATTTCGGCTTCGATGGAGGAAGCGTCCCTGCTGTCGAGGTAGTTGTATCCGAGGCTGGCGTACATGCCGTTCGACCAGGTGCGCTGGAGCTGCAGGGTCAGATTCGTGGAATAGCCCACATCGGTGTTCGTGAAGACAAATGCGTCGGTATTGCCGCCAAACAAATGCTTGGCGCGGTCGGCATCGGTGTAGATCGGGCGGTTGTCGCCTGGCGCTTGCAGCCTGCCGGTGGGCAGGTTCAGGCCGTAATTGCGCACCATCATCCCGTTTATGTCCTTGGTGTAGATGAAATCGGCAGAAGCCACCCAGCCGCCGGCAAATTTTTTGTCGATGCCGAGGTTGCTGCGCCAAACCTGCGGGAATTTGAAATCCGGGTGTGTCACACAATAGAAGAAGAAGTTGGGGTTGGCCACGTGGTTGCCGATCCATACAAAGGGGAAACGCCCGCTGAACAGGCCCGAACCGCCGCGCACCTGGAAGGAGCGGTCGCCCACCACGTCCCAGTTGAATCCGACGCGGGGGTTGAACAACGGCTTCGTGCTGGGCAGTTGCGTGTGGTCGAACTGTATGCCGTCGCCATTTTCGTCGTAATACTGTATCTCCGGCTGGTAGCAGCAGCCCGGCGCGGTCAGCGGCTCCAATTTCTCCTGAATTTTCTCCTTAGTGTTCAGGTAGGTCGGTTTGTCCATGCGCAGGCCCAACGTCACCGTCAGGCGGTCGAACAGGGAAATCTCGTCCTGAATGTAAGCGCTGATCTGGCCCAGGTTGGTGTACGACCAGTTCCAGCCCAAATGGGGCGTGTTGTTGAAAATACTGTCGGCCACGGCAATCTGCTGGCCAACGGCGCCCGAGCTAACGGCAGCCAAAAAATCGTTCACGCTGGCATAGTCGGGCCCGAATGTGCCGCCATAAGTGCCGAGGTTGAATGAGTTGTCGAACTTGAACTGTTCGTAGGCGCCGCCAATGGTCAGGGTATGGCTGCCCATGTAGATGCTGAGGTTGTCGTTCACCTGCAAGACATCCTGGTTCAGCCGGTTGTAAATCGAGAACGGCTCATGGCCGGCAATGATGTAGCGGGTGCCGTCTTTGGCAATGCTGATCGACGGGGCTGGCGTGGAGAAGGGGTCGCGGGAATCGCGGAAAGCGGCATAGCCCAACTGGAATTTGTTGGACACCGTGCTGCCAAACGAAGACCGCAGCTCGCCGATCACCTGGTTCAGCTTGTTGTTGATCCGGTAGCCGGCATTGCGGAACTGCAGGGTAGTGAAATCCGGCCCGCGGCGGCCAATGGCAAATGGGTGCGCCGGCTTTTCCTTCGAGGCGTCCAGGTAATTGTAGGTCAAAGAAAGCGAATGGCCTTTCACGATATTCCAGTCCAGCTTTGCAATGGCCTTCATGTTGGGCGCCTCCAGGGTGAAGTTCTCATAAGGGCCAGGTTCGTACCCGATGCTGCGCAGGGCAGAAGCCACTGCATCCAGATCGCTGGCCAGCACCCTGGAAATACCGGGGCCGTCAACCCCGCGGTTGGGCACGAACGCGGAACCGAGGTCGCTGCGCCGCTCCAGCTCGGCATTTACGAAGAAAAACAGCTTGTTCTTGATGATCGGGCCGCCGAGGCTGAAACCGGTCTGCAATTGGGTCAGGTCGCCTCTTGGCGCCTTTGCCCCATCCACTTTTGAACCGATCATGCTCTGGTTGCGGTAAAAGCCGAACACCGTGCCGGCTACCTGGTTGGTGCCGGATTTGGTGACGGCGTTGATGGCCGCCCCGGTGAAGCCACTCTGCGTCACGTCGTACGGCGCGTACGACAACTGTATCTGGTCAATGGCGTCCAGCGAAATAGGCTGTGCCTCTGATTGCCCACCAGGCGTGGCGGCGTCAAGGCCAAAGGGGTTGTTGAAGATCGCCCCGTCGAGGGAGAAGTTGTTGAACTGGTCGTTGCGGCCACCGAACGACCCGCCGTCTGCCGCAGGGCTCAAACGGGTGTAATCAAAGGCCGAACGGCCAATGGTGGGCAAAGTGTTGATCTGGGCGCGGCTGATGTTTGTCGAAGCACCGGTGCGCGAGGAGTTCAGCACAGGGTCGGTGCCGCCGGAAATGACCACCTCGCCCAATGTGGTCGAAGCGGAGACCATGGCCAAATCGAGCGGGAGCTTCTGGCCTACCGAAAGCATGATCCCTTCGGTTTTTTTGGCCTCGTAGCCCGTGTAGGAAAGCGCGATGGTGTAAGGGCCGCCTACCCGGAGGTTCGGCAGCGTATAGCGCCCATCGCCTCGGGAATAAGTGCCATAGGTGGTGCCAGAGGGTGTATGGGTGGCCACGATGGTCACGCCGGCCAGTGAGTTGCCGCTCTCGTCGGTGACTTCTCCAAGGATAGAGGCTGTCGTAACTTGAGCGTTCACCAAAACTGTCACCAGCAATACGAATGCCAGTGTGCTGAGTATTCTTTTGAACATGATAGAGTTGGTTTAGTGAAAATATTGGTCTGGGAATACAGCTGCTTCAAGCTGAAACCCGCAACAAAGTAAGCAAAAGTTAAATTAAGATTAAACCATTTATCCCTGAAAAAGCAAAGAAAATTATCCGGCAATTTACCTTCGCCCCGCCATGTCGCAACTACGCCTGTCAGCCGTCAGCTACCTGAACACCAAACCTTTCATTTATGGGCTTTATCGCAGCGATATGGCCGGCATGATCGATTTGAGCCTCGATATCCCATCGATATGCGCCCAAAAGCTGCTCGCCGGCGAAGTTGACCTTGCGCTCACACCCGTAGCGGTGATCCCTGAGCTGCCACAGGCATATATCATGTCCAATTTCTGTATAGGCTCTACCGGGAAGGTAAAAACGGTCTGCGTATTTTCCGAAAAACCCCTTCCGGAAATCAGGCATATCCTGCTCGACTTCCATTCCAAAAGCTCGGTGGCGCTCACCAAACTGCTTTGCGCGCATTATTGGAAAATAAGCCCTGAACTAATCCCCGCCGCACAGGGCTTTGAAAGCCAAATAGTTGGCGACACAGCTGGGCTTATCATCGGCGACCGCACCATTGGGCTGGAAAACCGGTATGAATATGTCTATGACCTCGGAGAGGCATGGACGGCATGGACCGAATTGCCCTTCGTGTTCGCCGCCTGGATTGCCGTAAAGCCCATCAACCCCGAACTGATCGAACGTTTCAACAAGGCCCTGCAACTCGGGATCGACAACTTGCCCGAACTGGTGAAAATACTCCCGACAATGGAAAACATCGACATTGAAAGCTATTTCCGCCACAACATCAGCTACGGATTAGACGACAGCAAATGGCTGGGCCTCAACCGTTTCCTGAATTATTTGGCAGGAGAAAACGGGTATCACCTGCACCGGGCAGTGTGAGGAAACGTTCGCGCCGCGACAAATGGGCCGATTGGCTGCTTTTGGCAAACCATTCTGTTGCGGGTTTTGTTTCTGTTGTTTTGCCACGCTGACAATAGTACCTGATTATTATACCTCACGCCGCTTGGTTTTGTGCATACCGATCTTTGTAATCATTTGAAAATCAGTTGAATCAATCATACTCAATCACAAAAATCAGGCGAATCATAGTATAATGTTTAAGCTATGCCAAACCACACACCTCATTCCTTTCCCAACCACACCGAAACCGCTACCCTGGGCGGTGGCTGCTTTTGGTGCGTCGAGATCATGTACCAGGACCTGAAAGGCGTGCTGAAAGTGGAAAGCGGTTATTCGGGCGGAAAATCCGACAACCCGACATACCGGGAAATTTGCACGGGCCTGAGCGGGCACGCCGAAGTGGTACAGGTCACCTTCGACCCTGCTATTATTTCTTTCAGGGAAATCCTGGAAGTGTTTTTCACGGTTCACGACCCAACGACCCTCAACCGACAGGGCAACGATACCGGCACACAGTATCGCTCGGTCATTTTTTACAATTCTGAAATACAAAAGTCTGTGGCTGAAGAAGTTAAAAAAGAAGCACAAGCGCTTTGGGACGACCCGATCGTCACCGAGATCAGCCCGCTCACCAAGTTTTTCAAGGCCGAAGACTACCACCAAAACTATTTCAAGGACAACCCGAACCAGCCCTACTGCTCGTTCGTGATTGCACCCAAGGTGCGAAAATTCAGGGAGCGGTTCCGGGATCGGCTGGTTGGGTAAATAGGGGAGCTTACGCGCGACATATACTATGATTCGCCTGATTTTTGTGATTGAGTATGATTGATTCAACTGATCTTCAATTGATTACAAAGATCGGTATGCACAAAACCAAGCGGCGTGAGGTATAAATAGGTTTCGCACAACGACACGACGAAAAAGCTTCGCCTTAGCATTGCTGCAGGCATCGGTCAGGGGGTAGCGTATCGTTGTGCCGTCGTGCCGTTGTGAGAAACCTTTTAGCGCACCAACGCAAAGCCCCCCCTTTCTACAAAGGTGCTGCCGTCGAAACGCTCCAGTTCCGCCCAGTAGATATAGGTATCGGGGTGCATCACCTTTCCGCGGTAATAGCCGTCCCAGCCCGCATCGGGGCTGTTGGGCAGCACATCGGTTTGGTCGTACAACAGCTCGCCCCAGCGGTCGGCAATGAACATGCGCTTGATGTTCACCACCCCGCGGTCGCAGCTCAGGAAAAAGCGGTTGTTCGGCTCACCCGCGTCGGGGTTGAACACATTGGGCGCATACACCCTGTTCTTTTTCGAGACGCTCAAGCGTATTTCGTCTTTGAGCACACAGCCGCTGACATCTGTTGCCAGCAAGGTGAACATCGCGGCCTGGGTGGGGCGGATACAGTTGTCGATGCAGGCAGAATCTGCACAGGGAGCCGTTGGCAGCCAAACCAAACTGGTGGGGCTTAGCCCGTACTGCGGCGTGATACAGATCGTATCGCCAAAGACCATCTCCCGGTCTTCGCCAATGTACAGCCATAAGTTCCTGAACTCCAGGTCAATGGCTATTATGGAATCACAACCGCTTACGGCTGCATTGGGCAATATCTCATACCCGTTCCGGTTGTTGAAGTCGTACCGGGTGCCGTTGATCATGTAGAACCCGTCGGGACAAAGCGTGTCGCGCAGGTTGCTGAATGGCGGCGTCAGCGCCTTGACTTTTACGTTCAATATGCTGTCGCAGGGGCCAGCGGTTGGGATCACCTCGATCCCCGATTTTTTTATGAAAGCATCATAGACCGTGCCGTTGACGACAACGGTTTCGCCTTCGCATATCTCCACTTCATAGTCGAAATAAATCGGGCGGACGCTCAGGTGTACGTTGATGATGCTGTCACAGCCGTTTGCCGCGCCTTCTTGCACCACCTCCTGGCCGATGAAAAAATTGGCGTGGTATGGCTTGCCATTTACCACAAGGGTATCGTCGGCACATATTGTGGCGTTCAGGTTGAATACCGCCGGTTGGTTGAAAGTAAGCGCCACATGGATGACGCTGTCGGCGCCGTTAAAAGCTCCGCCGGGTATAGTCACGGTGCCGGTAGGGTTCGAGGGGCCAAAAATTTGGTTGACTACAAAAATGCTCTGGTTAGAGCAGAATGTGTCGCGGTAAAAAGCGTGCCCGGTTTGGGCAGAAGCGCAGATGCTGGCCAACAGCAGGAATATGCCGAAAATATAGTGTTTGAAATGGTTTGGCATTGTTGATTTGTAGAGTTCTAACGGAAAATTTTGGGGCAACACCCTTTGAGATGTCGCCCCAAAATTCGTGCAAACAATTCAATTTTAAGGAAATTAATCCTTCTTTGCCTCCAAAGCTTGCTCCAATTTGCCCAACCGGGCTTCCAACGTGGCTGTCTTGGCGCGCAACTTTTCGTTTTCTTGCTTCAAAGCCTCTACCTGAAGCTGCTGCTCCTGGATGGCCTTGATGGCCAGCACGCCAAAACCCGCATAGTTGATCGACAGCGATTCCCCGGCGCCGTCATGCGACCTTTGGACCGCCGTCAGTTCCGGGAAAAGCGCATCCACTTCCTGGGCCATAAAGCCAATACTCGGTTTTGCGGACGGATCCTGCACTTTGTACCGGTATTTCATGGCGTTCAGTTTCAGCACTTTTTCCAGCACGCCCATCGACACGGCCGCTACGTCGGTTTTGAGCCGGCTGTCGGAAGGCATGTAAATGCCGTTGGTGGCAAATGTGCCGGCCGGAACGCCTCCAGGGATATTGTTGTTGAACAGGTTCAGGTTCCCGTTTGCCGGGTCCACGGAGAATTCCCATAGGTCGCCGGAATTGGTGTTTTCCAATACTATGCCAAACTTCTCCTGGAACACGTGCAGCCTTCCCGCCGGCTTTCCGGCTGTCCCTATGCTCACGTTGCCGCGCTCGGCATCGGCAAAAATGGCGTTTTTCCCACCGGGCATGATGAACACGCCTTTCAAAGAATCTGAAGTGCCTAATTGGAAAGCCGGGCCGTCGAGCTTGATGAATGCGTTGGCGCCGTTGCCGGCGAAGCCGATGCTGGGCAAGTTGCTCTGCAGCCGGACGGTTTCGCCGTTGCCCGAAATGTGCAGCCGTGCAGCCGGGATGTTGGCGCCGATGCCCACATTGCCCGTGCCCGTGATGAGTGCCGGGCCGGTGGTGGAGGTGAAGAAACCGCCCGCTCCGGCGCCGGCCTCCCCATAAACGGCCGATTTTGTGCCGCCGGTCTGGGTGAAATGGCCCGCTTCGTGCGCTGCGCTACCGTTCACCACCTGGAGCCTGCCAGAAGTACTGGTATTTGTGCCGATCAGCACGTTGCCCGTGTTGGTGTTGAAGATATGGTTGCCGGTTTTCATCCACTCTGAACTGGTGTTCGCCGCAAAAAGCGCGGCAAAGTCAACGCTGCTGTTGTTCTGGGAAAGTGAAAGCACCGTCCCGGTCAAAGCCAGTGTCTGTAGTTCGTTGGTGGGGCTGGCGTCTGCATCGCCCGTGTTGTTGATGGTCAGGTTGGGCGCGGTGCCGGTGATGCTGATGCCCGGCCCAGCGGAATAGGTGACGCCTGGCCCTGTTGCCGGGAGCGTGACCGTGCCGCCGCCGTTGGAAAGGCTCAACATGTTGCCGGAGATGGAGAGCACCTGTATCTCATTCGTCGGGCTGTTGTCGGCATCGCCTGTGTTGTTGATGGTGAAGTTGGGCGAGTTGCCGGTAATGCTGATGCCAGGGCCGGCGAAATAGGAATCGCCCGTGCCGGAACCTGTTTGGTCGTTGCCAGGCGCCCATGCCATGCCGTTCCATTTGAGCACTTGGCCGTTATTAGCGCCTTGGGGGGCGAGGTTGAGGGGGCTTGCCACCGTGCCGTTCCCGGTGAGCGCCGCACCGGCCACAACGGTTTGGTTGCCCCAGTCATCGCCGCCGCCGGCATCGTTGGCAGGCGCCCAGGTAGTGCCATTCCACTTCAATACCTGGCCGGTCAAGGCGCTCATGCCATTTATTTTTGCCCCTGTCACCGCGCCATTGATAAGGTTGCTGGTTCCTATTGAATTGGGCGCCATGTCGGAATTGATAACCGCGCCTGCATTTATCTGGAGATTGCTCGCCGTGCCAGAAACGTCGCCGCCAAACATGGTTGAAGTGGTCAAATCGTTGCTGGCATCCGTATCGCCCGTATTGATGACGATAAAATTGCTGCCCGATACCGTCACGTCGATGCCTGCCCCGGGCAGTACCGCGAACAAGCCTGCATTGTCTGCGGCAGGGGCCCAGGCTGTGCCGTTCCATTTCAATACTTGTCCATTGGCGGCGCCCATATTGGCCAATTTTGCCGCAGTTACTGCGCCATTGGCGATTTCAGCGGTGTTCACTGCGTTGTCGGCGATTTCGGAGGAACCAACCGCATTGTCGGCAATTTCCGCCGAAGTGACCACGTTTGGCTTGATCTGCAGGTTGCTGAACAAGCCTGAGATATCGCCATTGGCGACGGAGGTGTTTGTCAGGTCGTCGGCGGCATTGGTATCGCCGGAGTTGGTGATGGTGTAGTTGGGCGCAGTGCCGGAAATGGTGATGCCTGTTCCGCCCGTCAAGGCCACGCTGCCCGTGTTGTCGGTGGCGGGCGCCCATGCGGTTCCGTTCCATTTCAGCACCTGGCCATTGGTGGCGCTCATATTGGCCAATTTTGCAGCCGTCACGCCGCCGTCAACCAATTCAGCCGTTCCGACAACGTTTGACTTCAACTGCAAGTTGCTGAACGTGCCGCTGACATCGCCATTGGCCTGTGAGGTCGTTGTTATATCGTCGGCGGCATTCGTGTCGCCGGTGTTGACGATGGTAAAGTTGTTGAAGCCGTTGGTGACGACAGAAATACCGGCGCCAGAATTGAGGCCCACGGCGCCCTGTTGCACGATGGTTTTGAACACGTTGGACACGCGCCCCTGGGCATCCACGGTGATGACGGGGATTTCCGTAGCGCTGCCATAAGTGCCTGCCGTCACGCCGGTGTTCGTCAGGCCAATAGTGCCCGAAGTTGTTATCGGGCCGCCTGAGAGGCCGGCGCCGGTGTTGATCTGGGTAACGGTGCCGCCGCCGCCGCCGCCGCCGACATTGTCGTCGGCTGGGGCCCAGGTGCTGCCGTTCCATTTCAGTACCTGGCCAGTTTGGGCCGATTGCTGGGCGATGCCGAGCGGGTTGCCCGCCAGGCCGTTTCCGGTGAGGGTAGGGTTGGTGAACGCCGTTTGGGAGCCCCAGTTGTCAGAGCCGCCGCCGCCACCGCCATTTTGGGCGTACAGGGCATAAGGCACGCTCAACAACTGCGCCGAGCCCAGTTCGTCAAAAACATTGGGCGAGCTTTCGATGCTGACCGTCAGGTATTTGGCGCCGCCGCCCCAGTTGATGGATGAGAAGTCGCCTTGCAGCGGTGTGCCCTGGCCGATAACCAGGTTCGCGAGCCCAAACTCGTTGGTGGATGTGGTATGTTTTTCATAATAGGCAATCGGGCCGTTCTGGGAGCCGCTGCGGATGGCAAAAAGCAGGGAAACCGTCTGGTTCACGATGGGCGCGCCGTTGGCGTTGCGCACCACACTCTGGTAATTAAACCCCTGGGGCGCTCCCTGGGAAAAAGCGCTTGCCAACAAGATGCCCGCAAAAAACAGGGTGAGGAGAAAACGTTGCGTCATGGTTTACAACTGTTTTGGATGGTTGAACTGAGAAAAGGTGAGAGAACGGATTAAAAGTAGTGTTGTTTTCTGGCTTGTCTGACATAAAGGGGGCATTACTGGCGCAGCACCCGGATGGTTGCGCTCCCTTTGGAATAGATGTCCTGGATTTGAAGCAAATAAACCCCGGCAGGCCATTGGCTGGCATCCAGGATGCTGCCTTCCGGTGCCTGCAGCGCTCGGGGCTGCAATACCTGATGCCCCAACACATCGAATGCGCTCACTTGGAGGGCGGCTTTTTCCGAGGGCGAATAGCGGATGTTGAAAATACCCGAGGAGGGGTTGGGGAAAACTTCGATGCCCAACAGTTCAAGGTCGATATTCCAGGTAGAAACAGGCGCACAAACGTCGGGCTGGTGAAATCCCTGGGTAACTTTATAGCCCGAAGCAGCGACCGTGTTGACCACCAACTCGCCAACCGTCCAGGAAACATGGAAGTTGCCCTGCGCCCCCGTGCCCCCGGTAGAGGCCAATACTTGCATACACAGGCCGTAATTCTGGCTGGAGCACAAAAAAGGCAGGAAAAAGAAGGAGAGGAAAAGCAATCGGTTCATAGTATCTGGATTGAAAATCAGTGTACAAAGGAAAGGAACTTTTGCAACAATCAGATCAAAAGTAGGAAGCATGTCGGCTTTTTGTCACTTTTGCGGTATCATTAACGAAAACAATGGCCGATGGTCACACCAAACAAGCAGTCACTGCTCCTTTTGATTCTAGCCCTGGCAGGGTTCCGTTTGCTGGCCCAAACAAATCCGCGGCAAACCTCCAAAACGATCCAGCTCATTGTCACAGAAGAGGCGCGTTTTAAAGCTATGATCGACCGGGACTCGGTTGCGCTGCTTCAGTACCTGTCGCCGGATTTGGTGTACATACATTCCAATGCCCTGAAAGAAACCATGCACGAGCATATCCGCTCCATCACAACCGGGAAGATCGTGTATCAGGTAATGGACCGCTCCCAGAACAATGTCAGGTTTTATGGGAAAATTGCCATCAACACCGGGGACATCCACGTGAAAGGCATAATTTCCGGCAACCCTTTCGACATCAATTTGTTGTACACCGCGGTTTACCGAAAGAAAAAAAAGGGCTGGCTTTTAGTCAGTTGGCAAACGACCAAAAAGCCCTGAGCACAACGCCTCTATGCAGGAAAAAAACGACAAACAAGAACCCGCACCATTGTTAGCAGGCAGGGATTATTACCTTGAAAATGGCGCATGGGTGTTCACGGCCCATTTCCTGAGCAGCCGTGGGTACTGCTGTGGCAGCGGGTGCCGACATTGCCCGTACAAAAAAAATGAAGACTCCGAGGCCCATATGTCTGCCAAAAACGACCAAGAGGCTCAGCGCCGGTCAAACGCTTCCAGCCCCAAGCCCTGAATGACGGCCAATAACTTTTCGCCATATTGGGTGTCGCAGGAGTAAGCACCGGATTCCAGCCCCAATGCCCAAGCGCGGCAATCGTTCCTTGGCAATTGAAACAGCGCCGAAAATGGGGCGGTCTGCTTCAAGAACAGGCTCTGGGCCCGAAAGCTGCCCCAAAGGTTGGGAAAAACATCCACCTCTGTAGCCATATCATCCATTGATTCCAGGTCGGTAAAATGTGCGGCTTTGCAAGCTGTGGGCTGGCACGAGCGAAGGAAATAATTGTTCGTCTCCCGACAGATCGGGTCTTCGCCGGCATTGCTGGCCAACAGCGCTTGGGCCAGCATGACGCTCGCCGGAACACCATAGCGCCGCATCTCGGCAATGGCCACCGGGCTGAAGCGCTTGACAAAAACTGAGCAGCGTTCCACGGCTTGCTCAACTTGCTCGTTCGGCACGGAAAACCGTGCTGCATAGCCAGGGTCAATAACCGGGGTAAGGTTGTCCCAAGCACCTTCCTCCAATTGTATTGGCCTTTGTTTCTCACGGGAAAAGCCCAACAAACTGAACAAATCGGAATTTTGCTGGCCCGTATGGCGCTGCATCGCTGTTTTTTCTATCGACATGGGGCCTATCCCGATGCTGATGGCATCGGTCCAAACAAAATAGGCCAAGGCTGAAAGCAGGAGCAGCTTCCAAAGGAATGACTCCAATTTGTTTTCCACCGGTGCGGCTTCGTATGGGTGAGCAGCATTGCTAAGGTTGCCATAATTTGCTTGAAATGTTGCCATGATTGCAGTTTTTTTGACGAAAATGTGTTGATTTTTGCGGAAAAAAGAACCTTTGCCTTAAATGGAGACACAAAAATAAACTAATTGTTTTTTATTGGCAATGTTTTTAAAACAAATTTTATTTAATTTTTTGCCTGGCCGCACTCCTCAGGGACAGCACCGCATAACCACCACCACTGCGTATGAATTGGCACTTACTTAAAGGAAAAGAGGTATTGGACCTTGCCGGCAGCCAGCCAAGCGGGCTTTCAGCCTCCCAATCGGAGGAAAGACTGTTGGAATATGGCCCGAACACCCTCGCAGAGAAGCAAAAAAAGCCGGCTTGGCTTCTGTTCCTTCTTCAGTTCAAGGATGTCATGATCCTTATCCTAATCGCCGCCGGCATCATTTCAGGCCTTGTTGGAGAGCTCGTCGATACCCTGGTTATCCTAATTATCGTAGTGCTGAACGCGGTAGTCGGTTTTTTTCAGGAATACAAGGCCGAGAAAGCCATGGAAGCCTTGAAGTCGATGACCGCCCCAAACGCCACCGTGTTGCGCGCCGGCGCGCCGGCCACCGTTCAAGCGGCAAACGTGGTGCCGGGCGACATTGTGCTGCTGGAGGCCGGTAACTTAGTGCCGGCCGACATTCGCCTGCTGGAGGTTCACAGCCTAAGGATAGACGAAGCTTCGCTTACCGGCGAATCGCTCGCTGTTGAAAAACAGACCAATGCCCTGGAAGGTGCCCAGCTGCCGATCGGCGACCATACCAATATGGCCTACAAAGGGACCATGGTAGCCTACGGGCGCGGCAAGGGGGTCGTGGTGGCAACGGGCATGCGCACCGAGATCGGCCAGATCGCGGAGCTCTTGCAAGGGGAGGAATCCGACACGCCCTTGCAGGTCAGGCTGGCCGATTTCAGCAAGAAGCTTTCTTACGCCATCTTGGCGATATGCATTGTCATATACGCCACCGGGCTGTTGCGCGGCGAGGAGCCGATCCGTATGTTGCTCACAGCAATTTCGGTGGCGGTGGCGGCTATCCCGGAAGCGTTGCCGGCAGTCGTCACCATTGCCCTGGCGCTAGGCGCCCGGCGTATGGTCAGAAAGAACGCGCTCATCAGAAAGCTGCCCGCAGTAGAGACGCTTGGCTCTGTCACATACATCTGCACGGACAAAACCGGCACGATCACCCAGAACAAGATGAGCGTCACGGAAACCTGGGTGCCCGACAGCGCCCACACATCTTTGTCGCTGCCGGCCCAAGATGCCCTGCACCTGTGCATGGCGCTCAACCACAACGTACAGAAGGATGCCGAAGGCCAGGCAAGCGGCGAATCGACCGAAATCGGGCTGGCAAGCTATGTCGAGACCAAAGAAATCCCGGCGCAGTATGCCAGCCTTCCCAGGGTTGAAGAATTGCCGTTTGATTCGACCAGAAAGATGATGACGACCGTTCATGCCCTGCCCGATCACCGGTATCTAGTAGTTACGAAAGGGGCGCTGGAATCGATCATCGAGACATTGGCCGGGGCTGACCACGACCGGATAAGCCTTGCTGCCAACCAAATAGCCGAAAAAGGGATGCGGGTTTTGGCCTACGCCTGCAAATTGCTCGACCAACTGCCGCGCCACGCCACCCCTGCCGCATTTGAAAAGGACCTGGAGTTTTGCGGCCTTGCTGGCATGATCGACCCGCCGAGGCCAGAGGCGGCCCAAGCTATTGCCGACTGTCGAAGCGCCGGCATCGTACCCATCATGATCACCGGCGACCACCCGGTAACCGCCGCTGCCATCGCCCGGCAAGTGGGCATCATTTCCGAGCCGACCGACCTGATTGTCACCGGAGCCGCCCTGAGCCGGATGCCCGTGCACGAGTTTGAGGAGAAAATTGAGCGGATAAAGGTCTATGCCCGCGTTTCACCGGAGCAAAAGCTCGAGATTGTGAAGACCTTGCAGCGAAAAAAACAGTTTGTCGCCATGACGGGCGACGGGGTGAACGACGCGCCGGCGCTGCGCAGGGCCAACATCGGCGTGGCCATGGGCATTACCGGCACCGATGTTTCAAAAGAAGCGGCCCACATGATCTTGCGCGACGACAACTTCGCCACCATCGTCAAAGCCGTCCAGGAAGGGCGGCGCATTTATGAGAACATCCGAAAATTTGTAAAATACATCCTGACCGGCAACAGCGGCGAAATATGGGTAATCTTCCTGGCGCCCTTGGCCGGAATGCCCATCCCCTTGCTCCCGATCCACATCCTATGGGTAAACCTGGTGACAGACGGCCTGCCTGCGCTCGCACTCGCGGGCGAACCGGCGGAAAAGGACATCATGCAGGTGCCGCCGCGCAAGCCCGACGAGAGCATTTTCGCCCACGGGCTGGGCTGGCATGTGCTTTGGGTAGGGTTGCTCATCGGCGGCATCTGCCTGGGCATGCAGGCATGGGCCATGCAAAGCGGCGACGCGAAATGGCAAACCTACGTTTTCACGATCCTCTGTTTCAGCCAGTTGGCACATTTGATGGCCATTCGCAGCGACCACACCTTTCTTTTCCGGCAAGGTGTTTTCAGCAACTTGCCCTTGATCGGCGCCATCTTTTTGGCGTTTGCCCTCCAGCTTGCCATACTTTACGTGCCGTTCCTGCAAGAAGTATTCTCCACCCAACCGCTCAGTTGGGCAGAACTGGGGAAATGCGTGCTCGCCGCGCTCCTTGTATTTCACGCTGTGGAGGCAGAAAAAATCATTCGGAACCGTTTTTTATCTAAAAAATGATGACTTATATCCTATTGTTGCTGGGTTTCGTGCTGTTGATAAAAGGGGCGGACTGGCTTGTTGACGGCTCTACCAAGATCGCGGAACAGGTGGGCATATCCCAAATGGTGATCGGGCTGACCATCGTATCGCTCGGCACTTCGCTGCCAGAGTTGATCGTGAGCGTACTGGCAAGCTACGAAGGGCGGCCCGGTCTGTCGATCGGCAACGTGCTGGGCAGCAACATCGCCAACGTGCTGCTGATATTGGGCTGCACCGCCATCGTGCGCAGCTTGCCCGTGCCGCGCAACACCATTATTTCCGAGGTGCCTTTTTCCTTGGCCGCAGCCCTGCTCATCGGTTTTTTGGCCAATTCAAACCTTTGGTACGAAAAACAAGACCAGCTTCAGATTAGTCGGGGCGACGGGACAATCATCCTGTTCTTTTTTTTCCTTTTTATAGCATATATCCTCTCCAGCGCCAAAGAAGGCCAAAAGACAGGGCCCGTGCCAAAGACAGCGCCGTTTCACGATTTGAAATCAAACGCGCTGCTGATAATTGGGGGCGCCCTCGTCTTGTTCCTGGGTGGCAAATGGGTGGTTGACAGCGCTTCCGCCATTGCCCTCCAGTTCGGGCTGAGCGAAACGATGATTGGGATAACCGTGGTTGCGCTGGGCACCTCCTTGCCAGAATTGGTCACCTCTGTTTCTGCTGCTTTGAAGGGGAATACCGACATTGCCCTGGGCAATGCCGTAGGTTCCAACATCTTCAACCTGCTGCTTATCCTCGGTATAAGTGCCAACATCCGCGCGCTGCCTTTCAACGTCGCCTCCAATTTCGACATCATGGCCGTGATCGCTTCCAGTTGCCTGATCCTCATCTCCCTGATCGTGGGCCGGCGCATGTCGATCAAGCGCAGCGAGGGAATCGTTTTTGTCGCCGCCTACATCGCCTACCTGTTTTTTGTGGTGAACAGGGGCTGAAACCCTTTTAGTTTTAAAGAAAAACCTATTTTTGCGCCTATTCGTGTAATTTTTACAAAAAGGTAGCACCATTGCGCTGTTTTGGGAATACCACGAGATCTTCGAACTAATTATTATATGAAAAAATGGTAATCATAGCTGATTGTGGATCAACAAAGTGCGACTGGCTATTGCTACATGGTGGCCGCGACCAGCAACTGGAGAACACGGTGGGGTTTAGCCCCTTTTTCCATACCACGGAAGACATCAAAAAAATACTGGAGGAGCAGTTGCTGCCAAAGCTGAAAGCCGAAACAGTGGCCGAGATTTTCTTTTACGGCACCGGTATCCACGATGAGCACCGCAGCGAGATTGTGGCCGCTGCCTTGCGGGCGGTATTCCCCAAGGCCAAAGTGGAGGTCGAGCACGACCTGCTGGCGGCAGCCCGGGCTGTTTGCGGCCATGATGCGGGCATCGCCTGTATCCTCGGCACGGGCTCCAACAGCTGTTACTACGACGGGGAGTCCATCCTCGACAACGTGCCCTCGCTCGGCTGGCTGATCGGCGACGAAGGCAGCGGCACCCACCTCGGAAAAGCCATCTTGCGGGCCTGGTTCTACCGCGAGCTGCCCGCCGACCTATACGCTGCCTTCAACGCGGCATACCCGGAAGGCCAGGACGTCGTGAAAGACCGGATATATGACAAGGGCGCCAACGCATACCTGGCAACTTTTACGCGCTTTATGGGCGACAACATCAAGCACCCGTTTATAAAAAAACTGGTGGCTGAATGTCTCGGCGAGTTCCTCGACCGGCATGTAGTGAAATACCATGGCCACCAGCACGTGCCGATCAACTTTGTCGGCTCCATCGCCTTTCATTTCCAGGGAGTTTTGGAAGAGTGCCTGGAAGCGCGAAAGCTCAAACTTGGGGTAGTGGTCCGCAAGCCCATCTACCCATTGGCTGATTATCACCGGCACGAAACCGATTGAACCTAGCGGCTGGCGCATGGATCAGCGGTTTTTCAACACAACGACCGAACAACAATGTCAAAAGAAATAAAACGGATCGCAGTCCTTACCTCAGGTGGCGATGCCCCTGGGATGAACGCCGCTGTCCGCGCCATTGTGCGGAACGCGTTCAACAACGACCTGCATATTTACGGCATCATGCGCGGCTACGAGGGCATGATCGACGGCAACTTCAAGCGCTTAGAAACCTCCGATGTGGGAAACATCATCCACCGGGGTGGCACGGTGCTGAAAACCGCCCGCAGCCAGCGCTTCATGACCCCGGAAGGCCGCAGGACCGCTTATGAAAACTTAGTTGACAACGATATCGACGGCCTGATCGCCATCGGCGGCAACGGCACCTTCACCGGTGCCGCCAAGTTTATGGAAGAATACCCCGATATTCCCGTGGTGGGCATCCCCGGCACCATCGACAACGACCTGTTCGGCACCGATTTTACCATCGGCTTCGATACAGCCGTCAACACCTCGGTGGAGGCCGTGGACAAGATCCGCGACACCGCCGATTCCCACAACCGCCTGTTCTTTGTCGAAGTGATGGGCCGCCATTCCGGGTTCATCGCCCTGCACACGGCCATCGCTGGCGGTGCGGGCGGCGTGCTGATCCCGGAAGAAGACACCTCTATAGACGACCTGGTGCGCCTGCTCAAGCGCAGCGCCAAGCGCGCCAAGCTTTTCAGCATCGTCATCGTGGCCGAAGGCAACAAAATGGGCACCGTATATGACATCGCCAGGCACGTAGAAGGAAAGATCGATTATTACGACGACATAAAGGTGACGGTCATCGGGCACCTGCAGCGCGGCGGCTCGCCCTCGGCCTTCGACCGGGTACTGTCTTCCATCCTGGGTTTTGCCTCCGTAGAAGGACTTTTGGCCGGAAAATCGGGAGTCATGGTCGGCATCCGAAACAACAACATCCATTACACGCCGTTCAAAGAGGCTATCGCCAAAAACAAGCCGCTGAACAAGGATTTGCTGCGGATGGCGCATATTCTATCACAATAATATCAAACAAATGCTGACAACAAAATCCTTATTCGCCGCTCCCAACCTCGACGACCGCAGCCTGGAGTTCCTGGCCCAGGCCATCGAGCGCAACAACCTGCCCGGCTTCGACTATTTTGAGTTCAAGCGGGCGGTTGTCCAGTTGAAAGACATGAACCTGGACGAACCAACGGCCTATAAAAGCGCTTTCACTACTGCGGCCACGCTGGGGCTGACCAAGGAAAAGCTACTCGAAACCGCGGCTTATTACCGAGATCTGGTGGAAAAAGAACAAACGCAGTTCTCCGCCGCCCTGGAAACCCAGAACACCACCAAAGTGGCCGGCCGCCAGACCGAGGTGGCGCGGCTGCGCGACCAGATCGAGCGGCACAAAGCTGAAATCGAGCGGCTGCAAGCCGAGATGGCTGCGTATCAGTCACAGGTAGAACAAGCCGAAAGCGCCGCAAAAGCCGATGCCGAAAAGCTCGAAAAAGCCAAGGATGCATTTGAAAAAACCAACAAAGCAGTGCTGCTGGCCATCGACAAGGACGTGGAACTGATTCATAAACACCTGTAAGTACGTGAAACAAAAATCATTTTGGCAAAGGCCCGAAGGCGTAACTGGGGCCATTTTCCTGATCGGTATCTTGCTCGGCGCAGGAATGTTGCTGAACACCGTTTTGCCCACCCTGCTCGTTTTGGCCGGCAATACCCTGTACCTGGCAGGCATGCTCGCAGCGCTGGCAGCCGTCATCTATGTCGCGCTCGACCCCAAGGCCCGCAACCTGGTGTGGTACATGTACAAGTCCGTCATGCGGGCCATCACCGGCCTTTTCGTCAAAATCGACCCCATTTCCGTGCTGAAATCCTACCTCGAAGACTTGAAATCCAACCTCACCAAGCTGAGCAAGCAGATCGGGGCGCTGCGCGGGCAGATGCGGCAACTGAAGGGCCTGATGGAGGGGAACAACGCCGAGATCGAAAAGAACATGGCCATCGCCGAGCAGGCGAAAAAGAAAAGCGACGACAAAAGCCTCATGCTTGCCACCCGCAAAGCGGGCCGCCTGCAGGAATCGAACGCCAAATACGAGGTGCTGTACAAGCGCATGGACGTGCTGAACCGGATGCTGGAAAAGATGTACGAAAACTCCGAGTTCGTGCTGGAAGACACCCAAGACCAGATCAGGGTGAAAGAAACCGAGTACATCGCCATCAAGACGGGGCACAGCGCCATCAAATCGGCCATGAGCGTGCTGTCGGGCGACCCCGACAAAAAAGAGCTGTTCGAAATGAGCATGGAAGCCCTCGCCGACGAGGTGGGCGACAAGGTTGGGGAGATGGAGCGCTTTATGGACACCAGCCGCAACCTCATGGACAGCATCGACCTGCAAAACGGCGTGTTCGAGGAGGAAGGGCTGCAAATGCTGGAACGCTGGGAACAGGACAGCCCCTTGCTGTCCACCAACCTGAAAGCGCAAAAAAGCGCCAAACCCCAAGAAAAACCGCTCGACCTGAACACCCCGCCCAAAGAACTGGCGCGGAACGACAACGATTACAACCGGCTCTTCGAATAGCTTTCAAGCCGCTGGCGCATGATGGCCTCCACCTGTGCCTTCAGCCGGGGGATATCCTCGGCGCTCATGTTTTCGGTTGCGATGGGCGTTTCCCAAAGCACCTTCACCACCCCTGGCTGCAGCCCCGCCCCATCAGCGCCCGTGATCTCATGGATGTTCACGATGGTCTGGATGGCCAATGGCGCCTTGGTCTGGATGGCGATGCGGAACGCGCCGTCGTAAAAGGCGCCCAATGGCTGCCCCGACTTGTTCCGGCTGCCTTCCGGGTAGATAAAAATGCTCCAACCTTCTGCCAGGTTCTGCTTCAGGGCCACCACGCTCCGCGCCCGGCTCATGGCGCTGCTGCGGTCCACCACTAAGCACATTTTCCGCACGATCAGCCCGAAAACGGGTATCTTTTGCAGCTCCTGTTTCGCTAAAAAGCGGAACACGCCCGGGTATGCATGCGCGTTGACGATAAAATCGAGCGAGGAGCGGTGGTTGCCCACGATCACGTAGGATTGCCCGCGGCGAAGCTTTTTCCTTCCCTCCACTTTCATGCGCACGCCGACCAGCATCAGGAAGAAGGGCGTGAACACGTGGTGCAAATACCAGATATTGTGGCGCAGGGCGCGTTTCCCCGGTGCCAGCGCCATGTTCAGGCCAATGATGGGCAGGCTCAGGAACATAAGGGCAAGAAATATGGCGACTGCCCACAGCGCCCAGATTTTTCTAAATATTTCCACAAAAGCTTGTTTTTCTGCAGCAAAGGTAAAAAACCAAACTGGCATGATTATTTGAGGATCCATTTGTCAAACAATTCATGTTTGGTATTGTAATTTGACACATATTTGCAGACACATTCAACTACTTAAAAATAAACGCAGATGAAAACTCCGCTCCTTGCCTTCGCCTGCCTCCTATTTGCCTGGCTGCCAAACCTTGTAAGCAGCCAAAACCCCAACCTCCTACTGAGCTACAAAAACAGCGATTCCCTTTTTGTGTGCGGTGTGGATACGTTTAACGTGACTGTGCAGAACATCGGCGCTGCATTGCCTGCCGGTGCTGTGCTCAACATCACCTTGCCGAACGGCGTTTTTTACGTCGCCGGCAGCGTTTTTGGCGCTTCCCAACAAAATATCGGCAATTTGCAAAGCCCCGTTTTCGGGCTTCCTGCCATTGCTGCCAACAGTGCCGCAAACATCCGGCTGCTGCTGACAGCCACCTGTACCGCAGCAGGAGTCCTGGATGCCGGCGGGCTTTTTATCGCCAACATTGCGGTTTCCGCGCCCAATGCCAGCGCTGCCGTTGTCACCAACTCCATGCCCGTGGAAACGGGCTTGATCCTGATCGAAAGCGTGGCAGATTTGCAGCTGGAAGGCGAACGGCTGGATACGCTCTACCGGAAAATTTGCATAAAAAACACCCGGCTCGGAAAAATCGGTGGGCTGCTTTTTGAAGACAAACACGCGCCCGGACTGGAAATTTCTGTCGCCGGCGCGTCAACCCAGTCAAATACTGCCAGCTTGTTCAAAGCCAGCTATGACGGCAGCATTTTCGCAGGCGTCGGCAACGGCGACCACTGGCTAGATTTGGGCGAATCGGTGTGTTTCAGCGAAAAAATCATCATCACCGATTGCGGGATGCCGGAAGTGCAGAACAATTCTCTTTTGCGTGTCGGCTGGGGCTGTAGCAGCACGATGTGCCGCTACGACAGCCTGTTGGCGAAAATCAAGATCAAGCCTTCTACCCGGGTGCCGAACTTGGCGTTCAACCCGATTTGGAGCCCGCCTGCCGACCACTGCGCCGGCACTGGGGCCCTCAACGGCCTGAAGATCGTCAACAATGGCCGCAGCGCCGCCAACAACGTCTCCATTAAATTCAAGATGACGGGCATAGCCGGTAAAACAGCCATCAACCCAAGCTCATTCCGCCTGGTGCGCAGCAACGGCAGCACCGTGGCCATCACCCCGAATGCGTTCAGCCCCGCTGCCTTGACGGGATGCACCGCCGCCGCCGCTTCGGATGTTACGCTCTACCTTTCGTTGATCGAACCAATGGACTCCGTGAACCTGCTTTTCGACGTGCTGTACTGCATTGAAGATTGCGAACAGCAGTTGCCGGAAATTGTAGCCGAATACTTTTATGCCAAGCCCTGCCCGGTAAACGGGTTTGTGTCGGGAAGCTTGAAAATAAAGCCCGACAAGGGGTATTTGGTAAAGTCTTACCTCAATTTTTCCATAGGCGCGTGTTTGCAGCCAGGCGTTTCTTACCCCGGGATTTTTTCGGTGAAATCGAAACGATTGAGGGAGGCAGGCGGCTTTTTCAATGTCGAGTTCGACCTTCCCCCGGGCATGGCGCTCGACGAGTTTTGCCCCGCGTTCTTGTCGGGCATCGCCCCGTTTGCCAAAACAGTGCTCCCGAACCCTGACAGCAGCAGCACTGTCCGACTCAGTTTTGAGCTGCCCTTGCCCTTTGATACGGCGAAAATGGACATCTGTGTGCGCTATGAGTGTGATTCGAACCTGCAATGCCTGCCGCCGCCCGGCACCTATATGGGACAGCCCGTAGTTTTCGACTTGAAATGTCAGCCCTGTTTCGTCAAATTAAATGAGAGGAGCTATTGGGCGCCACAACTCAACACGCCCTATCAATGCGGCATCGGCGATTGCAAGGAATTGTTCATGGTTTTGGACCGCGCAGCCTGCTTCGAGGACGACGGCAACACGGACGCAGACACCTCCATAATTGTCATCCCGACGCCTGCCGACAAATACCGCTGGAAGGCAGATGTAGAAAGGATTAACTACGGCCTTCGCGACAAGGACGACAACCGTTTGGCCGACAACGGGACTAAAGCCCTGCCCTCTGAGATAAGGCTCGACCGCTTTCTGCCCGGCGATACCATGCGGGTCAGCTATTGCGGCGCGCTCGACAGCGGCATCATCACTACCTTGACCCGGATAATATGGCATGAAGTGGCGACAAGCGACTTGAGTTTCGGCAGCGACCCCTACAATTCCGATCTTGCCCGACAACACTTCACCAACAGCCAGAACCTGCGCCTTATCCGCGACAGCTTGCGCATACACTATGCCGATGGCACCAAGGTCGGGCTTCTCGTAAATGACATCATTCAGCGCTCCGACAAAAATATCGTCACCGTTTTGTCGGTCAACAGCTTCCCCCCGGTTGTTCTGGACGAGCTTGTGTCCCAGCGCCACCTCTTTGCAGATTCGCTGTTTGTGTTGTTTGCCAAGGGGTTGTTGCCCAAGCCTTATATCGAGGTCGGAGATTCCGTGTTCTGCTTCACCGATTTCAAGATGGACATGAACTTCAATGCCCTGGAGCCTGGCAAGGCCGACCCGCCGCTGATCGGCTTCCGAACAGCTTATGGGCGCTTTGGCGGCAAATATGCGGGCAACAGCCATCCATTCACGCGGCTACAATATTCGGGATTCATCATCAAAAACAGCGCTAACACCTTCAATATCAGGCCATGTGAGCCTTCGCTGGAGGCCAAAAAATTCCGACATGCCGTGCGCATCGCCCGCGAGAACATGTTCCCGTTCGAGGTGCGTCCATTGACCAACCTGGTCCATTATGGCCAAACGCTGCCCCCGGGGCTGAGCGTCCAATCGGCGAAATTGGCATACCTGGCGCTTCAAGACAGCGTACCGCGGCTTAGCAACCTCCCGCTGACCTTTAGCCAATCGCCCGGCTACCTGGAGCTAAAATTTGACCCTGCTTTTGCCCAGCCCATAGACGAAGGATTCCAGCTCGGAGCCAACATCGTGTTCGAGCCAAATTGCAACTTTAAGCTTCCAACACCCTCCACCCAATGGGCCGGCACCCGCTACAATGCCTGCCTCAAAGGGGAGCTCCCTGTTTACATCGATACGCTCCACAACGACATCGGTTTTTTTGCCAGCTACCCAAGGCTCCAATTGCTGACTTCCGACAGCGTGGTGAATGCTCCCACACGGCTATTTGAATTGACTTTTAACCTGAAAAATCCGATAATACCACCTGTTGCCTCGGCCTGGGTCAGCGTCCAATCGTCTTCAGGCCAGGTTTCGGACATCAATTTGTACAAAATGCCCGCGAACCAGTTGCTCAACGCCCAAAACGGGATTTTCAACCTGGGCGCCATCAACGGATTGGGCCAATCGACCTATCGGCTGACGGGCAAGAACCTTTCCTGCGAGACCGATTCGCTGCGCATTGTTTTTGGCTGGGACTGCGGGCCAGTGGCCAACATCGACCAGAACAGCTGCTTCCGCGACACTTTTGTTTTCCGCCTGAACCTGTTAAAGCCTGAATTGGAGCTGGATGTGCTGAAAGAACCGGCAGCCATCACCCTTTGCGACACCTCCGATTATTTCGAGTTCGAGATATTCAACGCCAAGACCGGTTATGCCTACGAACCGTTCGGCGCGGTGAAACTGCCTGACGGGCTGCGCATTGTCCCGGGCAGTTCCGAGCTCTTTTACCCCGCCGTGGGCGCCTGGGCCAGCATTGCCGACCCGGATTTGCTGGCGGGCAACCTCTACCGTTGGGATGTCAGCCAAAGCCAGCCGCTCATCGGCGCCAACGGGCTGCCCGGCATCAACCTTGCGCCGCAGAACAGCCTGCGCATCCGGTTCAAAACCATAGCCGATTGTGGCTTTGTCTCCAACGCGCAAAACATCTATGGCGCCTACGGCAAGGAACCCTGTGGCAGATCTACGAACATCCTCAACAAGCCGGGGGAACGCCTGAAGATATTGGGCTTGAACCCTACTTATGGCGTGGTGCTGGGCTTGCAAGCCCAGGGCAACCAGGCCGGCGTATGCGGCGGGGAACAAGCCTTCAATGCCCAAATCACCCTCCTTGGCACGCCATCGGTGGGCGACAGTGCCGTAGTGACCCTGCCCCAGGGCGCCACCTACGTGATCGGCTCGTACCTGCCCGGGCAAAACGCGCCTGCCGGCCAGCCAACCATCACGCCCACCGGGTTCCGCATTGCCTTGCCCATGCTGCAAGGTGGCGGCAACCTCCAATTCGGTTTTATGGTAGCCTACGAGCCCGGTTCGGGCTGCATCGACCAAACCATCTCCCTGCAAACACGGGTGCGCACGGAGGCTTTCTGCCAGAGCCTTGGCACATTCTGCGACGTGTATGTTTCCACGGGGGAATACAATTTGAACCTGAGCATACAACACCCGGAGCTGAACATCACGGGCGCTCAGGCAAACATTTCAGGCGGGCAGCTGCACCTCAGCGTGGGGGTCTCTAATATCGGGCAATTTGATGCGCCGGGCGCTGTGGCGCAGATATGGATGGATGCTGACGGCAGCCAAACCCTGAGCGCCGGAGACGTGTTGTTGCACACCCTGTCGAGCAACCAGGTGTTCGGCCCCGGTGGCAGCCTCGTGCTGAGCGGTTCCATCAACGGCAGCCCAACGGCCTTGTGCGGGTTGATGGTGCTGCTGCCTGCCGCAGAAAACTGTGCCTGCAGCACGGTAACGGTCAATTTGAACACGTTCACGGTGGAACACGACACAGTGGCATTGTGCAGCTTAGAAGCAGTTTCCGTGGGTGTTGACCCGATGCCGAGCTTTTCCTACCAATGGCATTCCGACCCGAGCTTGGCTTGCGAAACCTGCGCGACGACCATTTTTACCCCAGCGTCCAACACGCCGCCGGGTCAGGTGCAGCATGTTAGCCTGTTGGAGTCGTCGGCCAATTGCAGCATCGAGCACCATTTCAGCCTTGAGTTTGGGGCGGCAGCCGGGATAAGCACCAATAACGCGGTAATTTGCGCCGGTAAAACTGCGGCCCTGACAGCTTCGCCCGCCAACGCGACCTACTACTGGCAAGGCGCGGGCATCCAAAACCCGGCACTGCCAATGCAGGCCGTTTCACCGCCCAGCACTGCCGAATATTCGCTCACCGTGACCTTGCCCAACGGATGCAGCGCTACCACAACGGCTTTGATAACCGTACTGCCAGCCGACACCGTTTCGCTCCCGGTCCTGGAGGCATGTGAAGGCAGCTTTGTTCAAGTTTTTGGCAACAACACCCTGGCGGCCAATCAAACGTTTAAGCTTGGATTGCTCAAATTGAATGGTTGCGACAGCATCATTTTGCAGCCCGTAAAAGTGTTGCCGAAGCCACAAACGGCTGCATCCGTTTCATTTTGCCAGGGCGACACTTTGATTTTGTTCGACAGCCTTGCCGTGACGGGCAGCACCCAGGTTTGCCGCGAATTCATCGCTGCCAACGGTTGTGACAGCACCCATTGCATCAGCGCCATCGCGATTCCGCCGCCGATGTTGCCGGCCCAGGACACGATTTTCGCGGAGCTTGGCCAGCCCATACAGTTGGGCGGCTTGCCCGGATATGCCAGTTATGTGTGGGAGCCAGCGCCCGTCCCGCCTTGCCCCAATTGCCCTGCCATCACCATCACCTTGGATTCTGCAGGGATATATGAGTATTTGCTTACGGTGAAGGACGCTAATGGCTGCCAGGGTTCCCTGATTTGGCGGGTGGTTGCGGCACCGCCCTGCGACCCGCAAGACGTGGAGATACCCAATGCCTTCACCCCCAACAACGACGGCGCCAACGATGTGTTCATGCCCGTAAACCGGGAGGGTGGGGTCGTTTTCGGCAAGATGACCATTTACGACCGCTGGGGGGAAAAGGTGTACGAAAGCCAAGTGGACATTGCCTGGGATGGCCGGATAAAAGGGGTGCCAGCCTCCTCAGATGTTTATATCTACATCATCGAGGTGGAATGTGCCAACGGTAAAATGGCGCCGCGTGTGGGCGAGGTGAACCTCTTGCGCTGACCTGCTACATTTCAGCAGTTTTAGATTTGTTTTCCACCTTTTCAGGCATGGTCCGGAAAATGCGGTCCCAAAGGGTGGACGACACGCCGAAGGCCTTGTCTTCCACCAAATGGTGGTGCCGGTGGTGGTGCTCCCAGAGCGGCTTCAGCCATTTGGGGGCTTTGTACCGGTGGATGGAATAGTGCATTATGGAGTAGAAATAATAGCCCATTACGAAACCGGAAGAGAAAAAGGCGCCGGCATTGCCCAGGATCAGGTAAAAAAGGCCGAAAAAGATGGCAGAAATGAGGAGTTTCGGCACGAGCGGCAGCAAGGTGCGCTGCGCGTCGTTGGGGTATTCGTGGTGGATGCCGTGTATAATGTAGGAAAAACGGTCACCGCCCTTGACCTGCTCCTCCGTGATGTGGAAGATGTAGCGGTGAAGCATGTATTCGGCTAAAGACCAAAAAAGCAGGCCCGCGCTGAAATACCAAAAAATATTCCAGAACCTGAACCCGGCGCCCATTTCCTTGCCCATCCAAAGGCAGAAGGCTGCAATGGCAATAGAGCTCAGGGTAGATTCAAGCGGCGAAGACTTGGTGAAGGATTCCAGGATAGGGTTTTGGAACAAGCGGCCCTGTCCCTTGAGTTTTACCTTTGTTCCCATAGCAGAATGATTGTTTCAACGTTGAAAAATTAACTCCAAAAATACTTTTGAGACCTAGAACTGGAGGGTGCCTGCAATTATTCAGGTCAATGATTCTCCTCAACGGATTGAGGCGCAAAGTTAAGGTTTGAATCTTTTGGAAAATTATTTTTTAGGAAAAATTCGCGCAGCGCCCCGGATTTGAGATTTGGCACAAAACTTGTGTCTTGTTGATCACCCTCCATCAATCGAAGTATTCATTTTTTAAGACAACAGTCTCCAATACCTCATCTATGAGAAAGCTGAGTATAGAGGCTACAACAAAGCATCATGACCGCCGCTCAATTTGAAGTTCCGACCGCGCTGCCAAAAACAGAAAGCAACGTCGAGCTTTTGCAGAATTCCCCGAACCCATTCATTGAAATGACCCTGCTGTGGTTCCGCCTGCCAGCCGCCGCCCATATTTTCCTCCGCATCTTTGATGGCATGGGGAAAGAGGTGAGCACGAAAACCGGCCAGTTCCAACCGGGTGAGAACCACATACTGTTGCACCGAGCCGACTTGCAGGAAGCAGGGCTTTATACCTGCCGGTTAGAGACCCCTTTCGGCACGGCAAGCAGAAAACTGATGATGTACTAAAATCACAAATTAAGCAGACTACACTCTTTCAATCCGAATATTCCCGTTAAGGTCGCCCGTGGTGTCAAAGCCCTGGCGGCTTTTTTTTTTGCGGCTGGCTTTACAACTTTTCAAGTTTCTGCCGGAAAACTTTCCCGTCATCAAGTAAAACGGTGGCCAAATAAATCCCAGGGGCTAAATGCCCTAATTCGATACGCGCCCCGTCGTCCACTTTTTGTCGAAGCAACTGGCGGCCGAGCAAGTCGTGCAGCGTGAGGTGGGCGCTTTCTTGTGCTGATGCGATGTTCACGGTCACTTCGTTCGCGGCGGGGTTTGGGTAAAGCGCTATCGGTTCACTCAAAGGACCTGACGGTTCTTCTGTACCCACGCTTTCAGAACCGAGCTTGACGACCCAAAAATCTGCTTTCCCCATGTTGGGAGAGCCCGACACGTCGCCGTCGGTTGACCAGGAGTAGCCGGCCATGATTAGGCCGCCGTCGGATGTTTTGCTGAGGGAGTAGCCTGATTCGGGCATAGACCCTCCATAAGTCTGTTGCCAAACTTTTTGACCGTTTCGATCAAGTTTTACCAGCCAAAACTCAGAACCTCCGTCATTATTTTGCACATCACCGTCAGAAGAACGGGTAGTCCCTGCTACAATTACCCCTCCGTCTGCGGTTGCAATAATCGCACGACCCCAATCAGCAAGGGTACCACCGAGGGATTTTTCCCAATTCAGGTTGCCCAATCCATCCAACATAGTAACCCAAAAATCAAATTGCCCAAAATGCCCGGTCACATCCCCATCATTCGAACCACAGTAACCGATCACTGCGAATCCTCCATCACCAGTCTGAACCACGTCACTCCCTTGATCCCAACCGGATCCGCCAAGACAGTGTTGCCATTCCAGTACCCCGGTCGAGGAAATTTTTATTACCCAGTAATCCCCGCCGCCATGCTGCCCTATCACCTGACCATCCGTGGAATTGGCCTGGCCTACCACAATGTACCCGCCATCATTGGTTTGTTTGATGCTGTGCCCCGATTCTTCCAAGCCTCCTCCATAGGACTTTTCCCATTCGATGGCGCCAGTCTGGCTCAGCTTGACCACCCACAGGTCGGTGAAGCCATGATTATAGGAAATATCGCCATCAGCGTATTCGGACCTTCCGGTTAGGATATAGCCATTGTCGTCTGTTTGGATTGCCGAGATGATATCATCCCAGCCGCTGCCACCCAACGTCCTCTGCCACAGGATGTTTCCGTCGGGATCTAGTTTTACGAACCAGCCATCATAGAAACCGCCGTGGTTGCCGGAGACATCGAAGTTGTTGGATTCAGTATATCCAGCGATGAAATAGCCTCCATCCTTGCTTTGGCCGATACATCTGGCTTCTTCATTGCCTGTGCCACCAAGCAATGTACTCCACTTAAGCATACCATCTGCACCTAATTTCAATATTAAAAAATCATCTCCACCATGGTGTCCAAACAAGTTTGAAGAGCTAGAACTTCCCGCTGCAACATAGCCTCCATCCTGGGTTTGAATAACAGAATATACAATATCATAAGAAGTGCCGCCGTAGGTGGTTTGCCATTGGATGCTGGGCTGAGCAATGCTTCTGAAACAAATACAAATCGAAAAAATGGAAAAAATGACTTTCATTGTGTGTTTTCCGTTAATATGTGAACCTTAATTTATTACAATCTTAACTATTTGAACATCACCTTCAGATTCAATTTGTAAAAAATAAAGTCCTGGCATAGATTTACCCAAAGGTATTGCTACCTGTGGTTCAGCAACATAAAATTGCTCGCGGATTATTACTTTTCCATTAATATCTATTAAAGTAAACTTTTTCGACCCGCCCATGAAGGATGTTTCAGTAAAAAAGACACTCAAATACTCTGACACAGGGTTCTGAACTTTTACCATATTATTCTTTTTGCCGGGAGTACTTAATTCAGGATCAGGAATACATCCTTGGCATTCTGGTTGGATTTGCACTATGATAGCTTTAAAATCATATAGTGGATTCCATGGTCGGTTTGGATCATTTTTTATTTGACAAATATCTACCGAAGGGATGCCACCAGGATTTATAGTCATCAATACAAATCCGATGGGGTTGAGAATCCCATTTTCTACTTTTCCAACTTTAAAAAGCATATTTGCTTTTACAACAGGCTCAATATGATCAGGCCATAACCCAACAAGATTTGCTGCCACTAATACATTATCCGTCTCAACCCTTTTAAGCCTTGCTTCAACATCTTGGTCATTATATACCTTCTCAAACTGAAAATAATTCGACAGCTCTCCCCCTTCTCCATCGGGTCGGGAAATTTTGAACCCCACCCATTTTATTTCTGGGCTCGTATACATCATATTGTGGCAATCAACCTCAACTGGAATATTAGGTGGATCACCAAATAACACAAGTTCAACTATTACCCCATGCGGTGGAAACACCGGGGGGCTAGGCGTGCCTATAGTCCCATCTGGACAAACCGTGCTGATCTGCACTTTGTGCCTTTTTTGCGGGTCCATGTTCGACACAGTATAAGATGTGGCATCGAACAGGAGCACAGAATAGAGCGAATCCCACCCGTTGTTGGGATTCTCCCTAAAAACGGTCAAAAAATGATCGTCCCCAGCGGCGACAGGATTCCATGCCAAAGTTACGAAATTATAGCTGAAGCTCGTCACCCGGAAGCTGTCGGGAGCTGGGGCATCGCAGCTTTCGATGAGGCTTGGCGAAGCATCCGCCAACTCGTTAGCCCATGAAATTGATGAAAAAAGGGCAAAAAAGAGCGAAAAGAGAAGTTTTTTTTCCATGACGCATTGTTTTATGTTATTGTTCCAATATTTTTCGGGATCAAGATTTCAAAAAAGCACAGCCACGATTAGTAACACTTTTACAGTTCGATTCCGATTTTTATTATGGAACAGACACAACTTGTCGAATTGATCAAGACTTTAAGCACCAAAGAAAAAGCCAAACTGTTGCAGTTTGACGAAATCGCAGTCGGATCTTTGGAAAAGATAGGCAAAAACGTGAGGGCGCTTTTAACCGCTTGCCTTTTGCACCCTTGGGAAAGCAGCGACGAAGTGATGGACAAAAAAGAACTTTTTGCAGCGGTTTTCCCAGACAGGGTTTATTTGGAAAGCCGATTGGAAAAGACAATGGTAGAGGCCCACAAGATTGTTCGGGACTTTGTCGCCAGCCTACATTACTTCAGGGAAGAAAATGCCTTTCAACAAACCTTGGACTATGCCGAATCAATTCGCCGAAGGGGATTGAACGCACGCTATCAAATTGCTCTTGGAAAATTGCGAAAAATGCAGGAAGATACATCTCAGCAACACATCCTGTATTTCCACAACCAATATCAACTAGAATATGCAGTACACAATGAACAGAGCATGAACAACCAACTAAAGGGCGAGTTGAACATCGGGAATACCCTTGATGCCCTCGACATGCACCATTCCTTGAATAGCTTAGCGTTGCTAAACGTCTATCTGTTGCAACAAAAAGTGGCCAACCTGCCATTTTCAGAACCGATGCAAGAACGGATTGAGCATACCCGCGTGCCAGAAAGATTCCTGACCAACTCTCCTGCCATCAAAATCAACTATATTATTTTCAACTTGCTCAAAAAACAAACCTATTCCAACCAAGATTTACAATGCCTCCTTGATGCCTTGATTGCACATGAAATACAAATTGACACCGAAGCGCTAAGCGGGTTTTACACCTATTTAAGGAATATTTGCAACCTCGCTTTGTCGCAAGACCCAGACAATGAAGACATTATCAAGACATTATTCGAATTATACCAGGACAATCTTGACCGCGGGTTCCTGCATTATGAGGGAAAACTAATCCCCAGCCGATATTTGGGGATTTCTGAATTTGCGATCAAAGCCAATGCCCCCTATTGGGCCTTAAACTTCATTGAAAAATACAAAAACGAAATAGCCGGTGAAAATGAAACCCATGATATTTATCGCCTAAACATGGCACACCATTTATTTGCTACCAGCAAATTTGAAGAATGCCTTGACTTTATTCCAGCCACGTCCCCTTTCCTCGACTATCTAATTAATGGCAAACGCTTGGAAATCAAAGCATACTACGAACTTGGATCGGATTTGCTCGACTTCAAGATGGACGCTTTCAAAATGTTCCTGAGCAGGACTTCTCAAAAAATATTTTCAGAAACAATCCGAAAAAACAACCAGGACTTTTTGAACTTTGTCTTCCAGCTAAGAGGATCTATCCCTGGAGACAAAGTCCGAGCAAAGCGGATAATCGATAAAATCACGAAAAACAGGACCGTCTCCGACCGAATCTGGCTTCTAAACAAAGCCAACAACCTGTTTTCCCCCCACTAACCCTTCAAAAACCGCCCAACTGCCATCCGCCCATCCAAATCCGCAGCAATAAAGTAATGCCCCGGCGGCAATTGCCCAACCTTCACCATAACCCTGCTTTCCCCTGCTTCCACAACAACCTCCCGAACCTGCCGCCCCAGCACATCCACGACCCACAGCCGGATATACCCATTCGCATCCGGAATTCGAAGCTCCAGCTGGTCTGATACCGGAATTGGGGATAACGACAAAGAGATAGCCGCAGGCCCTGCCCCTGCCTCTACCGACTGGCAAGCGCTCTCCGCATACCCCTCCACCCCTTGCCGCAGCGCCGCCAACTGCCCGTACAGCATATTCCCCGGGCATTCCGTATAGCCCGGCGCGCAGCCGTCGCGGTGCCCGGAAATGTGCTGCATGTTGCCGGTATGGGAGTTGATCGGCCCGTTGCCGAGGGGCGGGATGTCTTCTTTGCAGCTTTTCCAGGCCAGCAGCTTTTTCAGGGCTTCCATGCCGGCGCCGGGGAAAGGGACATTCACATAATTCCCCAGGGCGCACACCCCCATCGTGTTGTTGTTGTAGCCGCACATGTGCGAGCCGCGCACGTTGTCGCCGCCGCCGCGGCCCTCGAACAGCTGCCCATTGGGCGCGATCAGCCAGTTGTAGCCGATGTCCGACCAGCCGTTGGTGTTCACGTGGTAATCAAATATAGCGGCCACCACGCCCGGCCAGTTGTTGCTGGTGTTGGTGCCGGCGCTGTGGTGCACGATCAGGTGGGTGACGGTGGTATAGACCGCAGGAGGGGTGTAAATATTACCGTTGAGGGCAAAAGCTGCGCCCCAGGAGGCACGCGGCACAAAATCGGGTAGGGGACAGGTACAGAACAAATCCTGTGCTGTTTCCAGGTTGCTTGCCCCCTGGGTTCCGGCTTCGGTCGCGCCCGTCGGGGAAAAGACGTGCAGCCTTGCCTTCAAGCTTTCAACTTCATTTTTCAATTGAAACCGAAAGATCAATTCATTGGCGGCTTCTTCCGGCACGAACACCAACTCGCTGACGTAGCGCCCAGCAATAGCTTCCTCGCCAAAAGGCGGTATCTCCTGCCAATTGCCCTTAACCAACATGCTGCACTGTGCCCCGCGCTCGCCCAGGCCTTCTGCTTCAAAAACTAAGGAAACAGCGACAAAATCCTGGATAGGAAATCCCGACAAATCGAAGCTTTGTTGCCATTGGCCCATTCGGGAGACGGGTATTTCGAGTGGGAAATCGATGGAAAGGTGCTGTGCGTTAAGGCCTATGCCGAACGAGAAGAAAAGGATAAGGAAAGATAAAAGAAGTTTCATGTAAAAAAATCGGATGGGATGTAAAATTGATGGATGGCAAATATACGCGCCAAAAACCGGCTGTGACGAATGTCACGCCCATGCCGCAGTTTATGGCGGAACTTTGCAGCGAATTTTAACACCAAACATGAAAAACACAGCCACAAGCCCATTTCAACGCCATCCTGAACTTCGATTTTTGAAATTATCCCGGCTCGTGACAATTATCACGCGGCAGTTCCCTGCCAGCATTCGATCTTTGCCCCTAAGTAACCACTCTGTATGATAGAATTCCTCTCACAGCCCTGGCCCTGGTGGGTTGCAGGCACAATCATCGGCCTCATCGTGCCGACATTGCTCCTGATCGGCAACAAACATTTTGGCATCTCATCCAACCTGCGCCATGTTTGCGCAGCTTGTTTTCCGGCCAATATCAACTTCTTCAAATACGACTGGAAAAAAGAAATGTGGAATTTCTTTTTCGTGGGCGGTATCCTGGGCGGCGCCATCATCGCAGCAACCCTTTTGGCCGACCCCAGCCCGGTGAAAGTCGCACCTACCCTGGCTGCCGACCTTCAACAATACGGCATCACCGATTACAGCAACATGATCCCAACGCAAATAGTGTCTTTTGAAAGCCTTTTCACGGCCCGCGGCTTTGTCATGCTGGTCGTCGGTGGTTTCTTGGTCGGGTTCGGCACACGTTATGCCGGTGGCTGCACCAGCGGCCACGCGATCATGGGCCTCTCAAACCTCCAATTGCCGTCCTTGATCGCCACCATCTTTTTTATGCTCGGCGGTTTTTTGATGGCCAACCTGATCCTTCCCTATATCTTGGGAATGTGATAATTTGATAATTCGATAATTAGAAAATGAGGGCCGTTTAGCCGGACTTAAGCCGATGGCCTGAACAATTTGAATACAATGTCTGAACCACACAATATAAACCCGTCCCTGTCCTTCAAAGACGCCCCGGCCATGCCCGACACCGACTTTGAAGTGCGCTCTTTGGACGCTATTTGCATCAACGAGTCGCAACTGCAGCATCCCTGGTGGCACAATTTCAAATATTCACTCGTGGGGCTGGTATTCGGAATCACCTTCGTCAAAGCCGAGATCATCTCCTGGTTCCGCATCCAAGAAATGTTCCGCTTGGAGTCCTTTCACATGTACGGAGTCATCGGCACTGCTGTGATGCTGGGCGCCTTGAGTGTTTGGCTCATCAAAAAGTTCCGGGTAAAGACGGTTCACGGGGAGGCCATCGAATTTCAGGACAAGAAATTCAACAAAGGCCAGATTATTGGCGGCACCCTGTTTGGGCTCGGCTGGGCCATGACGGGGGCTTGCCCGGGGCCGCTTTTCGCCCAGATCGGCGCGGGGGCCTTAGTGGTAGCGGTCGTGCTGTCGAGCGCGATAGCCGGCACCTGGGTCTATGGCTACTTCCGGGAGCGTTTGCCACACTGACCTTATTGCACCAATATCTCGTGGTGCGGCAAGGCGTATTGGGCGTCCTGGGTCAGTACCACGATGCTGTCGCCGGCCTTGCAGCGCGCCAGTACCTTTTGGATAGGGACTTGCTTGTAGCTCTCTGTTGAAAACATCACGATCGTCCTGGTGTTTTTGTCGCGGATGGCGAGCATGAATCGGATTTTGTCCACCGCCTTGCTCTCAGTTGGCGAAAGATCGACCGTGGAGACGCTGAGCATGCCCTTGGCATCGATGGAAACGGTGCATTTTCCGCTGGTGGAATACTCGTCCACCACCATTTTTTGGTCTAAAAAGGCGGCGGCGCAGCTGTTGAAATCAGTTTGGGCAGCGATGCGGGAAATATTGGCCAAGCAGGCGATGGCCAGGATGTACTGCATTGTTTTTTTCATTGTTTCAATTTTTCTCACAAAAGTACCGGCTCCCGCAATCAACTTGCCGGGACTCCTGTAAAACCTTGTAACGGGTTTGTAAAACGGCGGCAACCCTGCCGCCGCTGCACTGTCTTTCCGCAGGTGAAAGAAATTATTACGACGTACTTTTGCGGCATGCAAAAATTACTCCTCGCCGCGCTTTTCTTAGCGCAAATCGCCCAAGCCCAGACAGTTGCCATAAAAATAGAACTGTTAGAAAAAGACAAGGCGCCCATCGTTGGCGCAACGGTGAAACTGGCGGAGCGCCTCGACACCGGCAACGTACAGTTTGCCATCAGCGACATTGCCGGCATGGTAAAATTCCAGGCCAAGGTGGAGCAGCAATACCTGCTGGAAGCCACCTATACCGGCATGGCGCCCTTGATCAAGGGCCTGCACGTGCGCAAGTCTGCCAGCGTTTACCAGTTTTTTATGGAGGAAGACGCCACCGCCTTAGCCGCCGTGACCATCAAGGCCACAAAGCCCCTCATGCGGCAGGAAGACGACATGACCATCGTCGATCCCGGGCCTATTGCAGAAACCAGCACCAGCGCCTACGAGATATTGGAAAAAACGCCCGGGCTGTTCCTCGACCAGGACGGCAACGTTTACCTGAGCAGCACCACCCCCGCTACCATATACATCAATGGCCGGGAGCAGAAAATGAGCCGCGAAGACCTCGCATCCCTGCTCAAAAACCTGCCGCCCAACAGCATCGAACGCCTGGAAATACTGCGCACCCCCTCGGCCAAATACGATGCCAGCGGGAGCGGCGGCATCGTGAACGTAGTGCTGAAAAAGGGCGTGAAAATTGGCCGAACGGGCAGCCTCAACGCGGGCATGAACCAAGGCCGGTTCGGCAACCAGTTCGCGGGATTATCCCTCAACAACAGCGACGGCGGGCGAAACAGCACCGTCAACCTGAACTATTCGCACCGCAATTCCTACGACCACTTGCTTACAACGAGGCTGCTTTCTCCCGACAGCAGCCTCGTGCAGGACGCCTACACAAGCTCCCCCGGGCAAAGCCTGTTTGCCAATTACGGTCTTGGCTTCGAGCTGCAACCCCAATGGACGCTCGATTTCGACGGGCGGGCAAACCTGGGCATCAACAACTCGGCCACCCGCACACAGAACCAAATTGTCGATGCCCCGAACACATCGGTCGTCAGCGACAATTTGAACGAGCTCCACAACAACGGGCAGTCCATCTCCTTCAGCCAGGGCATCGCCACCAAATACAAATTAGACACCCTCGGCTCCGAACTCACGGGCGATCTCTCCTACGATTTCCGGCAAGGCTCCAACAGCCAGGATTTTACCTTGCTGTCGAGGATGCCGCCCAGCACGACCACGCTGGGCGGGCTGGGCGACATTCGCGACCTGCGGCATTCTTTCAGCGCACAGATAGACTTGAAGCATAAATTTCCCTATAAGATCACCTTTGAGGCGGGGGCAAAAACGGCGCTGCAAAAATTCGACAACAAAACGGAATACAAAACGGTGGTCAACGGCGCCGAAAACCCCGACCCCTTCCGAACCAATGCCTTCAACTACAAGGAAGCCATACATGCGGCATACCTCCAAGGTTCCAAAGCTTTCGGCCAATTCATCCTGAAAGCAGGGCTGCGGATGGAAAGCACCAACATGTTCGGACATCAGCGGGTGCCTGCCGACACATCGTTCAACATCCAGCGCGCCGATTTTTTCCCGTATGTCTATTTGAGCCGGCGCCTGATGAAGATCGCCGGATATGAGCTGCGGGGCTACTTGGTCTATCGAAAATCCATCAACAGGCCGGCTTACAGTTACCTCAATCCTTTCCCGCGCTTCCTCGACCAGTACCTGTACGAATCGGGCAACCCTGGCCTGCGGCCGCAGTTCACCGAAAACTACGAGGCCAATATCAGTTTCGAGGAACGGCCCATTTTGGCTATAGGCCGCAATTACACCCAGGACATATTCACGAACGTTGTTTATCAAGACCCCAACCTGCCCGGCGTGGCCTACCGCACATACGACAATTTGGGCCGGAACGAGGAGACTTATTTCAAAGCGGTTGGCGCCCTGCCCCCCGGCGGAAAATACTTTTTCGTTGCGGGCGCACAGTACAACTACAACAAATACAAGGGCTTGTACCAAAACGAGCCCTACACGTTCAACCGGGGGACCTGGTCGTTCTTCACCTACCACCAGTTGAAGCTCGACAAGCTCTCCCAAATAACCCTCTTTGGGTTCTACCGCCTGAAAGGCCAGATGCAGTTCTACGAGCTCAGCGACTTCGGCAGCGTGAACCTGAGCATCAACCGGGAGTTCCTGGACCGCAAGTTGGTGCTGACGCTTTCGCTCCGGGACGTGTTTTTTACGAACAACAACAAATTCAGCCTCGACCAGGGCAGCATCACGGCTTTCGGCGAGCGCTATTCCGATACCCGGCGCTTTGGCCTGAACCTGCGATACAGCTTCGGATTTAAGCGAAAAGAAGAGAAAGGCGGCGGGTTCGACCTGAATTCGTTTGACAAAAGCGGGGGCTGAGCGCGGGTTTCTCCCAACGGCACAACGACACGACGGGCAAAACGCTTGGCCAGTGGCAGCGAATCAAGCGCCCATTTTGTGTCGTTGCGAGAAACAAAAAGTCGATGATCCTACTTTTTTAGGAACATTATGGACTCATTTCTCCCTACCGCAAGCACATGCAATGCGTACGAGCCCGCGGCCAAGCCAGACAAGTCAAAGCGGTCATTTCCAGTAAGCTGCTTTTCCAGAACAAGCTTGCCTTGCATGTCGAGGATTCGCGCCGAAGCAAGCTCGACCCCTGAAATTTCCACTTGTAAATAGTCGGTGACAATGCTTGGGAAGGCCTTCAGCCAATCTTGTTGCACAGGCTCCACGGCAGCGACCGTCGAATTGGCCGCCTTGAAAGTAGGGGCCTGTATCACGAAGGGGCCTGTGCCGTTTGGCACCCGCGCATAGCCCATGTCCTTTACTTGAGGCCCAAAGCTCAAGGTATCGAGCAGCCTTTTTTGGTTGTCGGCAAATGTCAGGGACTCGCCGCTGGCCGAGAGCTTGAAATTGGCGTGCAGGGGCCCTTGGCTGCCATCCTCGTCGGCCCAAACAATCAGGTAGCCGTTGGCCGGGATAACAGTGTTGGCCGGAAAGCTCCATTTGTCGAGCTTGGAAGCGTTGTCGCTCAAATAGTAACCACTGATGTCAACGGGCGCATTGGTGAGGTTGTGCAGCTCGATCCAGTCTTCGTACTGCCCGGACTCGTCGGCGGCGGTGCTGGAATTGGAGGCCATGATTTCGTTGACGACCACGTTGCGCACGGGCGCCCAGGGCGCTGAAACCCGGTAGTAGTACACATTGTGCTCGGCGCCGGCGGGCGCGTAGGTGACCGTGCCGGCGGTGTTGGCCGATTTTGCCTCCACATAGAATCGGATATAAGTGCCGGTGGCATAGCCGGGGATGCTGACCCCGAACACCCCGTCGCCGGCAGCGCCGTCCTGGTGCTGGCCGTCGTCGAACATCTGGATTTTGGCGAAATTGCCGTACAAAGCGGGGCAGAAGTAAGCATATACGCCGGCGATGCCGTTTTGGGAAGCGACCGCCGCCGTGATGTTTGCGCTTTCGTTTTCCACAGGGCTAGCCCATTCCAAACCGGCCGTGTTCCGCATGTTGACGCTGGAGATGGCGGGGCCGACCGCACTCATTTCCGGGTGGTTGAGCAGGGTAGTGCGATGGCTTTGGATATAGTTTTTGATCGTCTGTTTTTCCGTGCCGTACTGGGCGTTGGTCGTCATTTTTTTCGGGTCGGCCAGCACGCCCGCGCCGATGAGCGCGTCAAACTTGTCCACCAGGGCATTGAACTTGGTCTGGTCGAGTTCGTCCTGCACGAGTGTGCGCATGTGCGCGAGGTATCGCTGGCGGATGGAAGGCACGGCCAGCAGCCGGTTGAGCAGCGGGTAGTTCACTTTGGTCTCGTTGTAGAACACGCCCCAGTTCGTGGCATTGGATTTCATCACGCTGTTGCCGTCGAATTCCAGCGGGGTCATGCGCTGCGTTTCCGGGTCCCAGTAGAGGTAGTAGTCCATTTTCCCTTTGAAAACATAGCTGTCGTCGTCGGAAAAGGCGATTTCGGAGGCGAGGAACCAGAGTGTGCGGTCCAAGTCGAGGTATTCCGAGATTTCCGATTCCAGGCTGTTGAGTGGGGTGGTGTTCAGCACCTGGCAGACTTGCACCAGGTCGTCCCAGGGCGTGGCCTTGTCGGTAGATTTGAGGGTATAGTATTGTTTGTAGGTTGCAGTGTCGGGGCCCAAATTGTTGAGCCCGGCTGTGCCGTCGCCCCAGCCTGGGCTGCCGCCAGTGCCTGCGGGGCGGTCGGCCCGCCAGAGGGTGCCGTCATTGCTGAAGTACCATTCCTTGATGTAGTCGCGGTTCAACTGCTGGATATTGGGGTAAATGCCCCAGTTGCTGCCGTTGATGTAGAGTTGGACATAACTGGCGCTGGCAGCCGGCACGTGTTGGCGGATCAGGTGCAAAAACGCCACTTCCCGCATGAAGGACGCGTCTTGAAAGGCGTTGTTCAGGTTGATGGTTTCGTATCCCATCAGGTTTTGGGTGGTGTCCGCATAGTCCATCGTGATGTTGAACGATTTTTTGTCGGATGTTTGGGCCTGGGAGTAAGAAGTTTGCCCTTTGAAGCGCACGCCCACATTCGGAAAGGTATCGCCGTCGGCGATGAGCATGGCAGGAAGGTCGGTTTTGGAGGCGTAGTTGTTTTTCAACTGCTGCCAGTAATCGGGTTGGGAGAACCAAAGTTGGAAAACCCGTACCTGGGTGGCATCGTACAAGCCCTGGGGCGCCTGGTCGCCGGTGTAGATGATGTGCTCGTCGGGGGCAAAGCGCATGTTGTCGGGCAGGTTTTGGGCTTGTGTTTGCAGCAAACCGAGCATCAAAAGGCAGAGGCTTGCAACTGTATGGCAATAAATTCTTCGCATGGTGGTAAAGGAACTTGAAGTGGGCAAATGAATAAAATTTGGGTTGAGCGGGAGTTTCGACCGCAAAATTCGCAATTCGTTTAGGCAAGCTGGAACTTTCTGCCCTTAATCCCGGTTTTTGCTTGTTCCCGACCAAACGGGATATCCGAGCGGGCGGTTGCCTGCGGCAAGAAATATGAAAAATGTTTCCAACTTAGTTTGGTCATACCAATCGGATCGCAATATCTTTGCGACCCATTTTGGAGGAATGGGTGAGTGGCTGAAACCACCGGTTTGCTAAACCGACGTACGGGTACAACCTGTACCGCGGGTTCGAATCCCGCTTCCTCCGCCCTTTTGGGCTAATTGACCAGGTTTTCGGGATGTAGCGCAGTCCGGTAGCGCATCCCGATTGAGATCGGGAGGGTCC
>CAZULM010000029.1:0-70971 GCA_964621185.1 uncultured Saprospiraceae bacterium | reverse complement strand
AAACTCTGTGTTACCTCTGTGAAACTCTGTGCAACTCTGTGGTGAAAAAACTCTGTGTTACCTCTGTGAAACTCTGTGCAACTCTGTGGTGAAAAAACTCTGTGGTGAAAAAACCTCTGTGGTGAAAACCTGCCTTGCAACCCTTTGACGCTAAACCCATTGCACAATTCCCCAAAAAATTAGTCCTGTAAAAAATGTGTACCCTTTCAAATTCGCTTTCTTTGCACTTCCAACCCAGCCACCCCGAAGCCCTGCCGCCCTGAAACCCTGTAACCTTTTTCAACATGCTGCGCAATCTCGCCAAATTCTTCCACCCCCGCTTCCAGACCCTTTTTTTAGAGTACAAGGTTTCTTTCAAGCCTCGCTACGGGCATGGCTTGCCGGCACACCCGCGCCTGCTCGACATCATTGAGGCCAACCGGGAGGAGTATGCGGCGTGGATGCAAAAGATAATACGGCATTCGGGGAATTTACAGGAGATAAAAAAGCTGAGCGACCAAACAGACCCCAGTCAGCCGGGCTGGAACAATGGTTTTTTGCCGGGGCTCGACATTATGGCGCTGTACACCATCATTGCCGAAACAAAGCCCAACAAATACGTGGAAGTGGGTTCTGGCAATTCCACCCAGGTGGCGCACAAGGCCATCCAGGACCACGACCTCGATACCCGGATCATCTCGATCGACCCTTTTCCAAGGGCGGAAATTGACAACCTGGCCGATGAAGTGGTCCGCAAGCCTTTTGAGGCGGTGGATACCAGCTGGCTGGCCGATTTGGAAGCTGGCGATATCCTGTTTATCGACAATTCGCACAGGATGCTGCCCAATTCGGATGCCACCGTTTTTTTTCTGGAAACATTGCCCGCTTTGCGCCCGGGCGTTATCGTGCACATCCACGATATTTACCTGCCGTACGATTACCCGCAGTTTATGTGCGACCGCTTTTATTCGGAGCAATATGGCTTGGCAATCAACTTGTTGGCCAATCCGGCGCGGTATGGCACCATTTTCCCGGCGTATTTTATTTCAGAGGACAAGCCCTTGAGCAGCATGATTTCCAAGATTTGGGAACACCCTAATTTAGAAGGCGTGGAGCGGCACGGCGGCTCGTATTGGCTGCGGATAGGGTAGGGCTACTCTTCCCCTTTCGGGTGTGATTTTTCGTAAATCTCGATCAGGCGCTCAATGCTGTTGTGCATATATATTTGGGTGGCGGCGAGGTTTGAATGCCCCAACAATTCCTTGATGGCGTTGAGCTCGGCGCCGTTGTTGGAGAGGTGGGTGGCGAAGGAGTGCCGCAGCACGTGCGGGCTGCGCTGTTCCACGGTCGTCACCAAGGAGAGGTTTTTCCTGACGATCTGGTAGATGCTTTCGGGCGATAGCCGCTCGGCTTTCCGGTTGAGGAACAGCCAGGGTTCCCGGATGCCGGGGAATGTTTTGGCGCGGAGGGCCAAATACTGCTCGAGCAAGTCCGACAGGTAGCTGGCATAAGGGATGATGCGCTCTTTGTCGCCCTTGCCGCGCACCCGCAGCACCTGCCGGCCGATGTCTATATCGCTGATTTTCAGGTTGGAAGCCTCGCTGCGGCGCATGCCCGTGGCGTACAGGAGTTCGAGCAGGAGGCGCTGCTGCTGCCCGCCAAAATGCTCGGGAAATTCGACGTGGGTGAAAAGGGCGGCCATCTGGCTTTCCTGCACGAACACCGGGAGCCGTTTCCCGGTGCGGGGCGCCACCACCTTTTTCATGGGGTCTTTTTTCAGCAAGCCGCGCTTGCGCAGGAACTTGAAATAAGTTTTCAGGCAGGAAAGCCGGCGGTTGATGCTGCGCGGGCTTTGACCGGCCTCCATTTGCGCCACAACCCAGGCGCGTATATGCAAATGCCTTAGCTCATCGACCGAGCTAAGGCATTGGTGTTCAACGACGTGGGCGATAAAACCCTCCAGGTCGCTTTGGTATGCTTTCAAAGTGTGCGGCGAGAAACGGCGCTCCAAGGAAAGATAGCTCAAAAACGATTCTTCGTAAAACATTGGGTTAATGTGATAATTAGCTAATTCGATAATGTGATAATTGGCTTCGAGCACGGCATTATCACATTATCGAATTATCACATTATCACATTAGTCATTCTTGTTGCCGTACATTTCCTCTTTATAGACCGCTTTCAGCACCTCGGTGCGGCGTTCTACTGATGGCTTGGTGAAAGCCTTGCGGCGACGCAGTTCCTTCAGGATACCGGCCCTTTCAAATTTGCGCTTGTACTTCTTCAGCACCTTGTCGATCACTTCGCCGTCTTTTACTTCGAGGATAAGCATAAAATTACTCCTTTTTTGTTGAAAAATGTCTTTTTTTGAAAACAGGGCTGCAAAGGTACTTCTTGTTCGGGAAAAAAACGAGCAGGATAATATTTTTTCAAAAAAAGACTTCCATCGCCGCGCGGAAGGTATTGGCGTGCGCTTCCACGATGTCGGCGATTCGGGGCGAATAGCCGCCGCCCATGCTGACGGCCACGGGGAGCCGGTTTTTCTGGCAAAAGGACAGCACTTCCAAATCGCGCTGCCGGCAGCCCTCGCGGCTCAGCGAGAGCCTGCCCAACTTGTCGGAGGCAAGCACATCCACCCCGGATAGGAAAAAGACAAAATCTGGCTGAAATTCGTCTGCAAGGCGGGGTAACTGCTCGCGCAAGATTCCCAAATACGCCGCATCGCCCGTGCCATCTGGCAGGCCGATGTCTAAGCTCGATTTTTCCTTGCGCAGCGGGTAGTTTCGCTCGCCGTGCATGGAAAAGGTGAACACCCGCGGCTCGTCCCTGAAAATGCTGGCCGTGCCGTTTCCCTGGTGCACATCTAAGTCAACAATCAATATTTTCTTGGCCAAGTTGTTGTGCAACAGATAGTTGGCAGCCACTGCCTGGTCGTTGAAGCAGCAAAAGCCCTCGCCGCGGTCAGCAAAAGCGTGGTGGGTGCCGCCGGCGATGTTCATAGCGCAGCCGTATTGCAGGGCATATTGCGCGCACTCCGTTGTGCCCTGCGATATATGCCGCCCGCGCCGCACAAAAGCCTCGTTGATGGGGAAACCGATGGCCCGTATTTCTTTTTCCGTTAGCTGCAAGCTGTTCATCCGCACCCACCAGTCGGCAGTATGGGTGAGCAGGGCCGTGTCGGCTTCCAACAAGCCTGGGTGAAACAGTTGCGCCTCCGACAGGGTGCCCTCCCAAAGCAGCTGCTCGGCCAACAGCTCGTACTTGGCCATCGGGAAGCGGTGGCCTTCCGGCAGCTGGTACTTGTAGATGGGGGAGTAGGCGATTTTGAGCATGACACCTTATTCCATGAGCAAGGGCAGCGTCGTTTGCCCCGATTTCCCGCTTACATTAACTTGATAGGCGCCTTTGGGGAGCTGCAAGCCCTGCATGGGTATGCTGTTGTTCCCTGGTTTTATGGCACTGGTGCTGCTTTTGACCAGTTTGCCCTGGGAATCCAGAATGCTGATTTGGAGCTGCTCGGCCACCTGGCCATTTATTTCAAGGGAGAAGTCGCCAGGGCTGGGGTTGGGCATGATTTGGATGCTGATATGTTCAGAATGGTCGCTTGTCCTGCTTGTTAAGGTCAGGGAGAGGGCTGTCATGGCAGTGCTGCATTGGTTCATTGATGCAAGTTTCACAGAATAGATGCCGGGCGCAGGGTAGGTATGCACCGGGTGCTGGGCGCTGCTGGTGTTGCCGTCGCCGAAATCCCAAAGGAATGCGGTGGCGTTTGAACTGGTGTTGTTGAACGTTACGGTGAGGTTGTTGGCTGTTGGTGTAAAAGAGGCCGATGGGAAAGGCAACACTATCAGGTTGTGGTCGGCGGTATCGGACCCGTTGGCATTAGTGGCGATCAGGCGGATAAGCTTCGTGCCCTGGGCGGGGAAATGGACCGTGTGCGGGCCAGGGCCTGTGGCAAAGGAGGGTGTGGACGGCCCGCCAAATGTCCAGGAATATTGGGTGTTTTGGGGCATTTGCTTGGCTTTAAAAACGGCAGACTGCAGTTTGCAGATCGAATCCACCGGGTTCAATATCTCCGCAATGGGCAATTCCAGCGCCTGGTATTCTTCAATGCCGATGTTGTCGAGGAAAGTGTTGTTGCCATAGCCGTTGACGGACACAAAGCGGATGACGACAGACTGGTTTTTGAATGCTGCCAGGTCCACTACTTGCCGTTTCCAGTCAGTGGCGCTGTTCGGCACGAAAAACGCGGTGCTGGTGGGCAGCGTGGCCAGTGCCGGGTCAAACTTTTCATACACCACCACAGGCTGTGCGCCCAGGTCGCAACCGGGGAACACCTCTATCCTCAAGCCCTCGGCATCGGTTTCGTTGAAACGCCGGTGCGCCAGGTCGAACACCAGCGATGGCTGGGCGAAGCTGTCCAAATTTACCGGCGCCATGTACAAGTAGTCCTCCTGCTCTTTCTCGGTATATTCATAATGGTTTACAAAAATGGCGCGGCCCGGGTTGCCGTCTTTCCCCATCAGGTCAGGGAAATTGTTGGTCAGGCTCCAGGTAAATTCCCCGTCGGGGTTGTTGACCACCCAGCCGAAGGGCAATTGGGTAGAAGCTTCAAAATCCTCCTCAAACGCTGCGGCCAAGCCGTTTGTGATCACGGGCATTTGAACTGCCAGGGTGTCGTTGAAACGGGTAATGTCGCCGGGAAAGTCGGACCATATCTTTAAACTAATGGCGCCGTTCGCGCTCAAAAATATCGGTGTCTGGAAAGTGAAATCTAAGGAGTCGCCGGGCATGATGTCGGGCTGGGGCTCCGACACGGGCGGCTCGTTGTTGAACTGGTAACTAATGGTGGCTCCGCTGGACAGGTTCAGTCCGCTGTTGATGATGCGCACGGAAACGGGCTGTGGGCTGGCGGTACAAAATATCAGGGCATCGCCCACCGGGGCGAGCAGTTGGCTGAGCCAGATGTCGCGGTCCTGCGGACAGTTTTTCAGATTACCAGGCCAGTTGACGGCAATGCTGCGGCGGCCCTGAACGCCGCTGGCATGGCTGGCGCGGACGGCCATCCAGCGCGACAGTCCCGCGTTGCTGATGGGGAGCGTGATTTGATTGCTGTTGCTGCTGCCAATGATCTCCATGTATTTGGCGCCCAGCAGATAGGCATCGTACGACAGTGTGTCGTTCACCTTGTCCCAGGTCAAGGTTATAGAATCGGGGCAAACCTTGGCCACGGTCAGGTTTTGCGGCACCGGGACGATGCTGAACGGGTAATCGGTGGTGTCGCTGCTCATGCTGCGGGCCAGCATCAGCTTTACCTTCCCGCTGACGGTGTTCGGCACTGTCCAGTCGTAGGTCCTTTTTTCACCTGACAAGGTTGTTATCGGGGAAAAGTTTGCGCCTTCGTCAGTGGAGTAGCTCAAGGTGAAGTTGCTGAGCGTTCCATAAGCGTCCCATTGCAGGCGCTCCTGCTCGCCCGGCACAAAGCCTTCCCCACCGGAGGGGTACGTGAGCTTTATTTCATCCGTCAGAAACTCCCACACTATATAGAATGCCTGAGGCCCCAGCGGCACATCGGTTCCTTTTACCCGCACGGAGTACGTGCCGGGCGCGGGGTCGGTGATGGCTACCTGTTCCACGTTGTTGAGCGAGTCGCGGCCTTTGGTGGCGGGGCTGTCGAGGGCGGCCACGGTCGGTGTCGGGTTGAGCTTCCAGGGCAGGTGCTCGGCGCCGTCGGGGGCGAGCACCCGGAGGTCGAGGTCGTTTATCAGGGCCCGCGCTGCGAGGGGATTGGCGGGCGGGTCGGCCCAAAGCACCATGATGCGGGCCTGGCGGGTGTTGGCGGGGATGTCGAGCGCGAGGGTGGTTTCGGCCCCCTGTGCCACCTGCGCTTGGGTATAGCGGTTTTGTTCCAGGAGCCGATAGGCGCGGAAAGCATTGAGGAAGCCCCAGCCGAACTTGAAATCGGGGCCGGCGTGGCCCATGTCGCTCGTGGTGTTCAGGATGGCGGCTTTTAAAAGGCTGGCATCCGGCACTTGCCCGCTGTGCTGGCTTTTGAAGGCTTGGGTCAATTGAGCCAGGCAGCCGACGATGCCGGGCGCAGCGCCCGAAGTGCCGCCAAACTCGACGTAGGCATTGTCGATGGAGGTGGAAAACTGGTTTTTGCCGTTGGCGCAGATATCGGGTTTGAGCCGCCCGTCGTGTGCCGGGCCGCGGCTCGAAGTGAGGTCCAACATGCCGTCCTGGGCCACGTTGCCGACGGTGATGCCGTTTTTGGCCATTTTGTGGCCGCCCGTGATGTTGCCCCAGGTTGGCCCTGCGCCGTAGTTGCAGTCGTTGAGCCCGGAGTTGCCCGAAGAGAACACGTGCATCAGGGAGGGGTTTTCAAAAAGCTGTTTGTCAACGGTTTGGGCGGCCATGGTGTAGCCGGTGTTGCAGCCGCTGGAGTAGGAGGTGTTGGTGAGGTTGATGCCTTTGGTGAGGTGCAGGGTCAGGGTGGCGTCCTGGAATTCCTGCTCGACGTCGATGGAGAATATCTCGGCGCCGGCGGCCATGCCTTTTTTGCCGGGGTCGAGGTTGCCCGCGCCGCCCAGCACGCCGGCGACCGCATCGCCGTGGATGCCTTTGGCTGGCGGGCCTTCGGCCAAGTTGACCAAGCGGCCCTGGAAATCGATGTGCGGCCCGATTTTCCCGTCGTCGCGCACGAGGGCGCGCACGCCCTCGCCGTTGAACTTTTTGCCGGAGGGGTGCGCCACGTCCAGCATGTTGCTGCGGTGCATGGCGCGGGCGCGGGTGTCGTCTTTGGTGGCGGGCGGGGGCAGCAGTTCCAGGTACCGGATAAAGGGCAAGGCGGCTTTTTCAAGGATTTCGTCCTGGCGTATGCTCGCCTGTAAAAAACCGTTCTGGCTGCCTTCTTTCAGCACAACGATGCCGTTTTCGCGGCACCAGCGGGCGCCAGTTTCGATGGGGACGTTCGGGAAAAGCTGGAGGTTGACGTCGATCCAGCCGCCGTGAACGGCCCAGGAGCCGTAAGGCGGTTCCCGCAGGCTTTTGGCCATTTTCCATTCCGGTTTCAGGGCCGCGATACTCAGCGGCGAAAATCGCTGGAGCTGCTGCAAGTCAAGGCCGTCGGGCAGCAGGAGCAGGTAAGTGGCCGGGTAAACATAGCTGAGCACATCGATGCCAAGAGCCTGCAAATCGCTTTGCGCTGCTGAATGTAGCGTTTTTTCGAATTGCAGGTAACGGGCGTATTTCCCCAGCACGATTTCCTGGGCGGCGGGGAGGGGCCGGTGTTTTGCTTCGTTAAAATTGAGGGGCAAAGCCTCATGCCCCCAAGAAAACTGTACGGGCTGGGCCGCTACAGGCAGGGAAAGCGCGAAAAAGGGTATTAAAAGGCGAATATTGATCATGGATAAACGAATTTGAAGGTGTCAGCAAGCGTGGATTGTTGTGCAGCGCTCAAAAGTACTGGACTTTTAACGATCTATCCATCCTTCCAATCCTTCAAATCCCCCCAAATCCCGGTATATTTTTTTCGCCCAAGTTTGGAAAACGTCTGAAATCCCTTATTTTTGTAATCTCAATCACATTCATCTCTTCACCTAAGCGCCTCTAAAACTTTTCAGAACTGTAAAGGAAAGGTGTTAAAAACAAAAAGCTTTTGCCATGGGAAACTGGGAAAAGAACAAAAAAGACTTCCGCCGCCTGGAAGATCGCGAACAGAACCATCAATTTCAGGACCACAAAAAGAAAAAACTCAAACCGACAGAAAAAGAGAAATATCGCCTTAAACCGGTGGTTAAATTCGAAGAAGACGAAGAAGAATAGTACAAAACCGCACAAAAAAATATTCGAGCTGCTCCTGGGAAGGGGCGGCTCGTTTTGTTTGGGGCCATTCCCCACCATACAGAAGCTACAATGTTAGGCCTCTCGAGGCCCTGTTCCACTTGGGCATTGAGTTATACAAATGTTGGGCCTCCGAGGCCGTGGCGACACTAAGGCCACGATCAATCCAAAAAATCTTACAGTTCACTGGAATCTATTGCCGCATCCGGCGAATGACCTTTGAATTGACGGCCATATTTTCTGTTTTTCTGCGTTTTTCGTCGGTTACAATTTGCAGCATTGCGCCCTCCTCACGCCTTGACGAACAAGAAATCTGCCACCTCAATTCACAGGTCATTCGCCGGATGCGGCAATAGGTATATTTTCATTGTTTCAGCACCTTCCGCAGCGCCCATCCCGCGCTCGTGCGCACCTGCACCAAGTACGCCCCCGACGGCTGCCCCGACAAGTCGAGCTCACATTCCCGCCAGCCGGCGCTGCGGAGGTACTGCAGGTCGCTGATCAGCCTCCCTTGCAGGTCGAGCAGGCGCACCCCGAGCAGCACCTCGCCCGGGCGGGTGAGCGCGATGCGAAAGGCCCCGCCGGTGGGGTTGGGCGACAGGGCGATGCCCGGGCCTTCGCCGGGCGGTTCCGGGGCGGCGCTGCTGCCGTCGCAGCCGGGTTCGAGGCAGCCGAGGGAGTCCACACGGAGTATCCAGCCGTTTTGCTTAGTGGAATCCTCATAAGAACTTCCGCAAACAACAAAGCCGAAATCAGGCATTTGAATAGCTTCAAAGAATCTATCATAAATAGGGGTTCCAGGTGGACTTATATGATATTCTTTTTTCCATTGAAGTTGGAGAGATTGATTTAATTTCATTAAAACCCCTGTTTGCCCTATACTTCCCATTAGTGAATCGTTTTCTGACCCCGTGATCAATAAATTTCCATCTCGCAATTTTATTAAACTTGTAGGAACGGCATCGACCCCTCCTTTATATGAGGTTGAATCAATAATATTCCCATCAGAATTTAGAATAAACAGGAAATAATTAAAATAACCACTCTGATTCCCATTGGCCCGATAGCCTTTATTGCCCAATAAAGCAAAAGTTGAATCTGTGATCGGAATAAAGTTATAGCCTGACCAAGTGTATTGCATCCACTCTAAAGCTTGAAAAACCTTTGACCATTGTTGATTTCCGAGGGCATCTGTTTTTAATAACAAGATATCGGCTAAAAAACCAGTTGATGAACATCCAAAACATACTCCTTGGAAGTTATCATTGCACGATAACAAGAAACCTCCATCAGTGGTTTCAACTATCGCCCAGCCCCTTTGATTGTGTGAAATGTTAGTTGAATACTCATTTCTAAATACTAAACCCCCAATGCTATCAACTTTAATAAGCAATATTTTTTCGGGCGGCTGATTATTGGACGAATATGAAAACCCCAATGAAATAAATCCCTGATCTTTGGTTCTAATAATGCTTCTCCCAAATTCATTCCGATCAGGTTTGCCGTATTGTCTCGTCCAAATAGTGTCTCCAGTCAAAGTATTGATCTTGATTAGAAATACTTGAGCGTTTTCAATTCCATTCGAAAACACATAGAATGAACCCACAATCAGGCTATGAAAGCTGTCCAGAGTGATTGCGTCTCTAGCGCTTCCGAAATGGCTCCCAGATGGAAGGCTTACGCCAGTTCCTTTTATATTTCCCAGATTGTCAAATCTCACAAAAAAAGCTTGTTCTAACCATGGATCTAGACTAAAACTACCTCCAGATGCTAGGAAATTCCCATAGTCTCTTGTGGTCGTAAGAAATCCCAAGGATTCATAATTATTCATCCAGTCTATTTGTTTGCTAAAATAAACCTGGGCGCTGCCCACCCAAACCTGGGCGAGCAGCGCCAGTGCCAATACCTTTCGCACGGTCATTGTTTTTTGCTGTGAAGGAGCTTTCATATTTCCCATATTTTCATTGTTTCAGCACCTTCCGCAGCGCCCAGCCCGCCCTCGTGCGCACCTGCACCAAGTACGCCCCCGACGGCTGCCCCGACAAGTCGAGCTCACATTCCCGCCAGCCGGCGCTGCGGAGGTACTGCAGGTCGCTGATCAGCCTCCCTTGCAGGTCGAGCAGGCGCACCCCGAGCAGCACCTCGCCCGGGCGGGTGAGCGCGATGCGAAAGGCCCCGCCGGTGGGGTTGGGCGACAGGGCGATGCCCGGGCCTTCGCCGGGCGGTTCCGGGGCGGCGCTGCTGCCGTCGCAGCCGGGTTCGAGGCAGCCGAGGGAGTCCACGCGGATGACCCAGCCGTTGGCGTTGGTGCTGTCCTCCAGCGGACCGAACGCGCCGCCGCACAGCACAAAGCCGTGGTCGGGCATCTCCACCCCCTCGTAGAACATTTCGTGCAGCATGGACTCCGGCGGGCTTACCCGGTACTCGCGCTTCCACAAGATTTCCAAGTTGGGCGTGATTTTCATGATCAGGCCCGTCTGGCCGGTGCTGGAAGAGTCTTTTTCGGCGCCGATGGCCCAGAAATTGCCGTCGTGGGAGGGCTTGAGGCGGTTTACTTTGAAAAAATAGTAGCTTTTGGGGAGTGTGACCGAATCGACAATCTCACCCTGGGGGTTGAACCTTGCCAAAAAATATTTGCCTGTGTATGTATTGTTTGGTTCAAAAATAGCATAACTTTTAGCACCAACAGTAATAAAGTCACCATTAGCCAACAGCTGGATATCGAACCCATTATATAAAATCTGTTTCCATTCCCAGGGAGCGTAAATTTTAACCCATTGCTGATTGCCTTGAGTGTCGGTTTTGAGCAGCACCAAATCATTTTTATGGATGGTGCCAACACCTCCCTGATATGTGCCAAAATATGCACGCACCCCCAATATCAGATACCCCCCATCCGCAGTTTGCACCAGCGAATACGCATAGTGGTCCATGCTGGGATCGGTGGTATATTCTTTGCGGAATTGCTGGTTACCGAGGCTGTCGGTTTTGAGGAGGAGCATTTTTGTGTGGCTTGAATTGTTTTCAAGTAAACTTCCCCCGCAAATTATGGCTCCATTAGCTTGGGTTTTCTGAATTGTCCATCCTTGCTCAGAAATAGTGTTCTGACCGAATTCTTTTGTCCAAGCTACGCTATTGGTTTGAGTGTTTATTTTTGTTAAATAAATCTGTAGATTAAAAGTACCATCTGGCAATAATTTCCAATAGTTTCCTAATAGTAATGCGTAATTTCCTGTAAGGGTTTCAAGATGATAAGTCTGTCCGTACAAGTTGGAATCAGGGGAGAAAGTTCCTTTCCAATAATAATCACCATTGGAATCAAGTTGGGCAATTACAGAATAATTTTGAGTTGAAAATACATCTACAGCGCCACCAACAACAAAGGTTTCCTCTCCATCATTATTTAATGCAATACCAGAAAGAAATTCATATTGATGCTCCCAGTCTATCTGCCTATTGAAATAGACCTGGGCGCTGCCCGCCCAAACCTGGATGAGCAGCGCCAGTGCCAAGAAATATCGCACGGTCATTGTTTTTTGGTGTAAAGGAGCTTTCATATTTCCCATATTTTCATTGTTTCAGCACCTTCCGCAGCGCCCAGCCCGCCCTCGTGCGCACCTGCACCAAGTACGCCCCCGACGGCTGCCCCGACAAGTCGAGCTCACATTCCCGCCAGCCGGCGCTGCGGAGGTACTGCAGGTCGCTGATCAGCCTCCCTTGCAGGTCGAGCAGGCGCACCCCGAGCAGCACCTCGCCCGGGCGGGTGAGCGCGATGCGAAAGGCCCCGCCGGTGGGGTTGGGCGACAGGGCGATGCCCGGGCCTTCGCCGGGCGGTTCCGGGGCGGCGCTGCTGCCGTCGCAGCCGGGTTCGAGGCAGCCGAGGGAGTCCACGCGGAGTATCCAGCCGTTTTGCTTAGTGCTATCTTCATATGCGCTGCCACAAACAATGAATCCTTGGTCCGGTAATTGAATCGCATCAAAAAATTTTTCATAAAACTTTACCCCCGGCGGGCTAATGCGGTATTCCTTTTTCCAAAGCAATTCAAGAGAAGGTGAAATTTTCAACAGTACTCCAGTCTGCCCGATGCCAACAAATGATGAGTCGTTTTCTGTAGCAGCCGCCAAAAAATTCTTGTCTGTAGTAGGAATAGTGGTTGTAATAAGTGTTCCATCTCCACCACCAAAAGAAGTTGAGTCTAAAAGGGTACCATCCATGTTGAACTTAAAGAGCATATAGCGGGAGTAGTCGGAAAATGTTTGATTGTAAATGTGGTAATATTTATTGCCGAAAATAATAATTGTACTGTCAGGCAGAGGCTGAATATCAAATCCGCCCCAGCTATACTGTTTCCATTCCGTAGGGGCCAACCTTTTTGTCCAAAGCTGATTCCCAAGAGCATCGGTTTTGATCAAAAGAATATCATTCATATAATCAACTGTAGCGCAACCTGCACAAAGCCCTTGATAAACTATAGAACAGGATAGAATGAATCCATGATCAACGGTTTCTGTTATTGCCCAGCCATTATGGGCATTTGCAAGATTTGTTGAATACTCTTTTCTGAAAACCTGATTCCAACTGCTATCAATTTTGAACAAAAGAATTTTCTCTGGAGGTTGATTAGTGGCCAAAAAAGTCTTTCCTGCAACAGCATAGCCGCTATCTTTCGTTTTTATTAATTTTTTCCCGAAGTCATGCTTATCTGGTAACCCATAATGTCTAGTCCAGATTGTGTCACCAGTCAGTGTATTAATTTTAATGAGAAACATTTGGGCGTTTTCAATTCCATTGGAATATATATAAAACGAACCCATTATCAAGCTGTAAGTACTATCTAAAGTAATCGCATCTCTTGAACTACCGAAATGGCTCCCAGATGGAAGGCTTACGCCAGTTCCTTTTATATTTCCCAGATTGTCAAATCTCGCAAAAAAAGCTTGTTCTAACCATGGATCTAGACTAAAACTACCTCCAGATACTAGGAAATTCCCATAGTCTTTGGTGGTTGTAATAAATCCCAAGGATTCATAATTATTCATCCAGTCTATTTGTTTACTAAAATAAACCTGGGCGCTGCCCACCCAAACCTGGGTGAGCAGCGCCAGTGCCAATATCTTCCGCACGGTCATTGATTTTTTGTGTAAAGGAGCTTTCCATGCACTGATTCTCCGTCGGAAAGGACGCATCGGTACAATAATATTCCAGCAGGCACGTCGTTGGGCTGCCAATTGACCAACGATTCAGATTTTCTAAAGCGCTGCTCATACAGGTGCTTGCCGGAAATATCCGTGATCGTGAGCATGGAAATGGACAGACCTTCCGGCGCAGCAAAACGCAGGGCCTCACTGAAAGGGTTGGGGAAAACGAGCAGCTTTTTGGATTGGCTCAAACTTGAAGCATCGCCTTCCCGGTTCCCAGTCCGGCCGCTGTTTTCCGATTCTGCGGAAAGCGGGTGATACACGCCGTTCAGAACATGGTCGAGCACTTTTACCTGATCTGCCACCGTGCTGCTGTTGGCCATCAAGGGCGCCAATTGGGCAAATTCCGAGGATGTCAGGTGGTAAGCGTCACGGCCAGCCAGGCCCGCATTGACCAACACAGCATAATAGGCAATAAAATCCTGGGTCTCGGCAGAGGCGCCTGATACCTGTTGCAGATACTGCTGGGCGGCACTAAAATTGCCCAAAGATGTATAAGTTGCCACCAGGATACGCTTGTCTTCCTGTTGGCCCCGGGTCAGCAGCAAGTCGATCCCTCGCGTGGTCCCTGGCAGAGAAAGCGAATCGGGAACTGCTGTTGGCTGCATCCGAACATAGGCATTGAGCAGGTCGTTGCGATACGGCAATGCATGGCCACTGTTTGTATAGGCTGTGGCAAGGGTGTAGCAGTTCGGCGGGTTGGGGCAGGGGTCTTCTATGACACAATTTGCTGCACCAGCATCTGAGTTGTCAAAAAAAACGACCACATTCTCCGTGCATTTGACTATTGAACTTGTATTGCTTGGTGATTCTAGCCGTTCAAAATAAGAAAAAGGCTGTGAATTACCGTTGCTAATGTCTAATAGCGGCGCACCGCAGTCCCAGAGAAATTTATTGTCTGGCTTAGGAGTCAATGGGTTTAATGGATTCCCTTGGTTCGCCAGTACCCCCTTCACATTCCAAGAAACATCCCCCACATCACCCTGATAAGTATTGCAGTGTGTCTGCAGGGCGGAGTTGTCGCCATCGAAGAGGTTGGCGATGTTCATGTCGGTGAAAGTGTTGTGCGCTACTTTTGCGCCGCCGGTGCCGAGGGTATTTTGGGTGATGGCGCCAAAGGACTTGTAATCGGCATCGGAGCTGAATTCGTTGCCGCTTAGAGCGATGCCCTGGGTGTTCAGGGTAAAGACCCCCACCGGGGTGCCATCTTTCAGCTGCCCTTCTTCGGGGATGTTGGTGTAATGGCAGCCTGCGATGTTTGGGGCGATATTGCCCCTTACGTTTAGGCCCTGATACACGTTGTTCATCTTCGCGCCGCTGAAGCTGAGGGTGGTGGCCAGGCCGGCCAGCATGGAGGCGGATTCTGTGCCGATGTACAGGTTCTCGAAATGTTGTGGGAACCCGCCGCCTGAGAAGGAAAACTTGGCATCGGTGGCATATATGCCGCTCGGGCGGTTACGCTGGAGCGGGTAGAAGCCGACCGGCGCCGTGGCGACAAAGGAGCAGTTGATGAACCGCACGTCGCGCACCGACCGCAGGCGGCAGCCCAGTTCGGCGCCCGTTGGTCGGCCGCTGGAGGGCCAATCGGGCATAAACGCGTACATCGGGTCGGCAAGCCCCCCAGTGAACTCAAACTTGGCGTTGATCAGTGTGCTGAGGTTGGAAAAAGCCGGCTGTGGCTCCCACACTACGCCTCTGCCGCAATTGTAAAAAGTCGCGTTCCCCGCAAAAATCCTTCCACCGCCCATGCCTAAGTTGTCCATGTAGGTATCGGCAATATTGGTGCCGAGGGTGTTACCATCGTTGAGGTACCTGGTTTCGGTCGCCCAGGCGGTATTCCCCAGCACGACGCCGCGCACTGCGTTCTCGATCCTGGACAAGCCAGTGACCGACACCCTGCCTTGCTGCGGGCCAGCGGGCGCGTTCGGGTTGCCCAGCACCGTGATGCCGTCCCACATGTTCTCCCCGCCACAGTCTATGCCTTTGAGGACGGATGCCCCCAACACATCCAGGTTGCCCCCTGCTTGCACGGTGATCCCGGATTTTCGGTGGTCAGGGGTGGCTTTCGTGCTGGCGAACTCTACCACCAGGCCATCTTTAATGGTGAGTTTCTTACCGTTCGGGACGATGACATTTCCCCGGAAACGGTAAGGGTTGGGCTTGTTGGCGGGCGACCATTGCTCGTCGGCTGATGTGACAAGATAGTCGCCATCCTGGTGGAAATTGGCTTTGCCCTGGCAGTCGGGAGTAAACCGGATGATGTTGAAGGTCTCGTGGTCGCCCTCCAGTTCATTGTTGCCTACGAGCACATATCCCCCGTCGGCGGTCTGGATCAGGCCAAAGACACAATTGCCGTGCCCATAAGCGAGGTGCGACTGCTGCCATATCACGTCGAGCGTGTTTATGTCAAGTTTGATCAGCATGTTCTCCTCTCCGTGGCAGTTGTCCATTTCCGGGAAGCAAGCCCCAACGCCGTCATCCCCGCTGTTGCCGCCCAAGACGAGGTTACCGTCGGTCTGATCGACGATCAGGGCAGGGGCGAAGTCCCCGCCGCTGAAATGGGCCACATTTTTAACGAAAGCGCCGCCTGTGCCATCGGCTTTTACCCTGATAATATGGATGGATGCATCTTTATAGGCGGAATACCACCAGTTGTCCCCATCGCACCGATCCTTCAGGAGCACGCCCTTGCCGGGAATCTCCGCACCCGGGTGGGGTTCGCTGAACTGTAAATTGTTGTACTGGCTCCCAGAGAATTCAAGCATATTCACCTCTGCTGCGACGTAGATATAACCATCTTTGTACACGATGCTCTTGCCTATATCGCAGGATGTGATGCCGAGGTATTTGTCTATTGCCGGGGATCCACTTTTGCTGCCATCTGCTGCGAAGCCCCATCCTGGAACACTTTTGCCCGGGGTACAGGGCCCAAACTTGTCGGGACATTCGTCGATATCCGGCGCATCCCATATCCCTGTATGAGGGTTTATGTAGGTCGGCGCCCCTGGATTTTGAGGGTCGTCATAAGCATAATTGGAGTAGGGATAGCTGTTGCCGTTATAGTATTTAATAAATCCGTTTTGGAGGTCGTTCAGCGCAAGTTTGCCGATCACGATGTCTCGGTCACATATCGGGTGCTTGCTGTTTATAAAGGGCTTGTTGTCCGAATTTGGCGTGTTGTCGGTAATCTCGAATTTCCAGGCGCCGTTCCCCATTTGCTGGAACCCAGTAAAGATTATGGATTCTACTCCGTTGATATTCACCACCTTGCAATCGCTCAAGAAGCCGTTTGTTTCGGTAAAGATGCGTTCAGAGACAAAATCGCCATCTGAAGTCACCACATAAATAAACTGGTAGCCAAATTCGGGGTTGGCGCTGTTGCCCTTCCTGAGCCCTCCGTTCAAGACAACAGTGCCGGTGGGCGTAATATCAACCGAGGTGAAGCGTTCCTGTCCGGTGACAAACGGGAAGTTGCCGCCGTTGCCGTCCGGGACTTCCGTCGTTTTCCCCACGGCATACTGTTGGGACCAATCAACGTAGTATCCCTGGCCGATAAAATTAAGCCTCGTCAATAGGGCATCAGCATTCTCGGGCGATTCGCTGTCTCCGGGGTCGTCATCGTCAGGGAGTCCACGGAATCCTGCCAAAATCAAATATGTCCCATCATCAGACAGGTCAACCTGGCTGAATACGCCAGGATATCCAGTGATGTATTGAGAAGTTAAAAGCTCGCCGTATTTGTTAAGCACAGCAAAGGCAGGCACCCGGACATCGCCATCTCCTGTCTCTGCGTATCCCACAATGACCAAGTCGCCATTGGGCATTTCGGCAGCATCGAAAGCCCAGGTATCTTCAGCACTGGGGCTGTTGGTGCCAAAATTGACCCCGGAGGTCCAGGAACTCCCCGGCCCGCCATTCTGCCCTGCTGCCGATTCAGCGAAAAAACAGGCCATTACCCAAAAAAGGAGAAAAATGAACGAAAACGGGGCTTTGCCCCCCCCCCCCGCAGGAAAGCTCGGGGAATTTTGCGTGTTTCGGCACGATACGGCGCCTGAAAGATAGAAATTTGTGTTTTTCATGTCTGAAAAATTTTTTGGTAAAAGGTATAAGTTTCGAGTGCCTACCGATGCCGGTGGGCAAAACTTTTCTGAGATAGCCGTAAAATAAGAGATACTTGAAACGATCAACCTTGTGCAGCAAAGCTGAACTCAACCACACAAGGGCGGATTAATATAAGCAGGCCTGCTGCGCAACTGCCCCCCTGCGCAGGGAATGGAAGGAAACCGGGCAATGCGCGGGACAAAAATAGGTTTTTTTCTGGAAGCGCAAAGCTTTGGCCTGTGCATTAACATTATATGTCCTTGGTGGGCCACCGGGTCAACTTTTGGGGCGAAGTTGACACAGAATAAAAGAAACGCTCCGCGTTTACAGACTACTAAGCAGAAAACTGTATTACTTTTGCCGCCGTTTTGGGCAAAAGGCCCTCCAACATTCATTTTCACATCAAACTAAAACTTACCGGATGAGTTCTCTGGTTTACCTATTACCAATCTTTGGGGTCGTTGGCCTCATGTACATGTTCTTCCTGCAAAGCTGGGTCACCAAGCAAGACGCCGGCGACAGCAAGATGCAGGGCATCGCGAAGAACATCGCCGACGGCGCCATGGCTTTTTTGAAAGCCGAATACCGTATCCTCGCCATCTATGTGGTGGTAGCGGGCGTACTGCTCGGCTGGCTCAGCACCCAGGTGGAGTCGAGCCACCCCCTGATCGTCGTGGCATTTGTCATCGGCGCGCTGTTCTCGGTGCTTGCCGGGTTCTTCGGCATGCGCATCGCCACCAAGGCCAACGTGCGCACCACCCAGGCCGCGCGTACCAGCCTGGCGCAAGCGCTCAAAGTGTCGTTCAACGGCGGCTCCGTGATGGGGCTCGGCGTGGCGGGCTTAGCTGTATTGGGCCTCAGCGCGCTGTTCGCTATTTTCTATATCGTGTTCATGAACGGCTCCTACACCATCGAAGACGGCGGCCCGCGCATCATGTCGCGGGTACTGGAAGTGCTCGCCGGTTTTTCGGTGGGCGCTGAGTCCATCGCCCTGTTCGCCCGTGTGGGTGGGGGCATCTACACCAAGGCAGCCGACGTGGGCGCCGACTTAGTGGGCAAGGTGGAAGCCGGCATCCCGGAAGACGACCCGCGCAACCCCGCCACCATCGCCGACAACGTGGGCGACAACGTGGGCGACGTAGCGGGCATGGGCGCCGACCTTTTTGGCTCTTATGTGGCTACCGTTCTGGCTGCCATGGTACTTGGCAACTCGGTTATCCGCGATTCTGGCGGCATCAATGACGTTTTTGGCGGCATCGGTCCCATCTTGTTGCCCATTGCGATTGCCGGTATCGGCATCCTGCTGTCCATCGTGGGCATGTGGGCGGTGCGCATCAAGGAAGGCGCCGAAGCGACTGCCGAAACCGTGCAAAGCGCCCTGGACCGCGGCAACTGGATCAGCATTATCCTGACGGCTGTGGTTGCGTTCCCGCTCATCAAATGGATGTTGCCGGAAACCATGACGATGCGCTTTTTCGGCCAGGGCTCAGTGGAGGTAACCAATACCAGCGTATTCAACGCCACCATGGTCGGCCTGATCGTAGGCGCTTTGATCTCTGCCATCACGGCCTACTACACCAGCCTGGGCCGCAAACCGGTATTGGGCATCGTTCGCCAATCGGCAACGGGTTCTGCGACCAATATTATTGCCGGACTTGCTACGGGCATGATGTCCACCTGGATGCCCATCGTGCTTTTTTCGGGTGCTATCTGGGCGGCTTACGCATTTGCCGGTTTCTATGGCGTCGCCATTGCGGCTTCTGCGATGATGGCCACCACGGCCATGCAGTTGGCCATCGACGCTTTCGGCCCGATTGCCGACAATGCGGGCGGTATCGCTGAAATGAGCGAATTGCCCAAAGAAGTGCGGGCCAACACCGACGTGCTCGACTCTGTGGGCAACACCACGGCTGCTATCGGCAAAGGCTTCGCCATCGCTTCTGCGGCTTTGACGGCTTTGGCCCTGTTCGCGGCTTATGTTGACTTCACGGGCATCGAAGGCATCAACATCTTCAAGGCAAAAGTTTTGGCTGCCCTGTTCCTGGGCGGTATGATCCCGGTTGTGTTCAGCGCATTTGCCATGCAAAGCGTGGGCAAAGCGGCCATGGAAATGGTGGAAGAAGTTCGCCGCCAGTTCCGCGAGATACCGGGCCTGCTCGAAGGCACCGGCACCGCCGACTACCAGCGCTGCGTGGCCATCAGTACCAAGGCGGCACTGAAAGAAATGCTGGCGCCGGGCCTGATCACCATTGTTACCCCGATCGTTGTAGGTTTTGTCATGGGCGCTGAAGCCCTCGGCGGCTACATGGCGGGCGTGACGGTGAGCGGTGTTATGTGGGCCATTTTCCAGTCGAATGCTGGCGGCGCCTGGGACAACGCCAAGAAATCTTTCGAAAAAGGCGTCGACATCAACGGCACCATGTACTACAAAGGCTCTGAGCCGCACAAGGCTGCGGTTACGGGCGATACGGTGGGCGATCCTTTCAAGGACACATCTGGCCCGTCCATGAACATCCTGATCAAATTGACCTGCCTTGTGGGCTTGACCATCGCGCCCATTTTGGGCAGCGGGCACCAAAGCCCTAACAATGGCACCTCCATCAACACAGACGGTATCAACATGCGTGTGCGTGAAAAGCATATTCAGGATAGTGGCATGAATTACGGGCAGCAAAACAACGCCATCCAGCAGCAACAGGGCACTACCATCACGACAACGGTTACTGATGGCGCTGTGCCGGCACAGCAACAAATGCAGAAGCAGCAGCAAGCTTCCCCGCCTCCTGCGAAAGCGTTGACACCAGAAGAGAAGAAAGCTATGAAAGAAGATGCCCTGAAAAACCCTGAAAAGTACCAACGGGTGGACCAAAGGCAGTAAGCATCGCTTTTGAACCAGTGCTGATAAAGAAGCGCCATCCTGGAGGGAATCCGGGTTGGCGCTTTTTTTAATGCAGCAGCACAAATTTTTTCACCATGGGCAGCCCCTTGTCCGGCCGAAGGCTCAGCAGGTAAACCCCGGAGGGGAGGCCGGCCACATCTATTTCCGTCAAATTGGACATAAACGGCTGTGTTGCCAGCACCTTGCCGTACAAGTCCGTAATCTGATATGCCCCGCTTTCCTACCGCATCACTGTCACATCCCCCTTCATCAGCAATTGCCGCCCATCCACCAATTCCACTTCCGCCCACCACACAAACACCGCAGGGTCAACGAATTGGCCCCGGTACATCCCGTCCCAACCATTGGATAAGTCGTTGGGGCTGAACTCCTTGTTTTCAAAAACGAGCGTTCCCCATCGGTCGAAGATTTGCAATTTGTGGATGGCAGCCACCGATTCGTCGCGGGCAAACAATTGGAAAGTGCCGTTGTCGCCGTCAGGGTCGTTCGGCCAGATGATGTTGGGCGCGTAGATGTCCACCAAACGGTTCACCTCGATCACGCTGCGCGCCGTGGCAGTACAGCCTTCTGCCGTAACTATCGTCACCGTGTATTCGGTTGTTTTGAAAGGTGTTGCCGTTGGGTTCAGCAAGTCCAAAATACTGCTTCCATTAAATGTCAGGCCGTCCAGGGGCTCCCAGATCACCTGTTCGATCAGGCTTGCCGGGAATGGCGGGGGGATAATGGCTTTCAATTCCTGGTTGGCGCCGAGCTGGATGCTGAATGTGGGAGGCAGGCTGACCAGCGGCTGCAGCGGTGGGACAACCGTTATTGGTTGCGTGATTTCGCACCCATTGATGTCCTGGACCACCAGGTTGAAGTTTCCGGGCGCCAGGTCGTCAAATTCCTGGAAGGTAAAAAAGTGCTGCCCGCCGTCGATGGAATAGCCGTAAGGGCCAATGCCGCCAATCACCTGACTGACGTTCAACAAGCCTGGCGTGCCGTTGCAGAGCGGTTGTGTCAAGTCAAATTGTACACCTGTCGGCACATTCGTTTCGCGCAGCACGGGAACCTGGACTGTGCTGGTGCAACCATTGGCAGTCGAGGTGACGATTGCTTGGTATAATCCAGGTTGATTGACGACAGGATTGAGTGTGTTGCTGCCGGATAAGATGTTCCCGTTATTGGTGTTCCAATTGACGGTCGTTTGGGCCGATGCGGTGCTTTGCAAGGGAAATTGAAGCACCGAACAGGTCAGCAAGGGTGGGGGCTGTACCTGGATCGTTGGCGGGCTGATGTCCTGCGTTACCAAAACCGGAACCGTGGTGGAACAACCATTTACTGTATTCAGCACTAGCAGGGCGTAATTCCCTGGCTGGTTCACCGTTGCAATCAAGGTGCTGCCTCCACTGACAATGTTGCCATTGGCGGTGCTCCAGTTAAAGCTTGGAGCGGTTCCAAAATTTGTCCCGCTGGCGCTCAAGGGCACGGTCAGTGTCGCGCAGGTCAATACCGACGGACTGGCAATGCTGCAAGTTGGCGGCGTTACGTCTTCCGTCACCACCACGATGTCGGTTTGTGTGCAACCATTCGTGGTGTTTGTGACCAGCAAGGTGTAGGTGCCAGGATCCCCGATGCTGGGCATCAGTGAAGTGTTTCCCGAAACTATTTGACCATCGGTTGTGGACCATAAATACGTGAATGTTGCGCCAACACTGGATCCGTTCCCATCCAACAGGTTTGTTTGGGTGTCGCAGTCGAGCCCGACCGTTTGGCCGGCTTCGGCTGTCGGCAATTGCACATCTTGCGGAACGACTGCGCTAGCCGTTTGTGTGCACCCATTTGAAATATTGGTTATCAAGACATTGTACGTTCCCGGCGCATCCACAACGGGCTGTTGCGGATTCTGGATGGAAACGATGTTGCCGCCCTGGGTGGTCCAGTTATAGCTAAAGTTGGGCCCGGTGCTGGAGCCGCTGGTGTTCAGTGGGATTTGGGTGGTCGTGCAAGTCAGCGTCTGCGGGTTGCCGATAAGGGCAATGGGCGGCGCCACATCGCTTCCAATCTGCAACTGGTCGGTGCCGGTACAGCCATTGATGGCATCGGTTACAGTCACGGTGTATGTTCCTGCAGCGCCAATGGTCGGGCTGGCTGTTGTGCCGCCGCTGATGATTTGGCCCCCGACAGTGCCCCAGATATAGTTGATGCCGCTGGAGGAAGAAGACAGTACCTTAGCCGACAGCGGAAGTGAAGTGATGGCACAGGTGAGTGTATTGTCGATCCCCGCATCAACCACCGGGTTCTGGATGTCTTGTGCGATGGTGACGCTGGCGACTTTTGTACAGTTGTTGCTAGTATTGGTCACAGTAACGCTGTACATACCCGGCGCATCAATGACGGGCATGAGGGTGTTGGCTCCGGAACTTATGTTGCCGGTTGTGGTCGACCACAAATAAGCAAACTCAGGCCCGGCGCTGGAGCCTGTGCCGTTCAAGGTAGTGCTGCTGAAAATACAGGTAAGTGTTTGGGGCTGGCCGGCGATGGCGATGGGCAGGTCGGCGCTTTCGGTAATGCTGACCAAATCATTGGCTGTACACCCGTTTTGAGTATTGGTAATCAATAAATTGTAGTCGCCTGCGGCATCCACGACCGGGCTCAGGCTGTTGGCGCCACTGACAATGTTCCCGGTAGCGGTGGTCCATAAATAATTGAAAATTGGGCCCATGCTGCCTGAGCCTTGCAGGACGGTATTGGTTACGACGCATGTCAATTCCGCCGTTGGGCCGGCATCTACGACAGGTGGGGAAAAATCAGCCTGCACCACGACTTCGTCGGTACTGGTACAGCCATTTAGGTTGTTGATAATTTGGAGTTGGTAGGTTCCAGCCTGGTTGATGCCCACTGTTGGGGCATCGGTTGGGGACGTGAAATTACCGCCGATTGTTGTCCAGACCAGGGTGTACCCGGCACCGGAGGGGTTGGCCGTGTTGCCCAATACCCCCGTTGGGGCGCTGCAATTTATGAGCAAATCGGCGCCTGCAAGCACCATTGGAGCTGCGATGTCTTGATTGACCACAATGCTGGCATCGTCGGTACAGCCATTGACATTGTTGGTGATTTGCAGGGTGTACACGCCAGGCAAGTCGGCGCCCAGTTGCAAGGTTCCCTGCCCAGAAATTATTCCGGGCCCAGTCCAGAGGTAGGTCACATTGCCACTTTGCGTGGATGCTGAGGCATCGATGTTGATTTGTGTAGCGGCACAGGTGAGGGTTGCCGGCGCTGCGATGAGTGCCTGTGGGGCATTCACATCGTTCTGCACCAGCGCAGTACTCGTAGCCGTGCAGCCATTGGTCGTGTTGCTTACTTGCAAAACGTAATCACCGGCAAGGCTTACCGTGGGCATGAGGGTCGTGTTTCCGTTGACGATGTTTCCGTTGACAGTGCTCCATTGGTAAGTAAAATTCGGCCCGGAAGACGATCCCGACCCATCCAGTTGCAAGGAAGAAACGCTGCAACTCAAGGTAGTTGCGGGCCCGGCGATGGCAACGGGCGGCTGGATGTCCTGCATCACCTGAACGCCCAGGGTAGCAGAACAGGCGTTGGCTGTGTTGAGCAAGGTCAGTGTGTAAGTGCCGGGGCCGCTTACGACAGGGATCAGGGTATTGCCACCGCTGACAATCGTTCCGTTGCTGGTGGCCCAATTGTATTCAAAGTTCGGCCCGTTGGAAGATGCCGATGCGTCGATGGCGACAGATTGAACAGAACAGGTCAGGAGATTGGGCGCCAGGGCGCTGACCACCGGAATATTCACATCGGCACTTACGCTGATGGAGCTGGAGGCGGTACAGCCGTTGGCAGTATTGGTGACCAGCAGGGTGTAATCGCCCACTGATGCAGCGGTTGTGCTCATTCCGGTGCTGGATCCGCTGAGGGTGCCGTTGCTGGTGCTCCATTGGTAGCTGAAGTTGGGGCCTGTGCTGCTGCCGCTGCCGTCGAGTGCGACGGTGCTTTGGGTGCAGGTAATAAGGCCAGGGGGCGCGATTTGTGCCGTGGGGGCTGCTATGTCCTGGCTGATGTTAACGGTTGCGGTGCTGGTACATCCATTGGCAGCGTTGGTCACGATCAGGGTATAAGTGCCGGGTTGCCCGATGCCCGGCGCCCAGGTGGAATCGCCGGAAATGATGTTTCCGCTGCCTGTGGCCCACACCGGCAGCAGCAGGGTGTCGGCAGGCGCCGGGATGGGGCCGATTGTAAGGGTTTGGTTGGCGCAGGTGAGCGTAGCTGGAGGGCCTGGGTCTGCGCCGGGTGGAATAATATTTTGTGATACGAGCACGGTGTCATGGTCAATACAGCCGGTGGCGTTGTTGACGATGCTCAGGATATAGGTGCCGGGCTGATTGATGACAGGGGTAAGGGTGGTATCGCCGGAGACAAAATTGCCGCCCTGGGTGCTCCAGGTAAAGGGGAAACCAGAGCCCGAGGAGGAGGCGCTGCCGTCGAGGGGGAACTGGGTTGCTGAACAGGTCAGCAGGCCGGGCGGGTCGATGATGGCAGTCGGCACTGCGGCAAGGTTGACCACGATGTTCGTGGAGGTGGCGCAAATCCCGCTGCCGCTGACCGTGACGGAATAGGTGCCTGGGTTGAAAATGGCAATGGAACTGGTATCCTGGTTGGTTGACCAGTGATAATGCGGCAATGTGTCCACCAGGGCGGTCAAGATAGCCGTCCCGCCAGGGCATAATGGGGTGCTGCTGATCTGTATATCGGGGGGCACGAGCCCTGTCACGGTCGTGGTTCCTGTTCCGGTGCAGCCCGAAAAGTTGGTGACTGTCACCGTGTAGGTGCCTGCCTGGTTCACGATATTGTTGATGCCTGAAATGCCATTTGACCAATTATACTGGGAAAAGCCGCCCAAAACGCTGAGGGTGTCCAATTGCCCCGGGCAGAGGGTCGCGCTGGTTACGGCGATTGGGAAACCGCCAACCCCATTGGATTGAACGCCAAAAGAGCCTACGCCCGTACAGCCGTGGACATCGGTGGCCGTAACTTCATAGTTGCCAGGCTCGGTAACAATAAGGGGGCTTCCCACGTCACCGCTGCTCCATTGATAGTTGAAATATGGGCCCTGAACGGTCAACACCGTCGTATCTCCCGTCGGGCAAATCTGGTTCTGGCCTGTGATCTGGGGAACGAAAGGCGGTATCTGGGTCACGTTTACCTGATCCCTGTGCGTACAACCGAAGGCATCGGTGACGGTGAGGGCATAAATTCCAGGTTGGTTTACCGTGATCGGGCTGAGGTTGTCGTTAGCCGGGCTCCATTCAAAAGAACTGAACTCGTTGTAGCCCTGGGTATTTACCGTCAATTCCAACTCATCAAATGGACAAATGGCCGTAGAGCCCAGAATATCCAGCCCCCCCGGGAAAAAGCTGGAAGAGGTTTCAAAAGTGTTTGAATTGTGGTTGTGCTCGCAAGTAAAAGGCGTGGTGTCCCAACCCCATCCGCCAGGTACAGGAACGATTATTTTATGTGCCGTCATGCCGTTCGTCCAGTCAACGGTGACCGGTACCGCTTGTCCGCTAAACGAGTAGACGATCCAGGCCTCCAGGGTCAATGTTTGGGTGGCGCAATTGGTGTCGGCGATGATGATGCAAGAGAGGTGCCCCAATGGGCCTAAGGCCAGGAGCGAATCGGGGTTGGTCGGATCATCCGGATCGGAAAAGGTTCGGGAGAATACAGTGGCAGGGAGTAGAAAAACAAGGCAAAGGAGGGCTTTTTGAAGGAGATTGATCGTGTAGATTTTTTTCATAGTTTCCACTTTGAACTGAAATAATAACAGCCAAAGTAGCGCTTTTGAAGGGGTTTGTCGGTTTTTTGTGCAAATTGTGCCAAATATTTGACTTCTGATAAAAGATGTTGCCACCACGCCAGACATCTCCGGTGATGAGGGGGCCTAGTGCCACGTCCGGCAAATGACCCATGAATCGACGGCCATATTTTCCGTTCCGCTGCGTTGTTCGTCGGTTACAATGTCCCCCATTGCGCCCCCCTCACGCCTTGATGAACAAAAATCTGCCGCCTCAATTCACGGGTCATTTGCCGGACGCGGCACTAGCATGAACCTGTGACCCTTGGGCAATGTTGGTTCCCCACATGCCGATCTGCGTCAAGGCTCTCCGCTATAATTTCACGAGCTTTATCTCCTCCCTTACCGACTCCGACTGCACCCGCAGCAAGTACACCCCTGCTTTTAAAGGCTCAAAGTTCCGGTTGAAGGCATCCTGCACATTGCTGAGCTTCCCACGGGTTTCAATCAGGAGTTTCCCGTTCAAGTCGAAAAGCTCAACCCGCATTTCCTCCAGATCGGAGATGCCTGTGGCCACGAATTCGACGCGGCCGCCGCTTGGGTTGGGGTGCACAGCAATGGAAGCCGGGTTGGGAGATGCCAATTCCGGGGTGCTTGTCACGGTGCCGCCTTCGTCCGTTTGCTCCAGGTTGCCGGGCGAGGTCCGTGTGTTCACGGTCGCCGGCGCGGTGTAGGTGGTATTGACCCAAACTTTTTGCCCCAATTGGGAAGTGTTCGCGTTTTTCACCTTGATTGTCACCCATTTGGAAGAAGCCGGGTTGTGGGTGATGGTCAGCGGCGCTGCAGCCGTGGCAACCCCGGTCGCTTGCTGCAGCAGGGTAGTGCCGGCGGCGTTGTAAATGGCGATATTGAGCGTGCGGCCATCCACTTCTGGATAGACCTTGCAGGTGATAGCCTGTCCGCTGGCGACGTACAAACGCCCGGCCGTGCGCTGGGCAGTAGAATTGTTGGGCAATTTGCCGCCCTGTTTCAATGATTTTGCGTGGCTGTCGCCCAGGTCGTCGGCCATTTCCCATTCCACAATCGATTGGGTGCTGCGCGATGGCGCGTAGGTCGCCAGGTAGTTGTACATGTCCTGCACGGTATTGAACGTGACCCCGCTGGGCTTTGGCGCCCAGATGGAATAGCCGTGGCCCCTTGCCCCGGAGATTGTATGGCCCACGGGGGCGGTTTTTATCAAAACGCGGCCATCGCCATAGACGCGGGTCGTCGCAACGCCGTGCGCGCCGGAATAGTCGTACAGGTCGGTATTGTACCAGCCTGTGTTGCCCACAGATACCCATACTTCCTGGTCTTGAGTGTTGTTGGAAGCGGTGTTGTAAAAATCGGTGATGCCGATCAGGGCTTTTTCGTTGCGCTCGATCACGAGATGGTCGCCGCTGCTGCCTTTCTGGTAGTAGGGCGCCTGGCTGCCGGTGAGGCTGGTCGGCACCCCGTAATCGCCGTCTTTGTAGGCTAATTTTTGGTGCGCTTGTATGATGTTCACGATGTCGTTGCGCACGGGCAGGTCGGTGGTGCTGGTGGGCAGGTGGCTGAAGCGCTTGCCCGTGGTGCCCAGGTCGAACAGGTCTTCAAAAAACACGGTAGGGTTGCCGTCCACCGCAAAGATGGTGGCGTAGGCGGCGTACAGGCGCGGCTCGCGCGGGTCGATGTGCTGGCCGTTGCCGCCGAGTTCCTGGCCGGTATTCCAGCCGCTGTTGTTCCCAAGGGGCTGGGAATAGTTGCCGTTGGAGAGCAGAATGGGCCGGAAAGTGTCGTGGTTGTTCACGAAGGGGCAGGTGCGGTGCACGCGCTGGGTGGAATAGTTGTAGTAGCGCTTGTCCTGTTGCTCGCCGGGGATGCTCTGCATGTTGTAGCTTCCCTGGCTCAGCACCATGCTGTAAAGGCTGCCGCTGCCGCTGTACCCGCGCAGGGCAAAATCGAAGGTGCCGGTATGCTCCTCGACGCCGCTGCGCACATTCAGCACATAGTTGTCGAGCTCTGATTTGGTGCCGATCCATTCGCCGATGTTCAACATGGCCTCTCCGCCCTGTGCAAAGGAGGGCAGCACGTATTTGGTGTTGTATATCAGGTCTTCCTGCACATAGATCGGGAAGTGCTTGACGGCATCCCAGCGCCAGCCATCCACGCCGGTTTGTTTTTTGTACCACATGATCCAGTTACGGGCGTTGTCGCGCATGTGGTTGGCGCTTTGAGCGGGGTTCACGTAGGCCCGGGTAACGCCGCTGAAGGTGGCCGTGCCGGATGTGGGGATGTTGGAGCTTTGCCCGTAAGCGCTGCTTTCGTAGGAAATGTCGGGCCCGAAGAACGCCGAGCAGATGTCGCCCGAGGTGCAGTTATTGTTCAGGTTGGGGTAAAAATTGGGGTAGTTTTTGGGCCAGCGCCCAGCGCGGGTCCAGTAGTCGTTCTGCGATTCATCTACCAATGGCGTGGCGTAGGAAACATAACGGAAGTTTTTGTAGCCATTGGAGTTGGCCATGGAATAGGTTGGCTCCGGGTCTTGCCCGCCCGCGCCCGAGTTTGCGCCGGCGCCGTCCACGTGGTTGAGCACCACGTCTTCGATCACCTCGATGCCATTGGCGTGCAGCACGCCGACCATGCGCAGGAACTCGTCTTTGTTGCCCATGCGCGTGCGCACGTTGAGCGAGTCGGAGCCGCCTTTTTGGTACTTGTCGCCCAGGTCGTAATGGTCCATCGGGCTGTACCCGACCGAGCCGGTGGAGCCGTTTTTGTACGATGCCGGCACCCACACGGCATCGATGCCCATCGACTTGAGCCGGGGCGCCAGTTCGGTGAGGTAGTTGCTCCATTTATTGGGAAAGTTGTCGTTGCGGTAGTCCCACCAAAAGCCCTGCATGACGACTTTTTTCACCCGGTTTGTCTGGGCGTAGGCGTTTCCAGATAAAAATGCCAGTGCGAAAAAAACCAGGAAAAAGGGCAGGCAACATCTTTTTAACACGCTGTTGTTCAAAAATTTTGGAAGCGGAAGGGTAAGGTTTTGCATAAAATACGATTTAAGGATGAAGGATGGGTTTTACACAGATTAGGCGCAGCAAAATATAAAAGTTCTTGCACATGCAAGCATGGCCTTGTTTTTTATTGTGATTTCTTTTGTATGAAAAATAAGGCACTAAATTTGTTGTTGATTTTTAGGTTTTTTTCAAAATAAGTTTGGAATTAGCCTTGGAATATGCCTAATAAAATATTGAAACAAGATCCTTTAATCATTAAACACCAATTTTATGCGGACCTTTATTATTGCTTGCCTCTTGTACCCCGCCCTTTTTTTTCTCCCCGCCATTTCCAAGAGCCAACCAGGCGGCATCGTCGCCGTTGACGACAGCCTTTGCATCATGGTGGGCCAGAACTTCATGTTCAACGTCAAAACCAACGACAGCATCCCCCAGGGCTTGATGCTGCCCGTATTTTTGATAGGCCAGAACCCCTGTTTCGAACTCAAACAGGACGGGGCATTCTTTTTTATCGGCGGAACCGACTGCTGTGGCGTACACAAACTCCGCTACCGATACGAGAACTGTAGCGCGCAGACCTGCGTGGCAGAAATAAATGTCACCGTAAAATGCCCCAAGCCGGACTGCTTTTTCGTGAACATGGAGGACTATGCCGGGCCAACAGACCCGGCTGGCGGGCCTCCGCCTGGCTGCGCTTATGCCTGTGAAAATGCACAATCGACGTATTTCATCAATTATGACCCCAGCAGCACCTACACCTGGGCAGTTACCGGTGGCACTTTTGTAACAGGCGCCAATCCCGCACAGATCTTGGTGACCTGGGGCCCCATGGGCAACGGCGCGGTGACGCTGACGATTACCGACAGCAACAACCAAACCACGGTGGTCGTGGCTTGCGTTGAGATATTGGAAGGCCCTGTCGCCGATTTCCAGGTGGCAGACGCGAATGTTTGCCTGGGCTCGCCCATCAGTTTCCAAAACACCTCCACAGGGGGCAGCACCTATTTCTGGGATTATGGCGACGGCAGCACCTCCACGATGTTCGAAATGTCGCACACCTACAACGCGCCAGGGACGTACACGGTATGCCTGTACGTCACCCGCAACAATTTTGACCCGCAGGGACACCCGCTTTGCTGCTGTACCGATTCGATCTGCATGGAGGTGACCGTGGATTCGCTACCGGGGCCAAATATTTACTGCATTTCAACCCTTTGCGCCGGCGACAGCAGCAAATACTGGACGGATGCTGCCAATTGCGGCGCCTATTATTGGGGCGTTTTGGATGAAAACGGCCTTCCATATCCCTTCACCGGCCAGGGCAACGACACGATATGCGTGCAATGGGGCAACGGCCCAATCGGCACGGTATCGCTCTACGTGAACGGTTGCGACAGCTTGTACTGCAACGACACCGTTTCCATCACCGTGCCGATAATACCCAGCACTACGCCCATCAACGGGCCGGTGGATGTTTGCCAAAACGCCACTGCTACCTATACCGTTCAGAAATGGGCAAGCACGTACTACGACTGGATGGTTTCGGGCGGTGTCGTGACCGCAGGCCAGGGCACCAACACGGTGACCATTCAATGGGGCCCGGGGCCCGTTGGCACCATCACGCTGAACTATTACAGCAATTTCCTGGGCGGCTTGCCCGGCCACGACGATGACGATTGCAAAGGCACTGCCACCTTGACCGTTAACATAAAGCCCCGCTTCGACGTGACGGGCCCGGTTCCCGGCATCGTATGCCTGAACTCCAGTTCCAGCTTTGTGGCTACGGCGGCGCCATCCGCTACCTATACCTGGACCGTCACGCCCGCAGCGCCATTTACAGGCCAGGGCACCAACAACATTACCGTGAGCTGGACCAGCGGCCCCGGCAGCTTTGTCGTAAAAGCCGTGCCGACCAACCCCGCCGTTTATTGCAACATGATGGTCACCAAGGTGATACAGGTGCAGGAAATGCCGCCGCCCGACAGCATCAGCGGCCCCGATGAGATATGCCCGGGCGACACTTATACCTATTTCGGCCACAGCAGCCAAACGGGTGTTGCGTTCAACTGGACCGTCACGGGCGGAACCCCCGCTTCCTTCACCGGCAACCCGGTGGTAGTCACCTGGAATGCTACAGGGCCCTACACCCTGTCGCTCAGCCAATCGAGCATCGCAGCGCCCTACTGCATGTCTGATCCCATCCAGCTCACGGTGCTGCCAAAACTGCTCGCAGGCCCGCTGACGATTGCCGGCCCGCCCGCCTGCATCAACAGCGTAAAAACCTACAATGCCGGCCCTGCACAGCACCCGGATGCCGTGTTCACCTGGACGGTGACGCCTGCCAACCTCGGCAGCGTGGTCGGCGGGCAGGGCAGCCCGAACATTCAGGTTCAATGGAACAACGTTCCCGGCACGGCCACGCTCTCGCTCACGGTAACTTTGTGCAATGCCATGCTTTCACATAGCGTATCCATACCGGTGATACCGCCTGTGGTGCCCGTCATCACCCAGAGCGGCATTCTGTGCCCAGGTGTTCCCGCGATCTTGGATGCGGGCGCAGGATTTATTGATTACGTTTGGTCAACAAGCGCCACCACCCAAACCATCACCATTACCACAGGCGGTAACTATGTGGTCACCACCACCGACAACAACCAATGCACGGCAGTGGACAATTACCAGGCGAATGCTTTGCCGGGGCCGACAGCGGCCATTTCACCAGCTGGCACCTCGCTCTTGTGCATCCTTCCGCCCAACCCGCCCGACATCCTCCTGACGGCTGTAAATGGGCCTGGATATACGTTCAACTGGTTTTGCAACGGCGTACCGCAGGGTTTCCCGCCCAACCAGGATTTTTTGAAACACCTGAACACCAATGTGGCCGCCACCTTTGCCTACTGGGTAAAAGTGACCGACGCCAACGGCTGTATGAACACCTCCAACATGGTGCTGGTGGTGCAAGACACCTGTATGGCCGATCCGCCCTGCCAGCCCGAGCCGTTCACACTTAGCTATACCGCCGCCAACCAAATGCCCGATTGCAACATCGTGGACTTTACGGTGACAGCCAGCCCGAATGTCACCCTCACCGGCTGGGATTTCGCCGATCCGAACAGCAACACAAATACCGGCACGCTGGCCAATGCCACCCATGCTTACACACAAATAGGATGCGTCAAACCAACTGTATATGGCCTGGTGCCGGAAAAACCACCCGGCACAGGGTTCTGTGAAGTGTCTTTCACCGATTTGGTGTGCATCCCATTGGTGGCAGATTTCAGCGTAACGAGCGTTTGCGAGACGGCAACGTTCACCGACCTGAGCACCTTTATGCCCGGTCAGGGCCCTAATATGTGGTCCTGGGCATTTGGCGATGCCGGTACCGACAACGTGCAGAACCCGGTGCATACCTATCCTGGGCCAGGCGCCTATTCCGTCACCCTGACCGTCAGCAATGCGAGCGGCTGCCAGGCGACGATAGTCAAAAATGTGACCGTCGGCGGCGCACCGGCCCCCGTGCTGAGCGCCAGCCCGAACCCGGCATGTGTGGGAGAACCCGTCATGTTCAGTGCCGCGCCGAGCAACTACATCAACTGGTCTTGGGATTTTAACGACGGCTCTACCAACGGGAGCCCCACGCCGTCGCATACCTACCTCAGCGCCGGCACCTTCAATGTCGGCCTGACGGTAACGGATGCTTTCGGGTGTACCAATACAGGCACATTGGCCGTGGTGGTCAACCCTGCGGCAATTCCTGGCGTGATAACTGCAGCGCCCGGCCTGACGGTCTGCGCGGGCGCGACGGTCACGCTCACAGCGCCAGCTGGCAGCACCTGGATGTGGTCAACATCCGCTACCACGCAAAGCATCACGACCACCACTGCCGGCACCTACAGCGTCACGGTAGGCAATGCTTTTGGCTGCACCACTGTGCCGCCCGCGGTAACCGTGGTGATATTGCCCGCTCCGCCCGCTTTTATTTCGGGAAATCCCGTAATCTGTGACAGCGGCTGCACCACCTTGAGCGCTCCCGCAGGCTCTGGTTTTACCTACCAATGGCTCGACCAAAGCGGGAGCCCGATAACAGGGCAAACAGGCCAGACTTTACAAGTGTGCGACAACAACCTGCTGCCCGCGTATTCCGTGAGCGTCACCGATGCCAACGGCTGCACGGCTGTTTCGGCGCCTGTTACCGTGATGCTGAAAACATCGCCGGTATTCAGCATTACCGTAGCGCCCAATGGCTGCGCGGGCACGCCGAACACCCTGACGGTCAGCCCCATACAGGCAAATGTGGTGTATGCCTGGAGCAATGGCGGCACGGGGCCATCTATCACCGTATTGCAAGCCGGCACCTACATCGCCATCGGTACCGACACAACCAGCGGCTGCCAAGGCACGGCCAGCGCCACCATACACCCATTGCCCGACCTATGCATAGTGCCGGTAGGCTGTTACGAAGCTTGCAACCCGGATACGATCTGCGGGCCGAGCGGCCTGGCATCGTACCAATGGAACAAGAACGGCGTGCCCATCCCCGGCGCGACCATGCAATGCCTGGTGGTGACCCAGAGCGGCACCTATAGTTGCACGGGCACTACAAGTTTTGGCTGTTCCCTTACTTCGGATTCTTTGATGTTGGTCTTGATCGATTGCGGCTGCAACGGGCTGGAGGTGACGGCGGAGCCGGTTGAGGGCGATACATGCTGTTGGGTGATTTCCTATACCAACCCCTTCGACAGTTTGTTGGGACTGGTGATCCGCAGCGATGACACAGATTTTGATTTTGACCTGGCCGGCCTCGATCCCGCCCTGAGTGTTTTTTCGATTGCCAGCAACAATATTGGCCTGGTGAACAGCACGTTCAACACGCCGTTGCCCACGGGGACATTGGACAGCTTCATCACATTTTGCCTGACGAATGTCCAGAATTTCCCGCAACTGGTTATTTTTGATTGGTATGACTTTGAGTTCAACGTTGTTTGCTCGGATACCCTGATTTTCGACTGTCCGGTAGAGCCCGACTGCCTGTATATTGCCGCTGACTCCATTTATTGCGATGATACCACGGTGGTGTACACGCTTACGGTTTGCAATCCAATCGACAGCCCGTTCCCGGTGACCTACATTGCCATCAATCCGGTGAGCCCTCCGGGGATTATCCTCACGCCGCCGTTCATCGATGCCAGTGCCGATCCCATTTTGCCGGGCCAGTGCAAGACCTACTCCATCATACTAAGCGGGCCGAACATAGCAGGCCAGATGTTTTGTTTCAACCTGACGGCGCACGATGGGGAGCCGGGCATCATCGACACTTCCCAATGTTGTTCCTTGGATACCTTGTATTGTATTGAAATTCCCGACTGCCAGCCTTGCGACGACATCGGGGTGGAGCATGTTGACCTCGTTCCGCCGATAGGGGGGAATGCCTGTTGTTACAAAATCAAGCTCTACAACAACTACGCGGCCAACTATTTTGACGGCATCAACTTGTGCATGTTGACGCCAGGGGCTACCATGACGATCAGCAATCCATTCGGTTCCGGTTGGTTTACAAGCAGTTACAGCCCCACCATGATACAGCTGGATGTGGTAGCGCCGTTGGGCAGCAGCATCCCCTTGGGCGTTTTTGCCTTGCCGACAATTTGTGTGCAAACGAACCAGGCGCCGCCCCAACTGGTGGAGATAAAATGGATGAAGGGCGACCAGGTAGTTTGCCGCGACACGATTGAACTGGACTGCGAGCCGCCATGCGGGTATATTTCAGGCGAAACAATAACCTGTAGCGATGATGGCACGGGAGGGTGGAATTATTCGGGCATCATCCACAACACCACAAACTATACGATGGGCGAAGCGCATATCGTGTTCACTTCGCCTGCCGGGCTGGGCGTGTACAACCAGACCATCGTATTTGGCGGCGGCTTGCCGCCGGGTGGTACCCAGGCATTTAGTTTGCCCATTGGCCCGCCCGCAATGGCTGGCGATACGGTATGTTTCACGGTGGCCATGCACACCCTGGATGATGACAACCATACCCATTGCTGCAATTTTTATGATTGCATCGTATTGCCGGATTGTTTCCAGGACCTGAATTGTGTCTGTGACAATACAATGGAAGAGATACATGCCCAAGGCATCGCGTACACGAACCTGAATTCGGCTGCATACAGGGCAAGTTTCAAGCCCAAGGCCACCCTCAGCGCCTGCGATGTGGTGTATTGGTACTTTACCGATACACCAGTTGTAGGCCAGACGATCGGCAATGCGGCCTACGAGCACAGCTTTTCCGGCCCCGGCGTGTACAGTGTGTGCATGTACGTGGTGCGCACGGCGGGCAATGGCGAGCTGTGCGACGCCGCCGCTTGCCGCGATGTGAAATACCTGGCGCAGTGGACCGGTGGGGTTTCCATAAGCCCAAACCCGACCAAAGGCCAGTTCAGGGTGGGCATCAACCCCGAGTGGACAAGCCCGGTGCAGTTCCGCTTGTATGATATGGGCGGCTGCTTGCTCGCATACTGGAAAGAACCTGCACCAGAGGGCAAGGACTCGGTACAAGTTGATGTCGGCAATTTGTCTGGCGGGGTGTACCTGTTGGAGCTGCTATCGGAAGGCGGCAGGTGGGTGAAGCGGGTGGTGGTAGAGTGAGGTATAGATTGTGGTGAAAATTGTTTTGTTGGTCGATTCAGGCATATCTGACGAGATGGTATCAAGGCTAAACAGGCATCATTTTATTGTTTAACCAGCTTGAGCATTTTGCTGTGCCTGTTCGTCTGGTTTTGCACTTTGACAAAATACAGCCCATCCGGGAACGATGAAACATCAACAGTGTGGGCAGCCCCTTGGTATTCGACCCGCCGAAGCATTCGGCCAAAGGCATCATATATTTCCAGCCGGTAATCGCCGACTTTTCCTTTGACCGTAAATTCATGGTGCACGGGCATTGGAAATAATTGAACCCAATGCTCTTCAACGGATGCATCATGGGTTGCAGAGACGCTGGGGTCATAAAAGCCGAAATCGACGGAGTTGTTGCCGTTGGCGTCGTAGTTAAAATAACAATTGAACGGGTCGCCGTCTTGGAGGGGCTCTTCCCCTATTCCGAGGGTCACAATCCCGGACATGATGTCGGAAAAAGGGTTGCCAAAGCCGTTGTTGTCAAAATCGACGTTGTTGTTGGCATTGGGCTGGAATCCATTGGTGGATACAAAATGTTCAAGCGGCTCCCCTGGGCCCCAATTGTTTACCTGCCATACAAAAACCACATAGGGGCCTGGCGCCAAACCGGAAAACTTGTAATACCCGTTTTCATCTGTCACCCGGACGCCGCCGAAGCCTTGCCAGTCGGGGATGCCATCGCCATCCGGGTCTGACCAGATCACCAGCGATACCCCTGGGATACCTGGCTCATCGGGCTCGTTTATGCCGTTGCGGTTCAGGTCGTTCCATACCCGGTTGCCTATTGATACGACATCCGGGGTTATGGGATTGGAACAGTCCTGGTAACAAAATGCCATGTCGTTGATGGCCAAAATCATTTCGTCGCCCATTGATTTTCCGATGTTCAAAAAAGTAAGGGCGTTGTTGTTGAAGTGATGGATGGCGTTTTCGGGCGATGCCGATTGGTTCCGGTAAAAGGGCTTCGTATTGACAAAACCTACTTTACCACCGTAGAGGCTGTCGTTGCAGCCCACCGCTTCTTGGGCTACCGAAACTATGTTTTGCATGCTCTGCACCCAAAGGTCGCCCGTTGCCTCAAAGCCGCCTTGCCCTGAACTTGCAATGACGATGGGCAGGTTCGCTACGCCCAAATCATGCCGCACATCCTTGGCCAAATGGTACAGATTGCTCTCGTATTCGTTCAAAAAGTCGTCGGATGCCCCGTCGTTCCAACCTTGAAACCAGGCAAACCCGGTGATCTCGTAATCTGTTGCGCCAAGATCGGGGAATTCGCTGCTGAGGTTTGTCGTGACGTCCTTCACCGTTTGGATCATGGCGTTGTAGTATTCTCCCGTTGTGCCGCCGGCAGATGGCGGGCGAAAATCCACGGCCAGGCTTTTCCCGCCCCAGGCAGTTTTGATGATCAGGATGGGGTCGTCATAATATTCGTCCAGTTGGTGCGCAAACGCCAGCTCCGGCCCGATCAGGTCGGGATAAGCGCCCTGGCCGACGGTCACATTCGACCGGATGGTCCCGGCATCCCGCTCAAAATACAGGTAGGCGTTATCAAGCGTAGTCCAGTTCCCTATCACACCAATTTTAGCCCATTTGCCATCGGTATCGTTTTGGATAACGTCGTGCAGGCTGCCCGGATCGTTTTCAGGGTCGTCGATGGCGCCATAACCTTGCATGTTCGACTGGCCGGCCAAAACAAACACCCTTACTTTTTTCTGGGTTTTTTCTTGCCTGGTCACGATCGGCACATATCCTATCTCCAGCCCTGCGGGCGGTTGAACGATTGTCGCCGGATCGATGGTCGCCAGCTTCCCAATTGAAGGCGGCGCCAGATATTCATCGGTATGTTTCCAATTGGCGTGGATCAGCTCGACCCTGCTTTGGAGTTTGGTTCGAATATCGTCCGGGAGCTTGGCATGGATGATGGCAGGTTGGTCCACAAAGCGATACCAATAGTAGGTGACCGTGGTGCCGTCTCCAAGTTCGGCTTTGAAGGGCCCGGTCACAGGCCCGGGGCTTTTCCAGGGCCCGGTTGGATCTTGCCACTGGCATTCTGGATCCATTGGCGTCAGATAGGTGATTTCAGGCCTGGGCGAGCTTGGCACGGAGGTGGTTTTCAAATTGGTAGTTGCAGGCACCTCGTCCACCTCAACGGCGCGCCACAAACTGTCGGGATCGAGCTTGAAATATTCGGGCAACCTGAACACCTTTTCATCTCGGGCCACAACGCTCAGGTCGTACTCAAAACCCATGATGTTAGAGTTTAGCTGGACATTGTCTATGTAATCCAGGTCAACGGGCTTTTTTATGCCATTGAACAGGTTTTCATGGATTTCAGCTGCCATGGAGCCCCCGTTGTTGACAAAGGGCACCCCGCGCACCCCGGCGGCGTTGAAGCCCGGCGGCACGGCGGGCCCTCCATTGAACCACGATTCCATGCTATTCCAGAGCGCATCGGGGGAATAAACATCGATATGGTTCAATATCATAGACCTGTCGTCGTTGTTGGCCGGGAATTGCAACCTTGATACTTTGGCGTACCGGTTGCCGTTGCCATCCTGGGCGATAATGGCCGGAGAGCCCGCGTGCTCCACCCCAAAAGCTACGTTGGGCTCGGAGGGCCTTGAATCCAGGAACAAGCCTTCCAAACTGGGGTCGAGCAAGACAGGTTCAGTCCAAAAAGTAGGCAGGAAAAAGGTCGCAGGGCCTTTGAAGTTGGTGGAATTCAGGAAAAGCGTCCAGCATTGGTTCCCGGTTTCGACATCGGTGCCATTGGTATTGGCGATAGGTTCGGTCAATGGCAAAGGCGTATATCCATATCCGAGCATTTCGCCACTCAAACCCTGGGCCATGTTCAAGCCGTCGGGCGCCCAGAGCAGCCTGTTGGATAGTTGCGCCACGCCATATTTGCCGCCGGGCGTGCTCCAATCGCGCTGCCCGTTGGGCAGCATATCGCTGCGCCCGGCGCCCGGCCCATTCGCCCAGGAATAGAAATTATACGACACCCCGCCCATGATAAACTTGGGGACTTTTGTGCCGAAACGCGTGTCGTGCCACCAGCCCAGGCCGCCTTCGATGGTGGTGTAGAACTGGCTGGGCTCATTGCCTGTTCGTTGTGTGCTGAGCCAACTGCTGCTCAGCCCGGTTTGAAAGCGTTCAGGGCCGGGGTATTGTTTGAATATCGGCCATGCCGCGCAGTACATGGTGTAGCCGGAGCCAAATGTCTTGTCTGTTACGTTTTCCGTCGAAATCCAGGTGAAGCCGGATTGTGTGCCGTTCACGATTTGGGCATCAGCGGTATTGGTTGTGGCTAAAACGATGCTCATTGCAAAAATAGCCCACAGGTAGGCGTTTTTGGATGGGCGTTTGCCTGTGCCTTTGTCAAAGCTGCTCATTGGATATTATTTTTGTTTTGATAAGTCTTTTTGTGTCGTGCCTTCCTGGCTCAACTCCCCTCTGGCTTCTCTCCACAATACGGGCAATAAGCGAACAGCTTTTCCAACTGGCTGAAACATTTGGGGCAAAGCCGCACTTCTTCCACCACCGAAAGCGATGGGATGCTGCTGCGCACGGTGTAGGTTTCCGGTATTTCCTTTAAAAAGCTCGATTCCCGGCCTTTTTCCGTGATCAGGAAAAGTTTGTCCTTGGCGCGGGTGATGGCCACATAAAACAAGCGCCGCTCTTCTTCGAGCAGCAGGTTGAGGTCGGCCTTTTTCAGTATCTGGAAAATCCGGTCTTCCAGCCAGACGTCGGGAAAGCCCCCGTAGCCGTCGCTGAGGCCCACGATAAATACCACCCGCGCCTCCAGGCCCTTGGCCGAGTGGATGGTTTTGTGCTGCGCCCGCAATCCCTCCCGTTTCAGCCCTTCGAAATAGGGTGCGAACATCTTGGTGCGGCGGTACAGGAACAAGATTTCTTCCGGTGGCACACCATCTTCCGTGCATTCGCGGACGCGCTTCATGCAGTATTCCACGTTCTCTTCCTCTTCGGCGCCGGCATACACCACGATCTTGTGCTCCGACATCTTGGAGGCCGCCATGTCCTTCTCGATCTTGTGCTTGTTGTTCCTGATCACCTCGTTGCTGGCGCCGACGATGTTCTGGGTGCTCCGGTAGTTGAGGTTGAGCTTGATGATGGTGGCGGGCGAGAAATGCCGCTCGAACTCGATGATGTAGTCCACATTGGAGCCCCGGAAACCGTATATGCTCTGCCAGTCGTCGCCGACGCAGAAAAGCTGGGTCTGTTCGGTGAGCAACAATTTTACGAGGTCAACTTGCAGGTTGTTCACGTCCTGGAACTCATCGACCAGCACGTATGGGTAGCGGGCCCGCAGTTGCTGGGCGATGTCGGGCTGGTTTTTCAGGAGCGACACCGAGCGGGAAATGAGGTCGTTGAAATCCAGGTAGGATTTGTCGATGCAGTAATGTTCGTAGCCTTGCACGAGGGGTATGGCCAGTCGGTAAAAGTCGCGGATGCGCTCGTGCGGGTCCTGCAGGGCTTTTTCCAGTATTTGCGCCGGGTTCAGGCTTTCCACCTTGATCATGTCGGTGATGCGCTGCACGGTGACGACGAATTCTCTTACATGGTCCAGATGGCCTTTGAAAGCTTCCTGGAAGCTTATGGTAACGGCTGTGCTGTAATTGGCTGGCAGCCGCCCCCGGATGAGCTTGTCGAGCTCCAGGTTGAACACCGCCGAGTTTTCCGCCATGCGCTCATAAGTTTTGGCGTACAAAATTCCACCCAGAGAAAACTGTTCCTCCTTGTCGCGCATCGGGTAGCTTTTGTTGCTCACGTGCTCGATGTACAGGTTGGCGGCAGGGATGTAGAAGTCGGGGCGGAACGCGAAGTCCTTCACCTGTATTTTAGCCTCGTACTCGAACGGGATGCTGTGCCGGAACAGGTAATCGGCGATGTACTGTTCCGATTTGGAGCGCACACGGGTGCCGTCGAGCGCGGTGTAGAACTTGCCGTCGCGCTGCATTAGCCGGGCTTTTTGTGCCGGCACGTGGATTTTGTCCACGATATAGTCCAGCACATATCGCTTCAGTGCCAGGAGATACTGTTGGTCTTCGCAGCGCTGCAGGAGGAGCTTGTAGAACACCTCATACACTGTTTCCGGCGCCAGGTAGCGGGAAAATTCATCTTCTTCTTTGCTCTTCTCTTCGCTGATGATCCTGAACTTGTTGTCGAACTCGTTCACGCCGAAGCTCCGCAAGAGGCTGTAGCCGAAGCTGTGGAAGGTGCGCACTGTGAGGCCTTCTATCCATTTGAACTTTCGGGCGAACACCCGCCGGGCGCCGTTCTTGTCGGAGACCGAGCGCTTTTTGTCGTGCAGGATGGCCGCGTAGTCCCCGTTCTTGTCGGCGGCCATGATCAGGCGGTCGAGCATTTCGTTGGCGGCGTTCTTGGTGAAGGTGATGGCCATGATGTTTTTGGCGCTCACCCCTTTTTCTTCGATCAGGTAGATGATCTTTTGCAGGAGGGTCTTGGTCTTTCCAGAACCCGCGCCGGCCAGCACCAGCACGCGCTTGGCATCGCTGACGACGGCTTCGCGCTGCTTTTCGTTGAGGGGGGCGAGGTTGGTGACGGTTGTTTGCTGCATGAGAAGCATTGATCCTGGATGCAATAATACGGAAGTTGGGCGGAAGGCGGGCTGTATTTGAACGCTTCCTTTTGCGCGTGCTGTGAAACTATTGATTGGCCAAAGGTTTAGGAGAACATATACAAAAGTAGTTTGACAGCAGTAATCTGCCACAGACGAAGATCAGGCTCTTTGATGACGCAGCTCATGTTTCCCCGATTCCCCACCCCAATACTTTTGTCAAAAAAAGAGCTGAACCTCTTTAATTCTTTCAACCAACGCTACCATTTATCATGTTTCGCAAAACGATTTTCTTGCTCAGCCTATTGGCCATTGGCCTTGTCGCCTGCACTTCCAAAAAAGAAGCAGAAGACGCAGCCAAAAAATCGCCCACACCGTCTGAAGCCGCCACGCCGCAGCCCGAAGTGCACGGCACCGAGTTGAAGACCATCGAGCTGACCAACCCGCTCAACAAGGACTGGGTAGCTGCGGGCAAGGCAAATTACGAGTTGAAATGCTTGGCCTGTCACAAGCTCACCGATGAAAAGTTGGTTGGCCCAGGCTGGGCCGGCGTCACCAAAAAACGCCAGCCGCTGTGGATCATGAACATGATCACCAACGTGGACATGATGCTGGAAAATGACCCCGAAGGCCAAAAGCTACTCGAAGAATGCCTGGTGCGCATGCCCAACCAGAACATATCCGAGGACGAGGCGCGAAAGCTCCTCGAGTTCATGCGCGCCAACGACGGGGAAAAATAACTTGGAATGAACCTTAGCCTAACAATTTACAAATCAAATTTTATATGAAATTCCGACATTTTTTATCGCTCCTTTTTGTCGCGCTGGCAGTGCCTGCGGTATTGTTCTCGCCTGGTTGCAAACCGCAGAACCCGGCCACGGCCGTGGAGGGTGATGCAGCCGGAAAAGTTTATGTGGCGCCTGGCAAGCACGATGAATTCTACAACATCGTCTCCGGGGGCTTCAATGGCCAGGTTGGCATCTATGGCCTCCCATCAGGCCGCCTCCTGCGCATCGTGCCCGTATTTTCGCAGTTCCCTGAAAACGGCTGGGGCTACAGCGAAGAAACGAAGCCTATGTTGAACACTTCCCACGGCTTTGTGCCTTGGGACGACCTGCACCATATCGCGCTTTCCACCACCAACGGCGAGCACGACGGACGCTGGGCCTTTGCCAACGGCAACAACACGCCCCGCATCGCCCGGATCAACCTCGCCACCTTCCGCACGGAGGAGATCATCGAAATCCCGAACAGCGCGGGCAACCACTCCTCGCCCTTTATCACCGAAAACTCGGAGTATGCCGTAGCTGGTACGCGTTTCAGCTACCCGATGGACGATGCCGACTCCAACCCCGACGTGCCGATCAGCTCGTACAAAGAAAATTTTAAAGGCACCGTTTCCTTTATCAGCATCAACCCTGAGACAGGGCGCATGGACCTCGGTTTCCAGGTGATTCTCCCGGGCGTCAACTTCGACCTCAGCCGCTGTGGGCGGGGCCCCTCCCACGACTGGTTCTTCTTCTCTTGCTACAACACCGAACAGGCCAGCACCCTGCTCGAAGTGAACGCTTCGCAGAAGGACAAGGACTTTATCATGGCCGTGAACTGGAAGAAATGCGAGGAATACGCCAAGGCCGGCAAAGGCAAAAGGGCCAAAGTGCGCTTTGCCCACAATGTGTACGACGAACACACCCATACCGCTACCAGCACCATCAAGACGGAGACCATCGTGCTGGACCCAAAGGAGTTGAAAGACGTGGTATATTTCATCCCATGCCCGAAATCGCCGCACGGCTGCGACGTGGACCCAAGCGGGGAATACATCGCCGGCTCGGGAAAATTGGCGGCAGTAGTGCCGGTGTTCTCTTTCAAGAAGATTCTGAAAGCGATTGAAGACAAAAATTTTGAAAGCGAATACGAAGGCATCCCCGTGATTAAATACGACGCTGCGCTGCACGGCGAGGTTAAAAAGCCCGGCCTGGGCCCCTTGCACACCGAGTTCGATGGCAAAGGCTTCGCTTACACCTCTATGTTCGTTTCTTCCGAAATCGTAAAGTGGAACATCGAGAGCTTGGAAGTGGTGGACCGCGTGCCCACCTATTACTCCATTGGCCACCTTTGCATTCCCGGCGGCCCTACGCGCAAGCCTTGGGGGAAATACGTGATCGCTTACAACAAGATCACCAAAGACCGCTACCTGCCAACCGGTCCTGAGCTGGCACAGTCTGCCCAACTGTACGACATCAGCGGCGACAAAATGAAACTGCTGCTCGACTTCCCCACGGCGGGCGAGCCGCACTATGCCGAAGCCATTCCGGCCAGCCTCGTAGCGCCTAAAGCGGTCAAGTTCTTCAAGATTGAAGACAACAAGCACCCTTATGTGGCAAAAGGCGAAAAAGAGGCCAAGGTGTTCCGCGAAGGCAACAAAGTGCACGTCAACATGACATCCATCCGCTCGCACTTCGTGCCAGACAATATCGAGGGCATAAAGCTGGGCGATGAGGTCTATTTCCACGTTACCAACCTCGAGCAAGACTGGGACGTGCCCCATGGGTTTGCCGTGAAAGGTGGCAACAATGCCGAAATACTCATCATGCCGGGCGAAACCTGTACGCTCAAATGGGTGCCCGACCGCGTGGGCGTGTTCCCGATCTACTGCACCGACTTCTGCTCGGCGCTGCACCAGGAAATGCAGGGCTATGTGCGGGTATCGCCGCGCGGCGCCAACGTGCCGTTGAAATTCGGTACCAACAACAAGGTAGAACCTACCGGTACTGCAAAATAATCGGTAGCGCGACATTTATGTCGCCCGAATAAGGCCATTTATGGCCGTCTATTTATAGGAAAAGCGGCCATAAATGGCCTTATTCGGGCGACTTGAAAGTCGCGCTACCAAACAATCCATTGAAAAATGACACTTAGCAAAACGACCCGTGCGCTGTTGGGCCTGAGCTCGCTCCTATTAGTCATCACATTCTTTGTGCCCCTCTGGCAGATAATGCTCTGGGCGCCACAGTACCCGGAGGGCTTGACCATGAAAATTTGGCACAACCAGCTGACCGGCAGCATCGACATCATCAACGGCCTCAACCACTACATCGGCATGAAGCATATCAGCGTGGAGATGTTTCCCGAATTCAAGTTCATCGGGATATTGTTGGGCATCTTGATCGCAGTCGGGCTTTTGGCCGCCTTTACTGGGCGCGCCCGAATCTTGGGCGCATTCATCGCCTTGTCCATCGTGTATGGCATTGCTGCCTTGTGGGACTTCTGGCGCTGGGGCTACGACTATGGCCACCACCTGGATACTAACGCCGCCATCAAAGTGGAGGGGATGGCCTACCAGCCGCCCGTGCTCGGCTACAAAAACCTGCTCAATTTCACGGCTTATTCCGGCCCCGACACAGGCGCCTGGGTGCTGATTGCTGTGTGCAGCTTGGCTATTGTGCTGTTTGGCTGGGATTATTTCAACGACAAAAAGATCAAAACTGCAAATATGAAAGCGAAAGGGACATTGCTGTCTGCCGCCTTTTTGGCCACAACCGCCATCGGGTGCAGCTCAGGCCCCGAGCCTATCCGCTATGGGAAAGATGCCTGCACCGCCTGCAAAATGACTTTGACCGACAAGCGTTTCGGGGCAGAAATTGTCACAAAAAAGGGCAAAGTGTTCATTTTTGACGATCTCAATTGTCTGGCTTCCTACCTGAAAGGCGGCACGGTGTTCGAAAGCGAAATCGCTCAAATCGTGAGCGTCGATTTTAAGAACACAGGCGCTTTTGTCGATTTGCACAAAGCATTTTTCCTGCAGAACGATGCCATCAAAAGCCCGATGCGCGGCGACGTTGCAACCTTTTCCACGGCGCAAGACCTCGATGCCGTGAGGGCTCAGATCGGCGGCGGTACGGAAATGAACTGGGAAGCGGTGAAAAAGCAGTTTTGAACTAATGCGATAATTCGATAATGCGGTAATTCCATAATATGATAATGCCGCACATTGTTCCAGAATAATTGATGATGAGATACCTGCACTTTCATATTTTCTTTCTGCTTGGTTTGGCGCCGGCGCTGTCGGCTACCACTATCCGTGTCGGCGCCGATCAAGTGTTTAGGGCCATCAAGCCGGCACTGGAAAATGCCAGGGCGGGCGACACCATTGTCGTGCAGCCCGGCCATTATGCAGAAGGAAACCTGGAGGTGACCAAGCCACTGACCTTGATCGGCATCGATTACCCGGTGCTGGACGGCCAGCACCAATGCGAGATCATCACCGTTACAGCCTCCAATGTTTGCATCAGGGGCTTTGAGCTGCGCAACAGCGGCCAAATGAGCACCAAAGACATTGCCGGCATCAAGGTGCTGTCTGTGGGCTTTGTGGTTATTGAGCACAACCGCCTTCGTGACTGCAATTTCGGGATTTACCTCTCCGATACCCACGATTGCCGGGTCAGTGGCAACGATGTGCAGGGCATCCTCAAAGAGGAGCAGAATTGCGGCAACGGAGTACACCTGTGGAACTGCTCCCGGGCGCTGATCGAGCACAATTACCTGACAGGGCAGCGCGACGGCATTTACTTCGAATTCGTAACCGATTCGGAGATCAGCGGCAACATCAGCGAGCGCAACCTGCGCTATGGCCTGCATTTCATGTTTTCCCACAGCGATTATTACCACCACAACCGTTTCCTGGAAAATGGCGCGGGCGTGGCGGTGATGTACTCCCGAAAGGTACAGATGACCGAAAATGTTTTCGGGCACAACTGGGGCAGCGCCGCTTATGGCCTCCTGCTCAAGGACATCTCCGACAGCCATATCTGGAAAAACCGCTTTGAGCACAACTCTGCCGCAGTGTATATGGAAGGCGCAAGCCGTATCCTGTTGGAGCAGAACGTATTTCAGGAAAACGGCTGGGCCCTGCGCGTGCAAGCCAGCTGCGATGCCAACGAAGTGCGCCAGAACAACTTTTTCGGCAACTCTTTCGACATTTCTACCAATGGCCACCTCGTGCTCAACACCTTCGAGGGCAACTACTGGGACCGATACGAAGGCTACGACCTAAATCGCGACGGGGCAGGGGATGTGCCTTTCCGGCCCGTGAGCCTGTACGCTGTGGTTGTGGAGCGGATGCCCTTCGGCCTCATGCTCATGCGCAGCTTCATGGTATATCTCATGGACAAAGCGGAAAAAGTGATCCCTTCCCTTACGCCTGAACATCTCATGGACGATAAACCTGCCATGAAACCGATGGCCTTTACATGACAAACCTGAAAAGCGGAACAATTTTTTATTGCACAATTATTTGAAAATGAAAAACTTAAGTATCCTTTTCCTCAGCATCCTGACCGTTTTCGGTCTTTCAAACTGCACCCATTCAGCCCCCAGCAAGGGTGGCCCATCCAGCGCGTCGGAAGCAGCGCTCGGGGGCGGCCAGTCTGCCGTTCAGGACGATGTGTCCCAAAAGGACATCGTAAAGGTTGCCGCGGGCAGCCCCGACCATACCACGCTGGTAACGGCCGTCAAAGCCGCCGATCTGGTGAATGCCCTCACCAACGCCGGGCCATTCACCGTATTTGCGCCCACCAACGCCGCGTTCGACAAGCTTCCGGCAGGCACAGTTGAAGGGCTTTTGAAACCCGACAAAAAAGATGCCTTGTCCAACATCCTGGAGTACCACGTCGCGCTTGCCGTTTTCAAACCCGACATGCTGGAAGACGGCAAGGTGCTCTCCATGGCCAGCGGCGGCAGCGTGACCATCGGCAACAAAGACGGCAAAATCACCGTGAACGGCGCCAACGTCATAGCCACCATCCCTGCCTCCAACGGCATCATCCACGTCATCGACGCGGTGCTGTTGCCGAAGTAATGCCCACGCCGCATCCCTGAAAGGGCGTGATCCCTAACCTCGGGCACCGCCCGATGGTGTGAGCGCCCGGACTTAACGCAGCCCTGAAAGGGCGTAATCATTAACATCGGGAACCGCCCGGTGATGCAAGACCATGTTACACACATCCAACCTCTGTAAATCCTTCGGCAAACTGAAGGTCCTCGACAATGTAAGCGTACAAATGGACGCTGGCCAGGCAATCTCCCTGATCGGCCCCAACGGCTCGGGAAAGACCACTTTCCTGAAATGCCTGCTCGGCCTGGTCGTGCCCGACAGCGGGGCAATGACCCTTCATGGCAGCGCCATCAACGGCACGTGGGACTACCGCCGGCACCTGGGCTACATGCCGCAGATTGGCCGCTACCCCGACAATATGCGGGTAGCCCAGGTTTTCGACATGGTTCGGGAAATCCGCAACGGCGCCTACGAGCGCATCGACGACGACCTGATGCGGGCTTTTCAGGTGGAAAAGTTTTCCGACAAGACCATGCGCACCCTCTCTGGCGGCACGCGCCAAAAAGTGAGCGCCTGCTTAGCTTTCTTCTTCGATCCACAGGTACTCATCCTCGACGAGCCCACCGCAGGCCTCGACCCGGTTGCCTCGGAGATACTGAAAGAAAAGATACTGGCCGAAAAAGCCGAGGGCAAGCTGATACTCGTGACTTCCCATATCCTCAGCGACTTGGAGGAGCTTACCACCGACGTGATCTATATCATTGAGGGGAAAGTGCAGTTTTACCAGACTATTGATGACCTAAAATCACGCACCGGCGAGCAAAGGTTGAACCGCGCGCTGGCTAAAGTGATGCAACAAAACCAGGCTTATGCTGCGCATCGTTAAATATGTTCTGTTAGACATCCTACAGAACCGGATACTGATTGGCTACACATTGTTCTTGTTTGCCGTATCCTTTGGGCTGTTCAACCTCGGTGACGACCCCACCAAGGGCATGGTTGGCTTGCTGAACATCGTGCTGATTGTCGCCCCCTTGGTGAGCATCGTTTTTTCCACCATTCATTTTTACAATTCCTACGAGTTTATCGAGCTGCTGGCGGCGCAGCCCTTACGCCGCAGCGTGATCGTGTGGAGCGAGTTTTTTGGCTTGGCTGCGGCCATGAAGCTGGCCGTGCTGATGGGCATTGGCATCCCGGTCGCCATTTATTCGCCTAATGCCACGGGCCTGTTTCTGGTGCTGGCGGCGGCGGCATTGTCGGTGGTGTTTGTTTCCATTGCGGTGCTGGCCTCGGTGCTTACCCGCGACAAGGCCAAGGGCATCGGGGTGGCGCTGCTGTCCTGGTTCTTTTTTGCCTTGCTGTACGATGCTATCGTGCTTTTCCTGATGTTCGCCTTTGCCGACTACCCCTTGGAAAAGGCCATGTTGGCCGTGGTGGCGCTCAACCCCATCGACCTGGCGCGAGTGCTGGTGCTGCTTCAAATGGACATTTCGGCCCTCATGGGGTACACGGGGGCGCTGTTCCAGGAATTGTTGGGCACGGGATTGGGCATCGCGTTTGCGGCGGTGGTGCTGCTGGCCTGGGTTTTTGTGCCGATTGTGTTGGCGGTGCGGGTGTTTAGGGGAAAGGACTTGTAGCATAGCACAATCGTCACCGTTGTGCGGGGCACTATTGGATACTATACTAAGATTCGCCTGGTTTTTGTGATTGAGTATGATTGATTCAACTGATTTTCAATTGATTACAAAGACCGGCATGCACAAAACCAAGCGGCATGAGTTATATATTATTAGCAGCGAAAATGACACCTCAGCATTTCAGGTCAGCCCTCTCCAAGTACCAACAAAGGTATCTGAATTGAAGAGGCGACCCGTTGCGTCTCACTTTGGTGGAGGAGCATGGAAAGGAAGGAATGGTGGTGCGAGATCATGGCCACGATATCGGCCGAGCCCTGTGCAGCTTCGCTGAGGATGCCATTTTTAATGTTGTCTTCATACAGGTAGGCAAATTCATGGCTTGTGCCGACCAAGAGCGCGTCCAGGTTCCCTTTCGAGGCTGGCATTATCCTTTGCGGGGCGAGTTCCGGCGTTTTTTCCAGGTCGAACAGTGTAAGCACCTCTATGTGCGCATCAAAATAATCGGCCAAATCCAGAAGCGGTTGGACTATGCCGGGGTTGGGAATTTCTTGGTCGTCGAACGGGAAAAGTATCTTCTTTGGCGGTTGGAACGCCGAGCCTTTAGGGATCAGCAACAAAGGCAGCTTGCCCCTTCGGATGGCGCGCGCCGTTTCGCTGCCAAAAAGGAGATGGCTTACCCAATTGCTTCCTTGAAGCCCCATCACCACCAAGCCGGCATCCTCGCTTTGGAAAACATCCTCCAAATCGGCCTGCATGTCTAAGCTGCGCACGACAAATCCGATTTCAATCTGATAGGACTTGGACAGGTTGTCCTTGATTTCCGACAGGCTGGTTTCTAAGTTTTCGGTCACTTCATCGATCAGTTTTGCAGGATACAGGCCCGTCATGTCCGTTGCGGGTATCGGGTATTTGAAGTGGTGGTAAAGCAAAAGGGGCGCGTTTGTCGCGCTGGCAAGCGCGGCAGCATATTGTACCGCGTTGGCCGCAACTGGGGAAAAATCTGTACAAGCGATGATGGTTCTCATAGCACGATAGTTTTAAAGCACAATTGGGGCAATCCCTTTCGGGCATTTTTGCCCCTTTACTATTTGTGCAAAAAAACTGTGCCAGCGCTTTGTAATAACAAGTGTGCGATGCTTTTGGAAACGGCTTTTGAGCGGAAATAAATGCGGGATATTGGCTCCCCGGAAGAAATTGCAGGGGTTTTATTCTTTTAAAAAACACCCAACCGCCATTTCCTTTCCGGAGTACACCTGCAGGAAATACATCCCGCTGGGCAAGCCCGACACATCCATCACGGCATTGTCGTAGGCCCTTTTCAACACAACAATGCCTAGGTTGTTGCTTACCTTCGCCGTGCCGGCAGGGAAACCCGAGATGTTGATCGTTTTGCCCGCAGGGTTGGGATATACTTTTAAGGGAAGGATATTTGGTTTTTCTTCTGCCGACAAGGTTGTGCATGCAGCCTCCACTTCGACCCTGCTATCGCACCCTTGCCCATTTGAATGAATGGTTGCGGGATTGGCTGCTATGCCCAAGTAATTGCATACGCTTTCAACAGCGCAGTTGGAGAGGGTGGGGCAGCCACTGATTTCCAGCCGGTCCAGGCTATCTGGGTTGATGTTCTTTATCCCATCTATACTCGTCAGGTTGTATGCCCTGAGTATTGCAAACTCTCCGTTAACAGTGGTAAGGTTGCTCAAGCTGCTGATGTCGCTAAGCTCATAATTGTTGACGATCCACAGGTGGCTGTTGACGGTTTGCAAGTTTTCCAGGCCACTCAAGCTTGTTAGGCTCTTGTTGTCTGTAATTGACACCAAGTTTCCAATATGGGTGACATTGTTTAGGCCGTCGAGGTTTGGCAAGGCTGGGTTTAGAAAAATGCTCAAATAAAAGGGGATAGTTTTTATTTTTTCCAAGCCCCTTAGGCTGCTCAATACAGGGTTTTGAACAAAGTATAGAAAGTTTCCAATAGACCCCAAGCTGTCTAAGCCATGCAAGTTCGTTAAGGCGGCGCAATTGCTAAATGTAATTCCTCCCCCAATGTTAGTCAAGCGCTCTAATCCCTTTAAATTGACTATTTTGTTATTGTACCCAAATTCAAAAGGCCCGCCAATAGAACTCAAACTATCCAGCCCACTCATATTTTCTAACGCGATATTGCCAACACAGTGAAAAGTTAAATCGATTTGCTTTAGCCTGTTTAGCCCCCTCAAACTGCTCAATGCTTTGTTGTTCATTACATACAGGTATTTTACCCGTTCAACCTGGTACAAGCTGTCTAAGTTGGTTATTAGAGCCGTTGAACTGTTGGTTCCAATTTGAAGATTTCCCAAAACATGCTTGCACCCCGGATAATTGATCGTAAAGCTGTCGATGGCGGCCTGATTGCCCAGAATAATACCATTGGGCAGGCAATCCTGGGCAACAATGTTGTGCAGGCAGTGTACCAAAAGGATGAGCAAGGAAAAGTAGTTTTTGCGCATGATAATTGTGTTTAATTTTGAAAATGGACAAAAGAAAGCACAACCTGACATATTGAAGTCAAATTGTGCTGCAAAGGTTGCGCGGGCTGGAGGCCAAAAAAATAACAGATTCATGTGCTTTTTTGACGGTGGAGATACCCTGCTTTATCACAGTAAAGATGGCAAATCTTCCTCCAAAAAGGCAGACAAAGGGCATATCCGCAGGCCGTCGCTGCGCTCAAAGCGCTCGCCGCCTGGGGTTATGACGTAGTTTAAATCGAATTCCAGGTAATCCATGAATATTTGAAAATTTTTTTGAAATATTCATGGATAGCAACTGGTTGTGCCGATTTCCCGTCGTGTCGTTGTGCCGTTGTGAGCAACAAAATCGCACCCCCATCATTATTGCATAAAATCCTCCTGCAACACTCTTTCCAGCATTTCCAGCAAAAACGCAGCGTCTTTCTTCGAAAAAACCATCGGCGGCTTAACCTTCAGCACGTTGTGGTAGGGCCCGTCGGTACTCATCAGGATGCCCAGTTCCCGCATGCGGTTGGCCAGGTAAGCTGTCTGGCTCGCGGCGGGTGCGAGGCTCCCCCGGTCTTTCACCAGTTCGATGCCCAGGAAAAGCCCTGGCCCGCGCACGTCGCCGATGATGGGGAATTGTGCAGCCAAGTCTTTTAGCTGGCCACTCAAATAGGCTCCGATTTCCAGCGCGTTTTGCTGCAAGCCTTCTTCCTGGATCACCCGCAGCACTTCCAGCCCGATGGCGCAGGAAACCGGGTTGCCGCCGAAAGTGTTGAAGTATTCCATGCCATTGGCAAATGCGTCGGCAATGGCGCGGGAGGTCACCACAGCGGCCAGCGGGTGCCCGTTGCCGATGGGCTTGCCGATGGTGACAATATCCGGCACCACCCCATGTTCCTCAAACGCCCAGAAATATTGGCCATGCCGCCCGCAACCAGTTTGCACCTCATCGGCGATGTACAGCCCTCCGGCAGTGCGGACAAGAGCCACGGCCGTTTTCAAATACCCAGGCGGCAGCGTCACTTGTCCGCCGCAACTGATCACCGATTCGCAGATAAAGGCTGCCGGGCCTCGGCCTTCTGCCCCAATATCGGCAATGGCTGTCGCGATATGGGCCGCGTATTTATTCCCGGTTTCAGGCGTGTTACTGCGGTAAATGCCCCGGTATGTGTCGGGGATGGGCATTACATGCACTCTTGGCGGCACTCCGCGCCCGCCTGGCCCGTCAAACTTATAGGAACTAACATCGACACAACCTTGTGTGTTGCCATGATAGCCAACCTCCACCACGATCATGTCTTGCTGCTTGGTGAAAGCCTTGGCCAAGCGCATAGCCAGTTCGTTGGCCTCGCTGCCGCTGTTGACGAAAAACGCCACCTGTAGTTCAGGCGGGAACGTTGCCAGCAAGGCTTCGGAAAAACGGGTGATGTTGGGGTGCAGGTAACGGGTATTGGTGTTCAGCACCGCCATTTGACGCTGCCCGGCACGCACCACGCGCGGGTGCTCGTGCCCCACGTGCGCGACGTTGTTCACCGTGTCGAGGTAGCGCCGGCCTGTGTCGTCGAACAGGTATTGCCGCCAGCCGCGCAGCATGGTGAGGGGCTTTTGGTAGGAAACGCTCAGGTTTTTGCCCAGATGTTTTTTTCTGGTTTCCAGGATTTGCTCGGTGCTTGAATCGCTCGCCGCGGGCGATGGCTGGCCGGTCAGCAGCAGCCAGGGGTCGGGGCAGAGGCTCGTCCAGACAGCGCGTTTTTCGGGAAAAGCGACACCGGGGAAATCGCCTTGTTTGTCGAGCATGTCCAAAATCACCTGAAAGTGCAGGTGTGGCGACCAGTTGCCGTTTTCGGGCATGGGGCCGATCTCACAAAAACGCGCTCCTGCGGCGATGGGCTGCCCGACCTGCAAGCGATTGAGCGAGGTGCGGGTGAGGTGGCCGTACAAGGTATAAAAAGTAAGCGCATCCGATACCTTGTGCTCTAAAATGATGGTGGGGCCGTAGTCGCGCTCGTGGGCGTTGTCCTGAAAGCTGTGCACGGTGCCGGCGATAGGCGCCATCACAGGCGTGCCGGCCTCCATAAAAATATCGAGGCCGATGTGGATGCTGCGCCATTCCGGGCCGTTGTTGCCCCGCACTTCGTAGGCATCGGTGGTGTAAAATGGCCGTGCTTCGTTGTAGCGACCAATGCCAGGTTTCCCATTTTGTGCATCCTGGATGCGGCGGTGCAGCAGTTCGGCATCTTCGATATCGGCGTAATTGCCCAGGTCTTGGCTGCCCACGCTGAGGTCGAGCCAAACAGCCTGGCTCAAGTCGGTTGAAACGATGGGCTGGGCATGCGCCTGGTTTTTTTTCAACCAATGTTCAAACGCCGCTTTTTTCGGGCAAGGCTCCCAGCCGCAGGCCTGGCGGATGGTGGCCAGTGCCAGCGCTGGGTGGATTTGCCGCAGCTGTTCCAGCAGCGCCCATGCGGGTCGGTCGCTGATCTGGAGGTAAGTATTGGCGGGGTTTTCGGCCAGGTTCATGGCCGAGCAGGTGACGCTGATAAGCAGCCGCGCACCGATGAGCGGCAACAATGCCGCTGCTTCCAGCTCCGTCATCGGGAACACCCGGTGATAGCCTTTCACCAAATGCGCGATGGCTGCCAGCGGGTCGGGCTTGCCCATCGCCATGTAGGCTGCCGCCACGGCCAAATCGTTGATGGTGTGGGAAAAAACCGCGTCGCCAAAATCGATGACGCCCGGCACGGAGGGGTTTTGCAGGTTGTGGTCCACCAGGATGTTGTAGTCGTTGGCATCGCCGTAGATCACGCTTTGGCGCAAGCTGGGCAGCAATGGGACGGCCTGGTTTTCAAACAGGTGCAAGAAATACCGGGCAAGCCCTTGTTTCTCGGCGCCCTTTATTTTGGCCAAATGCTCCCCTGTCCAGGCGGCTTGTGAAGCGTCCCATTTGATAAAGCGATGTGCGGCGGGGTGCTCGAAGCCCTGCATGGCGGCGCTGATGTGGCCACAGAGCGCGCCTACTTTTTCCAGCAACTCGTGCGTGTGCGGGCGCACATGTGCGATGCAGCGGCCGTCGATCCAGGTGAGCAGGCGCAAGAGGCGTTGGGTGCCGTCGGGGGCGCTGATCGGCGTGACCGTTTTGCCTGCAAGGGTAGCTCGCACGACCGGAATTCCCAATCCTGCCGCAGTTAGTTGCAGCATCATGGCGTTCTGGAACTCGAGGTTTTCCCGGCGTTCGTTGGGGTTGGCAATTTTCAGGGTGAAAACTTCGCCAATGGCGGTTTCAAGCCGAAAATTGAGGTCGATTTCGCCTGGGAGCGGACTCGCCGTTGCATCAAGGCCGTAGTGCTGTTTGGCAAGCTGGGTGATTTGAGCGGTAGAAAAGGTCATTAGAACTGTTGTTTGTTTTTGGCCTCTAGGGCGGGCAAAGCTGGTTTTCCCGCTTCAAATTGGCAGGTCATCCCCAGGTTTTCATCATGGTGTGGAAGCAATAGGGTTTTGTCGGAAGCACTGTGGGCAACACAAAAAAATGCATAGAAAATCTGAGCCACTTTCTTGCGCGGAATCTGCACAAAAGCCAAGTATCCGCAACTCATGTATACTATGATTCGCCTGATTTTTGTGATTCATTATGATTGATTCAACTGATTTTCAATTGATTACAAAGATCGGCATGCACAAAACCAAGCGGTGTGAGGAATAAAAAGGTGAACCCGCTCAAATTGCCGTCCAAACTCCTCGCTCAATTTGTCCAGCACTGCGCATCCTCCACCGTCCCGTCTAGCCAGTCCACCACCGCGCCCTTAGATTCATCCACGCATTCAAAAGGGCCGCTGTACAGCGGCGGGTACAGCGCCGGGCTTATCACGTCTTTTATCCGGTTGATCTCTTTGATTTGCAACAGGTTACTGATATCGATCACCACCAAATCCTTCCAGGTATCGGCGTAGAGCACTGTGCCGTTGATGGTAAAATCAGTGGCGGCGGGGATTTTGATAAAAGTCAGGTTCTGGGTGTTCAGCGAGTCTTTGATGTTAAAAACGTGGATGCCTTTTCGCTGTTCCAGCATAAAAAGCAAGGTGTCTCTCAGGAAAATGGTTCCGGACAACCCAACTGGCTGCGGCGCTTCGTTTTTAATGTCGAGCAAGGCATTGAAAGGCAAGTAAACCGGCTTTTTCCCTGGGCCATCGTAGAAATAATACGGGTCCTTGTCGCAGCCGGCGAGCAGGCAAAGCGAGAGCAATGTTGTACAATACAGGGCGGTTATGTGACGCATGGTTGTGGTAGTGCGAATGCTTGTTTGTCCAATACGGGGAAGGTGCGAAGAAAATTAGGCAGGGTAGGGGTTTTTCAATAGCCCACCTTGTCCCCTTTTGCCGCCCATTTCCGAAAAACCGCCAATGCTTCCTCGTGCAGCAACTGCTCCATCGGTATCTTTCGCTCCCCGATCGGCGCAGCCATTTCCCGGTAAATAAAATCGTCGTCGAATTGAATGGCCGCGGCATCTTCCCGGGTACAACCAAAATACACCTTTTCCGGCCTTGCCCAATAGATGGCGCCGAGGCACATCGGGCAAGGCTCGCAGGAGGTGTATATGACGCAGCCATCTAATTGAAAGCTGTTCAAGGTTTTGCAGGCATCTCGGATGGCGACCACTTCGGCATGGGCGGTGGGGTCGTTGCTGGAAGTGACTTTGTTGTTGCCCCGCCCCACCACAACGCCGTCTTTGACGACAATCGCGCCAAAGGGGCCGCCTTCGTTATTTTCCATGCCTTTGAGGGATTCTTGGATGGCCTGGCGCATGAACGTTTGATCCATATTTTCTGAGAGATGAGAGATGAGAGATGAGTCGCACGGCATTTGGGGGGTGGTTTGACATTGGTTTTCAGTACTCTAAAAAGAGTATTTAGAAAACTATGTTTTGCCATTCCGTAAGCCTGCGTTTCTAATTGCGCTTTAATAACTCCTTGTTGGTATATGCAAAACCGAAAGGCAAATATTTGTTATTTCTTGGCAGCCAACCATCCATCCTCATCTGCAATTTCCCTTCAACGCCCTAATGTTGGCCAAAAGTGCTGAAAAAACCACCCCAAACAAAAACACCCCAGTCGTGCAAACTCATCTCTCAAATCTTATCTCTCATCTCTAAAAACTCATCTCTCATAACCAAAAGAATCTCGCCCGCAATGCTCACCGCGATCTCCTCCGGCGTCTGGCTGTTTATCTTCAGCCCAATCGGGGCGTGTACTTTTTCCAATTGCGCCGCCGGGATATTGTCGGCACGGAGCTTTTCAAAAAGCGTTTCCACCTTTTTGGCACTCCCGAGCATCCCCAGGTAACGGATGTTTTGCCCCAGCAGTTGCCGGAGCACGGTTTCGTCGCTGCGGTAGCCGAGGGTCATGATGGCGACATAAACGTTGTCGCCTTCGGGTACTGGCGCGCCTGCTTGCGTGTAGTCGGGCAGCAGGTGTTTTTCGTGGGCAAAGGTATTCTTTTCAAAGGTGCTTAGCCCTGGCCGGTCGTCCAAAAGGATGATGTAGAAGCCGAGGCGCGCCATCAGTTCGGACAAGGCCAGGGCGCAATGTCCGGCGCCGAAGATGAACAGCTTGTTTTGGAAGCCGATTTTTTCTTCAAACAGGAAGGTATTTTCTCCGCTTTGCTCAAAATGAAAGGTCGGTTGCTGGTTTGCGGCCTCCAGCAGTTGGATGCTGGATTCGCGCACCTGCAGCAGCGCTTGGCTATGGGTTTTCAGGAGGCGCAACACCTCGCGGGCGAGGTTCAAGTGTTTCGGCTGGAGGGGAAAAAACAGCACTGTTTGTTCCCCGGAGCAGATCATACCGCTTTGGTGCTGGGCGGCGTCTTTGTGGTGGAACTGTTTTTTGAGCAGGGTGGCTTGCTGTTGTTTTTGTAGCCGTTCCCTGGCCAGTTCCACTAACTTCACCTCCATGATGCCGCCGCCGATGCTGCCACAAAGTTCGCCGGTGGCAGTCACGGCCATTTTAAACCCCTGCCTGCCCGGACTGCTGCCCTTGCTCTCGGCAACGATCAGGAGCATGAGGGGCTGTTGGGCTTTCAGGTGTTTGGAAATGAAGCGCCAGAGGGCTGGGATTGGTTGCATTTTTTGAAGGAGAATGTGGTACGCTGCTTTACATTTTGTTTCTCGCAGATTTTATGGTGATTTGATTCACAGCAAATAGTTCCTAACTGCCTTTTCAATCCCCTCTTTCACACTTGACCAATCAACAGGCTTCAATATTATGGGGGTGACCTCGTCCTCCGCGTCATCAAAATAAGTCAGGCTCCTTATTACATGAAAATGTTCTTGAACTCCGAATTTCTCAGAATAGAATCCTAACATTTCAGGAAGAGAAAATTCCTTTAACAAAAAATAGAGGTCGATAAAATCTTTCTTTGCCCCTCGGCTGGAAATCGCAGAAAGTTTCATTGCAGCTATATCTTCTTTTGACACCAGTCGCAAATCACCGTATTCGACGACCGGCTTCAATAACGGATAAGGGTATTTCAATATGTCAACTTTTACGCCTTCAAAGTTGATGCCTAACCAGTTTTTATCGGTGGTAAATACTACTGTTTCACCCAAGCTCTGCAAAATGCGCAGTAGCGTTTTTTCATCAAAATCAATGTTTGGCGTGAAAAAGTCCAGATCAATGGAGTGCCTGTGGCCAATTTGCAAAGCCAAAGCCGTGCCGCCTACCAATTGAAATTCCTCCAACGCCGGCAGCGCACTCAGTTTTTTTAAAACGGCAAAAGTTGCGGGGTAGACTGTCTCAATTTGTAACATCGGAATTGCTCTTGAGGGATTTCAAATAGCGCAGCGACAAAGCTTAGGGTTTTTTTGTCAAGGTACCGCACCTGCAACATTTCATTTTTTATCCGCTCTAAGCCATAATACCGCACCAATTCCCGGAATTCAGGCAAGTCGCCCCTTGACAATACACGGGCAATTACCCATCGAGCATTTTTTTCCCAATCAATATTCGACGCATCAACGTCCCAGAAAAGCGCTGAATCAAATTTAGGAGGCATGGCGAATACATTCAAATAAGGTTAATGATTCTTGAGTAGGCATCTTTTTTTGCCCTTCTATTCAACAAAATTAAGGATTTTTTTCCTTATCTCGGAATAATTCCTACCCTCCCCATACAAACCCACCAACACCCTCTCCGCCGTAAACGGCGCATCAAACGCCAAGCTCGCCGCCGGATTAAACGCCAGCACCGCCTCCCGGATCGCAAAATAGGCCCCGATGCCGTACATCAGCGGCGGCTCGCCCACCGCCTTGGAACTGAATACGGCGAGGTTGTCGCGTTCCGTGGTTAGCGGCCCAATGTCTATTTCCTTAGGCGCCGCGTAGATATCCGGGATTTTGTACGACGACAAAGCATTGGAGCGCAAGCGCCCATTTTCATCGTACACCACTTCTTCCATCGTCATCCAGCCGAGCCCCTGCACAATACCGCCTTCTATCTGCCCATTGTCAACAGCGGTGTTCATGGATTTGCCAAAATCATGGCATGTTTTCACAAAATCGATCTCATAGGTGCCCCGTAGGCAGTCCACCGTAACCTGCACGATGGCCGTGCCGTACACATGGTAGGCAAAGGGGTGGCCCTTGGCTTTCTCCCAATCGAAATATACGCCCGGTGTGGCATAGTGGGCGTGTTCACTGAGGCTGACGCGTTTCAGGTACGCGGCCTCGAGCAGGGCTTTCCAACTGAGCGCCGTCTGGGCATTTTGGCGCCAAACCCAGCCGTTTTTCAAGGCGATGCCCTTGCTTTCGGGGAGCCCCAAGGATTCAGCTGCCACTGCTTTCAAGCGCTCTAAAATGGCCTGACAAGCCATCTGCGTCGCCTTGCCGTTCAAATCTGCCGTTGCCGAAGCAGCAGAAGGCGAGGTGTTGGCGATGCGCAAGGTATTGGTACTGTGTACTTTGACTTGCTCCGGGGCAATACCAAAAGTTTGGGCAGCTACTTGCAGTATCTTGGTGTTTACCCCCTGTCCCATCTCTACCGCACCGGTGGATACTGCCACGGAGCCATCGGTGTACACGTGTACGAGCGCCCGCGCCTGGTTCATGGCGGTTTTGGTAAATGAAATGCCGAAACAGATGGGCATTGTGGCCACACCGCGCTTTTTGTACGGGTGTTCTACGTTGAAAACGGCTGCCTGGTGTTGTATCTTTTCAAAGTTGAAACGCGCATCTGCCTGTTCCCAGGAAGTGATGGCCTCACTTTCGGCTTTTTGCCCATACGGGAATTCATCGCCGGTTTTCAGGAGGTTGGCCCGTTGTATGGCTGCGGCACGCACCTTCATCTTTGCTGCTGCATGGGCAATGGCCGCTTCCATCACAAACATGCCCTGCGGCCCGCCAAAGCCGCGGAAAGCGGTGTTGGGCGGCAGGTTGGTGCGGCAACTGTATGCCGTAGCTTTTACGTTCGGTACAAAATAGGCATTGGTGCAATGGAACAAGGTGCGTTCCAGCACCGCGGGCGACAAGTCGGCCGCAGCGCCCGCATTTTGGTAAAAAACGACCTCGTATGCCTTGATTTTCAGGTTTTCGTCCAGACCGATCTTGTAGTCGGCCGAATAGGGGTGCCGCTTGCCCGTCATGCGCATGTCTTCCATGCGGTGCAGGCTGTACTTCACCGGTCGGCCGGTCAACTGCGTGCCCACGGCGCAAAGCGCTGCCCAGGTGTTCGCCTGGTCTTCTTTCCCGCCAAATCCGCCGCCAAGCCTGCTCACCTCCACTTCTATGCGGTGCATGGGCAACCCGGTTACCCGCGCGACGCAGCGTTGTACCGCCGTCGGCCCCTGGGTGGAGGAATAGATTTTAATGCCCCCGGCTTCCATCGGAACGGAGTAGGCGCCCTGCGTTTCGATATACAGGTGCTCCTGCCCGTTCACATCGGCGCGGCCCTCGAACACGTGGGCGCATTGGGCGAAAGCAGCGTCGGTATCGCCGAGCCGAAATTTTTTGGGCGGGATAATCAATTCGTTTTTTTCAAAAGCCACCCGTGGGTCGGTGATAAGCGGCAAAGGCTCAATATCGACTTTTATGCTGGCGGCGGCAGCACGCGCCACCGCCTCCGTGGTGGCCAGCACCAAGGCAATGGGCATTCCCTGGAAATGCACGTGGTGATCGGCCAGCAGCGGCTCGTCGGGTACAATGCCGCCGATCTGGTTCTCGCCCCGAAGGTCTTTTGCCAAAATGACCTTGACCACACCGGGCATTTTTTCCGCCACTTCCAGGTTGATATGCTTCACGATGCCATGCGCCACCGGCGAATCAAACACGCAGGCGAACAAGCTCCCTTGCTGCAAAGGAATGTCGTCGAGGTACACGGACTCGCCGCGGACATGCGTATATGCGTCGGTGTTTTTCATGGCTTTTGCAATATTTCAGTGAAATGGGCGCGCAGCAACTGCTTCAACAACAGCCGTTTATATTCTGCCGAGCCCCGCACATCCGAAATGGGGCTGATCTCGGACTGCAGGATCTCGTTGGCTTGTGCCAGCAACACTTCCGTGGCTGAGGGGTCTTCCGGCCAGGTTTTTCCGTTCAGGAACTCGGAGGTTTTTGTCATGTACAGCGGAATAGGCCCCACGCCACCTGCCGAAAGATGGGCTTCCGCGATGCGGCCATTTTTCAGGTTCAGGGAAATGGCTGTGTTCACGCTCGCAATATCGAGGTAAGTGCGTTTGCACACTTTTTCAAAATTGAACAGGAAGCTGCCCGTTGGCATTTTGAAACGTATTTTTTCCAGTACTTCGCCGGCGCTTTTGTCCAGCGTTTTATACCCGAGGTAAAACTTGCGCAGCGGGATTTCCCGCGCTTTGCTGTTGCGCAGCACGACGCTGGCATCCAGCGCGAGGAGCCAAATCGTGAGGTCGCCGATGGGGGATGCATTCACTAAATTGCCCGCCAGCGTGGCCATGTTGCGAATGGGCGTGGACGATACCAGTTTCAGGTGCTTGTAGAGGTCGGGGAAAATGCCCTGCATCAGTGGGGATTCCATCAGATCGCTGACCGTTGCCGCAGCCCCGATCTCAAGGTAGCCGTCAGCTTCCCGGATGCCTTGCAATGCCGTGTTGTCGAAAAGGGGATTAGCCGCAACATTTACCAGATGCTCGGCTTGTTGGACATACAAGTCGGTGCCGCCGCCCAGTATTTGGGCAATTGATGCAGGCTTTTCTGCTTGCAGCGGGCTGCTTTGAAAGTCTGCAAGGCGCTGTGGAATGGAAGCGAAATACGCGGGTACACATCCCTTTTCGATGGCAAATTCCAGGGCAGGCATGCTTCCGCGCGCTTCCAGCATATTGGTAAGCCGTGCCGCTGCGCGCTCAATGGATTTATAGCCCGTGCAGCGGCAGATATTGCCGTCAATTGCTGAAATGGCCGCAGCTTCGGAAGGCTCCTTCACCTCCAGGCAGTACCCGGTGAGCGATAGCACGAAGCCGACGGTGCAAAAGCCGCATTGGCTGCCATTTTCTTCCACCAGCGCTTCCTGCACTGCCGTCAGGCCTTCAGGTTTGTTGATGCCTTCTACAGTTACGATATGTTTGCCTCGGGCATTGGCCAGCGGCATCAGGCAAGAGGTCATGGAACGGTATTCCAGCGACATGCCGTTCAGCCTGCCCACCAACACCGTGCAAGCCCCGCAGTCGCCTTCCCGGCAGCCGATCTTGGTGCCGGTCAGGTGCTTGTGGTACCGGATAAAATCGAGCAAGGTAGTGCCGGGGGGCACATCTGTCTGTACCGTCTCGTTGTTGAGGATGAACGCAAGCATACTGCAAGTTTACGTCAATATTTGCGAATCAGCACAACGCCAATGATGACAAACAGCACGCCCAGGATTCGTGAAGGGCTTATTTCCCGCACCGTGGCGCCCAAAAAGCCATAATGGTCAATCGGCAAAGTGGCCAGCATCTGTCCGGCGATAAGCAGGCTGAACGTGAGCGCAACGCCCAGGCGCGGCACCAGCACCACCACGGCGGTGACAAAAAAGGCGCCGTATAGCCCACCCGTCCAGGTGATCCAAGGCGCGTTTTTGGCCGCAGCCATGTTGTTCAATGGGATGCCTGCAGCCAGGATATACACCAGAAGCGCTACGGTGCCGACCAAAAAGGAGATGAGGGCCGACAAAACCGGGGAATGGACGTAGGTGGCCAGTTTGTTGTTCACCGCTGCTTGGGTGGGCATGAGCGTGCCGGCGACGAGTGCGAGGAGTATGAAGAACCAGTTTGCGAGCATGGAATTTTTTTTAGGAAATGTGGCAAGTTGGCAAATTTGCAAAAAAGCAAGATGCAAAAATGCAAGTTTGCACGATACTTTCCAGGGCATGGCTTGTTTCTTGCGACGACACGGCTTATTGTTTCTCGTCGTGAGAAACAAAAACTCGACGCCTCATTCTTTCCGCATCATCCCTGCATACAGCTCCCCCGCAGGCGAGAGCGCCAGCACCTGGTACATCCCGCTCGGGAACGCGGACACATCGACGCTGCCACCGTTCGGGATGTGCTGCCGGCGCATTTCCTTGCCTTGCAGGTCGGAGATCACAAAATCTAAGCTCGGGGTATCGCTCGGGGCTTTCAGGGTGACTGTTTGCCGGGCTGGGTTGGGGTAGATTCCGAGTGCGGTAGCGGCATCATGTGGGGCTTTACCGACACCCAGAGCTTCCGGGCCGAGCTTGACGATCCAGACATCCGACTTGCCTTTCACTCCCGTGACGTCGCCGTCGTTCGACCAAGCCGAGCCGGCGAGGATATAGCCGCCATCGCTTGTTTTTTGGACCGAATAGCAGGCTTCACCCTGGGTGCCGCCCAGTGTCTTTTGCCAGATTATCTGCCCTGTTGGGCTCATTTTTACTACCCACATCACCTGGATGCCGTTGTGGTAGGGTACGTCGCCGTCTTTGGATTTTGTGGTGCCAGCCAGGATAAAGCTGCCGTCATCCTCGATGAGGAAGCTCCTGCCGTAGTCGGCATTGGTGCCGCCGATTGTTTTTTGCCAGATCAGCTCGCCGGTTTTTTTCAGCTTGACGACCCAGTAGTCGAAGATACCTTTGTGTTCGGTAATGTCGCCGTTGTTGGAGCCGGCCAGGCCAAATCCAACGTATCCGTCTGCCGTTTCAATAATATCTGACCCAATGTCTAAGCCAGTACCACCAAAGAGGTGTTGCCATTCCATATCTCCGGTACTTCTAATTTTGATAACCCAAAAGTCAAAATTGTTATTTTTTTCTTGAATATCGCCATCTGAGGAAAGGGTTTCCCCGGCGATGATATAACCACCATCTGATGTTTGTCGGATGGCAGTTGCGGTTTCCTCACTGCTACCACCAAAGGATTTTTGCCACTCGATTTCTCCGGCGCTGTTCATTTTTACCACCCAGAGATCAAGGTAGTTGCCGGGATTCCCTTCTGCATCGCCATCCGTGGAACTTGACCGACCACCCACGATGCATCCTCCATCTAAGGTTAGTTCGAGGCACCAAGCTTCATCGCTACCAGAACCCCCAATGGCTTTTTGCCAGATTATTTCCCCGAATTTATCCAGTTTTACTACCCATACATCCTGTTCGCCGTGAAAGCCCGTAACATCCCCATCGTCAGATTGGGTGAAACCAGCGACAATATACCCTCCGTCGTTGGTTTGTCGAATGGCATATGCCTCGTCGTCGTCGCTGCCGCCGAGTGTTTTTGTCCATTCTAATTCGCCTAAAGCATTTAGTTTTATTACCCAAAAATCAGCGATTCCGTGGAAGCCTGTGACATCACCGTTGTTGGACCCGGTCCAGCCTGCTATGATATAGCCTCCATCGGTAGTTGGGCGGATGCAATGTGCAACATCGAAGTAGGTGCCGCCAAAGGTTCTCTGCCATTTGATGGGGGGTTGTGCAAGTAGCACCATTGGGAAAAACAAGGTTGCAAGCCAAAAACAAATAATTTTCATTTATAAACTGTTTGATGGTTGGTCGCTGTGAATCCATGTCGCCAATTTGGGTACAGGAGCGGTGATATTCCTGAATGTTTTAGTTTCTCACGACGACACAACGAGAAAACGACACAACAGTTTGATTATAAACGCTTTGGAAGAAGTTCCGTTGTGTCGTCGTGCCGTTGTGAGAAACCTTTTCTTGTCGTGAGAAACAAAAACTCGGCTCCTCATTCTTTCCGCATCATCCCGGAATACAGCTCTCCCGCAGGCGAGAGCGCCAGCACCTGGTACATCCCGCTCGGGAACGCGGACACATCGACGCTGCCACCGTTCGGGATGTGCTGCCGGCGCATTTCCTTGCCTTGCAGGTCGGAGATCACAAAATCTAAGCTCGGGGTATCGCTCGGGGCTTTCAGGGTGACTGTTTGCCGGGCTGGGTTGGGGTAGATTCCGAGTGCGGTAGCGGCATCATGTGGGGCTTTACCGACACCCAGAGCTTCCGGGCCGAGCTTGACGATCCAGACATCCGACTTGCCTTTCACGCCCGTGACGTCGCCGTCGTTCGACCAAGCCGAGCCGGCGAGGATATAGCCTCCATCGCTTGTTTTTTGGATGGAATAACAGGCTTCGCCCTGGGTGCCGCCGAGGGTCCTTTGCCAGATTATCTGTCCTGTTGGGCTCATTTTCACCACCCACATCACCTGGATGCCGTTGTGGTATGGCACGTCGCCGTCTTTGGATTTTGTGGTGCCAGCCAGGATAAGACTGCCATCGTTTTCGACCAGGAGGCTTCTAGCATAATCATCATTGGTGCCGCCGATTGTTTTTTGCCAGACAAGCTCACCCGTCTTTTTCAGCTTTACGACCCAGTAGTCGAAAAGGCCTTTGTGCTCCGTAATGTCGCCGTTGTTGGAGCCGGCATAGCCAAATCCGATGTATCCGTCAACGGTTTCAATGATATCGGTTCCGATATCCAAGCCGGTACCACCGAGGGGGTGTTGCCATTCCAAGTCGCCGGTGCTTCTAAGTTTTACGGCCCAAAAATCTACGTTGCCGTTATTTCCTTGTACATCGCCATCTGTGGATTGGGTTTCACCAGCCAGGATATAGCTGCCATCAGATGTTTGGCGGATGGCAATGACTGTTTCCTCGTTGCTTCCGCCAAAGGATTTTTGCCACTGAATATCGCCGTTACCGCTCATTTTTACGATCCAATAATCCAAAAAATTGCCTGGGTTCCCAGCTGCATCGCCGTCCGTAGAGCTTGATCTGCCGCCTACAATAAAACCCCCATCTGAGGTTAATTCGACACACCAAGCTTCGTCCCAATCACTGCCCCCAACTGCTTTTTGCCAAACTATTTCACCGAATTTGTTCAGTTTTACAACCCATGCATCTTTATAACCGTGAAAATCAATAACATCGCCGTCATCTGACTGGGTAAATCCAACTACAATAAACCCTCCGTCCAAGGTTTGACGAATGGCGAATGCCCGGTCATCATCACTTCCGCCGAGCGCTTTTGACCATTCCACGTTTCCGATAGCATCGATTTTTATTACCCAAAAATCAATAATACCATGGAAGCCTGTTACATCGCCATTGTTAGAGCCTGTCCAGCCTGCAATAACATAGCCCCCGTCAGTAGTTGGGCGGATGCAGGAGGCTTCGTCAAAATAACTACCGCCAAAGGTTTTTTGCCATTGGATGGTGGGTTGGGCGCTAATGGAAAAGGCGCAAAGCCCAAGCAGTAAAAGGGAGTTTTTCATTAATTCATGAGCATTTGTTTATTGACTGAAAGGCAGCGAAAAGTGACAAAAGTAAAGACTTTGGCGGTTCGCTGAGCCGACGGCGGCACCAGCGCCAAATACTTCAAGCGCACCTCAGGCCTCACAGGCGGCCACTATCTGTATTACCCGAACGGGAATATGCAGTTTTATATCCCACTCCCGAAGTAGAGGAGGCTTTTTCCCGCTAATATACTATGATTCGCCTGATTTTTGTGATTGAGTATGATTGATTCAGCTGATCTTCAATTGATTACAAAGATCGGTATGCACAAAACTAAGCGGCGTGAGGTATAAATGCCCCCCCCGACCGCCTCACTCCAAAGCAAGCACCTTCCCGACATGCCGTGTCCCCTTCGCATCCAGCACAACAACCCAATAAAAGCCTGCCGGCAGATCCCCGCGTTGCAGCTCAGCCGTTTCCAGCTGCAGGTCTTTATGCGCTGCGAGTACCGCGCCAAGCATGTTCAGCAGTTGTATGCTATAGGGTTTTTCAACCTTCCGGGCATCGATAAAAAGCTGCGTTGAAAAGGGGTTCGGGAATATTTTCAACGCCTGTGCCGGCTGTTCTCCCGCGCTTGACGGGACATTGCTCGCCCTTGGCGTGGGCGGCATAAAAGCCTGCTCCAAACCGCCATCCGGGTAACGCCCCCACGAAACATCCGGGCTTTGCTGGCCAAATACGAGACGCTCCCGCTCAGCGTAGCCCGCTCCTTCCCGCTGAAAGATCGCTACCATCTCTCCCCCGGCGCTCAACTTGAAATCGGCATGGAGTGGCCCATGATCCGGTTGCCCGTCCGCCCAAATCAATAGAAATCCGTGGGGTGGAAGGGTGGTCCGTTCGGGGAAATGAAGGGGAACCTGCCATTTTATTGGCTGGCCCGGGTCGTCGCTGAAACACAGCCCACCGATGTTCAAAGTGTCGTCGGAAGCGTTGTACAACTCGAACCAGTCGTTGTACGCGCCGTGTTCGTCGGGCAGTGTCTGGGTGTTGGAGGCGAGTATTTCATTGACAAACAAGCCTGAAACATCCCGCGGTATGCTGTTTGCCTTGCCCGGCGTGCCAAGCAACACATGGCTTTCGCGCCAATCGGCGGGCCTGTTGCCCTCTTTGCCTTGTCCGAGCTCGACTGTCGCCCCCTGCCCGTCGGCAAGCGGGGGCCAGGGGCGGTAATCGGCATAACGAACGCTGTGGACAAGTCTGCCCGAGGGCTCGTTCAGGGCGATTTTCCCGGATTTGTTGTTCAGGTCGAAATGAAAATCCCCAACAATCGCGCCCGCATCCGGGTGGAAGGTTTTGAACAACATGCTGTCCTGGCAAACGACGAGGTAACCGCCCGGAGCGATCAGCGTATTTTCAGCAAAAACAAACTCACGCAGGCCGTGTGTCAAGCGCCAGCCCGTCAGCTCAATCGCTTGGTCGGTGCTGTTGTACAGTTCCACCCAATCGCCGCTTGGGTAATTGAATGGCGGGTGGTAATTGAACTCGTTGACGTGCAGGCTCAGCCCGTAGATGCCCGTGTGCGTGTAGTAGGCGCCCATGTCGGCGGGGCTGCCGTCGGGGTCGCCTGGCGAAAAAGGGTCGCCGGCGTCAATACAGGGCGAATTGGCGGCAAGCTCAAAATTTCCGGTACTTGGATGAGCCAGTTGAGGGTCGCCGAACAGGTTGCCCGTGCCGGCCAGGGGCTCCCGGTCGGACAGCGAATAACTGACCTGTATCGCCGATTTTTCATCAAAAAAAATGCTGGACTCGGTCGAGGCGGACAAAATCGAGTTTTTCACAAGGGCCCTGCCGCCACCCCGGAGCGCACTTTTTTCATAACAAGCCACCGCATGGCGGTTGCCATAGAAGGTGTTTTGGTCAATAAAGGCTACGGCCTGGCTGTCCTTCACCGCCACGCCGAGGTCGCAGTCGTAAATGAGGTTGCGGCGTATGAGCGCGTTGGATTGCGAGCCAATCGAAATGCCCTTGTCGGAGCAGTCGTGGATGATGTTGTGCTCCAGCACGATGTTTTGCGAACGAATGCCGAGGTCGATCCCGTCGCAATTGGAGCCGAGGAAGCCATATACAACGTTGTGCGCCACCACGCCGTTGCTGATGCCCTTGAGGTCGATGGCGTCGGTGTTGGCGGCACGGTTCCCTTTGAAAATACAATTTTCGATGCGCGGGCTGTCCATGTCGTAGAGGCTGATAAAGCCGTTCGCGCGCCCATCCGTATGGAACTCGGAATGGGAAATGTGGACGCTGCCCCCCCTTGCGATCAAGGGCGCCATACCTTCGGCAATGGTGGCCTGTTCAAGCAACAGCGGGCAATCGTAAGTGGAAATGCTGGAAAAATGCCGGCTCCTGTCCCGCCCGAAACTGCCGCCCCTCAAATCGGCGAAGGAAATGATGAGGCTGTCGGTCGGAGCCTCCGCCGAAATGCAGCCCCAACGCCCCGATTGCCCGAAAAAAGAGCGTCGCGCAGAAGGCGCAGGGTCGGGGAGGATGCTGATGCGCCGGTCGGGCGACCCGCTCAAGGCCAGCCCGCCCTGCACCTCAATACAAACTCCGTCTGTCAGCAGAAGCGTTGCCCCAGCTTCCACGGTCAGCCGGGCGCCGGGCAGCACCCGCACGTCCTCAAATCCGTACCACGGCGAGGCAGCCGCGGCCAGGGTGGTGTCGGCCTGGATGATGGCCGGAATGGTGCTTATGTTCGCCATTGGCACAAATACAGCGGCGAAAGCGGTGTCGCCAGCGGGGCTGATCCAGGTGTTTTCGCCCGTGCCGCCCAGGCCCTGCCAGGCAACAAAACGGTGTCCGGGGGCAGGGACGGCTTGCAGGTGGATTCGAGTGTTTTTGAAAAAATGGCCGTCCATGTTTTCAGAAAAAGACACGCCGCTGACCAACACCGTGCCCTGCCCGATGATTTCCATGGAAACCAATGCGCTGTCGGGCTCGCCAAAAAGCGCGGTCAGGTGCCGGCGGTAGTGGCTTGGCCTGTCTGCCAAAAAAGTTTTGATGAGGTTGACGTTGCCTTGCCAGGCCTGTTTCGACGGCGGGGAGTTCCAGCGGCCGATATGTCGCGGCATCTGGCTTTCCAGCAGGTTGTACATGCTGTCCACGGTTGCGATGGTTTCGCCGGGCTGGAAAATGGTATTCAAGTAGGCCGCCGAGCGTTGGATGAAGCCGTCGCGGAAATCGGGGTTCTGCAGCAGGCGATTGAATAGCAGGGTTGACCAGTCGGGCAAGTCGCCCGACAGCCCGGCGAGTTTGGCGATGGTGTTTTCGGAAACAGGGTCGCCGCCGAGCAGCCCGAAAGCGTGTTCGAGGTCGGCGGCGATCCAGCGCCATTTTCCGTTGGCCCCGGCATCCCGGCTGCGCCAGTAGCGGTTGTTGAGGTCGGCGATCTGGTAGCCGATGAAAGACCTGAGGATCAGGTAGTTGGTAAGTTCGTCAACATCGACCAGCGCCGCGATTTTGGCAAAATTGGCAGCATCGCTCAAGTCATTTTTCCGGACAAAATCCATCAGCGCCAGAAAATGGTACTGGTCGCCTGCCACCACCTGCAGGCTGTCTTCGAGCAGGTCGAGGTTGTCGGGGTTGATTTCGTGGTTGCTCCCGATATACTGTTCATCGAGGCGTTCCCGGATTTCGTAGATGCCGTTGTACGCGCCGTTGATGAACACGATACAGGGTTTGTAGTCCTGGTAGTCGAGGTCCATTTTGCCTTTCACGAGGTTTACGCCCAACCCGTCGCGGAAGAAGGCGGTATTGTAGTCGTTGCCGCCGTTGCGGAGCAAAAAAGCGGTATACCGCGGAATGGGTTTGCTCTCGAACAGCGGGTAATCCAGGGTTTCGTCGCCAAATTTTTCCTTGAAACGCACGGAAATGGGGCGCTGCGGCAGGTTGTAAATCGAAGTGCCGAACACCCGCAAACCTACGCCGGCGCGGAACGCCCGCTCGCCTGTGCCCGGCTCAAAATACTCGATCGTGGCGGGCACTTCCCGGTCTTTGATGGCATTTTGCAGGATGCCAAAATCAAAGCCGTAGAGATCGGCTGCGTTGGCGCTGATGGCAAGCACGGGCAGTTGCTTGTTTTCATTGATAAAATAGGTCTTGGTGACCACTTTGCCCGGCATCTTGCCCGGCACGTAGAGCCTTGCCTTGATGCAGAGGTTCAGGTTTATGGGAATAGGGGCCGTAAAAACGGGCGAACTGCTGTTGGGCGTACTGCCATCAAAAGTGAACCGGATGACTGCGCCGGGTTCCTGGGTGCTCAGGGTCAGGGTTTGTGGCATCGGGTAAAAGCCTTCATCGAGCGAAAAAACGGGCTCGCCGGGTGTTTCCATTGTCGCTGAACCGTAGGGCGAGTTGGGAGAGCCGGGCGTTGACTCTCCGAAATACAGCCATTCCGCGGGGGCGCTGCTGCTGCGGCCAAACGATATGTCGCCGCTTTGCACGCAATAGGTGGTTTCATCCACCAGTTGGCCCTGCGGATTGAACAGGCCGATGTATTCGCCATCCCCGCTCAGGCGAAAATTGAGGTGCAGGGCGGTCATGACCACAAGGGCGTTTTTGTACGCAACAAACGCGGTGTCGCCAGGGCGTTTGTCCTGCCCGTCGGCCCAGAGCACCAGGTACTGGCCGGGCAACAGCGCCATTGCGGGCAAAGCCCATTTCCCTTTATCGGAGGGGTCGTCAGTGAGGGTGTAACCCGCGAGACTGAGGGCGGTTGGGCCTGGGTTGCACAGCTCCACAAAATCCGAAAAGGCGCCGAAATCAGGGTCGTGCGCGGTGCTGGAATTGATGGCCAGCAGTTCGTTGATCTGTACCTGGGCATGGGCGCCCTGGGCGGCAGCGATCATCAGGGACATGAGGATTATTTTGCCAGCGATTTTTTTGCAAAACATGGGTATTCAATTTTTTTTTGAAAGGGTACACATTTTTGTATCATTTCTTCTTAGGAATTGTGCGAAGTCTTTACAATCAATGGTTAGCGCAGTTTTTTCACCACAGAATTTCGCAGAGGGTTCACGGAGTTTTTTTCACCACAGAGTTTCGCAGAGTTCCACAGAGTTTTTTCACCACAGAGTTTCGCAGAGTTCCACAGAGGTTCCACAGAGTTTTTTCACCACAGAGTTTCGCAGAGTTCCACAGAGGTTCCACA
>CAZULM010000028.1:306-74469 GCA_964621185.1 uncultured Saprospiraceae bacterium | reverse complement strand
GCGGGCTGCGACAGCATCCGGACCTTGCAACTGACGGTGCTGCCAGTCCCATCGAGCAGCTTTGCAGCCAGCATCTGCGCAGGCGAGCAATATGCGGGCTATTCAGTTTCCGGAATTTATGTGGACACCTTGCAATCGGCAAACGGCTGCGACAGCATCCGGACCTTGCAACTGACGGTGCTGCCAGTCCCATCGAGCAGCTTTGCAGCCAGCATCTGCGCAGGCGAGCAATATGCGGGCTATTCAGTTTCCGGAATTTATGTGGACACCTTGCAATCGGCAAACGGCTGCGACAGCATCCGGACCTTGCAACTGACAGTGCTACCTGTCCCGATGGGCAGCTTTGCAGCCAATATCTGCGCGGGGGAGCAGTATGCAGGTTATTCGGTTTCCGGGATTTACGTGGACACCTTACAGTCGGCGGCGGGCTGCGACAGCATCCGGACCTTGCAACTGACGGTGCTGCCAGTTGCCTCCAGCACCCAAACCATCATTGCCTGCCCGGGAACCAGCTTTGATTTCAACGGGAAAAGCCTTTCAAGCCCGGGCGTTTATATCGACACCGTTTTGACGATGCACGGTTGCGACAGCGTCGTAATGCTGGCTTTGCAATTTGCAGCACCGGTGCGTTTGTGGAATGACACGACGATTTGCATCGGGGACAGGTTCCGGCTGGAAAGCCCATTTCCGAATACTACCTGGTTCGACAATTCGGCTGGCAAAACCAAATTTGTTGGACAATCTGGCACGTATTGGGCGCGTTTCGTGGATGCGAACGGGTGCGAAATGGTGGACAGTATCGTCGTCCGTTTCGGCCACGAGATTTTTGTGCCGAATGTTTTCAGCCCCAATGCTGACGGCATCAACGATTGTTTTCAGCCGGGTTTTTCAAGCGGCGAATTTTCCATGTACAAGCTGCGCGTATTCGACCGCTGGGGGAGCCTTGTGTTCCAATCGAACGAGCTGTCGGCGTGCTGGGACGGCAATTTTCGGGCGAAACCTTGCAATCCGGGCGTATATGTGTATATGCTGGAAGTGGAAACGCTGGCTTGTCCAAGGAGCGTCTTCCATGGTGACGTAACTTTGGTCAGGTAACGAAGATGCAGAAACGGAGCCGATGGTATCGGTGAGGGTAAAGGCGGGTTAGCTTACTTCCCTATTCCATCAAAAAACGGGTTACAGCTTCCAAAAATTCTTTTGCAATTTTAATGGAATTTTCGGCATCCTCAAACGTCAATGTTGCGTCGATATCATAATCGCAAATTTGTCGAAGGTCGAAAACAAGCCGCAATCCCTCTCCATGTTTGCGCTCAAGCAATTCGGTTTTTGATAAACAGCTCGTTGAATTTGGCATGTACGCCCTGGTGAGTTTTGGCAAACAACCCATTTTCAAATAACAAGGCACGAGCGGAATCAAAGATACAATAATAAGCGCGGTTAACTGTCCCTAGGTAGTGATCGTTTTCAAGCAGTTGCTGGGCTTCTTCGAGACATTCTTCCGATCTCCTCAGCCATTTGGCAGTATCGTCTTTCATAACTCCACCCCCTCTTTTCGTACGTTCTGGTAGTATAGATAGTTTGATGAATTGTACCGTTCCAAAGTAGTCGGATGAGCGGATATTGTGGTATTGAACCTTAAATCGAGATCAAATAATACAGGATTCATCAGACGAAGCTCTTCGCCAACCTTGATCTCTTTGTCCTTTAGTACAACTAGAAAATCTAAATCTGAATCTTCATTTTGCTCCCCTCTTGCATAAGATCCATAAAGAATCAACTTGACAAGCCTGTCGCCGTAAAGAGCCTGGAGTTTTCCCTTTACTATATGTGCAACACTATTTTTATCGACCATAAAATAAGGTTGAGCTAAGGCTTGGACGAACACGCCTAATCTAAGTGCTTACAAAGATACGCGATTGTCCGCTAATCGAAGCACTTGCCAGCGTTAAAACGGGCACCCCTCACAAGCCTTCGTCTTCACTTTCTTCTCCGGTGGCTTCGACATCGACGTGCCGCCAATGCCCGTGATCCGGAATTCCGTGCGGCGGTTCAATTGGTGCTCTGTTTCCGTGCAGGGCACGTCGTTTCCGCAGCGGTTCACGAGTCGGGTCTCGCCGTATCCTTTGGCGCTAAGTTGTTCGCGGGGTATGCCTTTTGCCACTAACCAGTCCACCACGGCATCTGCGCGTTTTTGGGAGAGCTGGAGGTTGTAGGCATCGGTGCCGCGCGCGTCGGTGTGGGAGGCGATCTCTACCTGCAGGTCGGGGTTCTCGCGCAGGGTCTTGAGCAGTTTGGCCAATTCGGGCAGGGACTCGGGCCGCAGCTCGGCGGCGTTGAAGTCGTAGTACAGGTTCACCAAAAAGCCGTCGGAACCGCGCTGCCAGCGGCTTTCTTCGGGCCTGCTGGGCGAGCCGTTGTCGAACAGCACACCGTCGCGCACTTCGAGGCCGTTGCCCAGCTCGAAGTTGGCCGGGCTGCCGTCGGGGTTTTCGTACAAGCCGCTGACGTCGTTGTAGCTGGGGCCTTCATGGGGTGTTTTGGTCGGGTGGTCCACGATAAACCCTTCGGCATCGCGGTAGGGCTCTAAGCTCAGGTTGACCTTGATGGCCGGGGACAGGGCTGGGTTTTTGGTACATATCCCTTCGGCCACGGCGGCGATGAAACCGTTCATGGAAGCGCGCAGGGTGAAGCAGCAATTGCGGTCTAACTTGAACTTGAAGCGGCCGTCGGCGGCGGTCACAAAAGGCTCGGCGGCGGGCTTGCCGCAATCGTTAGCCAGCACGACGGTGGCGTTTTCGGCGGGGTAACCGTTGCTCATGTCGAAAATGATGCCCTGCACCGTGAAGTTGCTTTGTTTCTGGAGTGCCAGTTCGATGCGGGTGATGTGTCCGTCGGCAGTATCGCTGGCGCAGGCCGTTTTTTCTATCGGCTCGTAGCCTTTTTTGGTGGTGCTGAAGGTAGCGCACTCCGCCTTTTTCATGTCGAACGCCACGATGCCGTTGGAGTTGGTGGTCAGGGTCAGGTTGGTGTTGCCGTTCAGCACGATGGCGCCGGGGATGGGCTTTTTTGTCAATGCGTCGAACACATATACTTCCACGGGCGCGGCATTTTTCTGGAACAGGTAAATGTCGTCGCGCCCGGCGCCGCCTTCCCGGTCGGAGCTGAAAAATCCCCAGGACTCGCCTTGGCCGAAGCATATCCCGAAGTCGTCGGAATTGGAGTTGATGGGCGCGCCGAGGTTCACGGGCATCGTCCAGTCGTTTTTTGCGAGCGGGGTGGTGTAGTAGATGTCGAGCCCGCCCAGCCCGGCGTGGCCGTTGGAAGCGAAATGCAGGCGGCCGTTTTTTTCGATGTAGGGGAAAATCTCGTTGCCCTCTGTGTTAACCACGGGGCCGAGGTTGATGGGGTAGCCCCAGGCGCCGTTGTAGAAATCGCTGTAATACAAGTCCATGCCGCCGAAGCCGCCGGGCCGGTTGCTGGAAAAGTACAGCCGCTTGCCGTCGGCGCGGAGGCTGGGGTGCACGGTGTTGTACTCGTCGGAGCAGAAAGGCAGGAGGGTGACGTTCTGCCATTCGCCGTTCGGGCCGCGCTGGGCGGTGTAGATGCTGAGTTTCACCAGCCCGTCGTCGCTGCGCCCTACCACGCCGTTGTTGAAGTTGTTTCGGGTAAAAAATACGGTTTGGCCATCGGTGCTGAAAGCTGCCGAGGCTTCGTGAAAGCGGGTATTGACTTCTTTGGAGAATTTTTTCGGCATTTCGTACCTGAAATCGCCCAGGCCGCTGGTGTCTATCTGGAAGGCGGTTTTGTACAGTTCGGCAAATGGGTTGCCCGTCCACATGCTGGTGCGCTTGATGGCCACGCCCGTCTCGCGGTCGCTGGCGAACACCAATTGGTCGCCTAAGATGGCCGGTGCGAAGTCGTCAAGGTGGGTGTTGATGGGCAGGTGGGTGATGCGGTAAATGCCCCGGTTCTTGTTGCGGAGCTCGTCTTCGATGTCGCAGGCTTTGGCGAGGTATTGGCCGCGCGCGTCGTCGGGCATGTCTTTAAGGTATTGGGCCAGCCACAAGCGGGCCACGTCGCATTTCCCGTTGGCTTGCAGCATCATGCCGTAGTACAGCTTGTTGATGGGCTTGATGCCGGGCAGCCGCACCACCTGGCCGTACCAGTATTCGGCGTTTTCGGTGTCGTTGATCTTTCGGTAGCATTCGGCCAGGTTTATCTTGGCATCGGTCACGTCGTCTTTTTGCAGCACTTGCTGGTATTCCACGATGGCGGTGATGTAGTCGAGGTCGCGCATAGCCTCGTTGGCCCGTTTGAGGTGCGCCGATTGTGCCAGGCTTAGGCTGGGGGTGAGTAAGAGGGCAATTGCCCCTGCAAAAATGTGCGTGCGATTAACCAAAATATTCACGTCAAAAATACCGTGGCGAGGCCACTTGTTTCACTTTAATGTCGAATTCGTAGCCGGCCATGACTTCAAAGGAGTTGCCGCCGGCTTTTTGCAGCTTGCTCAGGGTGAAATCGTAGGAGGCCCCGAGGCGCAGGCCGTTGCGAAGATACCAGGCGAACCAGATATCCGCCGAATCAGTCGATGATTTTTGGGCTTGAAGGGCCGTCCGGTAAGTGGCGCCCACCCAAAAAGTTTGCCGGAAGAACAGGGAAGCGTCTATGTTCAATGCTGTTGGCGCGCCGATAGTCTGGGTTTCGCTGTCGGTTTTGAAGGCGCTGAACAGGCTGCTGGTCTTCAGCAGCAAGCTGGGCCGGAACACCACTTGATCCGCGTCGAAAGGGAAAGTGCCGCCGACAGCAGTATAGAGGTGGCGGTAGGTTTTCCCATAAATGCCGACAGCATCGCTTTTGGCCTGGCGCAGGTCGTTTTCAAGCAGGCGTGGCACCCCCATGCCGGCGTAGAACCGTTTTCCAGAGAGGTAAACGCCCGCGCCGAAATTGGGCAGCCAGCGCGAAAAGCTTTGCTGGAAGGAAGGGTCGCTGCCATGCTCTACGGTGAGGTCCGACCAGTCGGCGCGCCAGTTGGCCACGCTGGCCTGCAAGCCCAGGGCGAGCTTCATGTTTTTCTTTCTGCCCACCTGCATGCGGTAGGCATAGGCGCCGGCGGCGTTGAAGGTGTTGGTCGGCCCTATTTTGTCGTTCGTCAAGCTTATTCCCAGCCCGACGCGCTCGTTTTTCAACGGGCTGTGGGCGATCAGCGACTGGGTTTTGGGCGCCCCGTCGAAGCCAAGCCATTGCTGGCGGTGGATGAGGTTTAGGGTCAGGTGCTCGTTGCTGCCGGCATAAGCGGGGTTGAACACCAAGCTGTTGAACTGGTAGCAGGTGAACATGGGGTCTTGCTGGCCGAAAGCGGCGAGAAACCCAAAGCTGAAAAGAAGGGCGATCAGGTATCGATTTTTGCGCATGGTAATCGGTTGTGGATTATTTGGGCTGCTAATTTCAGGCCAAGTTTAGACCCCAAACATACTAAAGCTTGTCCGATTCGACAAACCTGTTCCCGTTTACCGTACAATCCGCTTGAGCTTTACCCCTTCCACTGGCTCAAGCACCAGGGGCGCTTGTTCAATGTCCACAGAATCCGAGTCGAGTCCGAACCAGTTTTTGGGCGAAGAAACCCAGCCTTTTACGGTGAGGTATATGGACAGCACGAACTGTTCTTTCCAGGGCAGCTCGTTTTCGTTCGACAAGAACTCCTGTATGAGCACGAAGCGGAAGTCGCCGGTGGGATACTTGCTGTGTTGGGTATGGTAGCGCGAAAAAACGGACAGTTCTTCGTTTTCCACGAGGTCCTCCACCACTTTTTTCATAAACAGGTTCATCCGTTGCTGAACGCGGAATCCGAGGCGGAAATTGATTTTATACACGTCGTCGTTGGCGAAGGTATTGACTTCGTATTCCATGGTGAACGGCTCTTCTGTGGTCTCGATATGCACAAACCAATATACATCGGCGCGTTTGGGCTGTGTTTGCAGGATGGAGTACAGCACTTTCTCCTCTACTTTGTACGGGCTTTTGGCTGCGGTCAGGAACACGAGGTTGGTAGCATACTTGGGGATGTTCGGGTCGTTGCTCAACATAATCAGCTGGTCGAGGTAGTCTTTGATGGCCACTTCGTCTGTGTAGCTTTGCCTGATGGTTTTGGCACGCACCCAGAGGAACATCATGCTGAACAAAAGGGATGCTACAATGACCGTGATGTATCCGCCTTCCAAAAACTTGAGCGTGTTGGCGATAAAAAAGCCGCCTTCCCACACCAGGTAAAAAATCAGAAATGCCCACACCACGGCTTCTTTTATCCGGTGCATGACGAAGTAGTTGGCCAGCAAAATGGTAGAACAGAGCATCGTGCAAACGACAGAAAGGCCATAAGCAGCTTCCATTTTGGAGCTTTCCTGGAAATACAGCACTACCGACACGCAGCCCAGCCACAGGAAGGTGTTGACCCCGGGGATGTAGAGCTGGCCTTTTAGCTGGGTTGGGAATTTTACTGTCAATTTTGGCAAGAAGCCGAGCCGCACAGCTTCCGAGGCCAGGGTGAACGAGCCTGAAATCATGCTTTGGCTGGCGATGATGGTGGCAAAAGTGGCGATGACGATCCCCGGCCACAGGAACCAATGGGGCATGATGCCGTAAAAAGGGTTTTCTTCCAGTATCTTCCCTTCGTGGTGCAACAGCCATGCCGCCTGGCCAAAGTAGTTGAGCAACAGGCTTGTTTTGACAAAGATCCAGCTTACCCGGATGTTCGCCCGGCCACAGTGCCCCAGGTCGGCGTAAAGCGCCTCTGCCCCGGTGGTACAGAGGAACACCGCCCCCATCACATAGAGGAAGTTGGGGCTGTGGTGCAGCAGCTCGATGCCGTAATACGGGTTGACAGCCTTGAAAATCTCCGGATAGTGGATTATTTGCCCAATGCCCAAAACGGCGAGCATCGAAAACCAGATCAGCATCATCGGGCCAAAACTCTTGCCCACCGTGGCGGTGCCGAACCGCTGGATGTAGAACAGCGCAGAGATAATGGCGATCACGATGCCGATGGTGGGCAGCCCAGGGTACTTGATCGCCAGGCCCTCGATGGCGGAGGACACCGAAATTGGCGGGGTGATCATGCCCTCGGCCAGCATGGCGGCGCCACCCAGCAAAGCCGGGAACATCAGCCAGCGCCGCCGCCTTTTTACTAAGGAATACAGGGAAAATATGCCGCCCTCCCCGTTGTTGTCGGCACGAAGCACTAAAAAAACGTACTTGATGGTGGTTTGGATGGTCAATGTCCAGAAAACCAGCGACAAGCCGCCCAGAACGGTCATGGCGTTGATGGTCTTTCCTTCCCCGACAATGGCCTTCATCACGTACAGCGGCGAGGTGCCGATGTCGCCGAAGATGATGCCGAGGGTGATCAATAAACCTGCGCGCGAAAGTCGGTGGTGTGTGCTGTGGGTACTCATTTGTTCAGTTATTTTTTCACCCGCCGCAATTCAATTTTTTTCACGGGCTGTAGCAAAAGCGGGGCTTGTTCCATATCCACGGAATCGCTGTCCAAGCCGAACCAGCTCTTGGGCGCGGCTACCCAACCTTTGACTGTCAGATAAATTGACAGTACAAATTGTTCCTTCCAGGGCAACTCATTTTCGTTCGACAGGAATTCCTGGATGATCACAAAGCGGAAATCGCCGGTCGGATACAAACTGCTTTGTGAATGGTAGGGTGAATTGACTGTTACCTCTTCGTTTTCTACGAGGTCTTCCACTACCTTTTTCATAAAAAGGTTCATGCGCTGCTGTACCCGGAACCCAAGCCGGAAGTTGACCTTGTAAACATCGTCTTGGGAATAGGTGGTCACGACATAATCCATGGTATAAGGTTCTTCTGTGGTTTCAATGTGGACGAACCAATATACATCTGCCCGTTTTGGCTGGGTTTGAAGGATTGAATACAGCACCTTCTCTTCCACATTTTTTGGGCTTTTGGCGTTGGTGAGGAACACAAGGTTGGTAGCGTATTTTGGTATGCGCTCATCATTGCTCAAGGCGATAAGTTGATCTAAAAAATCCTTGATCTTAACTTCGTCCGTGTAGCGGTGCCGAATCCGGTTGGCCGATACCCAAAGCAACATGATGCCACACAGTAAGCCTGCCATTATTACGGTTACAAATCCGCCCTCCATGAACTTGGCCGCATTTGCCAAAAAGAACAAGCCTTCCAAAATCAGGTAGCCAATGAGCATAGCCCAGATGATCCCGGCATTGACGCGTTTCACCACCAGCCAGTTGGAGAGCAATATCGTGGTGCACAACATCGCCAAAACAATGGCAAGCCCGTAGGCAGCTTCCATAGCGCTGCTGGTCTGGAAGAAATAGACCACGCCAAGGCAACCGGCCCAAAGGAAAGTGTTGACGGCCGGCAGGTAAATTTGGCCTTTCATATTTGTCGGGAATTTTACCGTCATTTTTGGCAAGAAACCCAGCCGAACTGCTTCCGAAACTAGGGTGAAAGAGCCCGAAATCAGGGCCTGGCTCGCAATGATCGCGGCCATGGTCGCAATGATGACGCCGGGCCAAATAAACCATTGCGGCATCATGCCATAGAACGGACTCTCGTCCAATGGCAAGCCTGTATGGTGCAGCAACCAGGCCGCTTGGCCCAGATAATTCAGCACCAGGCATGTTTTTACGAAAACCCAGCTGACCTGGATATTCTTCCTGCCACAATGGCCCAAGTCGGCGTACAAAGCCTCTGCGCCCGTGGTGCAGAGGAACACAGCGCCAAGGATGAAAACCCCTTTTGGGTGCGTCATCAGGGTTTGTAGCCCGTAGCTGGGGTTCAGGGCTGCCAGCACTTCCAAATCGCTCCCGATGTTCACCAAACCCAGTATTGCCAGCATCGTGAACCAAACCAACATGATTGGGCCGAAGCTTTTCCCCACGGCCGCCGTGCCGAACCGCTGCACGGCGAACAATATTGAGATAATGATCATAGAGACCCAAACTGTCGGGAAACCATGAATTTTCGATTCCAGACCTTCAACAGCGGAACAAACAGAAATCGGGGGTGTGATCATGCCATCGGAAAGCATGGCCGCACCGCCAAGGATAGCTGGGAACAACAGCCACTGTGCCCGGCGCCGCACCAGGGTGTACAGCGAAAAGATACCCCCCTCGCCCCTGTTGTCGGCCCGGAGGGTCAGCAGCACGTACTTAATGGTCGTCTGCAGGGTCAGCGTCCAAAAAACGAGCGAAACTCCGCCTAAAACCGTGGCCCGGTCTATAATATTGCCCTCTCCGACAATGGCCTTCATTACATAAAGCGGTGAGGTGCCGATGTCGCCAAAAATTATTCCGAGGGTGATGAATAATCCGGCTGTGGTTACGCGCTGAAAACCGTGTTGGGAGTTCATTGAGTGCTTGAATTGTTTAATGTGCCACAAATGTCTGGTTTTGCCAGTTAAATGAAAGAAAATATATTTGCCCAAGTACCGTAGTTTTGCCCATCATTATGTCCGAAGCCATTGCCAAGCTGGCCAATTGCCCGGCCATACCAAACTCAATTTATTGAAAATGCACACATTTGCTTACATTTTTCTCCAAAACCCATCGGGAGGCGGCATGTTTAACCTGCTTTTCCCCTTGATGATCATCGTCGTATTTTACTTCTTTCTCATCCGCCCACAGGTTAAAAAGCAAAAGGAAGTCCAAAAATTTCAGGAGAACCTGCGCGAAGGCATGGAAGTCGTCACCAATGCCGGCATCATCGGCCGCATCACCAAGATCGACGGGCCGGTCGTGCGGCTGATGATTGACGAAAAGACCTTTATGCGGGTAGTGAAGTCGTCGATCCAGGGGGAGTTTAATGGTTGATTGTTGTTCGTTGTTTGTTGTTCGTTGGCACGACATCTGTTAATTTGCTTGATGTTGGTTCCCAGCACCTTAACCAATTAATTGACTAGTTTGAAACAGTCTCGAAACACAGGGCTAAATGCGCCGCGAGTGCATGTGAACGAACAACAAACAACGAACAACAAACAACGAACAACAAACAACAAACAACAAACAACAAACAACAAACAACGATAAAATGAAAACGCTCTTACCACTCATCTTCATTCTCCTCTTTGGCAGTTGCATGCCCAGCACCAACCTGCGCGTGCTGCAATCTGCCCAACTGACCGTCCCAGAACATATCAACACCCTGGCTATCGTTGACCGCAGCAAGCCTTCCAACGGTTGGCTAAACGTACTGGAGGGCATGTTCACGGGGGAGGCTATCGGTCAAGACAGAAGAAGCCGACAGGAGGCCGTCAATGGCCTCACCAATGCCTTAACCCGTACCCCGCGCTTCCAGGTGAAAAACACCGGCATCGAAATGACGGGCAGCAAGGCCGGCGGGAGCATGCCCCGGCCGCTGGATTGGTCGGAGATAGAAAAAATCTGCAAGGACTACGGCTCCGATGCGGTGGTGGCGATCGAGTCCTTCGATTCCGACAACTCCGCCAGCGCGACCCGGCACACCAACAAGCGCAAGGACAAAAGCGGCAAGGAATACATCGACGTTTATTACAATTCCCGCCAGCGCACCAGCGTCCGCATCGGCTGGCGCACCTACGACCCTAAGCGCAAGCTCATCTTCGACGAGTACGTGACCGACGATTACCTGGAGCGCACAGGCCGCGGCGACACGGAGCGCCAGGCGCTCAGCAACCTGCCTTCCCAGGTTTCCGTTACGCGCGATGTGGCGTTCAATGTGGGCATCGAGTACGGCGCGCGCATCGCGCCCCTGTATGTGAACGTCAGCCGGAGCTATTACAACAAGGCCAAAGGCTTTAAAGCCGATATGAAGCAAGCCGCCCGGTATTTTGAGTCCAGGAACATGGAGCCTGCTACTAAAATCTGGAAAAAAATCATCGCCCAGGCTGCCAGCACCAATAAAAAAGCGGCCGGGCGGGCAGCCTACAACATGGCGGTGGCTGCCGAAGTAGATGGCAACCTGGAAATCGCGCTCGACTGGGCCCAAAAGGCCTGGAACGAATACGGCAACAAACAAGCCAGGTATTATATCCAGACCATCAAAGACCGGCAGAACGATGCCCGGAAGGTAGCCTCCCAATTGCCGGGAAAGAAAGTGTAAACAATGGAAAGTCAATCATTTACAGCACAGCACGGGAGCCTTTCGGAAGATGAGGTGAAACAGCGCTTTGTGCCGTTCTTGAAAGATTTTTACAAAAACCGCTACCAGTCGCAGCCCGGCTCCATCACGGTGGAAATGGACAACGTGAGCGCCGAGGGCTGGGTGGCCGATGGCAAGCTGTCGTTCAAAAAAGAAGATGGCACGCCCTTTGTCTGCACGTATGAAGCCACTTCTTTCGACAAGCTGGAAGAAGTGAAGTACAAGCTCAACACCTACTATTTTATTTGGGACTGTGTGGCGTTCGGGGCGGTGTGCTCAGCCGTCATGTACATGCTTTTTTACCAGACACGGCGCTTGTGGCTCATAGAATTGCATGGCTCGGGGAACCTGGGCTTCCTGGTCGGCATGTTCATCATCGGCTTTTTTGGCTGGTATTTCATGATGCAGAACTGGCGGAAGTACCGATACATATTCGCCATCCAGCAGTTCCGGCAGTACTTCGCCGACGAGCAATGGGTAGCCATCGCCGAAGACGTGTTCCCAGCGCCCAACGACCCCTTCTACATCGAACTGCGCAACCAGTGCGTGTACAACGGCATCGGCCTGGCCATTGTGCCTTTCGACGGCAATGTGCGCAAGATATGCGACCCTTCCCGCCTGGGCATTTTTGGCAAAGACCGCAAAATGGCCGATTGGGTGACACGTGCGGAATGGTACAAAAAAATGAGCCAGAACATGGGCTCCATGGCGGCCCGCCGCCCCAAAGCGCCCGACCAGCTTACCGTGCTGTGGAACAAACTATACCGGCCTTTCCAATACATGGTCGTCGATCCTTTCAACAAGTACGTATGGGGCGTGCTGAACAAGCCATTCGGGCAAACGCGCTCCACCTATACCCGGTTCATGAGCTCCCAATCGGTGCAAAAATGGGTGACCTTCATGGCCATCCTCTGCATCGCGCCTTTCCTCTACAAGGTGGCCAGCTACAAAACCGAAGACGTTGCCGACCTTAAAAAGCTCCAGCGCTGGAAAGGCGGCAACAACCCCGAAGACGAGCGCGGCTACCTGATCGACGGGGCCCCAATCCCGTATGGCGGCCAACCCAAGGCCATACCCAAACAGTACCCCGTAAAAAAGGAGGAGGAAGGGCCTACCTTCAATGTTTCTGGAGATGAGGAGGATGAGGGGCCGACTTTCACCATTTCCCGGGATGAACCTGCGGTTTCAAAACCTGCTGCAAAAAAAGCCGCTCCCACAAAAACGCCGCAACCAGTTGCAAAAGCTCCCGACGGCTGCCAAACCTTGAAAAAAGCGGGCTGGATCGTGCAGGAAAGCGCTTTCAGCAACGAGGGACTGGCTGTGCAGCGGGTAGCTGCGCTGAAAAAGCTGGGGCTCGATGCCCAGTTCGCCGCCCAATCGTGTATCCCCAACAGCAGGGCATCGGGGTACATCGTCTGGCTGGGGCCGGTGCAGGTGTCCGACGCAGCGGCGCGAAAAGCGGCCGAGGGGTACGGCAAGGCGCTGAAACTGCCGAAGGGGAAGTTGTTTGTGCGGTATTTGCGCTAAGGAAACCGAAATCCACAAAATAGATAATGAGGTTGGAGTCAACAATGCGCATCGTGTCAAGCCAAAAACATGAAAGGTGGATCAGTCCTCATAAGGCAAAGCTTTGTCTTTCCTAACAGTTTTTTGCCATTCAATAGGGTCGCCATAAGGCGAAATATCGACACCCGTTTGACGCATGCGCGCAAGCGTTTTTTTTGCAGTGTCCAATTTTTCCAGAGCCTCGATTGCTTTTTGGCTCGTATCTGAAACTGCTTTTTCTGAATCGCCTTTATGCTCGAAACGGAGTTTCAAGCGTTTAAGCAAGGGCTCCAGAATTACGAGGTCTTGTTCGTTGTCTATATAAACTACCAGTTCCATATCCTTAGTTTTTACAAAGATGCGGGTTTTTGTGCATACAGCAAAGAATTGATTTGCGGGGTATGGCTGCCGAGGGGTACGGCAAGGCGCTGAAACTGCCGAAGGGGAAGTTGTTTGTGCGGTATTTGCGCTGATTGCCGTACATTTAGCCCACAAACAATCCAAACCCTCCCCCCGCCTCTGCCATGCGTAAAGTTGTACTCTTATTCCTGCTGCTGTCGTTCGCTGCCCAGTTTTCCTGCAAAAAGTCGCCCTATTCCCGCCCCGTACAATACGTCGCTTATATCGGCTTCAATTACCTCGACCCGGTGAAAAGCGCGGGCAACAACCATTCGGATTCCTTGCATATCGTTGCTTTGCAAACCTACCTGGGACGGCTGAACGCGCAAACTGTCCCGCAGCCATATCCCTTTGAGCTCCGCTTGAAAACCTACCAGTGCGACTACAAACCGGACACCATACCGCAGCTTTACGAAAGCATTGTTGCCGACACCAACATCGTGTTGGTGATCGACAACACCTGGGGCAAGTACATCCGAAACGCCGCGCCCATCATCCGCGACAGGCTGCCCGTTATTTCCATGAGCGCCGACCAGAACCGCCTCGATTTTGGGAAAAACGCCATTTTCTTGCAGCCAAACGACCCGCAGCCGAATTATTTTGTGCAGTTTGTGGATAAGGTGCTGGAGAAAAAGGCTGTCGGATTTGTCACCGAATGTGACTACCTGTTGCACAAGCTTTTTGTGGAAAGCCTGCGCGAGAACCGTATCCGGTACGATTCCGTGTGCCTGTGGGAGCGCAGCTATATCCAGAACCGGGAACTACCCCAAGACTCCATAATAGCAATGGAGCGCTCGCTGCGCAAAATGCTCTCGAAGCCAGCGCCGCAGGTAATCTTGTTCAATACCCACGCCGGCTATGGCGACGCCATCATGCGCTTTTTGCAAAAGGCCGACATCCCGCCCAAAACGCTGGTGGGCATATCTTCCAACTTCAAAGACAACGACCTTGAGGCCATATCCAAGGCGAAGGGCCATACTTTTATCAGTTATGCCGCCAATGAAGAAGCGCTGCCGGAAGAAGTGTATCAAGACAAAAAATTGATACAGGCCCAATGCCCCAAACCCTTCAATACGGAAGACCCCAAACGGCAGCGGCAAACAGATGGCTACCTGCGCCGATGCTACGACGCGATGAATATTTTTGAGATCGGCCTTAGACGCAAGCACACGAATCGTGCGCAGTTGCTGGCATTTTTCAAAAGCCTTCAAGGCCACAAGATCACCAAGAACGACGAGCTGTACGAATTTGACAGCCTGCTCATCCAGCGCAAAGACCCCAATTTCGACCAGGTGCAAGAGGGCAAGACCCGCAGCTGCCCCACCCAGATCAACACCGACGGCGAGCCCATCCCCAACCTCCGCGTGGGCATCGACGTGATCGACATAAATGACATCGACGTGCGGCACAACACCTTCGATTGCAACCTGTTGTACTGGGTGATCGCCGACTCGAAGCACATCGGCAAAGAAGGCTATATCGACTTCAGCAACATCAGTTCGGAAGAGGCCAACCGCTACCCGATCGCCGAAGAGCGCGAAGGCAACTATGTGGTGCGGATTTACCGCATCAGCGGCAAGTTCCTGGGCAATTTCAAATCGTTCAAGTTCCCATTCGACCAACATGAGCTGAAAATACCCATCACGGCCCTCAGCTCCAGCAACAAGCTCCGGATCAGCTTCGACCACAGCCGACTTCAGATCAACGACAAGATCAAGGATTTCGAGTTCAACGATTGGGACACCAAGGAGTACTACGTCACGCTCGACAACCAGCTTTCCAACGCCCTCGGATCGCTCGACAAGGTGACCTACGACCCCAATGACAAAGCCAAGTACCTGGAAAACTACAAAAGCCTCAACGTGCACCTGGGCGTGAGCCGCCAGCCCTGGGGCGCCATCATCCTCATCATCATGCCGTTTTTGATGTTCAGCGCCCTGCCCATTTTCATGCTGTTCTTCCACAAGGCGAGCTTTGAGGAAGTGGGCGAGCTCATCATCACGTCTTTCCTCGCCACGGTGGCCTACTCTATAAACCTGGTGCAGATTTCACCGGCCACCGATTCGATGAACCTGGCGTATATCTTCCTCATGCTTACGTTAGGTGTGAATTTTTTCTGTTTTATTTATGTGACGATCATCGACAGGCAGCGAAAGCCAGTTGAGGTGGGCGCTGGGAGTGACCAAACGGTAAAGCACAAAAGCAGCAAGCTGAAAGTGTATATGCCACTGTTGTTGTTGGTGGTGTTTTTGCTGTTGTTGTATTGGTGGTTTGGGTAGGTGTGGCCAGTTCGCTAAAAGAAGTTTTCAATACAGGCCTTTAACAGGATGTTATTTCCTGGCGTAGTTGTTGCACTTGTTCCACCGCGACACCCACAAAAGCGGCAACCTCGTCATCACTCCATTCTGGAAATTTTTGGATGGCTTTCAAGGTAATGTTTCGTTTTTCGAATTCGATTCCTTTTTCGATTCCTTTTTCGATTCCCTGTTGGATTCCGTGTTGGATTCCCTGTTGGATTCCCTGTTGGATTCCCTGTTGGATGCCTTCCTTACGGCCGAATTCAATGCCTTCTTCGCGGCCAAGCTCGATCCCTATTTTTCGGCCTATTTTCATGCCCTTTCGCATTCCAGCCTTTTTCCATTTTTCACCAAAAATTTCAGGGATTGCATCCACCCAGCTGTTCTCAGAATCGGGCAGTTCCTTGCATAGGCTCTTTACTTCAGTTAGTGGCATATCAAAAAGTTTTACTAGGTAAAGGGTAAGTGATTGAAAGAGGATTTTTTCGCGATCACCCTTGGGTATTCGCACCCCAAAAGTAAGGATTATTTTCCAGTATTCCCGAACTAATGCCTCATTTCTGGCAAATTTTAAAGCTAAAAACAAGTTGCGTAGCAATTCGCTTTTTTGCTTTTGTAAGATCATCTGTTGGGGTGTTTTGCCGAGGTCGGTCAGCCAATAATCAAGTTTGGGATAAAATCTTGCCAATGATCTGGGATGCCGAAGAAATAGTCCTCGAGCGGCTTTTGCTCCCAGCCCTGCTCCCCATGATAAACGACAATAGGGACAACAATGGCCAATGGGCGCTTGTTCTTCAAGTCATCCTCCCAAATTTGAAGCAAATAATCGAGCAATTGCAAATGGATAGGGAAGGAGGGCACATAGCTTTTGTGCTCAAACAGGAACAACAACCTGGCAGGTTGCCCATTCAAAAGTTTTGTTTCGTAAACGATGTCACAAAATGAAACCCCGAAACGCCCATTGACATACGCAGTTTCGCTTTTCCGAAAAACTGAAAAATCAATCTGCCCATGTATGGTGTCGGAGGTATAATGAATTAGGTAGTTCCTGGCAATGGTTGCATCGCTGAAGTAGGTTTTGAATATGGCATCGTGTGCTTGGTCTTTCTTGCGGGAGCGTTTTCGAGCTTTGGGCATTGGCTTGGCTGTTTAGGCCGTAAAGATAGGTGGTTTTTAGGAAAAAAAACAAAATGTTTTAAAATTTGGAAACAGACAAAATTGCTTTATCCCCTAACTTTCCGAATTAAGCATCGCAATGCATATTTTTGACCCTGAAGCAGCCACATGTTGACATAGTTCAAAAAAAACGGGATAAGGCCATGTTCAGATTGGTTAAGTTGCCCCATCAATCCAATCGCGCATCTTTTCAATATCGGACAATATGGAGTGCCCCTCACCCAAGCTCTCTTTGATTTTGGGAACGGCAGATTCCAGTTTGACCAGATACCCTGCTGTCTTCTCAATGTCGTCAAGCCAATAATGGCAAAGCATATTCCCATACAATGTCAACCACGAATACAACCCAGCGCTGATTTCCCTTGTTTCAAGGATATTGAAACTGCGATCATAATATTCGATCGCTTTTAGGAAATAATCTTCCCGCATGTTTTCTGCCTCTTCTGCCATCGCTTTGGTTTTTTTGGACATCGCCCAGGAGCAGGTAAACTTTTGCGTGTTCAAAGCTTGCCAGCACCCACATCGTGATCCCAAATGTCAGGTAGTCGCCTGGCCAACGCGGGTTAAATACTTTTATCCGATCCCGAATCAATCCGGTGACGGCAAAAAACTTTTCGGTTACGTCTGTTTTTTTGCTGATGAAAGAACGGTACTCCTCCCCGGAAAACAATTTTTTCCTTCGGGTGCCCGTGCTATGGAAACCGCCGACCAGCTCAATCAACAACGGGTATCCTGCGCAGAGCTCTAAATAATGGCTCTTTTCCTGGTCATTCAGCCGCCCTTTGCTGAAGGCATCCAGCAGGGCCAAAAAAACTGCCCTTTCGCGCAGTAGAGAGAAAGGGCAGTTAACAGATTAAAACCGCTGCCATAAGATGAGATCCGCTTATTGGTTCCTCCGCTCCAAAGAATGAACCTTCACGAGCTGCATCGCCTTTTTCGCCCCCGTGCTCTCCAGCCCATCTTGCTTGTAGTCTTTCGCATACAAGCCGCCCTGGGCCTGATGCCAATTGTCAAAATTCTGTACCGACTCGGCTAATTGCAGGCAAAAGTCGGTGGACACTGCCTTCTCCGGGTCGAATGCCGTGCCGCATTTCAGGTTTTGGAACCAGCGCATCCAGCCGGGCGACCCGATGGGGTTGGCCTTCAGCGTGTCGGCATCGAACAGCGGGCTGAGCGGTGAAGCGGCAGGGTATTCCGCCGTGCCATGACAGCTGTAACAGGAGCTCTGCGGGTTGTCCACCGGGCCGTTCAGGCGGCCGTTCCAGCCGAGGTGCGTGGGTGGCAGCTCGTTCGGGTCGGGGTTGATGATGGTCTCTTTCAGGGCAGCGTTGATAATGGTCCTTTCTGGGGTAGGGTTGGAGAAATTGGTGTTGTCGGTCGGGTCTTGGCCCCACATGATGCCCAACGGCACTAAGTTGTCCCATTTGCTGGCCTGGTTCATGGCGCCATTGTACTGGAAATTGCCGAACACCCAGCCGTTGGGCGCCCTGTCGTCGCGCACCATGATGTCCATCTGGATCAGGGCTACTTTTATGGGCATGCGTTCGTCTTTGGCAAAGTTGTATGTGGCGTAGGCATCCCACCAGATGCCGTTCTTCAAGAATGGCACCGTGCTTTCTGCTTCGGCCTGCGGCATCGACAGGAACAGTATTTTGAACAGGACGGCGCCGTTTTTGAACCCGCCTTCCATTTTTTTGACGTCCGGGTGGTCGTGGTCTTCCCAGACCTTACCGATGGTGTACCCGGCAACGTCGTTGAAAAAGCCGACGGCCCAGGCGCCGCTGGTGGTCGAGGTTTGGGTGACGGCGAGTTGTTTGGCTTTCACTGGCGCTTCCTTGGTAAGCCCGTGATAGCCTTCGCGGCCGTTTTTGCCATAGTGCTGCCAGGGCACATGGTACCAATTGCGCACTTTGTTGTTCTCGACCCGGAAATCGGCCTCCGTATTGCCTTCAAAACAGTATTTCCGCACGGCAAGCAGGTATTCTTTCCAGTTCGTTTTGAAATCGATCTCAAAAAACGGGGGCAGGGGAGGGGTCGGCAGCACGGCAGGGTAATCCTGGCTCAGCTTGAACACAGGCCCGCTGTACTGGTTGGCGCTTACCATATAGCCGAAATCGGGGAATGGTTGCTGCGGCCCTATGGCACTTGGCGCCGCTTCGCTGACAGTGTTGGTGTTGTCGGTGTTTGGCTGGGTACAGTATTGCAGCAAAAGGATAGCTGCAATACTGGAAGTTAGGGCGATGTTTAGTTTGGTCATGAAAGATTGTTTTTAATTGGTGAAAAGAAAATATGGGGTTTGGCTTTTTTCAAGGTTGTAAAGATAATAATATTTTTAGATTTAAAAAATGCTCCAAGTATTTGTTTTTCAAATGGGCAGATACCTGTTTTTCTGGGCAAGCGCCTAATGTTCGCTGCCAGGAAGCTTTTGGCACTGGCCGAAGCTTCAAAAAATGTTGAGATGGTGTTACATTTTCTTTAGGGCTACAACCGATGATTTCCCAGCTTTCTCTCGGTTTATGAAAAAAAGCGCCGTTTTTTCCGCCAATAATCGAGTTTGCGCTTCAAAAACCTGCCATAAAGCGTTATTGTCTCCGCGTCTATCCAGTGCCACCTTTGCATCGTTAGCGGACCTGACCAGGTTCCAATTGCTGATCACTTCGACATAAAAAAGCAAGTCCGATGCCACTGTTTTTTCCTTTTTACCGCCAAAGAGACGCGATGGACTGCGGCCCGGCCTGTTTGATGATGGTCGCTGCTGCACATGGCCGCAAATACCCGCTCACCTTCTTGCGCGACCGCAGTTACATAAGCAGGGAAGGCGTTTCGGCAAAGGGGATAATGGAAGCTGCCGAAGGCCTGGGCTTCCGGGCCTTGACTGTCAAGGTGCCATTTTGTACCGGAAAAGGCACGGCATGTTTGTTGAATGCACCACTTCCCTGTATCGCCCACTGGAACCAGCAGCATTTTATCGTGATCTACAAGGTGACGGGCAAGCATGTTTGGGTCGCCGACCCGGCAGCGGGGAAATTCAAGCTGTCACGGGCGGATTTTGAAAAATCATGGGCCAGCGATACCGACAAAGGAGTGCTGATCCTGTTGGAAACAACGCCTCAATTCTACCGCGCCGAACATTCCCCCGGCGAGGAAAGCGCCCGCTTGGGAACAGTGCTTGATTACGTGCGCCCGCACAGAAGGCTGGTGATGCAGATAATACTGGGGATGGTGTTGGGCAGCATGCTCATGCTCATTTTCCCATTGCTCACCCAGAGCATCGTCGATGTGGGGATCGGCAATCGCGACATAGGTTTCATTTCCCTTATCCTAACGGCGCAATTGATGTTGTTTTTTAGCCAGATCATGGTGCAGTTCCTCCAAAGCCGGATTTTGCTCTTTATCGGCACCCGCATCAACGTGGCCATGGTGAGCGATTTCCTGGCAAAACTGATGCGACTCCGCATCGGCTTTTTCGACTCCAAGATGACGGGCGACCTCATGCAGCGCATCAGCGACCAAGGTCGTATCGAAGTCTTTTTGACGCAATCCATTTTGCCTGTCCTGTTTTCCGCCCTTAACTTTTTGGTTTTCAGTGCTATACTCTTCCTTTACAGCGCTCAAATTTTCGCCGCGTTTGCTGTTGCGGCATTTCTTTATGTTGGCTGGATCAGTTTTTTCCTCCGGCGGCGCAAGGAATTGGATTATATGCGCTTTCAACAGGTAGGGGAGAACAGCAATACTATTATCGAGCTGATACAGGGGATGCAGGAAATCAAACTGCAAGGCTCCGAGCGCAAGCGCCGCATGATATGGGCAGGGGTTCAGGCCAAGCTTTTCCATACCAACTTGCGATCGCTCAACCTGACGCAATGGCAGGATGCCGGGGCTGGCTTTGTAAACCAAGGCAAAAACATCGTCATCACGTTCCTGGCAGCAAAAGCTGTCATCGACGGGCAAATGACCATAGGCATGATGTTAGCCACACAGTACATGGTGGGCCAGTTGGACGCACCACTGCAGCAGTTTATTGCCTTTATCCGCTCGGCGCAGGATGCAAAGATCAGCCTGGAGCGCATGGGCGAAATCCACAGCCAGGAAGATGAAGGCCCCGGAACCTTTGGGCAGTCAGCCGACATTGATTTCAGCAGTTTGGAAACGCAGGTAATAGGTGCGGGGCCGGGATGCCCTGCATTGTCGCTGGAGCCCGGCGATATCTATTTTGAAAACCTTTCCTTCCGCTACAATGCCTTGCATGCCGAAGTGTTGAAAGACATCAACCTTACGATCCCAAATGGCAAGGTCACGGCAGTGGTGGGCATGAGCGGCAGCGGGAAAACGACCCTTATCAAGCTGCTGCTGGGGTTCTACGCGCCGACGCGCGGGCAAATCCGGGTCGGCGCAACCGCATTGTCGTCTGTAAACCCTTCCGAATGGCGCAAGCACTGTGGAGCGGTCATGCAGGATGGCTATATTTTTTCCGACACCATTGCGAACAACATCTCGGAATGCGACCAGTTTCCCGACCATGCCAAGCTGGTGCGGGCAGTAGAGATGGCCAATATCCAGGACTTTGTCCATACCCTTCCCCTGGGTTTCAATACAAAAATTGGGGCGCAGGGCAACGGCATCAGCCAGGGCCAGCGGCAGCGTATGTTGATCGCGCGGGCTGTGTATAAAAACCCCGACTTCCTGTTTTTCGATGAGGCCACCAACGCCCTGGATTCCAACAACGAGCGGGCCATCGTTGAAAATTTGCAGACCTTTTATCGCGGCACTGCTGTCGGCTCGGAAGCGCTGGCCGAACACAGGGCCAAAACGGTGGTCATCGTGGCGCACCGGCTCAGCACCGTGCGCCATGCCGATCAGATCGTCGTGCTGGACAAAGGCTGCGTGGTGGAGCAGGGCACGCACGAGACATTGGTGGCCCAACGGGGCGCTTATTACAGCTTGGTGAAGAACCAACTTGAGTTAGGTACATAAGCATGAAATCAAAATAAGCATGAAGCACACAACAAACACAACACACATAAACTACGCATAATCATGAACATTTTCAGCGATCTCTTCCTCCTTCAACGCATCGATTACCTGATCCGCAACCGCGCCACGGGCACACCGGTGCAGCTGGCATCGCGCTTGAATGTCAGCGAGCGCAATATTTACCGTTTGTTGGGCAGTTTGCGCGACCAGGGCTTCCCAATTGTCTATGACAAACAAACGGACAGCTATCTATATGAAGAACCTGTTTGTATAGAGTTTTCAGTTGTAGTCGGAGAAGAAAATTTATTGGCTATCAGGGGCGGTGAAAAAAAGTAAAAATTATTTTTTTTACTGCCAAATTCTGGCAGCACCGGCCCTGATCTTTGTACTGTTATTAAGCAATTATGATTTCGCGATAGTAATTGGATAATATACCGGGAATGCTCCTACCCGACCTGAGTCCAATGGGATAAAGGCAATAGAAAAGCGGGAGTAAAATCAATAAAAATTTTTACAATGGAAAAGCTTTCTTTGGAAATTTTCAAACTGGAATCCCTGCCACAAGCCCAAACTCAACGTGTCGTAGGTGGCACAAGTACTGCAGGCTCAACCAGAACTTCTGGTACTGATGCCAATACCACTCAAGTGTCCTATTCCCATGATGATAGTAATGGCACCAAATACAATTGGAAATACACGGATGACAATGGCAGGAACCTTGCAGTAGAAAACGGATAATTGCGTCAAATTTTACAAACCTCTCAACACTTGGTAAATGCTAATAATTGCCATGCTTTTACTTTCTGTTGAGAGGTTTTTTTAATGGAGTTTGTAATCAAATTATAAATAGCACAAATTCCCTGAATACCTTAATAGTCCTCACCAGTAAAAAAATTATAAAATGGTTGTAATAGTAAGCGAGCACGGAGATATGTCAACCTGTCAAGTGATTGATTGGTTAACTGCGCAGAACATAGAACATGTTGTTGTTTACCCAGATTCGTATATTAGCAACTTGAAGTTAAAGATAACAAGCATGGGAATCGGGCTTTCATTGACAATAAATGATAAGCTTATTGATTTGTCTGAAATAGATTCTTTTTGGCACAGGCGTGGCTTTTTTAATCAACAATTTCGGTTATTGTCGGAACAAAACTCAATCCATAAAAGCGTAAATAGGCATTTGCGATCAGAATGGTTGACGGTTTCAGAAATGATCAACGCAATCCTTGAATCAAAACCTTCTATAGGGTCTTCAATAATTGAGCAAAGATCCAATAAATTGTTGAACCTTAAAGCGGCGCAGGAATGCGGCCTCCTTATCCCAGATACCTGTATTATCAGTTCCAAAAAAGAACTTCAAAAATTAAAAAATAATATGTCTTTGACGAAATCAATCAATAGAGATATACAACATTTTGAAACAGAAAAGGATGCCCAGCAGCGCGTAGAATTTGCAAACTTTGGCCCAATGCTTCTTGAGGATGAAAATATTCAAATTATGGGTGAGACTTTTTGGCCTTCTTTGCTACAAAACACAGTTTCAAAAAAATATGAGCTCCGAATCTTTATCTTGCATAGCAGTTTTTACTCAATGGCAATTTTTTCGCAAAATGATCCAACAACTGCATTAGATGGCAGAACTCCAAATTTTGAAAGACCTACAAGACAAACCCCATATTCTCTTCCGCAGGATGTTAGGGTAAAATTGCTGAACTATATGAAACAAACCAATCAGAATTGTGCTTCAGTTGATATGATTGTCAATGATAATGGTGATTACGTTTTTTTGGAATCAAACCCAGTTGGGCAATTTGGTTATGTTAGTTACATCTGTAACTATCATTTGGAGTATGAACTTGCAAGAATGCTTGCAGAAAACACTCAACTTGAAAATCAAAAAAATTAATTTAATATGAAAAAAAATGAAGTGAATAACTATGATGCTTTCCTAAGCAGTGATGAAGTCTCAGAGCTGTCAATAACCTACCAGTCAATAAAGGGCGTAATATGGGATTTATCAGTTTGGGAGAATTTAGGGTCAACCCATTATGCCCACATGGAAAAATACAACTCTAAAAAATCCATCTGTTCCCCTTTTTATAAAAACATAAGCAAATTATATGCAAAATAATTCTTCAAATTGGCACTTGTATTCTTGCTGTTTCCCTGTTAAAGGATCGCGAAGAAGCATCATATACGATATCCAGCGGGATAAGTATTTTTTGATCCCCAATTCGCTCTATGAGCTTTTGGCAGATCGGAAAGGCATGGATTTTGAAAAGCTCTCAAATACAAATGTACTTGAAAAATCGACCATTGAGGAATACGCCAAGTTCCTTCAAGAGAATGAGTTGATATTTGAAACCAACGACCCTGGTTTATTTCCGCCTATATCCCTAGAGTGGAAATCGCCATTCTGGGTGACCAATGCGATCATTGACCTTGGAAACGATTTGTCTTTTTTGAAATCGTCCATCCATCAGTTGATTGGGCTTCGCTGCCAACATTTACAGCTCCGCTTTTTCAAACCGGTCTGTTATGAAATTTTGGACACAAACTTGTCTTTCCTTGAATCCTCTGAAGTAAAATCGGTGGAGCTATTTGTGAAGTATAACCACACGCTAGATGTTGAAAATTTAAAACCCCTTATCCAAAAGCACAAGCGTATATTTTCAATCACTGTCTATGATTCTCCAGAAGATATCCTGTTCAACAGGGATTTTTATATGGGCAAAATCACTTTTATTTCAGAGAATTTAGTGTCCAGCCTGTGCTGTGGCGTTGTTCACCCGACATTGTTTAACATCAACATTCCAACTTACACTGAATCCCAGCACCACAACTCCTGCCTCAACCGCAAAATATCCCTCGACACCGAAGGCAACATCAAAAACTGCCCCTCCATGCCCCAGTCGTTCGGCAACATTAAAGACACCACCCTCCAGGATGCCCTCGAGCACCCGGATTTCAAAAAATACTGGAACGTAACCAAAGACCAGATCGAGGTGTGCAAGGACTGCGAGTTCAGGTACATCTGTACCGACTGCCGCGCCTATACCGAAAACCCGCGCGATATGTACGCCAAGCCCCTCAAATGCGGCTACAACCCTTACACCTGCGTGTGGGAGGAATGGAGCACCAACCCGCTCAAGCAAAAGGCCATCGACTATTACGGGATGCGGGAAGTGCTTCCCGAATTCAAAATGAAACCAGACTATGTCCCTGCACGCACACCCAAGCCCGAGCCCGTTACAGCTTAACGACCGGGAGCAAATCCAATACCTGCTCGGCAACCCGCCTTCCTGGATGATGCGCTACGGCATCTCCATGGTGTTTTTTTGCGTTGGACTGCTCGTTGCCTTGAGCTATTTCGTGCAGTACCCCGATGTGATAGAGGCAAAGATCACCCTCACCACGGCCAACCCGCCAATCCGCGTCGTCGCGCAATCGGGCGGGCCAATTTCGGAACTGCTCTGTGCCGACCATCAACCGGTGGAAAAAGGACAGGTGCTGGCTGTGATCGAAAATACGGCGCGCTGGCGCGATGTCGTCCGCTTGGAAACATGGTTGCAACAGGATGGTGGCTTCCAGGGGCCTTTGTTGCAAGATTTGCAACTGGGCGCGCTCCAAGCCGCCTACTCTGCCTTCAGCCAGCATTGGAACGATTACCAATATTTCTGCGCCAACAGCGGCGTAGCCCAGCGAAAGCGCGCCTTGGGCGCCCAGATTGCCCAATTGGAAAAGCTGAACGACAACCTGGGCCGCCAAAAAGCTATTTTCCTGGAGGAATTGGCCCTCAGCGCTAAAGAGCGGGGTCGGCAAAAAAAACTCCATGCCGCAAAACTGATCTCCGATTCCGAATACGAAAAATCGGAATCCTCCTGGCTCCAGCAAAAAAGACAGGTCGAGGCTACCGAAGGCGCTGCCTTGCAAACCCTAATGCAGGCACAACAGCTGCGCAACCAAATCATAGAGCTCGACTTGCTGAAGTCGGACAGCCACAATGACAAATCCCTGGCCCTTATGGAAGATATCCAGCGGCTGCGCAGCGCGATTGCGGAATGGAAACAAAAGCATTTGGTGATTGCCCCTATTTCCGGGAAAGTATCCCTCACAGCTATATGGAGCGCCCAACAAAACATTGCGAGCGGTGCGGAAATCCTTGCCATAGCCCCCGCCGCCCCTGCCTACGAAAACAACCGCATCGTCGGCAAAGCCAGCGTCCCAGGGCAGGATATGGGCAAGCTCCATTTGAAAAACCGCGCCATTGTTCGCCTCGACGCCTACCCGCCACAACAGTTTGGCACATTGGAAGGCGAGGTGGCCAACATTTCGGCTATGCCAGATCAAAAAGGCTATTTACTGGACGTTTCCCTGCCAAACAATATGACAACTGCATACAACAAAGACATCCCTTTCCGCCAGGAAATGGAAGGCCAGGTGCGCATCGTAACAGCGGAGCGGCGCGTGATCGACAGGTTGTTTGACCGCTTGCGCGACCTGTTGAAAAACCAATAAGACTGGGCGCGCAGCCAGGGTGTTGCCAGACACAACAGGAAAGCTTTCGCGTTGCCACAGCGCAATTTGCATTGTCGCCATCCTGCTTGCAGATGGGAAAGCTCCAATTCTTTCCGGCATCTATCCTTGGATTCGAGCAGGTGCTGCTCGATGCTGATTGACCGGGAATACCCGTATCAATGCTTGCCAACCCCCTTTTGCCGAAAATGACAAAACTTTTATCCAATTCTGCCAATTCCCTCCCAGCTTTTCCCGAAATTCGCGCCGCTTTTTCTCATTCAAAAACAAGTTATGAAAAGATTGCTCTTCCAGGCAGCCCTGCTGCTGCTGTTCTCTGTGGCGTCCTTCGCCCAAAATATCCAATTCGTGGAATACGACCTGCCCAACGGCTTGAAAGTATTGCTGCACGAAGACCACTCCACGCCCATCGTGGCCGTATCGGTCATGTACCACGTAGGCTCGAAAAACGAAAAGCCAAAGCGCTCGGGCTTTGCCCACTTCTTCGAGCACCTGCTTTTTGAAGGCTCCGAGAACATCAAGCGCGGCGAGTTCGACGACTACATCAACAATGCCGGAGGCTTCAACAACGCCAATACCTGGTACGACCGCACTTACTACTACGAAGTGCTGCCCAGCAACCAACTCGCGCTGGGCCTATGGCTCGAAAGCGAGCGCATGCTGCACGCCAAGGTGGAACAGGTGGGCATCGAGACCCAGCGCCAGGTGGTGAAGGAGGAGCGCCGCCAGCGCACCGACAACCAGCCCTATGGCCGGCTGCTCGAAGAAACCCTCAAGCGCCTGTACAAGGTGCACCCCTACAAGTCGTCTGTGATCGGCTCCATGGAAGACCTCGACGCTGCCGTAGAAGAAGACTACAAAACCTTCTACAAAGACTTCTACCGCCCCGACAACGCCATCCTGTCTATTGCCGGCGACATCGACATCGCCCAGACCAAGCAGCTGATCGAGGTGTATTTCAAAGACATCCCCAGGGGCAAGGGCGAGATTCAGCGCAAGTTCCCACAGGAACCGCCCATCACCCGCGAAGTGCGCGACACGGTGTACGACAACGTGCAGTTGCCCGCCCTCATCTATGCCTACCACATACCGGCACAGGGTACCAAAGACTTTTACGCCGTGAAAATGCTCGGCATGTTGCTCAGCCAGGGCGAGAGCAGCCGAATGCAAAAGATCATCGTGGACGAGCAGCAGAAAGCCGCCTTCGCCGGTTCTTTCCCGCTCGAATTGGAAGACCCAGGCGCCAACATCTGCTTCGGCATCGCCAACCTCGGCGTAGAGCTTTCTGACCTGGAAAAGTCGATGGACGCGGTCATTGCCGACGTGCAGAAGAACTTGATCACCGCAGAAGAATTCCAAAAACTGCAAAACCAGGTGGAGAACGACTTTATCTCGGCCAACAACAAAGTGGCGGGCATTGCAGAAAGCCTGGCCAACTACGAAATGTACTACGGCGACGCGGGCCTCATCAACACCGAGCTGCAGCGCTACCGCAAAGTGACCCGCGAAGACATCATGGCCGCTGCCAACAAGTACTTCAGCAAAAACAGCCGGGTGGTTATTTATTGGCTGCCGAAGCCGAAGCAACCTTAAACCAATTTCTAAACATCTCAACAAAAATTTCACAGCATAATGAAGCACATATTTTTTCTAACCATACTTTCATTGGCGCTCGCCATTGCCTGTACGCCCAAAACAGGCGGTAAGACCAGTGGCACCAACATGCCGCCGGTGTCGATGGGCACCGCGCCTAAAATACCCATTCCCACCGGCAACGTGCGCGCCCAGGCGCCCGCCGCGGGCGAAGCGCCCAAAATTCAGATCGGGAGAGCCGAAACGTTCAAGCTCGACAACGGCCTGACCGTGATCGTGGTGGAGAACCACAAATTGCCCAAGGTCAATTTCCAGATTTTTGTCAACAACGACCCCGTGCTGGAGAAAGACGCTGCCGGCTACGTGAGCATGATGGGGCAACTGTTGGGCGCGGGCACCAATATCCGCACCAAAGCCCAGATCAATTCAGAAATCGACTTCATCGGCGCGTCCTTTTTCACCTCTTCCAATGGCGTGACTGGTTCCTGCCTGAAAAAGCATACCGACAAGCTGCTCACCATCATGTCGGACGTGCTGCTGAACCCCACATTCCCGCAAGAGGAATTGGACAAGTTTAAAGTCCGTTCGGCCAGCGATCTGGCTTCCCAGAAAGACGATGCCAATGCCATTGCCCGCAACGTGGCATCCATCATGCGCTATGGCAAAGACCACCCTTACGGCGAGATCATGACCGAGGCCAGTTTGGCCAAAATCAACCTCGACCAGATCAAGGCGCATTACAAAACCTACTTCAAGCCCAACATCTCTTATTTTGTCGTCACGGGCGACATCACCAAGGAGGTGGCAGAAAAATACGCCCGTCAGTTTTTTGGCAGGTGGGCCAAAGGCGATGTGCCGAAGCATGTGTATGGCATCCCGCGCGCACCTGAAAAAACGGTGGTCGATTTTGTGCACAAACCCGGAGCAGTCCAGTCTGTCATCAACATCACCTACCCCGTGGACCTGCAGCCTGGCAACCAGGACGTGATCCGCGCCCGCGTCACCAACACCATACTCGGCGGCTACTTCAACAGCCGCGTCAACGCCAACCTCCGGGAAGGCCACGGCTGGACCTACGGCGCCCGCACCTCGCTGAACCCCGATGAACTCGTCGGCTCTTTCACCGGCTCGGCCAGCGTGCGCAACGCAGTGACTGATAGCAGCCTCACCGAATTTATCAAAGAAATGCGCCGCCTTAGCGCCGAATTGGTGCCAAAAGATGAGCTTCAAGTCGTCAAAAACGTGATCGCCGGCCAATTCTCCCAGAACTTGGAAGAGCCAGGCACGGTTGCCAGCTTCGCCCTCAACACCGCCCGCTACAAGCTGCCCGCCGATTACTACGAAAAGTACCTGGAAGTCCTGCAAAGCGTGAGCCCTGCCGAAGTTCAGGCCATGGCGAAAAAGTACATCAACCCAGATCGGGCGCACATCGTCGTCGTGGGCAACCGCGACGATGTGGCCGAGCGCTTGAAACCATTTTCCGCTACAGGGAAAATCAACCACTTCGATGCTTTCGGCAACCCTGTCACCATCAGCAACAAAGCCCTTCCACCCGGCTTGACCGCCGACCAAGTATTGAACGACTACATAAACGCTATCGGCGGGCTTGAAAAAATCGCTGCGCTGAAAGACCTGCAAATGGATGCCACCATGCAGATGCGCGGCCCGTCGTTCGACATCAAGTCGTGGAAAAAGGGCGGCACCAAAATGGCCGTGGAAACTTCCATGAACGGCCAGGTGATGAGCAAACAGACTTATGCAGATGGAAAGGGAACCAATTCCGGCATGGGACAAAGCATCGAACTGGAAGGTGAAGACCTGGGCGATGCAAAGGAGCAAGCCTACATGGTCAAAGAGGCCGTTTACAAGGCCGAAGGATACAAGGCCGAGTTGAAAGGCATCGAAGATATTGACGGCAACGACGCCTATATCCTCGAAGTGACCCGCCCCGACGGCAAAAAATTCACCCAGTACTTCGACATGAAAACCAGCCTCCTCCTGCGCGAGGTGAGCAGCGGGAAAGGCATGGATGGCAACCCGACCGTGCAGACAACCGATTACAAGGACTACAAGCCGGCAGGGGGTGTCCTGTTCCCGATGGTGGTCAGTGTCAGCGGTGTTTTCCCGGTGCCGCTCACCATCACCTTTACCAGCGCCAAGGTCAACGAAGGCATTGACGATGCCGTTTTTAAAATGTAAGCCCAGTAGAACCTTCATTCTTTACCAACCACGCATTTTCAACTATGAAAAAATCAATAATGCTGTTTGTGCTGGCATTGGCCGCAACCGGGCTGTTCGCCCAAAAAGCCAAACCGGTAGAACTGAAAACCGCTGTTGACAGCGTCAACTATGCTTATGGTTTCAACTTCGCCAGCTCGCTCAAACGGGTGATGGACAAAGACCTGAACATTGACCTGTTCATTGCAGGCTTGCGCGCTGCGCTGGACGGCACGGCAGCAAAACTCACACCAGAAAAGGCCACGGAGTGTTTCAGTGAATACAGTACCAATGTCTCCAACCCGCGCGCCGAGGCCCGCTGGAAAGACGACAACATCGCGTTTCTGGAAACGAACAAGAAGCGGGCAGGGGTGGTCACCACCGCCAGCGGCTTGCAATATGAAGTGATCAGCCGCGGCAATGGCACGGAAAGCCCCAAGGCTACCGACAAGGTAGAGGTGCACTACACGGGCCTGCTTATCGACGGGCAGGTGTTCGACAGCTCCGTGAAACGCGGCCAGACCGCTACCTTCGGCCTCAACCAGGTGATCCCGGGCTGGACCGAAGGCTTGCAGCACATGAAAGTCGGCGACAAGTTCCGGTTCTTTATCCCCTACAACCTGGCTTATGGCGAGCAAGCCCGTGGCTCCATCATCAAAGGCTTCTCGACGCTGATCTTTGAAGTAGAGCTTTTCAAGATCATCGATAACGAGGTGCACAGCGCCGACGACGGTCACAATCACGGGCAAGCCCAGCCGGCGGGCAACGACAAAGCGCTGGGCCAGGCATTCCTCGCCGAGAACAAAAAGCGCGCAGGGGTAATGACCACTGCCAGCGGCCTGCAATACGAAGTGCTGAAAAAAGGCGAAGGCACGGTGTCGCCCGGCCCGACCGACCAGGTAGAGGTGCATTACCACGGCACCCTCATCAACGGCAAGGTGTTCGACAGCTCGGTACAGCGCGGCGAGACCATCACCTTTGGCCTCAACCAGGTGATTCGCGGCTGGACGGAAGGCCTTCAATTGATGAAAGAGGGCGACAAGTTCAAGTTTTTCATCCCTTCTGACCTTGCATATGGCAACAACAGCCCAGGCGCAGGCATCCCACCGGGCGCTACCTTAATCTTTGAGGTTGAATTGTTTAAGGTCACGAAAAAATAACATGACCCGACAACTGCATTTTAGAGTGCTGGCAATGGTGGTCGGGTACGGCATCTTGAAGTTCCTGGGCGGTTCTTTCGGGGCCCTGGTGCTGTACCCGGTCACCTTGTTGGTGACTTTCCTGCACGAATTTGGCCATGCCATGGGCGCTATCCTCACAGGCGGCGGCGTGGAAGCGATGCAGATAAACCCCGATGGCAGCGGCTACACGGTATCTCGGGGCGGAAGCCCGGGCGTGATCCTGATGGGCGGCTACATGGGCAGCGCAATTTTTGGCAACCTGCTTTTCCGCATCGGGGTGAGGCACAAAGCGCTCACCCAGGCGACCTTGATGACCCTCGGCGCCATCATGGCATTGGCGGGCATCGTATGGTTCGAATCTTTTGAAAGCACGGCAATTTTGTTCGCCTTCGCTTTTGTCTTGATTTTTATTGCAAGGAGGACAAATTGGGACCAGGATGTGCTGATCTTTCTCGGTGTGGCAGCAGTGCTGTACATCATCCAGGATTTCAATGTAGGGCCCCAGAGCGATCTGGCCATGTACGAAGAAGTGGTGGGCATTTTCCCGGCACAAGTCTGGATGTACCTATGGCTGGCTTTCGCGGGGCTGCTTTTCTGGTGGAATTTGAGCGCCATCTTTAGAAGGAGGTAAGGCATGTTCTTCAATAAGATATCCATAACCCGCTTGTCCCATTTCGTGATCGGGTACATGATATTGGCTTTCGGCTGGTGGTCGTTTCACCTGTGGAAACAAAACGAGCGCTTGTTCGCCATCGAGAAACAGATGTTGGAGCGAAAGTTTTCGGACAGGAACAGCGGACTGAACATGACCCAATTAGAAGGGACCGCAGAATATGCCAAGATTGAGAAGACCTGGCGAAGCGGCCGGCGCATGGTGGTGGCGGAAGGGCTGTTCTTCACCATTTGCCTCGCTTTTGGCCTTTGGGTCATCAACCGCAGCGCCAGCCGGGAAGTGAGCTTAGCCCGCCAGCGGCGCAATTTCTTGCTCAGCATCACCCACGAGCTCAAGTCGCCCATCGCGTCCCTGCGCTTGGTGATCGAAACCTTGACCAAGCGCAACCTCAACGATGCCCAACGCGCCCAAATGCTCGGCAACGGGCTCAAAGATGCCGACCGCCTGCAGGCCCTGGTGGAAGACCTACTGCTCGCCGCCAGGCTCGAAGATCAGTGGCAACCTGTGCCGGAGCCGCTGGATTTGCGGGAAGTGGCCCGCGATTGCGCCGACGCGCTGCGCGTGCGGTTCCCGGAAGCCAGCATACAGATCCAGGCGCCAGAAAGTTTGCCGCCGCTGTTGGCTGACCGCTCGGGCATGGTGGCCGTGATAAAAAACCTGTTGGAGAATGCCGTGAAATACGCGCCCGCCGGATCAAAGATCGAGTTTTCGGCAACATTGGCCGAGGGCAGGCACCAACTGAAAATCGCGGACCTGGGCCCAGGCATACCCGATAGCGAGAAAGCGCTCGTTTTTGAGAAATTCTACCGCCTGGGCAATGAAGATACACGGAACAGCACCGGCACCGGGCTTGGCCTGTTCATCGTCAGCCAGGTGCTGAAAGCCCACCAGGGAAGCATCAAAGTAAGCGACAACCAGCCCCACGGCACCGTTTTCACCATCGACATCTAATGCAGGGCAAACCTGCCTACAATATCTACTATGACCTGCGCTGAAGCAGAAGCACAGCTAACGCGAAGCCTGACCGCGCGTTACGGAAAAAGGGAGGCCGCCAGCATCGCCCGGATCGTGATGGAAGATGCCTTTCGGTATATGCCAGCGGGCCCCGACCGTGACTTGGGCACGGAAGCGTCGAACAGGTTTGAAGCCATTTGCAGCAGGCTCTACAGCGGAGAGCCAGTTCAATATGTGCTGGGCGAAGCCGATTTTTTTGGCTTGAAGTTCAAAGTAACGTCGGCTGTGCTGATACCGCGCCAGGAGACAGAAGAACTGGTAGCTGAAATATTGAACCATTTGAAAAGCCAGGACAATGCGTACCCTGTATTGTTGGACATAGGCTTGGGCAGCGGTTGCATCGGCCTTTCCCTTAAGAAAAAATGGCCCAAACTTCAGCTCTATGGGATGGAGAAAAGCCGGGAGGCACTTGCTGTGGCCCTGGAGAACGCGGAAAATATCCTGGGCCGCGACGCCAGCGAAGTCCACCTGTTACAGGGCGACATCCTGAACAGGGAAGCCTGGGATAACCTTCCCGATTTCGACGTTGTGGCCAGCAATCCGCCTTATATTCCCTTAACAGAAAAACATCTTCTCCCCCAGCACGTTCAAGCCCATGAGCCTTCCTTGGCGCTGTTCGTGGAAGCCGAAGACCCTTTGCTCTTTTACCGGGTAATCGGTGATTTTGCCCTAAAAAAACTCAAACCGAACGGGATGCTGTTTTTCGAATGCAATGAATTCAACGCAACGGATGTAGCATGCCTGCTCCGTGAAAAAGGTTTCACGGATGTACAACTCCAACATGATCTGTCAGGAGCCGATCGGATGGTGTGGGGCAGTAGGAGATAGGCTCTTTTCCCCCAATTGCCGCAACCTGCCAAAACAACTAATCGATCAACTAAATTGCTAAATTGCAACGCCGTGAGCATTTTTTCCTATTCTTACTCCATGCCTCAACGAAAAAACACCCCAACAGCGAACAGGCTCAAAGCCGCCTTATTGGCAGTATGCCTTATGCCTGCCTTGACCTTTGCACAAAAAACAAAACCCGCCGCGACGAACGCAAGTCCGGCGAAACCGGCGGCCACGGCACCGGCAAAGCCAGGCAATATCGCGGTAAAAGATACTGCCATCCTCAAACTTTTTGAAAACCCCGCCGCCATCAAATGGGCGCGCCTCTTCAAAGGCCGCATGGACGACGGGGCAACCGTTGATGTAAACCTTGGCTTCGACGGGAAAAACTGCCGGGGCTACCTCACCTACGCCAAAAGCCGCACCCGCTTCCGGCTCCAGGGCACCCTCGATTCCACCAGCCTTAAACTGGAGGAGTATGATATGGCCAGGGCAAAAACGGGCATGCTCACGGGCTCCATCCAGGGCCGACGCCTCGAAGCAGAGTGGACGAACGCCGCCAATACCATCGGCAGCAAGCTGGAAGCGGATGAAATGCCGCCGGGCAGCTCCGCAACCCTCAACTGCAGCGACAACAAATGGAGCAGCCGTTATATCACCCGCTACAACAACGCACGTGCCGATATGGTGGTCGTGCGCGCCCAGAACGGAGCGCTGGAAGGTTTTCTATGGGTAGAAGCCGACAATGGCCGAACCTATAAACTGAAAGGAGAGCTGAAAGCCGATGGCAGCTATGAAATGGAGGCCCTGGGAAAAGAAGACCGGCTGGTGGCCATGCTGTCCGGCAACCTCAAGCCAGGGCAGAACACCGACTGCAACTGGACCGGTAGCGGTGAGCGGCGACAGTTCAAGTTTGTCCTAAAAGACCACTTCCTGCTCGGCTGCTACGAATACGCCGACTATGCCTCCGCCTACGACGTACTCTACCCCCGCACCCCCTGCGCCTCCTGCAACACCTGGCTCGACGACCAGGTAAACGCCTGGGTGGAGCGCTGTAAATCAACTTTTTCCGCAAAAAAAATGCCCCTGACGGCCGCCAACCGGAACGCGCAGCGCGCCAGCGCCTGGCCAGAGATCGGTTGTTGGACCGACAACCTGTTCACCGGGTACATCACCTTTGCCGATACCTGGAACGACAAAGCCCAGGGCATTGCCTACAATTTCGACCTGAAAACCGGTAAACAGGTTGTCATAGACGACTTGTTCCAAAAAACCTTCAACTACAAAAGCTGGTTCAGCGAGCATGCGGCAAAAGAAATGCCCAAACTCGCGGCATTTGCCAACGACCCTAAATACCGTGAATGGCTCAGCAAAGAAGGTTTCCCCCTGCTCCTCATCCGCCGCGAAGGATTTGAAATGAGTACGCTCTTTCACCCGCAATACGGCCGGCAGACGATTTTTGTGCCCTATGATGCCATGAAGCCGTTTTTGCGGCGGGATAGCCCGATTGGAGAGTTTTTGAAGTGAGCGGAAGGGAATCGCTATAAGGCTGCCTACCTGTCAGACCAAAACCTGCTGACGGCAAGGCAGCGAAAATCAAAATTAAGCGCATCCACCACTTTTTCTTCCATTGACCAATAGGAAGGGGGCGTTAATGTCCCAGCGGTTTCCATGACGCAAGACCGCAATGCCCTCCGGTCACCAGAAACTTGGACTGATTTGTCACTGAATGTGGTGCTGGCAAAAAGCACGGTGGAATAGATTGATTTTCTGCTGATTCCGTCGAGCACCTCAACAAATACTTGCCCGGAAGCATTTTTCTCGATGGTTGTTTCGGTTACGGTGGCAGATATTTTCTCATAGATGGCAGAGCGCTCAATCACCACGCCATTACTGTCTTTTTTCTCGGTATAGCCTACCTCGATATCTTTGGATTCGGTATAGCTGGTGGTATGGATATTATCGAAGCCGACACTTACATTCAAAGAATGGCTTTTGATGATGACGTCAAACTTGGGGTAGTCGCCTGCATTGGAATAAAATTTTTGCCATTTGTTGCCAATATTAAAACCTGGGCTGCAAACGCCATCTAATAAGATATGCTCCACCCCAGCCACGGCAGCGCTGTCTATCAGTGCTGCCGAGTTCTCCCATACCGGGTAATAGTTGTTTTTCAGGTTGAGCAATGTCGTATAAGCTTCCCGTGCTTTCGCATGTGTTCCGGCTGCCAACAACCCGGTTCCCTTTTGGTACAAAAAGCTGGCAGCGGCCTGCCTGCTCGCCGCTTCCCGTTCCGCTATGTTGTCGATGAACAGGAAATCCGGCTTGTACCCGTTTTTGCTTTCCAGTGGCAACATTTCCAACACCTTTTGCTGGCGGCCTTGTAGCCTTCGGTGGTAGGCGTTCACATACAGCCACCGGTCGGGGTTTTCCAGGTTGAGCATCGAGTCGGTTGAAAGCAAATCGGCTTTTTGGGCCAATTGATAAGCTTTTTCTAACTTGAGGATGTGTTTTTCCTTTTGCTTTTTGCCTGAAAGCCGTTTCACATTGGCATTGAATTCCGAGTCGTATGGGCTGCTCTTCAGTAAGGATTTGGGGCCGTACTCCATGCACCCGGGGAGCAAGATGGCTAAGAAAAGGAAGAAAGGTAAGTTTTTCATGTGCAGGTATTTGAATGTTCGATTCAAATATGGGCACATGTGCGGGAATTTGCCGTGAATGGAAAGTTAAAATGACAAGGACAACAGCGTTAAAGTTGATTGTTTACAAATTATTTAATTAACAACTCTATAAATGATTAATCGTCATAGCTTTTTAACCATAGTCAATATAGTTGCCAGCGCCACCGTCTCCCCCGTCTCGTCATACACATCCACGAGCCAGCGCACAATTCCGCGCGGTGGCAGCTCGTCGTCCACCTTTTGTTCGGTCTCAATTTTCTCTTTCACCGTGAGCCGCACCCCGATGGTCATTCCCGGGTAAACGGGTTTGGTGAAACGGCATTCGTCGAGGCCGTAATTCAGGATAACAGGCCCTTTTTTGGCATCCACGAACAATCCCGCAGCTTTGGAGAGGATGAAATATCCGTGGGCCACCCGGCTCGTGAAGGGCGTTCCTTCTAACGAGGTCACGTCCATGTGGGCGTAAAAGTTGTCGCCCGACACGTTGGCAAAATTGGTGATGTCGGTTTCTGATACTGTGTGTTTGGCTGTAGTGAGGGTGTCGCCTACTTGTAGCTCTTCAAAATGTTTGCGGAAGGGGTGCACGGCGCTTTCCGGGCGGGCGCCGCCGCGCTGGTATGTTTTGGTTACGGCGGTGAGCATGGTGGGATGCCCTTGCACCGCGATGCGCTGGAGGTAGTGCATCACCCCGCGCAAGCCGCCCATTTCCTCGCCTCCGCCTGCGCGCCCGGGGCCCCCGTGCGTGAGCATGGGCATAGGCGAACCGTGCCCGGTGCTCTCCTTGGCCGATTCGCGGTTCAGGATGAGGATGCGCCCGTGGAAGGCGCCTGCTTCCCGCACAAATTCTCCGGCGATCTCCGGGTCGAAGGTGCAGATGGTGGAAACCAGCGATCCCTTGCCAAGATTGGCGAGTTCAATGGCTTTATCAAGGCTTTTATAGGGCATCAGTGTGGCTACCGGGCCGAAAGCCTCCACGTTGTGGCACTCCTGCCCCTTGAACGGGTCTTCGTTCAACAGCAGCAATGGCGGCAAAAACGCGCCCGATTTCTTGTCGGCGCCTATGACCTCAAATTGCTCCAGGTCTCCAAAAACAACCCTGGATGATTTTTGGAGCAGTTTCAGGTTTTCCAATACCCGCTCCCGCTGCAGTTGGCTCACCAGTGCGCCCATGCGTACGCCCTCCACCGAGGGGTCGCCAACTTTTGTTTTGGAAAGCTCCTTGCCAAGCCGAATCTGAACGTCTTCCAGAAGATTCTCCGGGACGATGATTCGGCGGACAGCCGTGCATTTTTGGCCGGCTTTAACGGTAATCTCAGCGCGCACATTTTTGATAAACAGGTCAAATTCCGGGGTTCCCGGCCCTGCGTCTTCGCCCAAAACCATTGCGTTCAAGGAGTCGGCCTCCATGTTGAAAGGCACGGAATGTTCCAGCAAGCGCGGGTGCGCCTTCAGCTTTTTACCCGTGGCTGCGGAGCCAGTGAAAGTGACAATATCTTGATTTTCAACATAATCAATCAGCCCATGCCCGCGCCCGCCGATAAATTGCAGGGCGCCTTCCGGCAAGATGCCGCTGGCTTCAATGTCGCGCACCACGGTTTCGGTGACGAAAGAAGTCACTTCCGAGGCTTTCACCACTGCCGCCACGCCGGCCAGCCAGTTGACGGCGCATTTTTCCAGCATGCCCCAAACCGGGAAGTTGAACGCGTTGATGTGCAGCGTTACGCCGCGTTTTGGCACCATCACGTGCTGGCCCACGAAAGTGCCCTCTTTGGAAAGCCCGACCGTTGGCCCGTCCACATAAAAGGTTTCGCTGCCCATGACGCGCCGCAGGGAGGCGTAGGCGAACAAGTTGCCGATGCCGCCGTCGATGTCGATCCAGGAATCGGTGCGGGTGGCGCCCGTGAGGTGCGAAGCAGCGTAATAGGTCTCTTTGCGGTCGGTGAGGTAGAGGGCGAGGCGCTTGAGCATCAGGCCGCGCTCGAAAAAAGTCATTTTCCGCAGGTTGCGGCTGCCAACGTTCCGGCCGTATTCAAATACGTCGGCAGGGTTGGCAACATCGCCGGCGATGCTGACAACCTGGTTGGTATAGGCATTGTATTGTGGCGCTTCCGTGCCAACTGGGGCAGACCACTTGCCAAGGGAAAAATTGTGTAACTGCTTCATTATCACATTATCACATTATCACATTGCCACTTCGGGTTTTTTCAATTTGCTGGGGCAAACATAATCCGTCGTCCTGAACAGCCCACTTTTCTTGATCGCTGCAAACCCGCCGTGCACGTCCACCAGATTTTCAAAACCCCGCGCCCGCAATATGGAAGCCATGATCATGCTCCGATACCCGCCGGCACAATGAATGTGGTAATGGCCATCGCGGTCGAGGAGCTGCATGTTTTCGTTGATGTCGTCGAGGGCAAAATGTTCGGCGTTTTCCAGGTGCTCGGCCCGGTATTCCCCATCGCGCCTTGCGTCGAGGATCAGCATGTCCGGGTCTTTTTCGAGCCTTTGTGCCAGCGTTTCGGCATTGATGGACTCGATGGTGTCCACTTCTTTGCCGGCGGCTATCCAGGCATCGAAGCCGCCGTCTAAGTAGCCGATACAGTTGTCGTAACCGACCCTTGCGAGGCGCAGCACCGTTTCCTCCTCGCGGCCAACGGGCGCCACAATAACGATGGGCTGCTTCAAATCGGAGATCAAGGCGCCCACCCAGGGGGCAAACTGCCCGTCGAGGCCGATAAAAATAGCGTTGGGGATAAATCCTTTGGCAAAGGCTTGCGGGCTGCGCACGTCCAGCATCAGGGCATCTTCTGCGTTCACGGCCTCTTCAAAAGCTGTCGGGCTGAGCGCTTGCGCCCCGCGGGCCATCACGGTATCGATGCTTTCATAGCCCATTTTGTTCATCAGGGCGTTTTTCGCGAAATACTGGGGCGGCTTGCTCAGGCCATCCGTAACTTCATACACAAACTGTTCGCGGGTTTTGGCGCGCAGGGCGTAGTTGAGCTCTTTTTGCAGGCCGATGGTGGACACGGTTTCCTTGCTCATGTTCTTGCCGCAGGCAGAGCCGGCGCCGTGGGCAGGGTACACGATGACATCATCGGCCAGGGTGACGATTTTGGATTGCAGGCTGTCGTACAACATGCCCGCCAGGTCTTTTTCGCTCAAATCGCCCTTGATGGCTAAGTCGGGCCGGCCCACATCGCCGATAAATAGGGTGTCGCCGGTAAAAATGGCGTGGTCGCGGCCATGCTCGTCGATAAGGAGGTAGCAGGTGCTTTCCGGCGTGTGCCCAGGGGTGTGCAGGGCTTTGATGCTGACCTTTCCGACCTTGAAGACTTCCCCGTCTTTGGCGGAATACGTTTCGTAGGCGGTTTCGGCCTTGGGGCCATAAACGATGGTAGCGCCCGTCTTTTGGGCCAGGTCGATATGCCCCGACACAAAATCGGCGTGAAAATGCGTCTCGAACACGTATTTCACTTTTACGCCGTCTTTTTCCACACGGTCGAGGTAAGGCTTGGTTTCGCGCAGCGGGTCGATAAAGGCTGCTTCTCCGTCGCTTTCGATGTAATAAGCGCCTTGAGCGAGGCAACCGGTATAGATTTGCTCAATTGTCATGGTAATGCTTTAGGTGGCAGATAGACCAGGATTCCAGTGATTTGCAAGGTTTTCAGGATGGATCAAATTGGGTTTTTAGGATTTATCGCCTGATATTTTCGAAAACAAGTTTTTATTGGGGGCTGTGTAATAAGCGGAGCACCTATTTGGATGTAGAATGGAGCATCAGCACAATATTATACTATGATTCGCCTGATTTTTGTGATTCATTATGATTGATTCAACTGATTTTCGTGGTCTGACCAATAAGTATGAACATAAGCTGCACTTTTTCATTATTTTTTATCCTTTCGAAGATTCGGGATGACGCATGTTTTGCCCTGCTATAGCCAACGTAAATTTTGGCCAAAACACCTGAATTAATGCTATAAACACTTATTATAGCCAACGCAAAGTGGTTGTGAAAATTGAAAGTCCGTAATCTATTGAAAATCAATTTTCCAGCATCCATCAATCCTTCAAATCCACCCAAATCCAGGCATACCCAACACCGCAAGGTACGCAAGTTCGGAAAGCTTTGGGATAAATGGGATGGAATGTCCTAAAAATGCGCTAAACTGGTTTGCTAAAGACAAATTTGGCACAAAAATGTTTAGCTCCACTTGCTATGTCTTCAACGGAAACTGCTGTGTCGGCTCTTGTGTCCGTTGTGCCGTAGTGAGAAACAAAAACGTCTTACTGCGCCCTGAGCGAGAACATCAGGGCCAGCGCCAGCAGCGCGTCTTCTTCGGCGGCATTGACTTTCCGCAACATGGTCAGGGCCCTTGGGTTAGGCCCTGCTTCGGCAACCCGCTTGGGGTTCGTTATGGCGGCAGCGGCTTTGTCGCCAATCATGACCGGCCATTGTGCCTCGTCGCTGCTCGGCTCCACCTGTGCGAGGATTATGCTGGAACGCCCGGCGGCGAGCAGGACGCCGTTGATGTAAACGCCATAAGGTTGGTTATCTATCCAGATTTCCGTTTCCTTTTCTTTTTGCCGGAAAATAAACTCTTTGGCACTTGTACGGGCAACAAACACGGACGTGTTGCCGCTGATTTGGCCGGCATAAGACACAACGGGCTCGTGGTAAATGCTTTGGAAGACGCCTTCGGAGCTACTGTCCCACCAGCCCGGTTTTTTGACATTGCTTTGGTTGAGCGACAGCAATGACAGCATCTCGGCATCCCAGGGCACCAGCGCGCCTGCTGCCTGTGCGCGGATCCGCGCTTGAAGTTTGGCGATGCTGCGTTTCCAGGCTGCCGACCCGGGGTCGAAGATGATGCGCCCCAATGTTTTGGCGATAAAGTAAAAGATACCCACGATGAAAAAAGCGGTTGTCAGGAGAAAGGCAAGGAATGGAAGTATTCTGCTCATAGTTTTTCGTTTATGAAAGCGTTGCCCTCTGTGGCGAAGATAGGGTTTTCGACCGCAAAAAGCTGCGTTGAAACGTTGATAATGGCAATGGTTCATGTTTTTGAACAATTCAAATCCGGTTTTGACGCACAAAATTCAACGGTAAGCGGGATTCCCCTGTTTTTTTTTCGATCAGCCCGGATGCGAAAACGATGAACGGGTATTTTGCCGCAGCCCCCACACCTGCTGCCGTTCTGCCATTTGATACGGCAATATTCTGACAAAAATTACGATTTGGCGAATCGTTCCTGCCATTCCGTCAGATTCCCCGCCATGGCACAATCGTTGCTCAAGCATATTGCAATTGAGCAACCCTCAAGGTCACCAATCTTAAAATAAATAAACGAACCACATCCATATCATGGGAAAAATTATAGGCATAGACCTCGGCACAACCAACTCTTGCGTTTCCGTCATGGTCGGCAACGAGCCGGTCGTGATACCCAACGATGAAGGTGCCCGCACTACCCCTTCGGTGGTGGCATTTCTCGACAACGGCGAACGCAAAATCGGCGCCCCTGCCAAGCGCCAAGCAATCACCAACCCGCAACGCACGGTCGCGTCCATCAAGCGCTTCATGGGCATGCGCTTCAGCGAGGCCGCAGCCGAAGTGAAACGCGCGCCCTACAAAGTCGTAAAAGGCGACAACGACACCTGCCGTGTCGATATCGACGGGCGGCTGTTCACCCCGCAGGAGATCAGCGCCATGACCCTTCAAAAAATGAAAAAAATCGCCGAAGACTACCTCGGTGAAACCGTAACCGAAGCCGTCATCACCGTGCCGGCCTACTTCAACGACTCCCAGCGCCAGGCCACGAAAGAAGCCGGCGCCATCGCCGGACTCGAAGTGAAGCGCATCGTGAACGAACCCACGGCAGCTGCCCTGGCTTACGGCCTCGACAAGCGCGACCAGGACGTTAAAATCGCTGTTTACGACCTCGGTGGCGGCACCTTCGACATCTCCATCCTCGAGCTCGGGGGCGGCGTGTTCGAAGTGCGCTCAACCAACGGCGACACCCACCTCGGGGGCGACGACTTCGACCAGGTCATCATCGAATGGCTGGCCGATGAGTTCAAAAAGCAGGAGAACATGGACCTGCGCAAAGACCCGATGGCACTCCAGCGCTTGAAAGAAGCTGCTGAAAAAGCAAAAATCGAGCTTTCTGCCAGCGCAGAAACGGAGATCAACCTCCCGTACATCACAGCAGTTGACGGTGTGCCGAAGCACCTCGTGATGAAGCTCAGCCGGGCCAGGTTCGAGCAGATGACCGATTCCTTGGTGCAGCGCACTTTGGAGCCTTGCCGCAAGGCGCTCGCTGATGCCGGCTTGAAAGCCAGCGATATTCAGGAGGTTATCCTCGTGGGCGGTTCAACCCGTATCCCGCGCATCCAGGAAGAAGTTGAAAAGTTCTTCGGCCGCAAACCCAACCGCTCGGTCAACCCCGACGAAGTAGTAGCCATCGGCGCAGGCGTACAAGGCGCGATCCTTTCGGGCAACGCCGGCGTGAAAGACATGGTGCTGCTCGACGTGACACCGCTTTCGCTGGGCATCGAGACTATGGGCGGCATCTATGACGTGGTGATCGAGGCCAACACGACCATCCCCTCGAAAAAATCAAAAGTTTACTCCACGGCGAGCGACAACCAGCCGCAGGTAGAAATCCATATCCTGCAGGGCGAGCGCCCGATGGCGCGCGACAACCGCTCCGTTGGCCGATTCATCCTCGAAGGCATCATGCCCGCCCCGCGTGGCGTGCCCCAGATCGAGGTGACTTTCGACATAGATGCAAACGGTATCCTGAACGTGTCGGCCATGGACAAAGGCACCGGAAAGCAGCAGAACATCCGTATAGAAGCCAGCACGGGCCTGTCCAAAGAAGAGATCGCCCGCATGAAGGCAGAGGCAGAAGCCAATGCCGAGGCCGACCGCCAGGTGCGCGAGCGCGCCGAAAAGCTCAATGCCGCCGATTCGATGATCTTCCAAACAGAAAAACAGCTCAACGAGTTCGGCGACAAGGTGCCGGCCAACCACAAAGAGAACATCGACAAGGCATTGGCCGAGCTCAAGGAAGCGCACAAGTCGGAAGACTTGGGTCGGATTGATACCGCAACCCAGGCCCTCAACGCAGCCTGGGCCGTAGCCAGCCAGGAAATCTACGCGGCCCAGCAGGCAGCCGCTGGCGGCTCCACTGCCGAGCACAACGGCCAGGGCGCCCATGAGGGCAGCAGCGCCGACAGCGCTGGCGAAGCGCAGGACGTTGAGTTTGAAGAAGTGAAGAACTGACCAGGATTTTAGCGATTTGGGGGATTGAGTGGATGTGTATCCTGTGATTAAAGTGATTTGTATGATTTGAGTGATTAAAAACATCTGATTCTCAAATGATTATGCGATCGCGATTTTCACAACCACTTTGCGTTGACTATAAAATATCGAGGGCCGCTTGGGGTAGTACCTGAGCAGCCTTCGCATTTTGTGCCTGAATTTACACTGCCGCACAAAAACTGCTAACTTTGCAGCAAAGCCAACGCATGAAGATCACAAAACTTGAATTGCTGAATTTTAAACGGTTTACGCACCTGACGCTCGACGAAATACCGCCCCGTGCCAAAATGGTGCTCCTGATCGGGTCGAACGGCTCAGGGAAGTCGTCGGTCTTCGATGCGTTTGAAGCGCTGAATAAGGCGAAAAGAGGGGAGGGGAATAACATAGTCCGAGATGTATATTACAAGAAAAATGAATCGCTGGATTTTCAGATTAACCTATTAACTGATGAAGAAGGTGCAGTTAATATTACCATTAGCAGTACGGCGTTCTGAGACTCACTTCTTGACCATGTTAACTTTTACGGTCGCAGCAGTTTCAGGCAAGTGCCGCGGTTGACAAGGACGAGTTTGGGTGAATCGAGATTCAATACCGAACAAGACACCGACCGCCCGAAGTTTTTTATTGATCGCGACGAGCGGTTTGAAAACGACATTGAAAAAATAACAGGCATCATCTTGCGCGATTTTTTCCGGGTCAGCGACGCGCAGACAAAAATCAAGGACAGGTTCATCAACCCGATCAATCGGGCAATCACCAACATTTTTGGAGAAAAAAACGGTACAAAACTGGAATTGATCGAGATTATACCACCCTTGGAAGGTAAAATTGCCCAAGTGACCTTTCGGAAGGGCAAGTCGGAATTCCACTACAACCAATTGAGCGCAGGAGAGAAAGAGGTGATCAATATCTTGTTCAACTTGTCGAGCCAACAGGAATCGCTCGACAATGCCATTTGCTTTTTTGATGAAATTGACCTTCACCTGAACACCAAGCTGCAGTTCCAATTGATGCAGGAAATTGTCGAAAACTGGATACCAGACAACAGCCAGTTTTGGACCGCCTCACATTCGTTGGGCTTTATTGACTATGCCCGGAGCAGCCCAAATGCGGTGATTCTTGATTTCGACGACCTTGATTTTGATTTCCCACAAACAATTGTGCCTGCGTCTAAAGACACGGCGGATGTATATGAAATTGCCGTGGGAAAGGAATTTTTGCCTGCATTGTTCTCTGGCAAACGGCTGTGTTTTGTAGAAAACAATGACCAAGGGTTATATGCTTCGATTGGGTTGCCGGATTTGCTTTTTTCCAAGGCAACAAACCGAGACAATGTTTACTACAAAGTAACGAGCGACAAAACGGTCTCAGGGATTGTTGACCGCGATTTTTTGACGGATGACGATATTGATTTGGTACGGAAACATTATCCAAATCTCTGCATATTGCCCTATTATAGCATTGAAAACTTGCTGTACCATCCCGACAACTTGGCTGAACATTATGCTTCACAAGGCCAGTCGTTCGACCGCGATGACTTTGTCAAGCGATTGTCGGATAGGAAAAACAAGCAAAAAGAGGATATTGTTATCAGGATAATGACGGATCGAACGAGCTATATATATTTTGGGGAACAAGCTTTTAGCGGCAAACCTCAACAAAATCGCTTTAGAAACAAAGATGAAAATAAGGCTCAAGCTAAATTAAGTGCAAATGCGTTGGCAATTGATGTGTTCGAAGACTGGTACAAGTTTTTTCACATGAAGGTTTACGCAACTGACCTGAAAGAAAGGCAAAACATCCCCAAACATGAACTGGTGAAAACGAGCTGGTTTAAATCCCAAATAGAACGTTTGTTCCAAAACTATACTGTGATTAAAGTGATTTGTATGATTTGAGTGATTGAAAACATCTGATTTTCAAATGATTATGCGATCGAGATTTTCACAACCACTTTGCGTTGACTATAACACGGAACAAACAGCGAGGCCAACTTGCCCCTTGCCCCTTGCCCCTTGCCCACTTGCCCCTTGCCAACTTGCCAACTTGCCTTTTGTTTCTCCCCTTTTCTTACCTTCGCCCCCAATGGAATCCCCACAGTTGCAACGTATTTTATTTGGACTAAAAATCAGGCAGTTCCGCCAGGAGCTGGGTTGGAACTTTGAAGAGCTGAGCCGCCAGACGGGCATTTCAATTTCTTACCTGAATGAAATAGAGAAGGGGAAAAAATTTCCGAAACCCACCGTCCAGCAGAAGCTCGCTGAAGCCCTGGGCCAATCGGAAGAGTTCCTGTTGTCGCCGGAATTGACCAAGCAATTCGCGCCGCTTGGCGACTTGCTGCGCAGCAATTTCCTCAACGAGTTGCCGCTCGATCTTTTTGGCATTGAAATCCAGCAAATTGTGGAGATCATCGCACGCGACCCCGACCGGGTGAACGCGTTTATTTCTGCCCTTTTGGAAATTGCACGGGTGTATTCCTTGCGGGAAGAGAATTTTTATTTCGCCGCGTTGCGGGCCTATCAGGAATTGCGGGGCAACTATTTTGAGGAAATCGAAGCCGCCGCCGATGATTTTGTGCAGCAACACGGCCTCCCCAAAAACGGGGGCGTTCCTTATGGCTTGCTCACAAAAATATTGGAAGCGCATTACCAGGCGAAGGTGGTCCAAGATGGGCTTGACGCGTTTCCGGAGCTGCAAAGTATCCGTTCTGTGTTTGTACCTGCAAGCAGGCAGATTTTGCTGAACGGGCGGCTCAACGAGCGCCAACGCGCATTTCAACTTGCCAAAGAGCTCGGCTTCCAGGCCCTTAAACTCAAAGACCGCCCCTTGGCCTCCAATTTCTTGCGGGTCAATTCCTTTGAGGAAGTGCTCAACAACTACAAAGCCGCCTATTTCGCCGTCGCCATCCTCGTCAACCGCCATGCCTTTATCCAGGACCTCGCCGCGTTTTTTGGAAAGAAAAAATGGGACGGCAGCACGCTGCTCCAACTGATGGAAAAATTCCAGGCCAGCCCCGAAGTGCTTTTCCAACGCTTCAACGTCCTGGCCAAAGACTTTAACCTCGACAAAGTGTTCTTCCTGCGCTTTATCCACGACCTGGAACAGGATAAATTTGAGATCGACAAGGAACTGCACCTCAACCGCCGGCACCAGCCCCATGCTTCTGGCATTAATGAGCACTATTGCCGCCGCTGGCTTTCGCCCACCATGCTGCGGGAACTGCAGGCGAAACAACAAAATGACGAGGACGGCAACCTGATGCTCACCGGTGTGCAACGCGCTTCCTTCATCAACACCGGCGAAGAATACCTCTGCATCGCCCTCGCAAAGCCCGGCTTCCCGACTGTCAACCGCAACGTCGGCGTCACCCTCGGCGTCCTGCTCGACGACCATGCCAAACAGGCCATCCGGTTCTGGGACGACCCCGCCATCCCGCAAGCTACCGTGAACATCACCTGCGAGCGCTGCCCTTTGACAGATTGCAAAGAACGGGCCGCGGCGCCCTCGGTGATAGAACGAAAAGAAGCGTGGAAGAAAATGCAGGAGGCGATTTCGCGGTTGACGGTTGACGGTTGACGGTGGCACAGCATTGGTATTATTAGGGAAATTATTTTTTCAGCACAAAAGCAGCGGGATAGGGAATAGGTTGGAATGATTGCCAAATTCCTTTGAGGGCTGAAACACAGATGCTTAGATTTGCACCTTAGTTGAGCCCGTCCACCGTCAAAATGTCAGACCTCCAGCAACGCAACGATGCTTTTCGCGAATTTCTCGCCACGCTCAATGAAGCGCAGGGCGATGCCGTGGAAAAAACGGAAGGGCCGGTATTAGTCATTGCAGGGCCCGGAACTGGGAAAACTCATATCCTGGCTGCCCGGATCGGCAATATCCTGTTGAACAGCGACGCGCGGGCGCAGAACGTGTTGTGTCTCACCTTTACCGATGCGGGCGCCAACGCCATGCGCAAGCGCCTGCTGGAGCGCATCGGCCCGGAAGCCCACCGGGTGCCGATTTTTACCTTTCACGGCTTCTGCAACCGCGTTATACAGGAAAACCTGGAGGTGTTCGCATCGGGCGGACTGGAACCGCTGAGCGACCTGGAGCGCATCGAGATCGTGCGGGAATTGTTGGAGAAACTGCCCGTTTCCCATTCTTTGCGGGCAGGCCGGAAGGATGTCTATCAATACGAAGCACAGGTGCGCGGGCTGTTTTCCAACATGAAAAAAGAGGGCTGGACGCCCGGATTTGTGCGGAAAAAAACCGACGAATACCTGAGGGAACTGCCCACGAACCCTGATTTTATTTACCAAAAAAACACAAAAACAGCCAAAAAAGGCGATCCCAAGCAAGCTTTGATCGATGATTTGACAGAGAAAATGGAGCGCCTGAAAGCCACTGCCGACTTGTTTCCCAAATATCAAACGGCGCTCGAACGCAGTGGCCGCTACGAATACGAGGACATGCTGCTGTGGGTCAACAAGGCATTCAAAGAAAATGAAGCCCTGTTGCGCAACTACCAGGAGCGTTACCAATACATCTTAGTCGATGAGTTCCAGGACACCAACGGCGCCCAGTTCCAATTGCTCAACCAGTTGCTCGATTTCTGGGAAACGCCCAATATTTTTATCGTCGGCGATGACGACCAGAGTATTTACGAGTTCCAGGGCGCGCGGTTAGAGAACTTGCTCCGTTTTGCATACCAATACCGCAATGGACTGGAAATCATTGTATTGGAGGAGAATTACCGCTCCACCCAGGCCATCCTGGACGCGGCGGGGAAGGTGGTGCAGCACAACCAGCTCCGCGCGGTGGACAAGCTGGAAGGCGGTTTAACCAAATCCCTGCGAGCCAAAACCGAGGAGTTTTCACAACCTTTGGTTCACCAATACGACACCCGCCTGCACGAGCTTGCGGATGTTGTCCATCGCATAGAAGCGCTGCTGCAATCGGGCGTCGCGGCTTCGGAAATAGCCGTGCTGTACAGCCGGCACAGGCAAGCCGAGCAGTTGCAGGCGCTGCTGGGCAAAAAAGGCATCCCTTTCCAAACAAAGCGCCCCTTGAACGTGCTGGACGTGCCGGTGGTTCAGCATTTCCGGCAACTGCTGCAATACCTGCACGAAGAGCTCAATCAGCCGTTTTCCGGGGAGCCGCGCCTGTTCCGCCTGCTCCATGCCGCATTTTTTGACCTGGACCCCTTGGATTTGGCGCTGATCGCCAGCGCGGCGGCTTCCAGGGGCGATAACACAGCGGAGACAGAGCGCAGTTCCCTGTATGCCGATGGGGGAGAAGCGCCCATGCCCAAAGGCAGCTTCCAATGGCGGCAAGCGCTCGGCGATGCCCGGCTGTTGCAAAACCTCCAGCTTTCCGAACCCGACAAATTAGCCAGGCTCGGGCAGCAGCTGAACCAGTGGGTTTCCGATGCCGCCAACCTGGGCCTGCCTCAGCTTATCGAGCGGCTGTACACCCAAGCCGGCCTGCTCGACTGGGCTTTGCAGCAGGCCGACAAGATTTGGTACTTGCAGGTGCTGCACACCATGCTGGATGCCGTGCCAAACCCGGAAAGAAGCCGCCTTTTGGCCCGGAGCCAGGGCCATTCCGACCTGGGCTATTTCCTGCAACTGCTCGACAGCATGGACGTCAACCGGCTGGCCTTGCCGCTTCGGCAAATGGTGGAAATAGAGCCGGGCGTTCAACTGCTCACCGCACATGCCGCCAAAGGGTTGGAGTTCGCGCACGTATTCCTGTTCGATTGCGTGGACGAGGCCTGGGAGCGCAGCAGCGGCGACCGCCGCGGTCAGTTTGCCCTGCCGCCCACGCTCACGCTTTCTGGCGAGGAAGACGCGCTGGAAGCCCGGCGTCGGCTTTTTTACGTGGCTGCAACTCGGGCGAAACGGGGGCTTTACATCTCATTCGCACAGCAGGGAAACGACGCCAAAGCCTTGATCCAGAGCCAGTTCGTGGATGAAACGGAATTGCACAAAACGGCAGTGGTCGTGCCGCAAAGCCTGCTGGCAGAAGCCCAGACCGCCCTGCTGCTGGAAGCGCCCAAACCCGTCATCTCCCTGCCCGAAGCTGCCGTCGTGGATGCCCTGCTCGCCCAGTTTTCCATGAGCGTAACGGCCCTGAACCGCTACCTGCGCTGCCCGCTGGCGTTTTGGTATGAAGACATCCTCAAGGTGCCGGGCAGCATGAGCGAGGCTGCGGCCTACGGCATTGCCATGCACGGCGCCTTGCAGCGCTTTTTCCTCAAAATGAAATCCGACAAGCAATACCAATGGCCCGGCTCGGATGCCTTGGCCAAAATGTTTTCAGGAGAGATGGAGCACCTGCGCCACTATTTTTCTGCGCACGGCTTTGTGCAACGCTTGGCCTTGGGCAAGGAGAACCTCCGGCGTGTGCACGTAGAGCAAGTCCCGTTCTGGCGCAAACGCGCCATCGTGGAGCGCCGCATCGACAGGGTGGAATACGAGGGCGTGCCGCTCACGGGCGTGCTCGACAAAATAGAGTGGCTCGACCGCGGCCTGCGCATCGTGGACTACAAAACCGGCGCGCCGGATGCCAAAAAAACAGCAGCCCCCAGCCCACAGCAGCCCCACGGCGGCGACTACTGGCGGCAGTTGGCGTTCTACCAGATTTTGTTGGAGAATGCCCGTATTTACCCCGAATCCGTGGAAAAATTAGCCATTTCCTGGTTAGAGCCCGATAAGCGCGGGGCTTTTCCCATTGTCGAGATCAAGTTCTCCAGTGCGGAGATCGCTTTCGTCGGTGGGCTTATTCGGGACACTTATGCCAAAATCCAGCAGCGGGAATTCAGTACCGGCTGCGGGGAGGCGGATTGTGTATGGTGCGGGATGCAGCGGGAGCGGAGTTTGGTGGGTGCGGGGTGGAGAGGGGAGGAGGAGGGGTTGGATGATTGAAATTAAATTTCAATTTGTTTTGGTATCCTTCCCTCGGCCGTTTGAAGCGATACAGGTTGGTAGAATAGGAGCTTAGGAGGGCGAAATATATGGCGGTTTTTTGTGCTGTGACTTTTGCCAACTTGCAATGCTGAAAATGGCTTTTCCAGGATAACAATAAACAATCGTCTGTGTTGGCATCTTTTTTCGTGTTATAATTTTGATTTTTTAATACAGCAAATATATTTTATTTTGAATAATTGTGCATTGGCGACAAAAACATTCGTATATTGTGGCGTTTTTCCTCTTCGCTGATGTAAATTGCGTGGGCAGGCTAAGTACATATTTTGTAATTTTATATTTATAAACAATTAACCCGCTTAGGTCAAAATTCTTCACGAGTCATTTATTTGGCAAGCTGGTATGAAAACAGTTCTCCCCCTTTTTTTCTTTTTTGGCCCAATCTTGTCGTTCGGCCAGGGCATACTGCCCATGACCCCTGCCCCGGTATCTTCGCCCCCGCCGCCCGCGGCTACCAACCGTATCGTAACCGATGACTCGCTGGATATGTTCCCACGGTGGCATCCGTATGTGATGGTGGATGCGGAACTAAAAGATGGCGGCATTCGATCAAAGATAATAACGGCCGATTTGGCTGTTGGTAAAAATAATACCACCTACATAGTCGGGCGTACGGTTTCCAACGGGAAAGAAAGAATTGTTTTTTACGACAATAATTACAAAACGCGCCGCAATAATGGATTTTCAGAGCCGCAAGTGCTCGAAGAAAGGGACAGTTTATTTAATTACATAATCAATTTTGGAGATCCGGAAACTATACCCGGATTGAGCATTGCCGTGGGCTCGGATGGCACCATTCATGTTGTTTGGGCCGTGCCTTTCACCGAATCGAGCAATTATTATCCCTTCGGCGCATTAAGGGAGAATCTTTTTTATCAACGAAAAACAGAAAACGGCTGGCTGGGCAACCCTGTTCAATTAACTTTTGCCGAATATATGACTGGCTGCCCGACATCCCCTACCATTACCAAAATCGAGCGGTATTTTAATCCGCAAATTGCAATAGGTACTGATGGATTGGTACACCTCATTGCCGAATATTTTGAAGCGCTGTACGACTGTAATTCAAATTCATCAAATCAGAAGGGGCTGAAATACATTCAAATAGACAGCCTGTTGTCAATTACCGAGAACAATATTCTCCTCCAGCCGGATCAGGATTGGGAAATTATAGACCACCGTTTTGCGCTCAAATCAGGCAACTTGCCCAATATTGTCTGGACTAAAAAAAACAATACCGGCCCTAAAGAAAATCAAATAAATTATGCGGGGCGGCAACCTGCGGGAAATTGGAGCATTCAAGAGGATATCGGCATCGGCGCCAACGATAAATGGGCCGACATCGCCATTGATAGCGAAGATAATGTATGGATAGTATATGGCTCCGACCCTGATCTTCCGACCGGCAGGATCAAAAGCGTAAAAAACTTGGGCGCTACACATGAATCGGTTTCCACCGTGCCGGGCACCCACCCACGCATTGTCATTGATTTTCAGGATCAACCCATAGTTGCTTGGTCAACCATCGATTTCGTTAACATCCAGCCCAACGACCATATCGGTTTTGCCGCCCGTATCAATCACCCGGGCATTCCGGCTAATGACCCTTGGGTCGGTCGGCAGCCCAAAGCGCAAATCATCCAGGCCGATGATTTGTTCTGGCTGCGTCCGCTCGAAATGGCGATCAAGGAACACGACGGCATAGAATTGCTTTGCTTTCAGGAAGAAGCGTATAGCATATTGTATTCTCAGACAATTGATTTTAATGTAGGCTTAAACAACTCACCTTCCTCCAGGGCGGTTGCGCCAAATGCCGGCGTCATTGGGATTAATGGCAGTTTGTCAGCAACCATTCCTTTATTTGTCACGCGAGGAGCCGGATTCGCAGCCAGTTCTACCTTGATTTACAATTCCGGCGATCTTCGACCCGGTACCATTTCCCCGGGATGGACGCACAATTACCATATCTATCTTGTCGATTCCTGGACGGCCATTCAAACGGCCTACAGCGTATTTGGGCATATAAAAGACATAATCACCCTCTTCCAGGGCGACGGCAGCAGTGTCGTTTTCCGCTATATCGATAGCCTGGACTACCACATCGCCGAAAAAGAGTTCGGGCACTTCGGCCGAATCCGCCGCGAGAACAACACCCTTGCCACAACGTACACGCTTATTGTTGAAGACAGCACGCAATACTTCTTTGACCAAACCGGCAAATTAATTCAAATCCAATCTCCGGACGGCAACACCCTCACCTTTACACACCAAAACGGCCAATTGACCAAAATAACAGACTCCATGAACCGGGAAACTGGTTTGGCTTACAACATGAGCCAACAACTGAAAACCATAACCGACCCCGCCGGAAAGGCATACGAACTGAGCTACGACACCCAAAACCGATTGGAAAAAGTGGATTTCAAAGGCGCACCGCCCGGTCAACCGGTCGCCGTTGGATTCAAATACCACGGCAACAACAACCCCGTTTCCATCGACAACATCCCCGATGTGAATAACCGCGAAAATCTGCTCGCCAAGATCATTACCCCGCGCGGCAACCTCGAAAACTACAGCTACGATCTCTATTACCTTAAAGACGGGCGTTGCCGCCTTGCGCAGCAACCGCCCGCGGATTACCTGGAAGAAGACGGCAACATGCTGGTGGAATGGCTGAACTACCGGGCCAAATTCGTCATCAGTTACTTAGACAGTTTACCCGCCCACAACCAGGCCGTCCTGCTGCGCAACCGGCGAGACATCGACACCAAAATCGTGTACGAACGCCGGCGCAACCTGCTGCAATCCCGTATCGATCCCGAGGACTGCGTCGCCAAATGGAAATACGGCGATTTTCGAAACCTCATCGAATTTACCGACCCGAATGGGGCCGTGACCAAGTACCAATATTTTCTGCCTTCAGAGTCCACCCCGCCGTACATCGGCAACAACCTGAAAACCGTCATGCGCCCCGACGGTATGCCATTGGGCCCTCAAACGCACTTCGAAGCGGCGAAATTCACCTACACCGCCGATGGATTCAACCTCATCAATACCGTCACTGATTGCCGCGGTTCCGTAACGACCTATCTCCGCGACACGCTCGGCAGGATCAGGGAAATACTGTATCCCACCGATACCCTCGCCGACAATATGACCATCCAAAATCTGACGGAATCCTTGACCTACAACGGCATGAGCATGGTGGAAACGCACACGGGCGAGCGGGACAACCTGACCCAGGTGCTCAATTTCGATCCGCCCACTGGCCTGCCGAAACAAATCCGCCGCCCCGACGCCGCCCAGTTTGGAGAAATCGGCTACCACATCATGGGCTACGACACCAGCTACCAAAAACCCACCGGCGGTTCCGCTACGAGCATACTGGACGGAATCTACCGAACCGTGCAGATCAAACAGCCGGCCACAAGCGCCGGGCAACATATCCTTTCCATAGAATACGATGCGGACTCCAACCTGAAAAAATCCTGGGACAACCAGCATGGCCCGGGCAAGCCGATCGAAACCAATACCTACGACCGCCTGGGCCGCAAAACCGCGCTGAAAAATGCCCGCGGCGATGAAATGAAATACTGGTTCGACCGCGAAAACAACCTCGTCAGCGTCCAGGATTTCCGGGGCGTTATAGACTGCATGTATTATGACAGCAAAAACCGGCTCCGTGAGGCCCTGAAAGACGGTTCCAACCCCTGCCTGAGCGGCAAAATGTACCACCGAACGACGTATGGCTACGATTGCAACGGCAACCTGACCGTCCATACCGCTATCGGCGCAAATCCGGTCTCTAACCAAACCACCCAATCTCTGTTCGACCTGCGCAACAACCGCATGCGTACTTTATGGTCGGAAGACACCATCGCGAGCGAATATACCTACGACTGCAACGATATGCTGCGCACGACTAAAACCGGGAAGGTAACGGTGGGAAGTCTGCTCAGCCCGCTCACAAGCGTCGAAAGCGAAACCGGTTTTGAAATTGACCGGCTCTACCGCACCAAGCGTATCCACGAGAAACTCGGCCCTCTGGGGGGAGGCGCTACGCTGACCACCAACTTAGTTTATAGGGACAAAGGCGCCAAGCCGGAAACGGTTGATCCCGAGGGGCGCAAAACCTCCGTCACCGAAAGCAAACGATATGTCGGCACGCATTTCCACCGGCACAACGGCAACACGCTCATGGAGCAGAAAGTGGACGACGACGACCGTACCACATTGGTTAAAATCCCTGCTGCCCAGGGACAAGGAATGGATACCCTGATCAAATATTTTTACAATGCCCGCAACCAGGTGGACTCTCTAAAAGACGCCCACGGCAATACCCAAAAATTTGAATACAACCTCCGGGGACTTCCCGTTCGTATCATCGACGAAGCGGGCTTCGTCACGGTGAACCAATACGACGAACTCAACCGCCCGACCAAAAGTATCGTGGCGCAGGGCACCCCCGACCAACGCATCGATTCGATGAGCTACGATGCCAACGGCAACGTGACGGAAATAGTGGCCTGGAACCCCGCAACCAAGGCCTACAACGCCAAATACGTCAAGGTGTACGACAATGCCAACCGCCTGGTCAAATTGATCTTCCCGGCCATACCCGGCGCCGTCGGCGACCAGCTCAGCATGGAATGGCGTTACGATACCCTCGGCAACCTTTCCTATTTCAGGGACCGCAACGGTAAAATCACCCGATACCGGTACGACCGGATTAACCGCATGACTGTGGAAACGCATGAAAACCCGAATAACCTTGCCCATAACCGGCGCCTCGAATACGGCTACGACACACGAGGAAATCTCAGAAGCCTGATCGAACGGGAAGGGGTTGAGGCGACTGCGCCCATCGTATATCGAGAGATTTACAGATACGATGGGAAAAGTCGCCTGATTGCGCAAAAAAGCTACGTAGCCGCATTGTCGCTCACGGAACCCTGGCAGGATGATATTTTCCAATACGACGGCGCTTCCAACCTGGTCGGCTTCATAGATGCCGAGGGGAATACGCTGGAATTCAGTCCAAACGAAGACAACTGGATCACCGGCATCGGCGGCTCCGACGGAGCGAACAAATTCACCGCATACGATGGTGCCGGCCGCCGTCGCGACGAGTACCTCGGTACCACATCGCCAAACGACCCGCAGGGCGCCCTGGCCAAAATCCACTACGACTACGACGCGGAAAGCCGCCTGACTGCCATCATCGCCACGGTGGGCACCGATACGGTAAGTCACATCAGTTTTGAGTACGACAAACGCGACAACCGCATCCTCATACGGTACCACCATATCGACACAGAAGTGAATTTCGGCTACGACGGCCGTGAGCAATTGACCTCCGAAAACTGGATAATGGTCGCCCCGGAAGATTGTGGCAACCTGCAGGACATACTGCCCCAGGTCGCAACCGCGGGAGTCGCGGCATTTTTACCAGGTACTCCCGCCAACGGCCTGCCCCCCAATGTCAAGTTCTACACGGCCGCGTATAAGTACGACCCGCCAGGCAACCGCCTCGAACAAATTATAAACGGCCGGTTAACCACCTACACTTATAATGCCCAAAACCAACTGACTGCCGTTACGCCCGACGAAGGAGACCCCGCCACCTATCAGTACGACGACAACGGCAACCAGATAAGATGCACCCGAGGCAATGTGGTCGAAAGTTTTTTGCCAGACTGGAAAAACCGCATCACCCGGTACAGAAAAACCCAAAACGGCGCCGTGCAGGTGGATTTCGAATACCACTACACGCCATTTACCAACCGCTTGGCCCAAAAAAACCTGATCGCCGATTCAACTGCCTGGTTCAAGTACTTCGGCGCCGATGTGTACGCTGATTTCGTACAAGCCGGCACCACCGCTCCCGTGCCTACGGTGCGCTACTTCAACGGCCTGTCCATAGACGCCAAATGGGGGCGCATCAACCTGAACCCCGATGGCAGCCCCGCCGCCGGGCCCGATGCCAAGCACTTCTACCTGCCCGACGCGCTCGGCGGCGTACACCAGGTGCTTAATGGCGCGGGCCAGGTCGTCAACCTGCAACTCACGAACGCCTGGGGTGTGCCTATGCCGCTCGATTTTATCGCTTTAGCCTACGGGATACAAGATCGTTACCGCGGCCTGGCGCAGCGGGAGATAGACGCGGAGAGCGGCTTGCAGTTCACGCGGGCGCGGCACTACGACCCGGCGACAGGGCGGTTTTTGGGCGTGGACCCGGTGCTGGGGAATGTGGTGTCGGATCATTATGCGTATGCGAGCGGGAATCCGGTGGGGCGGGTGGATGCTTGGGGGATGCAGGATTATCCACCAAGGATTAAAGACTTATGGGAATCTCATGACGGACACTATGGACAAATGTTTAAAGAAGCATTCAAAAGTAGGATAAAATTCCTTCAACCTGGGACTCTAAAAGGCGAGTTTGCAGCAGAGGATAGACATGAGCTATTATGCAACACCATAGAGACTATGGGGCATGCATTCGTTGCTGGCCTAACGTTTGTCATCCCAGGCGGGAAAGGCACGCTTAAAATTGGTAAAAATATTTTTCGAATTTTTGGTCACAGTACTGTCAGCCTTGTTTTTGGAGGTTTAGAAGAAGGAACTAAAGAATTCTTTAGGCAATTGCTTGTGACTCCAATAAAATTAGCCCTGGATAAAATTAATATTGGGGTAGATAATACAATTGAAAAACCAATAAAAAAATTCGTACAGAAAATGATAAAAGAAGGAGGAGAACAAGCGATAGATAATCTAAGCAGAGAAATTGCAAATGTTTTAATAGATGAAGACAATAACGAAAAGTTAGATGAAATGGGGTTTAAATCTGATATGTTGGAACATTTAGTTGCCACATTAGGCGAAAATTATATAATGCCAATAAAATATGGTTCTGTATCAAGCATTATTGTATTAGAAGATGTAAGAGATAATGTAAACATATATCGAAAATATATTTTTTGGAAAGAGGACCGTACTTTGCCTACAGGCGAAAAGCAACCAACTTCAGTACCCTACAGAGGTGAGAATTCAATTGACCTTTTTCATGACCAATATGGCATTGCATCTGTATGGTTTCGTGCTGGAATAACTAAAAATATCAAAGAGAGACCGTTTTGTTTTATGGGAATGGGAGAGTTATATTATGAATTAGATTTTGATGCCTTATTCCGATTTCAGCCAATTCCAAAATGAGAAACTGTTTGTCCACAGATGGACACAAGTGCTCGCCCATAAAACAACACTTCTCATGAGCCCGAAAACTTTGGGTGAAATAGCGCGTTGGCCGGTCTCTGGTCGGTAGAACAAAACCACTAGAAAAAGTCCCAAACCGCCACAAACAATAACAAAACTGCGCAATGATGAAAACAATTACCTTCTTCCTTCCAATAGCGCTCTTGACAAGCCAATCCTTTGCGCAACCCACCTTCACCCAAGTTTACACGCGCAGCGCAGGCACCACAGACGCCTTTTTCGGCTCCGACCTCTCCGTCGGGCGCGCCAACAACGACGCCTACGACGACGTATTGGTGTCGGCAGCCCCGGCCGGGCAGGTGTACCTGTTTTTGGGCGGCCCGGGCGGCCTGGCGCCTACTCCGGCCGTTATCCTGACCGTGCTGCCCCAATCGAACCCAAACATCCCGCAGCCGGTCTTGCTGCGCGATCTCAACGGCGACGGCCGGGCCGACATCTTGGTCGGCCAGCCACAGGCAGGTCTTGGGCTGGCGACCAATGCCGGGCAGGTGCTGGTATATTTCAATACGGGCGACCCTCCTTTTTTCAATGCCCAGCCTGATGCGACACTGCGCCCCGCCCAGTCGCAACAGGGCGGCCGATTCGGCTGGTCGGTGGATGTGGGGGATGTGGACGGCGACGGCGCCCCGGATATTGTGGTCGGAGAACCCAGGGTTGACCTGTCTTTTGTCGGCCCGGGGCTGGCCAACGTGTTTTACGGCCCTGTTCCATCAGGCTTTCCCATGCCCGATTTGAGCCTGGCGGGGGCGCACGACGACGACGGTTTTGGTTATGTCGTGGCTGTTGCGCAAGTGTTGGGCGATTTTCGCCGCGACCTTGCAGTGGCCAGCCCGTTTTTCAGGATTTTCAACAATAACCCGAATATCACCGGGCGCGTGCAGGTGTTTGCCGGGACAGCAGCCGGCGTTTCGGCAACGCCAGCCGCTACCATCACGGACCCTTGCCCGGCGGGAAGCGCTTTTGGCCGCGTAATGGCCCTCGGCGACGTGGACGGCAACAGCGCCGCCGACCTGGTCGTCGGCAGCGCTTTTATGGGTGCCGATTGCAACACGTTTCCCGGAACGGTACCTAACCGGATACATGTTTTCTTGAGCAGCGGCACGGCGGTTTCCGCCGCGTCGGCTGCCACGCTGAATGTGCCCGCTTTCAGCGGCAACGCAGCGGTGTTGGAACCCCAATTACTGGTTGCGGATTTGAATTCAGACAACCGGGCAGACGTGCTGGCCGGCGCGCGCACCGCCACCGTGGGGGCTGCGGGAAATGCCGGTCATGCCTATTTGTTTTTAGGCAGCGCTTCGCCGCCCGGCGTGAACAGTTCCCCGCTGCAAGTACTGACCAAAACCAACCCAAACGACAACTTGTATTTTGGCACTTCGCTGGCCGTGGGCAATATTCACGGCAACGATGCGGCAGAGATAATTGTCGGAGCGACTGCCGGTTTTGGGGGTGGCGGGGCAGGGCAGATCATTGTCTTTAGCCAACCACCCTTTGTAGCTGCCAAAGAACGGGAAATATTGCAGGGTATTCGGATCATGCCCAATCCGGCTAGTCACCTGGCTTTTGTCAGTTTTGAGGGTTCCTTACCACACCCACTATTGGTTTCCGTCTGCGACTTTTCCGGCAAAATAGTTTATGAACGGGTATTTGACAAAGGAAATGAGCCTCCTTTGGAAATGCCTTTGTTCAGTATCCCTCCGGGAATCTATGCCGTGCACTTTCGATGTCACGGTGAAACAACCACTCAGAAATTACACATATTGAAATGAATATGTAAACAGTCAACTGCATCGAAACACCATGAACAAGAACTCATTTTTTATAAAAACTGCCCTGCTGTCACTATTGGCTTTGGAGTGCTTTTCTCTCCCCGCCCAACCCGCCTGGACCAGCCGCTACGGCGGCAGCGGCGGCGACTACGCCTACGCCCTGGCAAAAGGGCTGGACGGCTGCCTGTACACCGGCGGGTTCACCTGCTCTCCGGGCGGGCGGGGCCAATACGACAACCAGATCATCAAAACCGACACAGCCGGGCAAATACTATGGCAGAAGTCTGTGGGCGGCGAAAGCAATGACCTGCTGACGCGCCTGAAAATCATGCCTGACGGCGGTTTGCTGGCGTTGGGCGCATCGGATTCGTCACCCGGCACCGGCGATTTCCAGTCGCCGAACCAGGGCGACTGGGATGTTAAAATCGTAAAATTGAGTGCCGGGGGGCAGTTTCTCGCCGATTACAGCATCGGCGGGCCGGGGCCTGACTGGCCGGGCGATGTCCTTGTCACCGCCGACCACCACTGGCTTTTGGCCTGCTCTTCACGGAATGCGCCCGACAGCATCGGCGGTTTCGACGGGCGGCTCGTCAAAACAGATACTTTGGGCAATGTATTGTGGAGCAAGACATACGGCGGCACTGCCGACGATTTTTTCAACAACATCATCGCCACAGCCGACGGCGGCTACCTGCTCATTGGGAAATCCTTCTCCCAGCCCTCGTTCGGCAATGGCGACATCTGGGCCGTCAAGGTCAACGCAGCTGGCGAGGCGCTTTGGCAGGCACGTTTTGGTGGTAGCGAGGAAGAGTGGATCAGTGGGGTACTGCCCTTAAACGACGGCTGCTTCCTTGGTGCCGGTTACTCCAAATCCGGCATTTCCGGCAACAAAACCACACCCGGCAATGATACCCGCAATTTTTGGCTGTTCAAACTCGACGCCAACGGCGCCAAAATTTGGGAGAAAACCTGCCTCGCCCCCGGCGATCAGGAGTTGAACGACATTCAACCCACCTGTGGCGGCTATTTGCTCGGTGGCACCGACCATTCCGGCAATGGCAATGGAGATTTTATTGTCAAAAAAGTAAATGAGTTAGGCGATACGCTCTGGACGGCCACGGCGGGCGGCCACGGGGAAGACATTGGAACTGCCCTCCTGGCTTTCGAGGATCATTTCAAAGTGCTCGGCTTCACCGACTCCAAAACTGGTGAGTTTGGCTCAACCCTGGGGCTGGTCGATAACGTCCTGATTCGAAGGCCCTACCCACCAGGTGCTGAATGTGTCCGCATCTATGATATTCCCCTAGACGAGGGCTGGAACTTGATTTCCAGTTATGTAAACCCGACCGACCCAGATATACTCCAAGTATTCAAGCCAATAAAAGACCTAACGATTATCGTAAAAAACGGGGACGGCGACGTTGCGATCCCGCTGGATTCCATCAATCAGATCGAAGACTGGAATGTCAGGGAAGGCTTCCGGGTAAAGGTCAAAACAGACACAATATTGCCCATCGTCGGCACAAGGGTGCCGTCCAACATGCCCATCCCCCTTGGCGCAGGGTGGCAGATCATCGCCTATTTGCGGGAAAGCCCTATGGCTGCGCCCAATGCGCTGGCCGGAATCGCCAACACACTCATTGTTGCCAAAAACAACGCCGGCAAAGTGTTTGTGCCGGCATTCAACATCAACGATATCGGCAATATGGCAGGAGGGCAGGGGTACGATGTTAAATTGAGCATGGCCGATACCCTGACTTATCCGGCATCCTTCACAGGGCCTCCCGGCAGCGAACTTGTGCAAGCGAAAACACCGCCGGCTGCCCAACACTTTATGTTACCCCCAACAAACACCGGCAACAACGCCACGCTTGTTGTCCCGGCCATGGCCGTGGGGGGCTTGCTTGAAAACGGCGACGAGATCGGCGTGTTTACAACGGGCGGCGGCTTGTGCGGCGCAGCGGTGTTCGAGGGCCAGAACCTGGCTATAACGATCTGGGGCGACGACACTGCCACGCCGGATGTAACGGAATATATGGCTGCCGGTCAATCCTTCGTTTTGCGTTGCTGGAAAGCCGCCTTGAACGCAGAAATTGCCCCGGATTTTGGCCTGGATTCCGGCGCAGCTGTTTATCAACCGAACGGGTTTTATGTCTTGTCGTTCATAACTGGCGCGTCGGAGCTCCCAGCATTGACCAAATTCAACTATTTCCCCAACCCTGCCGCCAGCAGTTTGCACTTGCGGTTCGGGTTGGCAAAGGCTGCTCGCCTGCGCATCGAAATGTTTTCCGCCGATGGCAAAGCCTTGGCCACCTTGCTCGACCAGCGCTTCACCGCTGGCCCGTATGCTTTTGATTTCGGATTGGCAGATTATGCTGCCGGCCTGCACTTTCTTCGGGCACAAACAGATTCAGGATCGCGTGTATTTCCCCTGGTTTTAAAGAAAAAATAAAAACCGTATTATGAAAACAATTGTCCGGCACATACTCTGGATGACCACCCTTTTGAGCATCAGGCTTGTGGCACAGCCACCCTCCTGCGGCCTCGTCGTGAACACCGGCTCCAACCACTCCATTTTGCTGATCAACCTGAAACCGACCCTTGACGGTGCTCCGCTACCCTTAGGCAGTTACATCTCCGTGCTGTTCGACGACAATGGTACCTTAAAATGTGCAGGGTATGTCCAGTGGAACGGCGTTAATACCGCTATGGCCGCATTCGGCGACGACGGTACCACGACAGAAAAAGATGGTTTTGCAGCCAATGAACTTTTTGTTTACCGGGTTCAACTGCCAAACGGGAATACAGTAGGACCTGCTTGTATTTCGGTTAAATATGCCACGGGTGGCATTTTTTCCAACGCGGGCAGCTTTGCGGAAAACGGCATCAGCGGCCTTGCCATCTTCGAAGCCCGTACCGCAGCATGCCCCAACCTTTGTCTGGACGTCGGCGACCATTGCGATGACGGCAACGATGCGACTGTAAACGATGTCGTCACCGCAAACTGCACATGTCAGGGCGCCCCTTCCGCCGTCACCATCTACCCTTATGCCGTTTCCAATGCCGGAGGATACCAAGTTACGGGCAATTACAGCCTTGCATGGACATTAGGCCAGGTTGTTGGAAAAACGCTGGACACGATTGTTGACGAGGCGATGTGTTACTGGCTACGGCAAGGATTTCAGCAACCATTTGAATGGTTGGCAACGGAGCCTGTGATCGAATGTGCCGTTTCAACAATTGAGTTGCCCGAAAGAAGCGTTTCAGTTCAGGTGTTTCCGAACCCCTTTTCTGGTGCTGTGACGGTATTTATTGAACAAGAATTTCCGCATGTTTGGTCGCTCCGATCACCCGACGGCCGCACGGTGCTCTCTGGAAAATCTGGCGCCGTCAAATACCAAATTGAATTGGGGATGCTTTCGGCAGGGATGTACTTTTTTAAGATCGAAGGCGCTTTGCATGGAGAAAGCGCGGTTGTTAAATTGGCAAAATATTAAAGGAAACTCATCACCCACTTATCCATACGCCAGACCATGAAAAAGACAATAATTTTGTCGCTGACCTTTTGGGGCTTACTCCATAATAGCCTGTGTTCTCAATCAGTCCCGCCTTATTTTCAATATCAGGCAGTTGCGCGAGACGGGCTGGGGCTGTTGTCGGGCAAAACCATCGATATTGAGGCCACTATACTAAAAAACAATATGAGCGGCACCGAAGTTTACAAAGAAGAACACAATGCCATATTGACCAACGAGTTCGGGTTGTTTTCGCTGAAAATAGGCGGAGGAAATGTAAAAGCAGGAAGCAGCCTGTTGGCAATTGACTGGGGGGCTGATGTCTATCTGTTAAGGGTGGGGTTCAAACCCCCTGGTGGAAACGAATTTTTGCTCTTAAACGCCGTGCAGTTGCTGAGTGTGCCTTATGCCCTGTATGCCCAAAACGCGGGTAATTCCAATGACGGCGACCAGGATCCCCTCAATGAAATACAAACATTGTCGATCTCCGGTGCTAACCTGTCGCTCAGCAACGGCAATACCGTTTCGCTGGCCGGAATCGGTTCCCAATGGCAAAACAACCCGAATGGCATTCATTACACCAACGGACGGGTCGGCATTGGCACAAGCGCGCCGGATTTCAAACTCGATATCCGTGCCCCGGATTCCGATGCCGAGGAAGATGTGGTCAACGTGCGTAAGAATGCCATAAGCGGAGGCGCCCCGGGCAGGAATTTCCTGATAAGCATGCGCCCTTCAGTTCCTGAAGTATTGTTGACTACCGACGGTACGGGCGCCGCGCACCCGCGTTTGAGCCTTGGCGCCGGCGCTAAGGCATCGCATTTGACCATCTTGACAAATGGCAATGTGGGAATAGGCACTGCTGCCCCGGATGCGACATTGGAAGTCAAAGGCACTGTAAAGATGTTCGGCAATTGGGAAGACCGCAGCCCGGATATGGTTTACCAGGCTCCAACAGACGGCTTTGTCATTGTAAGGCTTACGGTCACCGGGAACAATAAAATAAGGGCTGAAGGCGCCACCAGCCCCGATGCTGCATTTGATCCATCTGAAACCCGCATAGGGGCTACGGCTTGGTCTAACGCAGATGCAAGCTCCTTTACCCTGCCCGTGTCAAAGGGCGAGTATTGGCGCGTGAGCATCACCGCCCAGGATCCTTCTGGCACCAACATATGGGTTCAGTGGAGGCCTTTGGGGAATTAGATTGCATATTTATTTACGGGTTGGCGGGTGGAGGAGGAGGGGTTGGATGATTGAAAGGGGGGGTATTGCAGTCAATCATCCAACCAAAATATAGTCAACGCAAAGTGGTTGTGAAAATCGCGATCGCATAATCATTTGAAAATCAGATGTTTTTAATCACTCAAATCATACAAATCACTTTAATCACAGTATAAATACTCTTACAGCAGCTCAATCAAAATACCTGCAGGGTTTCCAGCTGTAACGTTGCCCCCAATCAAACAAATCTCCGATTCCAGACCCGCCAAAGTGGGAATAATTACGCCCCCATTCGCCATCTACATTCCAATGGAGATATACTAAATATGTAGGCGCTGACCATTTTTCGCCAAATAACAGACTTTCCGCGCCCCAAACAATATGAAGCACCCGATCTCCTTCGCAATATCCGCGATCTTTGTTCCAATGTGCACGTTCATAGGTAAGCCAAGATTTTGCCTGCCCTCTTTGTAGGCAGAAGCCAGCCTTGTAGCGATAGGCACCTGGCACATTGACAACAATTGATGGCACATCTTTGACGACGCTCTTTGAATGCAAGAGATAACTTATATACTCCTCTGTTTCAAAGACATAGTTAGGAATTCTTTGCGTCCGTGGTGGCGCAAAACCCGAAAATCCGAATTCGGATGGCGGGTATGACTTTTTTCTTTTTTCCATGTGGTATTTATTTAGTAGTAAAAAAACGGTGGATGTTTGCTTTCCTAAACAGCACTGAATTGTCCCAATTTGATTTGGAAAATCGCCCTTAATTGCTTCAATCCGCACAAGAGGAGTCACTCAAGTCAATCCGCTGATGCTTTGGCAACGGGATGCGAACCCAAGGGTAGTCCTCTGTCTTGAACTGTAGCCCGGGCACGGTCGCCTGCTGCGGGAAGGAGCCAAGCGCTATGTCAATGACCTTGCAGTTCAAGGCCCCCAGCGTACCGTCAGGTCTTATTTTGAGCGCCTGGGCATCCCTGGTATTCGGCGCTGCCTGGTTCAGTTGCCCGCCGCCAATGATCAAATAGCCCGATGTGAGCGGGCCGCCCTGGATAGGCTGGATGGATTCGGCGCTCCTTCCGGTCACCTCATCCGCCGCTGATTCAAGGTAATAGCGTGCCCAAACAACAGTGCTGTTCGGCTGAATGGTCATTTCGGCTGCAAAGGTTTTCGCCACGGTGTTGCCATTTTCCAATACCTGCACATAGCCTGTGACCACGGCGTGGCCTTGATTGAAGCTCAAGCACACGGCGCGGGCCATCATGTCGCGAAAAGTTCCCGCAGGGCCAGGCGTGTGCAGGCTGCTCCCCAAAAACACCCCGTCGTCGCGGACTGCGGCGGTGTACAGCCGGATGCTGTTGTCGGTGGCACGGGCATAGCCGACCATAAAATACCGTCTGCTGCTTGGGTCGTACACCACGTCAAGCCCTTCGTCGAAGCGCAGTTCCGAGGGGCAGGGTGTGCGCCATATTTCGTTGCCCGTACTGCGGTCGATCATGGAAATGAAGGCGTGGCGCAACGCGGCATCGTCGTTCGGGCCATAACTGCCGGTGACTGCCAGGCCTGCCCTGGGGGGCTGGTTCCCGATCCGGTAGAGGCCCAGGCAGCTTTCCTTTGCAACAACCCTGTCGTCCCAGTTGTCGCCCGTCAGGAAATAGCGGTTCGACCATTGGATACCCATGTTGTTCGCCTGAAACTTGGAAACCCAAAAGCCGTAAAAGTCGAGGGCTGGGTCGCCGGTCACGATTTGCGGAGAAGTTTGGCCCACAAAAAAGGAATAGTTGCGAAAGTTTTCAACGCTCACCCCTTCTGTAAAGTTTGCATGGTCGGGATCCCCAGGCCTGCGGAAAAAATGGGTGGGCGCCAGGCCTGAATTTGTCCGCAAAATGAAGGCGCCCCTGTTGATCCCCCCGGCGATGCCAACTGGCCTAAAGAAACCAGTCACGAAGAAGGCGTTGGGCGTGCCAAATACATTTTTTTTCATCCCCAAAGCCCGCCCTTCCAGCCGCAGGTCGGCCAGGGAGATGTTCCTGCTCGCCAGCACGTTCCCATTGGATAAGGAGTGTCTGGAAAGCAGCATGGAAGTGGTGCTGTTTTGGTTGGTGTTCGACAAGCTGAGCGCCCGTCTTTGGTTGACCCGGATGCCGTCCCAATAGTTTTCGTTTTCGTTGGGGAGGCCAAAATCGGTTTCAAATTGGGCTGTTAAAGACAGCCCGATAAGGCATAAGGCGACAAGCGTCAAAAGCCGCTTGTTCAAGGAATTTGTGGTCATAGCAAAAGCGTTTTAATGGGTGAAAAAATTGTGTTCAAAAAGAGCGCGGCGCACCACATTCCCTAATACCGCTCCATGTCGATCAGGCGCAGCCCCTCGGCGTTGAGCGCTGAGTAATGGCTCATAAAAGCTTCCCAATTGTTGTCCCGGAACAGGCTATAATTGTCGGTTCCTCCCCGCCACACGCCCAAGTAATACTCCTGGCCGTTCTGCGAAAAGGTCTCAATATCGATCAGCCGCAGGCCGTCTGCTGCAAGCTGCTGCCATTTATGAAAGAAGCTTTCCCAGTTGCTATATTGGTACAGGGCGTATTTCCCGGCGCCTTGTTGCCAAATCCCGATATATCGCCGATTTGCCCCTACTGTGTAAGTTTCGATATCGATCAAGCGATAGCCCGCGTTATTCAAGGAATTCCATTTTGTTACAAAAGCGCCCCAACTGGAAAACCTGTACACCCGGTGCGGGGCAGTGCCCGCGCGCCAAACCCCGGTATAATACCGCTTGCTTCCCACCCGGTCTGTTTCGATGTCGATCAACTGCCTCCCTTGCAAAGCGAGGGATTTCTTTTTTGCCATGAAGGCGTCGAAGGAACTGTACCGATAAAAGGCATGGGCATCGGCGCCAGCCTCCCAAACGCCGTTAAAAAGCGTGGCGCCATCGTTTTTGTACGCGTCCACATCAAGGAGCCGAAGCCCTGCGCTGGACTGCGCTTGCCATTGGCTTACGAAATCGGCCCAGCCAAGCCCTGCCCGCAAGCTGTGGGCGCCCGTTCCTTCCCGCCAAACACTGAGGTAGCGGCCTCCGGGATTTGGAAGTACCGGGCAAGCCACAGGCACAGAAGCGAAGCCCAGAAAAGAAAGCAATTGGGCATCGGTGACCTGGGCCGGATTGGCCAAGTCCAAACCGGCCAATGCCGCCGGGACATTGACCTCGCTGAACCGTGCAAAATCGAACCGCGCGTTCAAGTCGGGGTTCACGTGCACCACGCTGTTGTTGTGCACAACGGCATCCATGCCTGAAACGGCGGGCCAGTCGGTATAGGCCACCAAGCCCACCTGTACGGGGCCCTCGCCGTACAGCACGTCGCTTGGGCCATTCTGGCATACGTTGACAATCCGGTGCCGTTCCTGCACCACAAACGCCCCGCCGGGAATCTGGTACAGGGAGATGACGGCGTTGCCGATCTTTGCCAACCGCAGGGTGATCTCCTGGGTTCCAATGGGGGTAATGCGCAGGTCGGAATGGCTGCCACAGGTGGCTTTGGTTTCCAGGTGCATGGGGGGAAGACCGGCACAGGGCGCCCCGCAAATACCGGGGTCGCCGAAGCCCAGGGACAGGAAGACGTAGTTTTCTTGTCCCGCTGCCCAATCTTCAATGCCGGTTGTCAGCGACTTTGGCCGCCTGATCATTGGCCCTGCCAGCGAGAACGTGGTCCCTGGCGGCCAGCCGCCAGCCCGGTTCTCTACTTGCACTTGCGTCGTGAAGATGAAATCGCCGCTAAGCTCCTTGAAAAGGAACGGCCCCCTGAAATCGTCGAACCAGACACAGGAATGGGGTTGCATGAACAAGCGTCCGGCCGCGGTGGTGTTGATGTTGAACGTTTCCAGTTGTTCGGCGTCCCAGCCTTCCACCTGGGTTATGTTCGACCAGTTGCCCAAGGTAGCGGCATTGTTGAATTCGTCGTTGAGGAGGCAGATTTGGGCGCTTGCGGAAAGTTGGACAAGCAGGGACAGGGATAGACAGATTGTTTTGGGATGCATGGTGGGGGGATTTAGAGGGTGAGAAAATGGGGGCTTTTTATCTAATGTGACCAGCCCCATGACTGTGAAATAGAAATGCCTGGATCAAATATGTAAATGTAATGAGAACCAAAGCCTTTGCCGTGTGCTGGCCACCAACAGCCTATTTTGTTTTTTACGGAGGAACCCTCTTCAGAGCAGTTGTTGCACACATCGGTATCCGATTTCCCCCCCGAAGAAATGTCCACATGGGTTTGAATCAGTGCCACATTTGTGCGAGGCCAGATGCCGCCTACTTTGGGGCCATAGGTGTAAGCCCTCGTTTTGGCTTCATAACTGCGGCAAAACCCGCCGTTATATTTCCACCAAAAAGATTTTGAAAAACCGGCGAAAGGCAATGGGCTCGCGAGGGAAACATTTGGCCGAGTTGCCAAGCTGTTTACGGGAGTATTCGTTGCTTGGCTTTTGTTCGTTATCTTATAGACCTCATTTTGAACAATCAAAGTGATCCTTACGCCCGAAGAATCAAGGGTGCCATCTGCATGGAGTGTGTAGCCTTCTTCCTTCAACTCATCTTTCAATTCTTGCGGGGCATAATCCATGTCTAGTAGAAACAGCCCGGTTTCTGGCGATTTTTTCCACTTGTTCAATTCTTCGGAGTTAATGGTTTTAACTCCAGGCATTGAATCCAACGGTAGCCCTGCATTTGTTCCCCTAAGCAGCTCACTTTCTGCACCGAAAATTTCAAATCTGGAAGCAGGGAATTTCAATTTTTCACAATCGCAATTCGATTGCGGCTCGTTTTTGCAGCTTATAATAAGCAAAGAGCAGGAGAGCATAAATCCGAAAAAGTTTTTTGAGTTCATAGCCGTGAATTTTGTTGTTTTTGCAAAGGCAGTCCTGAAATTCGGTTGTTGCCTTCAAGAAAACTTTGGTGATGGAATTATACCATGATTCGCCTGGTTTTTGTGATTGAGTATGATTGATTCAACTGATGTTCAATTGATTACAAAGATCGGCATGCACAAAACCAAGCGGCGTGAGGTATAGATTTGCCACAAACCTATCCCCATCTCCCCCCAACCCTCTTATCTCCTGCGCACAACATCGTATCTTTTGCACCAAAGCCCTGTAATACCCCTGAAAAGCGACAAAAACCGGGTGTTTTGAGAAAAAATTATCTTATGCCCAACCGAAATTCCAGCCCTGAAGGGGCGCAATCACCAAAATTTGGGCAGCGCCCATATCAGGGGCCTCCCAGATAAAAAGCAGATTTGAAGGATGGCACGATGCCGAAAGGTTCACTTGCGCAAATGCCCAGGTGGGAACCCAAACTCTTGCTTGAACACCCGGCTAAAGTGCGACGGTTCTTTAAACCCGCAGGCAAAGGCTACTTCTTGTACGTTCATATCGGTGTCGCGTAGCAGCAGGCGCGCTTTCTCCAAACGGAAGGAGCGGATGTAATCTTCTGTGTTCTTGTCCTGGAGCGAGGTGAGCTTTCGGTACAAAACGGGTTGGGTCATGCCGAGCAGCGCGCACAGCTCCGGAACCCCAAAATCCTCGTCGGCAAAGTTCGCTTCCAGGACTTCGTGCAGTTTCTGCAGGAAAGCGTCTTCCCGGCGAAAAGTGGGGTCGTCGCTGGGCGACAGCGGCTCGAACCCGGCGCTGTACCGAGCGCGCATTGCCTTTCGCAGTTCGTGCAATTTCTTGAGCTCCACGCGCAGCTCCCGCTCTTCAAACGGCTTCGTCAAATACGCATCCGCCCCCTCCTCCAGCCCCGCCAACCGTGCGTCGAGGTCGGCCTTCGCTGTGAGCAATATGATCGGGATATGGCTGCTGCGGTGGTCCGACTTTAAGGCGTGGCACAAGGCGTAGCCGTCCATTTCGGGCATCATCACGTCGCTGATGATCAGGTCGGGCAAGAGCCTGAAGGCGGCTTCCAGCCCTGCTTTGCCATCTGGGGCCAGGTGGATGCGGTACTCGCCAGCGAGCAGGGAGCTGATATAGCGGCTCACGTCGGGGTTGTCTTCCACTAAGAGCAGCAGGGGGAGCAGGCTTTCCGCTGGGCTTGTGGTTGGCTGGATCTTGGAAAAATCCCGGGTTTGTGGCGAAAGGTCTTCGCTTCCGCCCCCAAAATCTTCTTTTTTGAATTGCCGCATTTCGGCCTTGTTCGACACGGGCAGGGTCACTGTAAAGGTGCTGCCGATGCCCAGCTTGCTCTCCACTTGTATCTGGCCGCCCATCAATGCCACCAGTTCTTTCACCAGCGCCAGCCCGATACCCGTGCCACCGGCTTCTCCTCTGGCTTGGTAATAGCGGTCGAACACCAAGGGGATTTTTTCTTCCGCGATGCCGATACCGGTATCGCTGATGCTGAGGATAAATTTGCCGGCTTGGGCTTTTGCGGCGGCGATGAGGGAAACCCGGCCACCGTTTGGCGTGAATTTGATGGCGTTGGAGAGCAGGTTTGAGACGATTGTCTGCAAGCCGCTCGGCGTGTAGTCCATCCAACACGCTTCCGTGTCTGATTCAAATTGCAGTTCGATGTTTTTCTCCTCGGCTAAGGAATGGAACGACTCGAGCAGATATTTGAGGTAGAGCAATACGTCGCCTTGGATGTAGTTCAAGCGCATGGCGCCGGCCTCCACTTTGGCCAGGTCTAGTATCTGGCCGAGCAGTTGCAGCAGGTGCCGGCCTTGCCGCCGGATGGCCGCCAGGCCGCCGTGCTGGTAATGGAGGGCTTCCTTGTCGAGCTGTTCTGCTTCACCCAAAATGACGGTAAGGGGCGTCCGGAACTCATGGCTGATGTTGGTGAAAAACTTGGTTTTGGACTGGTCGAGGTCCTGCAGGCGCTTGGCTTCGGCGAGGGCCAGCTTTCGGCGCACCCGCAGCTTGTAGATTACGTACAGGGTGCCAAAGAAGGCGATGGAAAACAACAGTATCCTTCCCCAGGGATAGCGCACGCGGATGGTCAGGGGCTGTATGGCACACTCCCAGTGCTCGCGGTCGTCGGGCAGGGAGCTGCTTTCCACGTATAGGGTGTAGGTGCGCGGGAACAGGTTGGTGAGCGTTATTTCGCGGTCGGCGCCTAAGTATTGCCAGTTTTCAAGGGAAGAAAACCCTTCCAAGCGGTAGCGATATGCTTGTTTTTCCGGGTTTGTGAAATTCAGGGCGGCGACCTGGATGGAGACAACATTCTGATCGTAATCCAATTCGATCTCGCGCGTCAGATAGTCGGCCTGGTGCAATATGCTGTCAGCGCCGCCGGGCTTCAGCGCCTGGTTGAACAGGCTCATCTTGACGATGTACATGGGGAAAGTGTCGTACTGAAACCTTAGTATTTGCGGGTCGAGCACATTCAGCCCGCCGATGCCGGCGAACAGCAAACGCCCGTCGTTCAGGGCAAGGCAGCTGCTGGTAGGGTAGTACTGGGCGTTCAGGCCATCGGCTTGGGTTAGCCCCAAGAACCGCCCTTGCACATATTTTACGATGCCCCTGCTTTCCGTGGTCGCCCAAATAGCGCCATCCTTGTCTTCCAAAATCCCGGTGATCTTGACTTTGGGCAGCCCGTCTTTCTTGGAAAACCGCTGCCATTGTTGTTTTGCAGGGTCGAACAGGTTCAGCCCGAAATCGGTGCCGAACCACATCCGCCCGTGGCTGTCCTCAAAGATGGCGCGCACGTGGTCGTTGCTGATGGTGTTCGACGAGTCGGCAGAATATTGATGGCGGACGAATGAAAGCATTCCTTTGCTTTCGGCGGCCTTGTCCAATTGCTGCGCGGGAAGCATGTTCACCCCGCCCATTGTGGCGATCCAGAGGTTGCCGTGCCGGTCGGTATGCAGGTCGGTAATGTCGAAATTGGACAGGCTTTGGTAGTTGCCTTCTTTTGGCTCAAATCGCTGGAATTCCCCTGAAATTGGGTCTCGGCGGTTCAAGGCGCCGGTATTTCCCATCCAAATAGCGCCAGTTTTGTCTTCGGCAAAGGCGGTGTTGCGCGCTCCTGCGGGGCGATGGGCATTGTGTGGGTCTTTGGTTTTGACAAACTTTTCCACCACCTGCAGATTTTTGGTATCGATCACAAAAAAGGTTTCATTGCTGGTCCCCGCGAACAAGTGCCCTTTGCTGTCGGCAAACAGGGCGCTGAACCCACCCCCCAACTTTTCAAAATAATGGATGGGCTGGCCGGGCAAAAATGTCCAAAGCCCATTTTCAGAAGCAAGCCATAAGCGGTCGCCGGTTTGGAGCACATGCGGCCCGCTGTTCAACATGCTAAGCGCGGGAAGCAGTTTTTGAGCGGCAGACCATCTGCTGTCATGAAGCCGGGCAACTTTTTTGTCCAGCAAGCTCAGGCCGCCATCCGCTGACACCCAGATATTTCCCCTTCGATCCTCATAAATGCCGTGCACGCCGCCCGCTGAAACTGAATTCTTTTCAAGCGGGTTGTGGAGAATTGGCTCAAAGGTGCCGGCTTCAGGGTCGAAGCGGAGCAATCCGGCTGCTGTGCCGACCCAATAGTCACCTGAAAGGTAGTCTTGGAACACGCGGTGGATATGGTCGTAACCGGGGTTGATTGGAATATTTTCATACTGGCTGGGAGAATAGTGCACGAAGGAGTCGGGGGGCACAAACCTGTTCAGCCCTTTTTTCGTGCAAACCCAAATCCGGTTTTTTTGGTCCTCAAAGATATCAGACACATATTTGTCGCTGAGACCTGCGTCTAAACGGCCATCAACACCTGGGAAAAAATATTTGTATTCACCGATAACAGGGTTGAGGTAGGCTACGCCTTCCAGGGTGCCGAACCAAATAAGCCCATCATGACTGGAAAATACGGACAATAGGTATTGGTTGCCCTGGAGCGTGTCTTTTCCGATACCTTTGGGCCGGTAATTGACAAAAGAATCATGCTTTACGATGTATCGGCTCAAGCCCAAACCCCGTGTCCCCAACCAAATATCCCCGTTCAGGTCGTCGCAAAGGGCGTTTAGGCCATCTATGGCCAATCGGTTTGCCCCAGCCCGAAAGCTTTGAAAGCGCTCGGTCTCCCTGTCGAAGCGCACAAATCCGGCGTTGAAGGTAGGGAACCAGATATCGCTGTTTTTATCCTCAAAAAAGGCGTGGTAGGCGATGAAATTGTCGGGCAGGGAAGTCGAATCCCCCGGCACGTGCTCAAAATGTTTGCAGGAATACCCGTCGAACCGGTACAGCCCGCCCCAGGTGCCGATCCAAATAAACCCGTAACTGTCTTGAAATACGCAAGTCGGCTTGATGCCTTCCAAACCTTGCTCCTTGCCGATGTGCAAAAAGCGGTACGGTTTCACTACACCAAAGCCCTGTACCCAAACGGGCATATTGGGAGCGAAGGCGAAAAGCAGCAGCAAAAGCCAGGGTTTGAGGGCAGGGTGTATTATTATTTGTTTCATGGGTTATTCCTGTTAGGCGTGAAAACACATATTGATGTTATTTCATTGTCTGAATATTCTGTTTGTTTAAAAATTTTCTTGTTTGCGTATCAAAATTATTGTTTTTTTCAATACAAAAATACGTTTTCTTGAAATATTGCGAAATCGAACCTTCGCAGTTGAAAAAGCTGACCGCTTTGTGGCATCCTTTCACCTTTTGCATAGACGCATTTTTTGGGAAATTACAGCCAAGGGAACGGGCAATATGCGGCCAGATAGAATTTGCCTGGTGGTTGATGGCTACATACATTGCCGCCCCGCTGGGGCTACAGATATTGCCGCCCCGCTGGGGCTACAGATATTGCCGCCCCGCTGGGGCTACAGATATT
>CAZULM010000028.1:0-206 GCA_964621185.1 uncultured Saprospiraceae bacterium | reverse complement strand
GCCGCCCCGCTGGGGCTACTTTTTACAGCACCTGGAAATTGGTGCCAAGCCCAGGGTGCAGGCTCCCGTAATAACGTGACACATATAACGATGTAATAATTTATAGAAAAAAAACATGAATTTTGCTGCCAATACAAGCTTTTTCAAGGCAAATTCATCATTCATCATTCATCATTCATCATTCATCATTCATCATTCATCATTCA
>CAZULM010000027.1:63018-74778 GCA_964621185.1 uncultured Saprospiraceae bacterium | reverse complement strand
CTTGGAATCGCACCATTTTGGAATTGAAACTTGTCTTTAGGTTTCGGTTGCGCGGTCTTGTACTGCCTTGGAATCGCACCATTTTGGAATTGAAACATATGAAAGACAAATCCTTTCTGTGCTGCAAAGCGGCTTGGAATCGCACCATTTTGGAATTGAAACCGACAAAGGTGGTTCAGCCGTCGGATTAGGCTTTTCTTGGAATCGCACCATTTTGGAATTGAAACCTGGCAACGATCGGCTATGATAAACGGCGGGGATTTCTTGGAATCGCACCATTTTGGAATTGAAACAGTTTTTAAGCGCCCGGGCAATGTTCGCCACCTCTTCTTGGAATCGCACCATTTTGGAATTGAAACCCTGAATTGACCTCCAGGATAATTGCTGAAATATTCTTGGAATCGCACCATTTTGGAATTGAAACAGGTCTTGGTAATAATCGCACTCGGTAAAACGGCAGCCTTGGAATCGCACCATTTTGGAATTGAAACATAAAATGAAACAACTTATCACGTTCGTTGCCGCGCCTTGGAATCGCACCATTTTGGAATTGAAACTGCCGTTGATCGGGATGATGCGGGTGTTGCCGTTGCCTTGGAATCGCACCATTTTGGAATTGAAACACATGACACCAGCGCAGGTGTGGTGCCAGACACTTACTTGGAATCGCACCATTTTGGAATTGAAACGCGAATTGAATCCATCGTTCGCCGCAAAAAGAAGCACTTGGAATCGCACCATTTTGGAATTGAAACCACCCTACGGGGTGATGACACCAGCCACCGGCGGCGCTTGGAATCGCACCATTTTGGAATTGAAACTAATTATTGATTTGAATGGTGAGTAATGTTCTGGTGCTTGGAATCGCACCATTTTGGAATTGAAACACAAGATGGCACCTTCGAGTACGTGGAACGCCTCGCTTGGAATCGCACCATTTTGGAATTGAAACTTCAAGGATGTGATATCAAGCCTGACTACACGAAGGCTTGGAATCGCACCATTTTGGAATTGAAACCGACTGGAACCAAGAAAAACTAGTTTCTGAAATTCGCTTGGAATCGCACCATTTTGGAATTGAAACCGCCTTTTACCAGCCCACCCGCCTCGTTGATGCCAACTTGGAATCGCACCATTTTGGAATTGAAACTCTCAGAACGGACTTCGTGCAGGTAAAAAAACTGGCCTTGGAATCGCACCATTTTGGAATTGAAACATAGATTTTGAACCGTCCTTTGAAGGCATGGATATTCTTGGAATCGCACCATTTTGGAATTGAAACAGAAATAACGCGGGAAATACTGGAAGTGGAACGGGCTTGGAATCGCACCATTTTGGAATTGAAACCTCAATGTTGACTTCCGGGTGGAAATTCATTATTGCTTGGAATCGCACCATTTTGGAATTGAAACATTGCTACATTATTTGCACCTGTAGTGTTTGCATTTCTTGGAATCGCACCATTTTGGAATTGAAACTCGAGGCGCAGCAGTGGATGCGCAAGGTGGCCGATGGCTTGGAATCGCACCATTTTGGAATTGAAACTCCAGGAGCCCGTGGCCACGCCGCGAGGCCAGGACGCTTGGAATCGCACCATTTTGGAATTGAAACTCGAAGAGATACGGGCAAAAGAAGGCACCCCGATCCTTGGAATCGCACCATTTTGGAATTGAAACAGGAAAGCGCCAACGCCGTCGGCATCGTAAACAATCCTTGGAATCGCACCATTTTGGAATTGAAACAGGAAAGGAGCGTAAAAGCGAAAATAAGTAGTTTTCTTGGAATCGCACCATTTTGGAATTGAAACGCGCTTGGCAAGAGCGGTATTGAGGTATGTAAGCACGCTTGGAATCGCACCATTTTGGAATTGAAACTTCAGGGAACTCAAGCGCTAACCAAAACAGCCTTGCTTGGAATCGCACCATTTTGGAATTGAAACGCCCAGGTTTAGGGTAGGGCTTGCCGGGTTTACCGCTTGGAATCGCACCATTTTGGAATTGAAACAAGTCAAACCCGTACCGATGCGGGATTGGCGCGGCTTGGAATCGCACCATTTTGGAATTGAAACTTTTTTCATGCTCACTTGCTTTCGTAATACCAAGACGCTTGGAATCGCACCATTTTGGAATTGAAACAAGTTGACGCTGAATTTATAGGCAAAATCTACCCTTCTTGGAATCGCACCATTTTGGAATTGAAACTGCTCATAGGCTTTGTAACCATACAGCCCCTTCCAACTTGGAATCGCACCATTTTGGAATTGAAACTTTTACCCGTGGGGCGTTGCTTACAACGACGGTGCTTGGAATCGCACCATTTTGGAATTGAAACAAAAAATCAGGATATGTGTCAGAGTTGGTACGTGCTTGGAATCGCACCATTTTGGAATTGAAACCGTCGTGGCCATCCGCAGCCAGGCGGGCTTTTACGTCTTGGAATCGCACCATTTTGGAATTGAAACTCAAATTTAAAAAATCAATAACAGCCTCAACAGGGCCTTGGAATCGCACCATTTTGGAATTGAAACTTTTCAGGGCGGTGGGCATCACCTTGTACTGATTCACTTGGAATCGCACCATTTTGGAATTGAAACGGCGTTCCCGCTGACCCGGATATTGCCGGGGTTGTTCTTGGAATCGCACCATTTTGGAATTGAAACTTCCTACAAATCGGTATCAAAGCGGTTTTTGGCGTGCTTGGAATCGCACCATTTTGGAATTGAAACTAGTATCTCTTGAAGTAGGGGAGTGGCTGTATCCCACTTGGAATCGCACCATTTTGGAATTGAAACATTGCTAGGCAGAAAAGAACACGGATGCCCTTTTCCTTGGAATCGCACCATTTTGGAATTGAAACTTTCAAATTCATAATCAAAATCCACGCTTATCACCCTTGGAATCGCACCATTTTGGAATTGAAACCGATTGAACAGGAAGGCGCGGATGCGGTCGTAATCCTTGGAATCGCACCATTTTGGAATTGAAACCAAAAAAATGGCAAAGAAACGCAAAACATCACGCCCTTGGAATCGCACCATTTTGGAATTGAAACCTGTACATAGGGCTTCAATGCAGTAAGCCCACCAGCCTTGGAATCGCACCATTTTGGAATTGAAACCTTTTCGGCCTTGTCGTTATCCTTTCCGGGTATCTTCTTGGAATCGCACCATTTTGGAATTGAAACCATTTACGCCGAAAGGCACCCTGACGCACGATGACTTGGAATCGCACCATTTTGGAATTGAAACCAGATGAAACTCGTAGGAGGAACCCCGGACGCTTTTCTTGGAATCGCACCATTTTGGAATTGAAACAGGCCCCAAAGTGTATCCTGCCTTGTCTCAACAAGCTTGGAATCGCACCAATTTGGAATTGAAACTAGTGTGGTTGGAGTACACAACAGCCCTACCGAAATCTTGGAATCGCACCATTTTGGAATTGAAACCCCAAAACCATTTTTTCAGGCTTTCAATGCTCCTTCTTGGAATCGCACCATTTTGGAATTGAAACTTGATTCAATTCGAAAAGGCACCGTGCCGCCCGGTGGCTTGGAATCGCACCATTTTGGAATTGAAACGACATTTGTAGATGATGTGGCAACCGCCGCTTTTTCTTGGAATCGCACCATTTTGGAATTGAAACGCGAAACGTCGCCGGGCTTGCTTTTCCTAAAAGCAGCTTGGAATCGCACCATTTTGGAATTGAAACAGATTCTTTCAGGACTAGAATAAGCTCAGACATAAGCTTGGAATCGCACCATTTTGGAATTGAAACTAGTAAGCCTTGAGCGAAATGTCACCGAGTTCACCAGCTTGGAATCGCACCATTTTGGAATTGAAACCTTTTTGTCAGCCACGACCCGCTTACCGAAAAGCGCCTTGGAATCGCACCATTTTGGAATTGAAACTGTTCTTTTCTGCCTAGCAATCGGCGCTTTAACCGCCCTTGGAATCGCACCATTTTGGAATTGAAACTTGATTATCATTTTTGCTATTTGTCCCATTGGTTCTTGGAATCGCACCATTTTGGAATTGAAACGCGTTTTTGAACGTGGACTGCATAGCAAGCTCCAGGCTTGGAATCGCACCATTTTGGAATTGAAACTCTCTGGTATCCAGAAAAAAGGCAGCAAAACAAACTCCTTGGAATCGCACCATTTTGGAATTGAAACTCGAATCGCTGGCTGTTAAAGCCAACGCCGCCGCCGCTTGGAATCGCACTATTTTGGAATTGAAACCGCAAAGTGCAAGTGCCGCAGCTCAAACACTTCCTCTTGGAATCGCACCATTTTGGAATTGAAACCTGTTTACAGTAATCATTCCGCAAAGGTCATTCCCCTTGGAATCGCACCATTTTGGAATTGAAACGTGGAACGAATAAAGGAGTTGAGCGAAGAGATTCAGCTTGGAATCGCACCATTTTGGAATTGAAACACTAAGCCGCGACGTAGAAAAGCGCGGTGGGTCAAAGCTTGGAATCGCACCATTTTGGAATTGAAACTGCCTACGGCACGATCATACGGCTCACATTCCGCCTTGGAATCGCACCATTTTGGAATTGAAACGCTCGAATGACGGTGAAGGCTGCGGCTGCCCATTCTTGGAATCGCACCATTTTGGAATTGAAACCGCAAAATCCCCCGTACTGCCAGACGTGTCGGAAGCTTGGAATCGCACCATTTTGGAATTGAAACATGAAAAAGCCGGAACTTTCCCACCAGTTTTTAGTCTTGGAATCGCACCATTTTGGAATTGAAACTTTGCGGCATGATTCGGTATTGCACCGCGAAAATGCCTTGGAATCGCACCATTTTGGAATTGAAACTCAGAAGCGTTTCCTTTCCTCTGTCAACGATGCAACTTGGAATCGCACCATTTTGGAATTGAAACCTTACAGGCGGGGGCGGGCTGCTTTGTTGCTGCTGGCTTGGAATCGCACCATTTTGGAATTGAAACACCTGTGTTCGATTCCGAAACGGGCAGCGCATTTTGTCACCTGTCAACAGCCATCGGCACATACGCTTTCCCTCCTGCGCTGCTCTGGTATAAAAACGGGCCTTCTCTATTTGCCCGTAAGGGGTTTGGACTTTTTTTTTACCGGCACACCCTAACAAACTTTCCCAAATCAGGCTTAAATTTGTATGTTCAATTTGTTTTCAAACGCGACGATATGACCGAGCAAGCTTTTCTCCACCAACTCAAGCAGATGCCCGACAGCATGAAACAGGAGCTGCTGGCTTTCATGGACTACCTTTTTTTCAAATACAAGTCCACGCTGCCGTCACAGCCCCAAAAGGAGAACGACAAAAGCCCAAAAAAGCCGCTCAAAGCGGGCTTCTTGAAGGGAACTTTTAAGCTCTCCCATGATTTTGACGAGCCTTTGGACGACTTCAAAGGTTACATGCAGTGAGGCTCCTGCTGGATACCCATACGCGGCACTAGGCCACCAATGTTGAAGTTTTTCCCCAAACAGTAGCGCCGCTACTTACCGGTGCATCAGGTTGGGATCGCAGATGCTGGGCTTGCATGGGTGATAAGGTTTTTGGGTTATACGTGTGTCAAGCATTTCCAGCAATCCCCCTACTTTCACCCCATGAAAAAAATCTCCCCCCTCCAGTTACTGCTTGCCCTGGTCGCCCTGAAAATCCTGTTCCACCTCTCCATCAACGGCTCCTGGTCGTTCCACCGCGACGCGCTGCTGTACCTGGCGCTTGGCCGGCACCTCGACTGGGGCTATGCTTCCGTGCCGCCGCTCATCAGCGGCTGGGCCTGGTTTGGCACCCACGTACTGGGCGGGTCGGTAGAGGCTGTCCGACTCATCACGACCTTGGTCGGTTCGGCTACCGTGCTGCTCACCGGGCTGATGGCCATGGAATTTTTGCCAAAAGGGGAAGGACAGCCATCAGGCAAGTTTGCGATGCTGCTCGTCGGGCTGACGGGCTTGCTGTCCGGGGCGTATCTGCGGCCCTGCATGTTGTTCCAGCCGGTCGTGTTCGACATCTTCTTTTGGGCCTTGTTGTGCTGGCTATTCCTGCGTTTTATCAATACAGGCAAGGATGGATGGCTACTCTGGTTCGGGGCAGCGGCGGGCATCGCTCTGCTCAACAAGTACACGGTGCTGATGTTTTTGATAGCCATGCTGCCGGGCTTGTTGTTGGGCGGGCAGCGGCGCATATTTTCGAACAGAAAGTTCTATGCCGCCGTGGGACTGGCCTTGCTCCTCTTCTCCCCGAACATCTGGTGGCAGGCATCGCACGGGTTCCCGGTTTTTCGGCACCTGGGGGCTTTGGCCAGCACGCAGTTTGCCCATGTCACTTTGGGCGGCTTTTTTTCCGACCAGTTGCGCTTTCACCTGCCGGCGCTGCCGATCTGGCTCGGCGGCTTGTACTTTTTGTTGTTCCACAGCGCCGGAAAGCCCTACCGGATATTCGGCTGGATGTACCTGACGGTGCTGGCGGTTTTATTGTCGTTCAACGCAAAGAGCTACTATTCCCTGGGCGCTTACCCGGTGCTGGTGGCAGCGGGGGCGGCCTGGCTCGAAAATGCGACTTATGGTAAAGTGCGCTGGCTGCGCTATGCGCTGCCTGTTTTTATGCTGGCTGTCGGCTTGCCCACCATGCCCGTCATTTTGCCGGTGTTCCCCCCGGTGCAAGAGGCGCAGTATTTTCAAAAAATGGCCTCGAACCCGGCAATCAAGGGCGCCTTGCGCTGGGAAGACGGCAATTACTACGCGCTACCGCAGGACTTTGCCGACATGATCGGATGGGAGGAACTCGCCGAGGCTGCGGGCAAAACCTGGCAAGGCATACCCGACAAATCCAGGGCGGCCATCTATGCCGAAAACTACGGCCAAGCGGGCGCCATCGAACATTTTGGGCGAAAATATGACGTTGGCTTGGTGCTGAGCTTCAGCGACGCCTACCGCTACTGGCTGCCCGATTCGCTGTCGGCCAATTTCCAGACGCTGATCTACGTGAATGACGAACTGGGCGACGACATGCCAGGCTTTTTCCACAAAATAGAAAAAGTGTGGGAGCTCGACATGCCGCTTTCCCGGCAGCATGGCGACCAGGTATATCTGTGCGAAGGGCCCACCGAAGCTTTTTTTGCGCGGATAAACGAGGCGATCAAAAGGGCAAAAGCGGATGAGGAAATCGAGTGATGGTAGCGCTACCTGAAGGTCGCGCTACCGGCACCGATTGCTAGTTTTTTTCCAATGCCCACAGGTTGGTGCCTAAAAAGAACAAATATTTTTCCGGCTGCAATTTTTTGGCTGCGAGAAAAATAACTTACTAAGTTGCTGGTGGTCTCTTCGCTTCCCACCCAGGAATCTCCTCCGTCGTTGGTGGTGGCAAAGTGGTCGTTTGGGACGGAAAAACTAGCGATGCAACGGTCTTTGTTTTTCAAGACCAGCCCATTTTTCGGGCTGCTGAAATCGATCAGCCTCCCGCTGCCGGCATATATCTGTTTCCAGTAGTTGCCCCCGTCTTCAGACTTAAATATAGCCTTTGAAGAGGCCGTCACCATGTTGTTCCCGTCTATCACTTGAAAATCCCAAATAGAGGGCAAGGGCAAGGGTTGCGAAGACAAGTAAGTTTGTGTTTTTCATATAAAAACGCTAGTTTTTTTGCAGTTTCCAGAGGTTCCCGCCAATAAACATCAGGTACGTACCTGCTGCGATCTTTTGGCTGTTGGAATAAAAGACGGCGATGTTGGTGCTGGTTTCGTCAGGCTCTTTCCAGGTGGCGCCGCCGTCGTTGGTGGCGGCAAAAAGGTCGTTCGCGTGGTACACGTCCGAATTGCAATAGCTTTTGGTTCTTAGGATCAGGCCATTTTCCGGTGTGCTGAAATCGATCAGCCTTGCGCTGCCGGGAAATATTGTTTCCCAGGAGTTGCCGCCGTTTTTTGTTTTTAGCGTAGCGTTGGAAAATGCCGCCACCAAGTTGTTGTCGTCGATTACCTGAAGGTCATAGATGGAAGACTGGGGCGCCTGCACCGTTTTGAGCAAATTTCCGGTTTTGTCCATCACGAGGATTTTCCCGGCGTAGCCAGAAGCGTAAATCTTGTCCTGAAAAAGCAGAAAACTGAACGTGTTGCTCCCAAATCCCAGGTTTTGATCCTGGTTTATGCTGTAAAAACTCGCGCCGCCGTCATCTGAGCGCACCACGTTGGGCGTGCTGCCTTTGTAGAGCATGGCAAACAAGCGGCCTTCTTCGTCAAATTGCAAATGGTTCAAGAATCCCGTCAGGTTCGGGTATTCGACGATTGTCCAGGTCTCGCAGCCATTTTCGGTTTTCAGTGCCATGCACTTTTCTTGGCCGGATATGTCCATCACGGAGATAAGCCCGTAGCTTTCGTCGCTGAACGCCATGCTGCTGGCAACAAATGGTATGTTGACATACATATCTGCCCAGGTTTTTCCGCCGTCGACGGTTTTGAAAAGTGATACAAATCCCCCGGAATTCGTGGGGCTCATGGCGTAACCCAAGGTGTCATTGATGAACTGAAACCCATCCATTTTAAAGACGGTGTTGTCTGCTGCCCCGATATATTGAAGGCTGTAGCCTTCAGGCGCCAGGATTGTGGATTGGAAGTCGCAGTTTCCATTGTTGGGATTGTCTGTTCCACTGTCAGGCTTGTAGCAAGCGCCAAGGCTTAGGGTTGCGAGTACAAGTAGGATTGTGTTTTTCATGTTTAACCGTGTTTAATTATGTTTCAACGCCATTGCAGGCTCCGGCACATAATGCCCGTTCCCGCCTGCGCGCGCATCGTTGAACGAATTGGGCACCTTGTTCGCGTCGGTCAGTTGTTCCCAGGTGACGTGCTCCGTGCCGGGGTCGCGCTTTTCCATCGTGATGCAGGCCTCTACCGGACAAACTAAGGAGCATAAATTACAGCCCACGCAATTCTCTTCAATGATGGAAGGAATCCTGCTGGCCGGGTCGGCGGCGATGGAAATGGCCTGGTGCGCCCCGTCTTCGCAGGCGATGTAGCAAAGCTGGCAGCCGATGCATTTTTTGGCATCGATGCTGGCCACCACCTTGTGTTTCAGGTTCAATTCCTTCCATTCCAGCACATTGGGCAGGGCTTTTCCGGCAAAATCGTAAATGGTATTGAAGCCCCGCTCCTCCATAAAACGCCGCAGCCCGCTGTCCATCTCCCGCACAATGCCGAATCCGTAGTGCATGGCGGCAGTGCAAACTTGTACCGAAGTGGCGCCCAACAGGATGTATTCCACCACATCGCGCCAGGTTTCGATGCCGCCGATGCCGCTGATGGGGGTGCCGGCGATTTCGGGATGCTGGCCTAGTTGCCGCACCATGTTCAGGGCAATAGGCTTCACCGCAGGGCCGCAGTACCCGCCGTTGGTGCCCCGGCCGTCCACATTCGGGTAAGGCGCGAAGGTGCCCAGATCAATGCCAATGATGCTTTTAAAGGTGTTGATCAGGGAAATGGCGTTGGTGCCGCCCTGAACGGCTGCCAACCCTGGGTCTTCAATGTTGGAAATATTGGGCGTGAGCTTTGTGATCACCGGAATATTGGCCGCTTCCATCACCCAGCCTACAATGGTTTTCAGCACGGCGGGTTCCTGCCCCACGGCTGAGCCCATGCCGCGCTCGCACATGCCGTGCGGACAACCGAAGTTCAATTCAATACCGTCGGCGCCGGCGTTCTCCACGTCGCGGATGATCTGCTGCCATTCGGCCCGGGTTTCCACCATCAGCGAGGCGATCACGGCGTGGTGGGGGAAATACTTTTTCACTTCCTCTATTTCCCGCAGGTTGTCGGCCAGCGTCCGGTCGGTGATCAGCTCTATGTTGGTGAAGCCCGCCATCCGGGTGTCGCGGTAATTGAGTCCGCCGTAGCGGCTCGACACATTGATCACCGGCACACCCAGCGTTTTCCACACCGCGCCGCCCCAGCCGGCATCGAATGCTTTCATGATCTGATACCCGGAATTGGTGGGTGGCGCGGATGCCAGCCAGAAGGGGTTGGGCGCTTTGATGCCCGCGAAGTTTATGGATAGGTCGGTCATGTGTTGGTGATTAGTGATTGGATGACTGGTGATTGGTGGATAGTGACTGGTGATTGGATGATTAGTGATTGGTGCGCATCATTTTGGGTTTTGTTTGTCTGCGTTTTTCAGCGCGCTTGGCCACAATTGGGTGCTTATTAGGCAATTAATTGCGTTCTAGAGTATTTCATTTATTTAGCCCTGTTTATCATGGCATTTCATTATGGTTACGGATTTGGAGTTTTACAAACATTGTCGGCAGTAGCGGAAAGGCATTTCAGGCCTCACGGGACGTAATCAAAATAGCCATCCCAATATTCGCCAAACCGCTGAAAAACGCAGCCAAACAAAACCCAAAATGATGTGCACCAATCACCAATCATCCAATCACCAGTCACTAACCGCTAGGAATTGGTGTATTCCCTTTGCCGCCTGCTTCCCTTCATAAGCTGCATTCACCACTTCTGCGCCGCCGTTGACGGCATCGCCGCCGGCGAAGAATTTGGGGTTGCCTGTCTGGTATGTTTCGGGGTTGGTCTTTATGCGTTTGGCGGCATCCAGTTCCAGGCCTTTGATTTGTTGCAACAATGACAGGTGTTTGGCTTGTCCGGTTGCCTTGATCACCAGGTCGCAGTTTATGGTGAATTCGGTTCCGGGCAATTCCACGAGTTTCCCGTTTTCGAGCGCTGTTTTTACAAAAAGCACGCCGCTAACCTTGCCTTCGCCGAGGATTGCTTTGGGGCTGGTATTGAACAGGCTTTGTACACCGGCAGATGTAGCCAGTTCGTGTTCGAATGTGTAGGCGCCCATATCTGCCTTGGCGCGGCGATATGCCAGGTAAACTGTTTCGGCTCCCATGCGCGCCGATTCGGAGGCTGCATCCATGGCCGTATTGCCGCCGCCGATCACCACCACTGTTTGGGGGACTTTGAGCAAGTGTTTTTGGAAACGCAGGGCTTCCACGAATTCCACTGCCCCAACCACGTTTTCCAGGTGTTCTCCAGGCAGGTTCAGGGTTGCGGTGGGGCCGTTTCCGATGCCCAAAAAGATGGCGCTGTATGTGTTTTCCAATGCCTGGAGTTCTTGTTCTGTGGCAATGGGCTTCTCGTATTGAATGTGAAAGCCAAATTGCTGTTGCAAATAATCTACCTCCGCCAGTGCTTCTTCGTTGGTAATTTTATAGGGGGCAGTGCCGTGGGCGGTAAGGCCCGATGGCCGGGTGTTTGCTTCGAAAATATCTACGTCGTAGCCCAACACCGAAAGCTCGCAGGCGCAGGAAAGTCCGGCTGGCCCGGCGCCGATAATGGCGACTTTGATTCCGTTTGGTGTCCCTTTTTTATACAATACCTTTCCGGCAGCTATGGCCTGGTGGGTGGCAAAATTCTGCAAGCGGCCGATTTCGAGCGGTTTCACGTGCGCATGGTTGTACACGCACGCGCCTTCGCACAACACCTGGGTAGGGCATACCTTGCCGCAGGCGTTTCCCATCCAGTTCTTGTCGTATATGGTTTTGGCCGCACCGTCAACATTTCCCGTATGGATCTGCTTGATAAACAAAGGGATGTCTATATGCGTCGGACATGCGTGCATACAAGGAGCATCGTAGCAGAACAGGCAGCGGGAGCTTTCCACGAAGGCCTCGGTGGCGTTCATGAGGGGCTTTTTTTGCTGGAAGTTCTCTTCGAATGCTTGTGCGGAGCGTGGTGTTGTGTAGATGGGCATAGTGATTGGTGATTGGATGATTGGT
>CAZULM010000027.1:0-62918 GCA_964621185.1 uncultured Saprospiraceae bacterium | reverse complement strand
GATTGGTGCACGTCATTTTGGGGTTGGTTTGGCATTGGTTTTCAGCGCGTTTGGCGAGTAGTGATTGGTGGATAGTGATTGGTGATTGGATGATTGGTGATTGGTGCACGTCATTTTGGGGTTGGTTTGGCATTGGTTTTCAGCGCGTTTGGCCAATAGAGGAGTGGTTATTTGGGGCTTTTTTCCTCTTTTGGGGCTTTGGTTTTGTTGAGGTATTTGATGTATCCATTTAAAAGTTTGAGGCAGGAGTCAATTTGTTCTTTGTAGGTTTTAAGCACATCTGAGGTGATGTAGTTTTCATCAAAGGCGGTGATTAGGTGCTCCAGGGTTTCTTCCAGGGAGCCCCGGGATTTTCGGCAGAATGAGATTTTTTCTTTGTAATAATATCGCCCATAGCCTTCCGCGATGCAGGAGGTGACACTTCTGGAGGAACGCTTGATCTGATCGGTCAAACGGAATTTTTCTTCTGCTGGAAAATTACGCTCCGTAAGACCGGAAATGTCTTTCCGCAATTGCCGGCAAAGTTTGTAAACCTCCAAATCCGTAAACTTATGATATGCCATGATAAACAAGGTTAAATAAATGAAATGTTCTAGAACGTAATTAATTGCCACAACCACCCAATTGTGGCCAAGCGCGCTGAAAAACACAGCCAAACAAAACCCAAAATGCTGTGCACCAATCACTAATCATCCAATCACCAGTCACTATCCACCAATCACCAACTACAACGCCGTCAATTCCCCATACGACTCCGGCCTCCTGTCCCGGAAAAACTGCCAGGTAGAGCGCACCTGGTCTATCATGTCGAGGTCGAATTCGGCCACCAGCAGCTCGTCTTTGTCTTCCGACGCCTGCGCGAATATTTGTCCGCGCGGGTCAACGAAGTAGGAGCTGCCGTAAAAATTGCCGAGGTTCCAGGGTTTTTCCGTGCCGACCCGGTTGATGCAACCCATGAAGTAGCCGTTGGCGGCAGCGTGGGCGGGTTGTTCCAGTTTCCAGAGGTACTGCGATAAGCCGGCTACCGTGGCGGAGGGGTTGTACACGATCTCGGCGCCGTTCAGGCCCAGGGCGCGGGCGCCTTCCGGGAAGTGGCGGTCGTAGCAGATGTACACCCCGATTTTGGCGTAACGGGTTTCAAAAACCGGATAGCCCAGGTTGCCGGGCTTGAAAAAGTATTTTTCCCAAAATCCGGAGGTGTGCGGTATGTGGTTTTTGCGGTATTTGCCCAAATAAGCGCCATCAGCATCGATCACTGCCGCTGTGTTGTACAAAACGCCCGCCTGCTCTTTTTCATAAATCGGGACGATGATGACCATCTGGTACTTCTTCGCGTATTCCTGCATGAGCGCCGTGGTCGGGCCCGGCACCGACTCCGCAGTGACGTACCATTTCGAATCCTGGCTCGGGCAGAAATACGGGGTGTTGAAAATCTCCTGGAGGCAAAGGATTTGAACGCCTCTTTTGCCCGCTTCCTCGATGAAAGGAATATGCTTCTGCACCATGGCATCGCATATTTCATGGATGCTGCCTTCGCCCTCCGAGATGGGCAGGCTCATTTGGATAAGCCCTGATTTGATGATTCTGGCCATAATGTTTAATGTGATAATTTGATAATTTGATAATGCGGGGGCGCTGTGCAGGTTTGGGCGGGGTGATTGGTTGGGCATTTCTAGTCAACGCAAAGTGGTTGTGAAAATCTCGATCGCATAATCATTTGAAAATCAGATGTCTTTAATCACTCAAATCATACAAATCACTTTAATCACAGTATCAGATGATGCCGTTTACTTTTTTGCGTTTGACAAATTGCCCATAACCTTTCGGGATACAAACTTTTCCGTTGTCGATGGCGACTTTGCCGCGCAGGATGGTGGTTTTGCATTTCCCTTTCAGGTTCCAGCCTTCGTAGGCGGAATAGTCCACGTTCATGTGGTGGGTGGCGGTGGAGAGCGTATGCTTTTCTTTGGGGTCGAAAATGAGCAGGTCAGCGTCGCTGCCCACGGCGATGCAGCCTTTTTTGGGGAACATCCCGAATATCTTGGCGGCATTGGTGGAGCTGACTTCCACGAATTTGTTGAGGGTGATTTTGCCTTTGCCCACGCCTTCGCTGAACAGCAATTCCATCCGGTTTTCGATGGCCGGGTGCCCGTTCGGGATTTTTGAAAAATCCTTTTCACCCATTTTTTTCTGCTCCCATTTGAAAGGGCAGTGGTCGGTGGCCACTACCTGTACCAAGCCCTGGTTGATGCCGGCCCACAACGCGGCCTGATCTTTTTTCTGGCGCAGCGGGGGACTCATCACCCATTTGGCGCCTTCAAAGTCTTTTTCGTACAGCGAGGCATCCAGGATGAGGTATTGGATGCATGTTTCGGCATATACTTTTTGATTGCGCTTGGTGGCATCGCGGATGTGGTTGAGCGCGCCCTCGCAGGTCATGTGCACGATGTAGCCCGGCACACCAGTATAGCTGGCCATGTCGGCAAAGCGGCCACTGGCTTCCGATTCCGTTATTTCGGGTTGGGAAAGGTAGTGGTACAAGGGCGCTAGTTTGCCCTCGGCGCGGTGCTTGGCCACCAGGTAATCGATCATGTCGCCATTGGTGGCGTGCACGGTCACCATGCCGCCGCATTTTTTCACTTCCTGCATCAGGCCTACCATTTGGCGGTCGTCGATCATCAGGGCGCCTTTGTAGGCCATAAAGGTTTTGAAGGAGGTGATGCCTTCTTTTTCCACCATTTCCGCTATTTCCTGGCGGGTATTTTCATTAAAATCGGTCACGGCCATGTGGAAAGAATAGTCGCCTAAGCAGTTGCCGTTGGACCGCGACTGCCATTGTTCCAGGGCGTGGCGCAGCGATTTCCCCTGTGTTTGCAGCACAAAATCGATGACGGTGGTGGTGCCGCCGTGCAGGGCCGCGCGGGTGCCGGTTTCGTAATTGTCGCTGCTGAACGTGCCCATAAACGGCATGTCGAGGTGTACGTGCGGGTCGATGCCGCCGGGAAAAACCATCATACCGGCAGCGTTGATGGTCTCATCTGCTTTTATGCGCAGGTTTTTGCCGATGGTCGTGATGGATTCGCCTTCGATAAATATGTCGGCGGTATAATCCTGCGAGGCGGTGACGATGCGGCCGTTTTTAATGAGCAGTGACATAGGTTTTTAATTTGATAATTTGATAATGGGATAATTTGATAATGTGGGGGCGTTGCGAGCAACAAAAACCTACCGCGCTTTCGAGCCTTTCATCAGCAACAGGTACACCAAAAACGACACCGCAAACCCGACAAACCACGCATAATGATACAAACCTGTGATAAAACGGGGCATGGTTTCCTGGCCTAAGATATGGATTGTTGTCAAAAATCCGGGGATATTCGGCAAAATACCCGCCATAAGCGCCCACAGCGCCGCCATATTGTAGCCGTTCCGGTAGGTGTACCTTCCCTTTTCAGCGTACAAATCATCGGGGAACAATTCCTTTTTCCGGATGAAATAATAGTCCGCAATCATGATGCCGCCGATTGGCCCCAGCAGGCTGGAGTAGGCGATCAGCCAGGTAAAGATATAGCCATTTGGGTCGGCAATCAACTTCCAGGGAAAAATAAGGATGCCGAAAATGCCCGTGATATAGCCGCCCATCCTGAAACTGATCCGGGCGGGCGCCAGGTTTGAAAAGTCGTTGGCTGGGCCTACGATGTTGGCGGCGATATTGGTGGCTAAGGTGGAAACGGCCACGCAGATCATGGCGACGCTGACCAATATTTTGCTTTCAAATTTGCCTGCAAGCACCAACGGATCCCAGATGGTTTCGCCGTAAATTATAACCGTCGCGGAAGTGACGACCACCCCGATAAAAGAGAACAAGGTCATGGACGGCGGCAGTCCGATAGCTTGCCCCGTGATCTGGGCTTTCTGGCTTTTAGCATAGCGCGTGAAATCGGGGATGTTCAGCGAGAGGGTGGCCCAGTAGCCCACCATGCCGGTCAGGGCGGGAAAAAAGAAATCCCAAAAGGCCCCACTTGTCTGAAACTTTGCGGGTTGGGAGAGGATCGGTCCCAGCCCGTTGCCGGCATCTATGGCCCAGAAAAGCAGGGCCAATGCGGCCAATGGCAGAAATATCGCCTTGAAAACCAATAGCTTGCGAATGCTTTCTACCCCAAGCCAAATAATGAACATGTTCAGCCCCCAGAACAGCAAGAAGGTGATGGCCGGCCCGGTCTCCAAGCCGACGGCTTCGGGGAAAATGCGCGGCAGCTCGGCAAAGGAAGGGACCCAAACCCGGAACATCTGGTACAGCGAAAAGCCGCCGATCCAGGTCTGGATGCCAAACCACCCGCAGGCTACGATGGCGCGGAGTATGGCCGGCAGATTCGCCAGCCGCACGCCGAAGCTCGCCCTGGCCAGCACCGGAAACGGGATGCCGTACTTCGCCCCTGCATGGCCGTTCAGGATCATGGGCGCCAGCACGATGGTGTTGCCCAAGAAAATGGTGAGGATCGCCTGCCACCAGTTCATGCCGCCATCGATGAGCGAACTGGCGAGCATGTAGGTAGGGATGCAAAGACTCATGCTGATCCACAAGGCGGCGTAGTTCCAGGTGCTCCAGGTTCGTTGCCCCGGCGGCACGGGGGCGAGGTCTTCGCTGTATAGGGAGCTGTTTTTCATAATTATCAAATTAATTCAAGGGCCTTGCTGATGATCTCCAGCCCTTCATCCACCTCGTCTTTGGTGACACAAAGCGGCGGGGCGATAAAAATCCAGTTCCAGCGCACGAAGGTGAACATGCCGTTGGCGCGGATGGCGGCGGCGATTTTGTTGCTGACTTCCATATCCTGGGGCTTTGCATTCCAGGGACAAATGGGGTCCTTGGTTTTGCGGTCTTTTACCAGTTCAATGCAGCCCAGCAAGCCTGTGTTCCTGAAATCGCCGATGGATGGGTATTTTTCCTTCATGGCTTCCACTTTTTCCTCGATGTAGCGGCCCATTTTGGCGGCGTTGGCGATCATATTTTCCTCTTCCATCACCGCGATGTTTTCCAGGGCAGCAGCGCAGGCCACCGCATGGGCCGAATAGGTGAGCCCGATGGCCATTACCTTGTCGTCGAAATGCCGGGCGATGGGCTCGGAGACGATAACTGCGCCCAGGGGGATATAGCCGGAAGTGATGCCTTTCGCCACGCACATCAGGTCGGGCGCTACCCCGTGGTGGTCGATGCCGAACCATTTGCCCGTGCGGCCAAAACCGCTCATTACTTCGTCTGAAATCAGCAAAATGCCGTAGGACTGCGCCAGTTCCTTTACTTTTTTGAGGTAAAACGGCGGGTATTTGATGCAGCCGGAGGAGCCTGATTCGCCTTCGAACAAAATAGCGGCAATGCTGTCGGGGTTTTCGTATTCGATGACTTGCTTCAAATTGCGCAAGGCCATCTCGCCACATTCTTCCAGCGAAGAAGTACCCCAGGGGCAGCGGTAGAAATAGGGGTTTTCCACCCGCAGCACATTGGGTATCTGTTGGGCATCCATGGGAAAGCGCCGCGGGTCGCCGCTGGCGGTGATGGCGCCATAAGTGCCACCGTGGTAGGAGCGGTACTGGGTGATGATTTTGTGCCTGCCCGTGTACAGCCTGGCCAGTTTGATGGCATTTTCAACTGCTTCCGAGCCGCCCAATGTGAAGAAGGTCTTGGTCAAATTACCGGGAGCGATGTCTGCCAGCTTTTTGCCGAGTGCCCCGCGCACATCCGTCACCATGCCGGGATACACGTAGCTCACCTGTTCCATTTGTCGCCGCACGGCCTCGGTGATGCGCTGGTTGCCATGCCCGATGTTGACGTTCATCAGTTGCGACGAAAAATCGATGTAGCGCTTGCCATCGCTGGCATGGAGATAAACCCCTTTCGCGCGCTCGATGTGGATGGGGTTCAGTCCCGATTGTTTCGACCAGGAGAACAGGGTATGGTCGAGGTTGGTTTGGATGACGCTTGTATTGCCCATTTTCGTGTTAGTTGATTGGTGATTGGGTGATTAGTGATTGGTGACTGGGTGATTAGTGATTGGTGACTGGGTGATTAGTGATTGGTGCACAGCATCTGTACTATCTATAAAATTGTATTTCAGCGCTTTTGGCACTGGTTTCTGTATCCCTTACTCGGTAGATGGCGAAAAGCCGTCGTATGAGGCCTTACGTGTGCAGCCCATTCGCTCGATTCATTTGTCCTTGGGGCAGGGATTTTAATCGATAATTGTTCCAAAAAAAGCTGAGCAAAAAAGCAGCAAAACTCAAATAAAATTGCCAAAAGTGCTGAAAAACAATTTTATAGATAGTACAGATGCTGTGCACCAATCACTAATCATCCAGTCACTAATCACTAGTCACCAATCAACTCATCCAATTCGTCCTCGCCTCCGGGTTCCATTTCACCGAAGTCTTTTTGTTCTGTGTCCAGAATTCGATGGAGCTTTTTCCGGTGATGTCGCATACCCCGAATTTCGATTCGTTCCAGCCGCCGAAAGGGAATGGTTCGCGCGGCACTGGCACGCCGATGTTGACGCCGATCATGCCGGCGCTGGCGCGTTCCATCACTTCTTTGGCAAATCCGCCGTTTTCGGTGAATACGGCGGCGGCATTGCCGTAGGGCGAAGCATTTTCGATGCCGATGGCCTCGTCTAAGTCTTTGGCGCGGATGATGGAAATGACAGGGCCGAACACCTCTTCCTGGGCGATGGGCATATCGGGCGTTACATAATCCACGATGGTAGGGCCGACGTAAAAGCCGCCCTCATGGTCGGGCACGGCGCTGTTGCGGCCATCCACCAATACTTTTGCCCCGGCTTTTTCGGCAGCGCTGATATAGCCTTCAATGCGGGTTTTGGCTTCCTGGCTGATCACTGCGCCCAGTTGTTTGCCTGGCACTATTTTCCGGGCCTCTTCGCACATGCGGTCGATGATGTGCTGCACTTTGTCCACACCGATCATAACTGCAGCGGCCATGCAGCGCTGCCCGGCGCATCCCGACATGGAGGCGACCACGTTGGAGGCGGTCATTTCTATGTGGGCGTCGGGCATCACGATCAGGTGGTTTTTGGCGCCGCCCAGGGCGACACAGCGTTTGAGGCTTGCCGTTGCCCGCCGGTACACGATTTTGGCCACTTTGGTGGAGCCGACAAACGATACTGCCTGTATATCGGGGTGGTCGCAGATACTTTCCACCATTTCCCGGCCGCCGTTTACCACGCTGAAAACGCCGGCGGGCAGCCCGGCTTCCTGCAACAGGGCCGCCAGGCGCTGGGCGCTCAGGGGGACAATTTCGGAAGGCTTCAGCACCATGCAGTTGCCCAATACCAGGGCGTTGGGGATGGTCCAGTTTGGCACCATGAGCGGAAAATTGAAGGGTGCTATGGATGCCACCACCCCCAAAGGTTTGCGGACGATGCGGCACTCCACACCTTTGCTCACTTCCTGCACCTCGTCGCTCACGATCTGGGGCATGGAGCAGGCAAATTCGCAGAGTTCGATGCTTTTGTCCACCTCGGCCCGCGCTTCGTCCAGGGTTTTGCCGTTCTCGGTCTGGATGAGGGCAGCCAGCGCTTCGCGGTCGCGGATAAGCAGGTTGCGGTAGCGGAAAATGTACTGCACCCGCTCTTTCAAGGTTTGGGCCGACCAGGCAGGGTAGGCTTTTTTGGCGGCCTGCACGGCTTCATCCAGGTCGGAATAGCCAGACAATGGCACGTTGGATATGGTTTTCCCGTTGATCGGGCTGATCACGGCCAGTTTCTCGGAGCTGGAAGGCTTGAAATTTCCGTTGATGAAATTTTGCACTTCTGCGGGAATAGCGGCTTCTATATGCATGTCGTACGGTATTAATTGGTGAGCGGGAATAAAAAGGCGGCGGTTCATCCGGTTGTGGCTTTCATTAGGTTGCCACTGGGCGAAAAATGCCAATTGCCAAATTACCCACCGATACTGTCCATTATCAAATTATCCCATTATCAAATTCAGACTCCAATATCTTCATTCCAAAGCTCAGGCTTTTTTCTGACAAAATCGCGCATCAATGCTTTGCATTCCTCGTTGTCGAGCATCACGACTTCCACGCCGCGCGATTTCAACAATGCTTCTTCGCCCATAAAAGTATCATTTTCTCCAATAACTACCCTGGGAATGCCGTATAAAAGTATGGCGCCGCTGCACATGGGGCAGGGCGACAGGGTGGTGTACAAGGTGCATTTCTGGTAAACATCGGCGCTTTGCCGACCTGCGTTCTCCAAGGCGTCCATTTCGCCGTGCAGTACCACGCTGCCGTTCTGCACCCGGCGGTTGTGGCCTGCGCCAAGGACGATACCTTCGTGCACGATCACAGAGCCGATGGGGATGCCGCCCTCGGTGAGGCCCATTTTGGCTTCTTCGAGGGCGGCCTGGAGGCCTTCGTAGTCGTTGTGGATGCGGGTTGGTTGCATGTTTTGCCTGTTTGGCTACAAATTTACGGCATTTATTGCCATCTGTTTCCAATCCTGTAAACAAGATCATACAGGGGCGTTTACAGTCCTGGCGAAATTACCAACAAACCTGCCTTCAAATGCTCAGTCCACTGCCATTACCCGAAGTATCGTCCCGTTGTCGCAACCCGTGCGGGTGTAGTCGATGCGCACGCGGCTTCCCCGCGCAAAGCTGTCGCGCAGGAGGTCGAGCATTCCCTTGCTTTCCGGGCCGTTTTTGTCGTCGCGGAGCTTGAAACCGAAGGCTTTGCCCGGGGCGCTGTCGAGGTGGATTACCGCTTCCGTGTCGATCTGGTCGCCAGGCGGGCCGTATTTGGTGCCCAGTTCATGGACGCGCAGCAGGCTTACTTTTCCTTCTGCCGATAAAAGGCTGCCGAAAGGGTAAGGGCTGTCTGGCGGCAAGCCGGTGATTTTCAGCAGTCCGTTGTTGCTGGTCGCCACATAGAGTGCCCGGATGCAGGGGTTTGTTTCCCGGTCGTAATAGGCGTTGTTTGGGCGCAGGGGCATGGCACAGGATTGCAGCAATGGCTTCCAGTTGATGCCGTTGCTGGTATAAAATACGCCTACAGGGCCAACGGCAAAGCGGTATTCGGGCAACACTGGGTCGAAGATTACATCGCGCAGCAGGGCGGCTCCCGGGCTGGGGTCGGCCGATACGTTGACAGTCGTGCTGCCGTTGTCAGTAAGCGCCCTTTCCAAGTCCGTATCTATGGCCCAGGTGCTGCCGCCGTTGTCGGTGCGGTACACATGGTCGGTGCCCAGCACATACAGCAGGTTGGGCCGGTAAGGATCTGCAAAGAAGCGCTGGGCGCTGCTGGGACCTACGGCGCCTGCAGCCACTGGTACAATTGGCGACCATGCGGCCATGCCGGCGCTCCATTTCCAAAGCCGCTTTTGGTTGAAGCCATCGCTCACATAATACACCGGGCTGTTGTGCCCGCCGGATGCTTGCACCACGTTTACCTGGATGTCGGGCAAGTTGGGGCCTTGTTGGAACACCTTTGCGCCCTCGTTTTCGCTTGTGGCGTTGGTGACCCAATCCTGGTGGCTGCTGATCTGGCTCATGGCCGTGGTGCGCAGCAGCTTGGCGGCGGCAGGCGTTTGGCGAATGGTGATAAAATCGCCGTCGGGGCGCGGCGATTCTGAGGCAAGGGTCAAAATGAGTGGCCGGTAGCCGGCGTTGCAGAAATTGCTCACGGTGTTCCAGGTGGCCGAGTCCTGGCCGGGTAGTGCGGGCGGACCAAGGATTACTTTTTTGTCGCCCGTGCCAACAGCTCCATTGGGGATTCCCCCATTTTTGGCGTAGAGGTAAACATCCCTTCTTTTATTGGATTTCCCCGTAAAAATGCCCGGCCCACTGCGGGGGGCGAACACGATGAGGCGGGATGGCTGCCGCGGGTCGGAGAAAGTACAGTCGTTGTCGCCCCCGCGGTAATCCTGGGTGCGCCAGCTATCTCCACCATTGCCGCTAAAATAGCCTGAATTATCACCCATTCCGATACAGATACCAGGCTTCCCGTTCGGTTTGGGCAGTATGGCCACGTTCACGATGCCGAGGGTGCCGAGCCCTTTTCCGCGGACCCAGTTTTTCCCGCCGTCGGTGCTGCGCACCACGCCCCCGTCGTTCACCATAAACATTCGGCCAAAAGCGTTGGGCGCAGGGTTGGTGTTGTAATATTGAAAATCGGGAGTCAGGGCTATCCCGTGCGGGTCAACGTGCGCGTTGCCCCCGTCTATCCGCTTCCAACTGTCCTGAGTACTCGGCTCGCCGATTGAAATATGCGCCGTGCGCCGGTCGGAGGCGATTAGAAAAAACTGCCCGTTGGGCGCCTGGTGCGCCATCACATAATTACCGCCGCTGGCTGTGGTGCCGTCGTAGTCTTTTTTCACGGTGGGCAATTTCACCCAAACAGCGCTTCCTGTGGCGTTGAAATTGCTGAAATCGCCCCGCCAAACGGAGAGCAAATTGTCGTCGCCTTGGTTCAATGCTAAATAGATAATGCGTGGATTGTTCGGATGGATGGCAAGGGCCCTGGAAGCAAGCCCCACGGCATCGGTGGGAAATCCGAGGCTGAGGGTTGTCGGGTCGCGCTGCCAGGTGGTGCCGCCGTCCTGGGAGTACCATACTCCGGTGCCCACAGCATATACCCGCTTGACAGCTCCTTGCTGCGGGCCGCTTGCTACATAGTTCACCGTTGTTCCAGGCTGGGGCACCGATTCGCTCCAGGTGAGCCCGTTATCGGTGCTTTTCGCAACGGCAAACTGTCCGGCGGCGAAAATGGTTGCCGGATTATCGGGCGCCACGGCAAGGCAGCCCACGTTACCAACTTGTCCGTTACGGATGAATTTATGTGCCAAAGCCCATGTCTTGGCGCCGTCCGTGGAACGATATACGCCGCATTCGCTGGTTTGGTGTATGTCCCTTCCTGTCGCCGCCAACACCAAATTTTTATTGTTGGGCGACACGAGCAGGTCATAGACATTCGGCACGGGCAGGCCGCCAGCAACAGCATCACAGCCCGCGGCGCCGGGCTGCGGGCGTTCGGAGTGCTGCCAGTTGAGCCCGCCGTCGTACGACATCCAGACGCCCGAATGGCCTCCCAAATAAACATGGTCGCCATCGGAGGAAGCGGCTACGCAGAGCGCTTTGCCGGAAACCGAGTGGCCAGCGGGGCCAAGGTCGAACGTGGTGTTGTCGAACGTGGGGTTTATATTTTCAATAGTGATTTGCCCAAAACTGAAAACTGGGGCCAATAATGCGCTGAATAACAGAATATGTGCGGGTTTCATTTCAAAAATGGTTTACAGGTAAAAACGGATTGTGATGGGCGATTTCAGCTTTTGGTGAGCCAAACCCTGACAATTTTACCGTTCTTCTTCCCGGCACTGATCTCATAATCGATGGTTACCTGATGGTTGTTCTGAAAAGCATCGCGCAGGAGGTCGAGCATGCCCTGGCGGACGTACTTGTGCTTGTCGTCGCGCAACTGGAACCCGTAGGCTTTTTCGGCGTTGTTGGAGAATTTGATGATGACTTCGGCATCCAACTGGTCGGAGCTGGGGCCCCAGCCGGAGCCAACCTCGTGCACTCGGAGGAAGTTCAGTTTCCCGGAAGCCTGGAGCAACTGGGTTTGGGCGGATGTCTGCACGCTGAAAGCGAGGAACAAGAGGCCGGCAATAAGGTGAAATTTCATTTGTTTGGTATTTTAAAGTGATGAATATTTGTTCAAAGGATAGTAATGAGGCATATGCGCAAGCTATGGCGTCATTGATTTTCGAGCAATAATGGCCTTAGTCGGCAGAATGTGAACAAGCGCTTGCGCTATAGGCTTTCCAAGCTCAATATTTTAAATTTTTTTTTAATTATTTATGCTTCCCCCTTGCATCATAACATTTTCCTCCCGTACCTTTGTGCCATCATAAAAACCAGATGCCCGTGAAACCTCAAAACCTAATTGCAGTCCCTGCTATCGGCGTATGCCGGTAGCAGGGACTCGTGTTTTTTGCCCCTTCGCGCGCGTCCCCAAACCTATTCTCCACCCTTAAATTTCAAAAGCAATGAAAAAATTCCCCAAGACCCTGACGGCTTCGCCAGGCGTCGAAAGCAAGCTCGAGGCCACGATGATCGTCGTTTCCTTCAAAAAACCAATGGAAGAGAAAGAAGTGCAAAGCCTGGCCAACAGCCTGCGGTTGAGCATTTTTACCGAAGAAAGCGCCGACAAAAAAGTTCTCTGGAAAAAAGTGAACCATTCCAGCACCCGCTTCTGGCTCAAAACTGCTGACGGCAAGCCGATCGACGATGCGCAATTTGCCGAAATCGAAAAAAGCCTGGAGGACAAGGCCGAGTGGATCGGGCCGGTTTATGAGAGCTACAACAGCAAAGGCGAGGAGAGCTGTTTCTGCCCCATCCCCAATGTCGTGCTGATACCCAAAAAACAAGGCTTAAAGGTGGCGGCCATCGCCAAGGAACACGGCCTTGACCTCGACGAGAACCGCTCCAAATACCTCAGCTCTTTCCATTACCTGTCTATCCCGAAAGGCAGCAAGTTGAGCAACGCCTTCGACCTAAAAAAGACCATGACGGCTGCCGGCCAGGAGATGTACTTCGAGAAAATGCCAATGTTCAAGCCCTTGACTGCCACCAACCCCAACGACCCTATGTGGGGCAACCAATGGGACATGCTGCAGATAAACGCCCCGGCTGCCTGGGACATCACCCAGGGCGACAGCAGCGTGGTTATCTGTATCTTAGATGAAGGCTGCGACCTCAGCCACCCCGACCTTCAGTTCGCCGACCAAGGCATCAACCTGGGGACCATGCTCCCCCCGGGCTCGCCCACAGGCCCGCACGGGACTGCCTGCGCCGGCATCGCTGCCGCCACCATCAACAACAACGAAGGCGTGGCCGGTGTGGCCGGCAACTGCCGGATTTTGCCCCTGGCTTTTTTGTACTGGACCGACATTGAATGCGCCATGGGCATCAATTACGCAACAGCTTTTGGCGCCAATGTGATCAGCATGAGCTTCGGGGTTTATGATGGATGGGGCTGGGATTACAACATCATCGACCCGGAAATTCAATATGCATTCGACAACAACGTGGTGCTGGTGGCCGCCTCGGGCAACGAAAACATCGATTATTCCAACCGCTACCCTGCGCGGCACCCGCTGGTGATCGCTGTCGGTGGCTCCTCGCTCGACGACAACCGCAAATCACCCAGTTCCCCGGACGGAGAATATTGGTGGGGGGCCAATTACGGCCAGGAATACTACAACGGTGTGCTGACAGGCCTGTCGGTAGTAGCCCCCTGCGTCCTTTGCCCCACGACCGACATCCAGGGCTGGGATGGCTATTCTTCTGACAACTATATGCCTAATTTTAACGGCACTTCCTCTGCAACGCCCCACGTGGCCGGACTGGCGGGCTTGATCAAAAGCCAGAACCGTGCCTTGAGCAACGTAGAAATTCGGAATATTATCGAAAATACGGCCGCCAAAGTAGGCAGCCTTCCCTACTCCGACCAGCCGGGATTCCCCAACGGCGCCCGCAACCAGGAAATGGGCTACGGCCGCATCGACCTGCTGGCAGCCCTGAGCGTCAATAAGGGCGGCGGAGGCGATTGTGTAGGCTTGAAAAAATCGGCACTGGAGTCCTTGCAATTGCTTGCCAGCAGCAAATTCAACCATGTCAAGAGCCAGGAAGACTGTCCCGATTTTGAAGTGTTTATGGGCGAGGGACATGGCTGTGGCTCGTTGAGCGTAAAACCTTGCTTTTACCTGCACTGGGGCGACAGCACCAACGATTCCATCGAGACGGATGATTTCGAGGTGGCCGTGCTGAGCGTCTGCAACCCTTACGACAATGTGTCTTTCAAGGGCGTCACGCTTTCCGAGCTCACCATCGTCCACGCTGATGGCAGCCCGGTGGAACTGCTGCCCGACCAAACACCTGCCGCCATGCTGGTGCCTTCCAAGCTGATCACCTTTTGCAGCATAGAGCCATGCTCCTGCAGCAACATCGAACTGGTACTGAAAACCGCCGGCGCCATTGGCGGGGCGTACAAAATCCAGATGAACTGCTGCGTGGAGGAAGTTGTGGTGCACAGTCTGGCGGGCGATGCCGCGGCATTTGATATTCAGTTGATCGCGAGCTGATTTTCTTCTAGAATAAGCTGCTGTGCGGCTGCCTCATTGATTATGGGGCAGCCGCGTTTTGATTTGCCCCATCAATTTGTGCTGCCTACGGTCGGCGGCACGGCCCCAATCCTTAACAAAAGCTTAGCATTTCCCCATTAAACCGCCGACTGCCGCACAAGTCTATGGAGGTGTTGCAACAATACTTTCAAACAAACATTCTCAAGCAATATGAAAAAGTCCCTTTTGTTTTTTTTCGCTTTCCTCGCTGCCATGGCGGCATTCCAATCCTGTAAAAAAGATAGCGCCTCCGATGAAATGGTCGCTACAGCCGAAGACCTGTCCGCCAGTGAAGATTATGGCCAACAAGTTGATATGGACGTTGACCTCACCCTGGAAGAGCGCGGCGGCGGCGGCAACTGCCCCACCATTACCTTCGCAGAGCCGGAAGGCACCTGGCCCAATACCATCACCATCGATTTCGGCGCCGCCTGTACCCGCCCCGACGGCCGGGTGCTCAGCGGAAAACTGATCGTGGAACAAACCGCCGAATTCCGCACGGCAGGCGCTGTGCGAACCGTCACCCACGACAACTTTTATGTGGACGGCACCAAAATAGAAGGCACACGTGTATGGACCAACAATGGCAAAAATGCCGCCGGCTTGTGGTCTTATACCGTCACCGCCACCGACATGAAGCTGACCTTCGACGATGGCAGCAGCACCACCTGGAACAGGACGCGCACGACCACTTTGATAGAAGGTGGCGACACAGCTACCCACTTAGACGACGTTTGGAGCAGCACCGGCTCGGCTACCGGGGTGAACCGCAATGGGCGCAACTTTTCGGTAAACACCTTAGAGCCGCTCGTCAAACGCGCCAACTGCCGCTGGATTTCCAGTGGGGTTATCGAATTCACCGTGGGCTTGCGCACGCGCTCGCTCGATTTCGGCGACGGTACTTGCGACCGCTTTGGTACGCTCACGCTGGCAAATGGCGATTCTTTCACCATCCGCTTGCGGCGCTGAGTGGCTGGGAAGCCTCCCAGATTTGGGCGGTGCCCAAATTTATTGATTGCGCCCTTTCAGGGCTAGTTGCTGCGCTTGAATGTTGAGCTTATTCCATACTGCGCAGTATCCCCATTTCCAGCCCCCGCAATTCCGCCAGTCCGCGCAGCCGGCCGATGGCGGAATAGCCGGGGTTGGTTTTTTTGGCGAGGTCGTCGAGCATTTTATGGCCGTGGTCGGGGCGCATGGGGATGGGTTGATCGCGGCGCTGTTGTTCCTCCAATAGGTTTTTCATGACGGCATACATGTCCACATCCCCGTCGAGGTGCTCGGCTTCGTGGAAGTTGCCGAACGCGTCGCGGCGGGTGCTGCGCAAATGGATGAAATGAATGCGTTTCGCAAATTGTTTCACCATGGCGGGCAAATCGTTGTCGGCGCGGACGCCGAAACTGCCGGTACAAAAACAGAGGCCGTTGGCGGGGCTTGGCACTGCATCGAACAGCGATTGTACGTCTTGCGCCGTGCTAACCACGCGGGGCAATCCCAAAATAGGGTAGGGCGGGTCGTCGGGGTGGATGACCAATTTGATGCCGGCTGATTCGGCGGCCGGGCAAACGCGCTGTAAAAATTCGAGGAGATGCGCTTGCAGCCGCGATGCTCCGATGCCCTGGTAGCTGTCGAGCGCTGCTTGAAACTGCTCCAGGCTATAACCCTCCTCAGCGCCAGGCAATCCGGCTATGATGTTTCGGGAAAGGCGCTGCTGTGTTTCGGGCGACATGGCCTTGAAAGCTTGCGCTGCCCGCTCCAGTGTTTCCGGGTCATAACTTTCCGCGGCCCCAGGTCTTTTCAGGATAAACAAATCGAAAGCGGCAAATGCCGCCAGGTCGAAGCGCAGGGCGGTAGAGCCGTCGGACAATGGGTAGTCCAGATCGGTCCTGGTCCAGTCGAGAATGGGCATGAAATTGTAGGCCACCGTGCGGATGCCGCACTGGCCCAGGTTCAGCAGGGACTGACGGTAGTGCTCGATGTGCCGCTGCCAGTTGCCCGCCTGTTTTTTGATGTCCTCAGACACGGGCAGGCTTTCCACCACCGACCAGCGCAGGCCAGCGGCTTCTACTTCCTTTTTCCGGTGCAGGATGGCTTCCACGGGCCACAATTCGCCATTGGGGATATGGTGCAGGGCCGTGACGATGCCCGTGGCGCCCGCTTGCCGGGCATCCCAAAGGCTAACGGGGTCGGAAGGGCCGAACCAGCGCCAGGTTTGTTCGAGTTTTTTCAAGGTGAATACTTTGATTATAGTCAACGCAAAATGGTTGTGAAAATCGCGATCGCATAATCATCTGAAAATCAGATGTTTTTAATCACTCAAATCATACAAATCACTTTAATCACAGAATAAATTGATTTGTATGATTTGAGTGATTTTTGTGATTGAGTATGATTGATTCAATTGTCTTACACAACACCCAACAACTATGCACAAAGTTATGGCATCGAAATTTCCTTCAAGTCAAGATTTTTGCGAAAAAAGCCAAGCCTGGAAAGGATTGTTCAGCGCAAATTGACAGAAATTCCAAAGTTTCGCATCAATTTTGCCCTACCTTTGTTCCGATTAAATTGATTGCACAACCGTAGAAAAACCTTGGTTGAGGGTTGAAATCCCCGCAAAAACAAAAAATCCCAAGAACAGACTTCGGCCAAACGTGCTGTAACACGGATACTTAGAAAGACAACAAACGCCGTGCAAACCGTCCACCGTCCACCGTAAAAAAAAATGTCTCAAATACTCGAAACCCAAGATATCCGCGCCCTCGGCAGCAACCTTGAGCTACTTGCCCAGCAAGTGGTGGAGGGCTTTATAGTGGGCATGCACCGCAGCCCATTCCACGGCTTTTCAGTGGAATTTGCCGAACACCGCCTGTACAACACCGGCGACAGCACCCGCAACATCGACTGGAAGGTATATGCCCGCACGGACAAAGTATTCGTCAAGCGGTTTGAAGAAGAGACCAACCTGCGCTGTCATTTGGTGGTGGATGCGTCTTCCACGATGTATTACCCCTGGGACGAAAAACAGCCGGCAAAGCACAAGTACGCGAACAAATTTTGCTTCGCGGCGCAATCGGCAGCTGTGATCATGAACGCCATGCGCCGGCAGCGCGACGCATTCGGGCTCACGCTTTTTGACGATGAGGTGCGGTTCAGCAGCGGCGCCAAATCCAGCACCGTACATTACCGCCTGTTGCTGTCACAGTTGGTGGAAAAAATCGAAAACCCGGTATTGAACAAGAGCACCGACCTGGCGGCAAGCCTGCACCAGATCGCGGAATCCATCCACCGGCGTTCGCTGGTGGTCGTTTTTACCGATGTGATGGAGCATCCCGACAAGGCTGACGAGATTTTTGCGGCGTTGCAGCACCTGCGCTACGCCAAGCACGAAGTGATCCTGTTCCACGTGACCGACAAGAAAAAAGAGCTCGATTTTGAGTTTGAAAACCGGCCTTACCTCTTTGTCGATATGGAAAGCGGGGAAGAAGTGCGCTTGCAGCCCAACCAGGTGAAGGAGTTTTACACCAAACAAGTGGGGGCTTTCACCGAACAACTGCGGATGAAATGCCTGCAATTCAAGATCGATTTTGTGGAGGCCGACATCAACCGCGGGTTTGTGCCGATATTGCAGACTTGGATGACGAAGCGGGCGAAAATGGGGTAATTGGCCGAACGATTTAGTACCAACATTAATATTCAATGCCGAAATTAAAACTTTCTAACATCTCAACCGAAGCCCCTGACGGCGTTTCCAAAAAAGACCTGAAACACAAGACTGAAAAATTGGTCAAGCGACTGGGTGAACTCCAGAACATCCTTTATGCGGAAGGGAAATACTCCATTTTGGTCGTGTTCCAGGGCATGGACGGCAGTGGCAAGGACGGCGCGGTGCGCAAAGTGTTCCGCGAATGTACCATCGGCGGGCTCGACTTGGTGAGCTTCAAAAAGCCTACTCCCGATGAATTTGCCCATGATTTCCTGTGGCGGGTGCACCGCTGGGTGCCGCAAAAAGGCATGACCACCATTTTCAACCGCAGCCACTACGAGGATATCCTCATCCAGCGCGTACATGGCTGGATTGATATGGCGCGGGTGGAAAAACGGATGGCGGCCATCAACGCCTTTGAGGACTTGATCCAGTTCGACAACAACACCTTGATTTTCAAGTTCTACATGCACATCTCACACGAAGAACAAGGGATCCAGCTCCAGCAGCGGCTCGACGACCCCACCAAATACTGGAAGCACAACGATGCCGACTGGGAAGAACGCAAGCTTTGGGACAAGTACATGGAAGCCTACGAGTACGCCATCAACGAAAGCACCACGCACTGGCATATCTGCCCGGTGGACAACCGCTGGTACCGCGATTATTTTATCGCAAAAACCTTAGTGGAGGCGCTGGAAAAGCTGGATATGAAGCTGCCGGTGCCGGAAAAGAAGTAGGCGCCCAATTTGACGAAAAAAATCCTGATGCTCACAACACCAGGATTTTTTTTGTTTCTCTCATCTCTCATCTCTCATCTCTCATCTCTCTCTAATTCCTCCTCCCCCCGCCCGGGTTCGGGTAAAACCGATCCGGTTCCGGGTTCTTCCCAAATATCCGGCACCTTAGGAACACTTGTGCGCCGTAATTCGTCATGCGCGCGCTGCGCACGAGCTTGTCGGTGAGGTCGAGCTCGTAGAAGCCCTCGATGCCCACGCTCCAGCGGTAGTACCAGTCGATGGTTTTGGCGAGGCTGGCGTGCAGCACGAACAGGTCGCCCCGGGAGCGGCCAAGGGCATCTTTAGGCCCGAAAAACTGTGCGGCGAGCTCGCGGCCTTGGTCTAAGCCAATGCTGTTGGTAAGGGTTTGGGCGCCAAAGCCGAAGTCTTTGATGACGTATTTATAGCCGCCCAAAAAGTTGAAATAGAAAGAGCTGTCGGAAAAATAAAAGCTTTTTCCCAGCCCTCCGCAAACCGCGTAGGCGGCTTTGGTGTAGGCAGAAGAGGAGGAAAGCGCCTGGCCTTCGATCACGATGGGCCAGTCCTTGTACGTCAATTGCCCGGTGAAGCCCACGCGCGGCTGGCCGAACTTTTCCCGGATTTGGTAGGTAGCTTCAAAATCGCTCCAGGTGTAGTCGTCGGTGCCGCCGTGGGAGATGGCCACAAACTCGTACAAGCTGTGCAGGGGCGTGGTCTGAAAATCGGTCTTGTGCTGGAGGATGGAGTACCCGCCGTTCATGCTTACATTGAGGTTCAGGTACTTGAGTTGTGAAAAGGCTGTGTTTTGGGAGAGGATCAGGGCTGTCGTCAGGATGAATACATTTCTAATCATAGCAATTGATTAATGATGAACAAAAAAATGCATCAAAGGCGTGACTACTGACGGATTACGGGGGGCGAAGTAACGAAATTTTAACCAGTTGCGGTTAAAAATCTGTTAGTTTTCGTTAAGGGGCAGGGGTCTGGGGTAATAAATTGTCATACTGTGTCATTTATGCGATGCCCGATTGCAATGGGCTATACTCTCACCTTTCAATCAGTATCGACATTATGAAAAATTCAATCTTAAGCCTTCTTGCCCTCGCGCTTCTCAGCGCCGCTTTCCCTTCCTGCAAAAAAGAGCTCACCCTCAAAGACCATCTTGTCGGCGAATGGCAGTCTATCCAGGTAAAGGCGGGCAACTCCGATGCCACCAACTCCAACCACTTCGACCTCAGCCTGCAATCGACCGACGAGTTCGACTTAGATGTAACAGCAATCGTGCCACTTGCCGGCACCGTGACGAAATCGTACAGCGGCGACTGGTCGGCTGACGATGCCAAGCAGGACATCACGCTGGTGTACAACAGCACCGGGGAACAGAAAACCTGGGACATCACGGCCTGGTCGGAGAACAGCATGACGGCGGAGCTGGTGGAGAACAACGTGCGGTACCAGGTGAAGTTCCAGCGGAAGGGGGAATAGTGCTTCGGCACTAGAAATCGCAACTGTCAGTTTTTTATTGACGATTGCCGAGTACATGAATGGCGATTGTTGAAGTAAACCCGAACGCTTGGGCATTTTGGTTAAATCAACAATCGCCATTCATGTACTCGGCAATCGTAATTCCTCACCGCCGCACCACGAGCCTCCCCGCCGCCCGCTTCCCCTTCGCCCCTGAAACCTCCCAATAATACATCCCCGCCGGCAAACCCTGCAAAGGGCATTCAAAACTGCTGCCCGCAAAGCTGTGCTGCTGCACGAGCTGCCCGATGGCGTTGCGCAACGCAAGCCGCTTCTGCCCCGAAAGCGCCGGGCTGCACTGAAAGGTGACTTGCACGGTAGCCGGGTTCGGGAACACCTGCACGCTTTCAAACTGGCTGAACAGGGGCAAGCGGGTAGAGCTTGTCTGGCACAAAACAGTGTCGAGGCAGCCATCGGCGGAGACCTTGACCACGAAGCCCACGGACTGGTTGCCGATTTCCCCTTTCCCCACCCCAATAATGCTGCCACTGGGAAGCACGCCCACCCCGCCGTACACGAACTCGCCCGAAGGCGCCAGCGGCGGCGGGGCATTGTCTGCCCTGGCCCAAAGGCTGTCGCCCTGCTCCGGGAACTTGAAAAGCCAGCCGCCCCAGTCCTTGGAAGGCTGGGAAAAATCGCCGTAGCTTGTGCGCTCGCCGGCCACGACATAGTTGCCGTCGGGGGTGGCTGCCATGTCGAGAAACGGGTTGTATATCGAACTGGAAGGGCCTACATAATGGAACCAAAGCAGGTTGAATGCGGCATCAAATTTCATGATGGAAGACTGGGCCATGCCGCCCCATTGCCCCTCACCCAGATAGGTTTGCCCATAGGCGATAAACCCTGATCCCGTGGAAGAGGACATGATGCCATCAATCGTGGTAAGCAGTGGCCAGGTTATGATCTTTTGTTGTAGCACCACCCCATTGCTGTCAACCGCCCACAAACTGCCCCGCGCCTGGTCTCCTCCGGCAACTATAAATCGGTTGTTATTTACCTGTACGATATCTCTAAACCATTCATTCAGTTGATAATTGCCGTAATACTTGAGCCATAAAACATTTCCGTTTTTGTCGAGTCGCCTGATAAAGCCATCGTTTTTTAAACTTGGTCTCTGGATTGAACCAGTAATAAAAAAGCCTCCGTCTTCCAGTTCCAGAATTGAATAGTCAAATCCAGTCTGGTTGTCAGTTGGGATAGATTCGAATATTGCCTTTATTTCCAGGTTGCTGTCAATTTGCATCATAATATCTGCGCCCCTGTTAAGAGCAGCTACAGGAAAGGCGTAGTAGCCTTGGGAAGTTTTGATGACATCCCCCCATAAAAAATCCATTGCGAGGTGGCTTCCCAAAGAATCTTTATATAACTTGGATTTTAATACATTCCCAAAGGTATCTATCTTGACCATCAACAGCTTTTGTTTTGATGGCCAATCTACTGTATCGTATGCCACGCCAATGCAAATAATGAAATTTGAGTCGATATACGTTTGGAAAAAGTCATCAACGGCGGGATAGAGGTTGTAAACCCTGTTGAACCCTTGCTGACAACTGGCGTTTATGCAGAAGCTGATACAAAATACAAATATGGATATGTATTTTTGATGCATGGGAAAATCTTTTACTCAATGAAAAAATTAGCACGGCAGGGATCTGTCATGCCAAGTAGAACGCGATAGAAATTAGTGGCTGATAATGAATTTTAGCTTCCCAGGGGCTGTTTTGCCGATGTATGAAAGGAAATATACACCTGGGTTTAGCATTGAGACATCCAGGGGAATCGTTTTTTTACCTGGGAAAAGAGTACGTTCCAAATATGTTCTCCCGAGGCTTAAGTCTGTGAGTCGAATTTGAATGTTATCTAATTCGTCCAACCGTTCTATAATCAAGAAATTGTTTGCCGGGTTTGGAAAGATTTTTACGCGATGGGTTGTACTCAAATCGACTGGAATTTGAATATCTGTAGTAGGCCTCTCTTCTGTTGGGCTACATTCTGGCCCCAGTAATCTTCCGTTTTGATACAGGATGTCGCGGGCCAATGCCCCAGCATCATTGCAAGCAGTACCCCAATAGTTTTCCAAAGAATCGATTATTGTAATTGGCAATGCATTCAATAACGCAAGTGCCTGGATGTATGGCTTGATGGCTGTTAGCATGGCTTGAATATCATTGAATTCTGCCAAAGCGTTGGTTTCCAATTGGTAGTTGGAAGGAATGTTTTGAAACAATGTATCTGCAAGGGCGAAATTTCCCTTGAAAAAATGGTGTTTAGCCAATTGGAGATCACTATTGTAAGTTTGCAAGTGACTCATCCAGGCGAGTATTGAGTCAGTTTTTACATCGGTCGTATCCAAAGCAAAATGCAGCAATATAATATTTCCAGTAGTATCCAATTCATACCGTAGGCCATTGATCGCAATGGCTTCGGAAGCTTGTGTTACAGGGCTGACAATGCTTGGGAATGCATTGACCTTGGAATTCCATTGTTGTTTTTTCAGGAAGAACTGTGTTTTCATCTGTCCTACATGTTCTTCCGAACAAGGTGGGTTTGGGCAGCCAAGGCTGCCGCTGCAATTGTTGTTTATCCCGCTTTCAAACTTGTTTACACTTCCTACACTATAATGCCCATCCAACAACTCCTCGTCCGTATTTTCTCGGTGATGGTAGTCAATATCCAATGTGCCGGAATTGGTGAACTGTTGGTCGAACACTCCGGGGTAGGTGTTGCCGGAGGAGATGCGCGGCGACCCTTGTGAAATGCTGCCTCTCGGCCCTTGCTCCTTTCTTACAATACCTGATTGGACCCAAATGTCGTGATTCAGGTTTTCTTCAAAAGTATTGCACTCGTACATCAACCCGCTGAACATCAATTCGCCTATGGTCATGCCGTTTTGCTGGTTGGCAATGTTCCCTTCGTGCATGATGAAGTAGGTGTTGCCAAAGATGCTGCGGTTGTCTTTGGTGACCGACAAGGCTTTGGTGCCGATGAAAACGGGATCGGTATCGCCGTCGGGGTTTTCAAAATGGTTCCCTTTGACAAAGAAGGCAGTGGTGCCGCCTTCCATGTCGATCCCGATCATTTTTGTGCTGGAAGGGCCGGTGAAGTTTGCGGGGCGGTTGTACGAAAAGGTGTTGCCGTCGAAGGTGTAGTTGTTGTTGTTCAAAGAGCGGATGCCCGTGAAGCATTCGTTGAAATGTGCGCCGACAATGGAATTGCCCTTCAAAACAGATATGCCGATTGAAATTTTCATCATTCGCAGATTTTTTGAAAATAATGCTTGGTTACCGATGCAATATACCAACTGCCAGGCATATGGCTTCCCTAAAATGCGCTTGATTTATTGAACTTGCCAACATTTTTCAATCCTTTACATTTTCTCCTGGCCAACCACCAATCCTGCCGATGGAATAAGTGGTAGTCGCTCCATGGCTAAAAAATTCCCTACCTTGCCGCCCTTTTCCGGCAAAATCATGCAATTACCACCCGATACAAAGATCACCCTCACCGGCGACCTGGGCAGCGGCAAGAGCGCCGTCTCTAGGATACTCTGTGAAAAGACAGGCTTTGAATACGTGTCCACGGGCAGGATCCAGCGCCAATTGGCCCAGGAAATGGGCATCGACACCCTCGAAATGAACCGCCGCGCCGACCTTGACCCGAGCATCGACGAGCGCATCGACGGCATATTCGCGGCCCTGGGGAATGATCCCCGGGGCTACGTCGTTGACAGCCGCATGGCCTGGTTTTTCCTGCCCAAATCCTTCAAGGTTTACCTCCAGACCGATGTGGCAGTGGCTGCCCAGCGCATCATACACGACCCGCAGCGCGACAGCGAGCAGTACCGGAGCCAGGAGGAGGCCGTGCAAAAGATATTGGCCCGCAAAGCCAGCGAGAACGCCCGTTTCCTGCTCAAGTACAACGCCGACTGCACCGACCTCGACAATTTTGACGTGGTGATCGACACCTCCGGCCGCACGCGCGAGGAGGTGGCGGCCATCATCCTCGACGGGGCAATGGCGAAAGCAGCAGGAGCGGATTTTGCGAAATATTGGTGATGGCGTAATGAAGTGAGCAAATGATTCCACGATGAAGAAACTACAGAAAAACTCCTTGCTCTGGCGCATCACGCCGCCCGGCGGCGGCGCGCCTTCCTATTTGTTCGGCACCATGCACGTGCGCGACCTGCGCGCTTTTGGCTGGCTGGAGCTGGCCAAGGCGCGCATGGCCGAATGTACCAGCTTTGCCACCGAGTTCGATTTTTCTGAAACCGACCCCGTTGCGCTGGCCACCGCGCTCACCCTGCCGGAAGGTAAAACCTTGCAAGATTTCCTGTCGCGCGGGGCTTGGAAACAGTTGGAACACTACGCCAAAAAAAAGCTGAAAACCAGCGCCGAAAACCTGCGGCACCAGCATCCCATGACCGTCTCCACCATGTTGAGCACGGCGTTCATGGCGGAAGAGATGTCCCATTCCCTGGATGAGACCTTGTGGCACCATGCCCACGTGCTCGGGAAAAAGACAACCGGCGTGGAAACCTTCGCCGATCAGATCGATACCCTCCACCGCATCCCTTTCGAGCTGCACGTCACGGGCCTGACTTGGCTCTTGAAAAACCACAAGCGGCAGCACAGGCGCCTCAAAAAAATGATGGGCCGCTATGCCAAAGGCGAGATACAGGCCCTGTACAAATCGGCAAAAAAAGATGCCAAGGGCATGAGAAAGGTGTTGCTCTACCGCCGCAACCGCCTCATGGCCAAGCGCTTTGCCGAGATCGCCCACACGGAAACCTTGTTTTGTGCCGTCGGGGCAGGGCATCTGGCGGGGGGGAAAGGCATGTTGCGGCTGTTGAAAAAGGCGGGGTTTAAAGTAAAGGCGGTTGCAGGGTAGTCATATTGGAGAATTAGTGTAGCTTTGTTCGGTTGGCAAAGTATAGCCAACGCAAAGTGGTTGTGAAAATAGAATCATTGTAATCTGTTGAAAATCAATTTTTCAGCATCCATCAATCCATCAAATCCACCCAAATCCTGGTATATGCTCCTCCCCATCGCATACCTCCCCTCCACTGCCTGGTGCGCCGCCTTCTGGAACGCCGAGAAAGTGACGCTGGAGGCCTGCGAGCACTACCAAAAAGGCTCCCTGCGCAACCGCGCCTACATCGCCGGGCCCAACGGTGTGCAGCTATTGAGCATCCCTTTGCTGAAGGGCAAGCACCAACAAACGCCCATCCGGGAAGTGCGTATCGCCAACCACGAGCCCTGGCAGCGGCAACACTGGCGCAGCATCAAGACGGCTTATGGCAACGCGCCGTATTTTGAGCATTATGCCGATGGGCTGGAAGGGTTTTACTCCAAGGAGCATGAATTTCTGTTCGACTTTAACCTGGCTTTGATGGAGTTTGTGTTGGTGGAAAAACTGGGCTGGAAAGGGGAGCTTGGGCTGAGTGCGTCGTTTGACCCCAGCCCCGGCCCCTCCCCCTTCGGAGAGGGGCCGGGGCTGGGGTATGCACAAGTCTTCCAGGAAAAACACGGTTTCCTGCCCAACCTCTCCATCCTCGACCTGCTGCTCTGCTGCGGCAAGCGCAGCGTGGAAATATTGGAGCGCATGAAATAAAAGCCGCTTTTACCCAACGCAAAGTGCTTGCAAATAACAGCCAAGATAAATCCTCAAAAATCAATAAAATCAATCCTGTAAATCCTCCAATCACTGAAATCCTGGTATAACTTTGTGCGCACAAGCCATGAATTATGATGAAAATATACCTGCCATGCGCTTTCCTAGCCGTTTTGTTGTGCGCCTTTTGCAAGAGCCAAAAAATGACCAACGCCCCTAATCCGGGGGAACAGTACGACAATGCCGAAGAGAAGCCGCTTGTCTCCACACTGACCATACCCGTCAATATTTCCCTTGCCGAACTGGTATATTCCCTGAATGCCACCATGTCGGGCAAAGCACTGTACGAAGACTACTCCTATACCGACAATGGCGGCGACGGCCTCATGTTCAACGCCTGGAAAAGCCAGGACCTCACCCTTTCTATGTACGGCAACACCCTGAAATACCGGGTGCCCCTGAAACTTTGGATGAAAAAAGAACTGCTGTTCGGTGCAGGGGCAGAAGCGGAGGCAGAACTGGCCCTGAATTTCAGCACCGCTTTCCGCATCAACCAGGACTGGTCGCTGAGCACCCAAACCCAGGTGGACTGGCACGAATGGCTGAGGGCCCCGGTGCTTAAGACCGGTATCGGCGACGTCAGCGTGCAAACCATCGCCAACCTGGTGCTCAACCGCAGCAAAAAATCGCTGGCCGAGGCGCTGGACAAGTACGTGAGCCAGGAAATAAACCTGCGCCCCTACGTGCAAACAGCCTGGAACGCTATCCAGGTGCCTGTTCTGCTCGACACGGCCTACCAGATGTGGACGAAAACCACGCCCGTCAGCATTGGCATGACGCCCCTCTATTGCGATGGGCGGTCCATTCAGGCAAAAATCGCCGTGGAATGCATCAACGACGTGACGTTCGGCCAGCAACCCTCCTTCCGCCCAAGCACCATCTTGCCCAGCCTGAACCTGATTTCCGAAGCCCCCGACGATTTTGTAATGCAGTTTGAAACAAATGTGCCTTTCCCGGAGGCTGAACGCTTAGCCAAGGGCATGGTTGTCGGCCAGGTTTTTGAATCGGGCAAAAAAAAGGTAAAAGTGGAAGACCTCCAGCTATGGGGCAACAACGACAAGCTGGTGGTGAGCACACGCCTCAGCGGCTCCTTCAACGGCAACATCTATTTCATCGGAAAACCGGTGTTCAACCCCCAAAAAAACGCCGTCGAAGTAAAAGACCTCGATTTCCACGTCGATACCCGCAGCTTCCTGCTGCGCTCGGCATCCTGGATTTTTCAGGGCCCCATCAAAAGGCAAATCGCCCATGCGATGGTGTTCCCGATGGCCGAAAACGTGGATGCAATAAGAACCTCTGCCCAATCGGCGCTCGACTATTACGAGGTGCAGCCCGGCGTGATCTTGAAAGGCAACATCGACAGCGTTTCGGTGCAAGACGTGCGGGTGACGCCCAACAGCCTGCGCGTCGATCTTTTTTCGAAGGGAAAGGTGCATGTGGATGTGCGGGGGCTTTGAGGCAAGTTTGCAAAAGGGCAAGTTTGCAAAAGGGCAAGTTTGCAAAAGGGCAAGTTTGCAAATGGGCAAGTTTGCAAATGGGCAAGTTGGCAAGTGGGCAAGTGGTGAAAGGGGTGGGTGTGTAGTGGCTTGAAAGCAGAGGATTTGGGGAATTCCCTATCTTGCCAGCCTAAAAAAATTGCCATGAAAAGAATCGTACCCGTTTCAACCCTGCTGCTTTTTGCCGTTCTTGGCCTGTTTTATTTTTTTGTTTCAAAGAACAACTCACCGGCAAGCCTAAAAATGCCCTCCGGCGCTTCCGAGGAGAACGGCAAGCTGCGCCGCGCCTGGGAGCTCAAGCGCCTGGCCGACCCTGCGACCGGCCAAATACCCGAAGGCATAGAATTCCTGGAAAGGCAGTTCGCCGCCCAAATGAGCCAGCCCAGCGCCGAGCGTTCCGGCTCCAGCTGGACGCTGCGAGGCCCCTACAACTACGGTGGTCGTACCCGCGCCTTAGCCATCGACGTCACCAACGAGAACCGCCTGCTGGCGGGCGGCGTGTCGGGCGGCGTATGGCTCAGCGAAGACGGCGGCCAGAGTTGGGCGCGCAAAACGCCCCTCAACGCCCACCCTGGCTGCGTGAGCATCGCACAAGACACCCGGCCGGGAAAGACCCATATCTGGTACTACCTGAGCGGGGAGGTATATGGCACTTCAGCCAGCGCAACCGGAGCTTTTTATTTGGGCGACGGCCTTTTCAAGAGCACCGACAACGGCGAAACCTGGGCTCCGGTTGGTTCCACCGCCGGCGGCCAGCAGCAAGGGCTCAGCACATTGTACCAATCTGGCTGGCGCGTCGTCACCGACCCCGCAGCCCCCATCGACCAAGATGTGGTGTATATGGCTACTATCAATTCCATTTACCGCTCGGTGAACGGCGGCACCAGCTGGTCGGCGGTGCGGGCCGGGCAGTTGGGCGGCAACTGGTCGTATTTTACCGATATTGCCGTGACCAGCACCGGCGTTTTATACGCCACCCTGAGCTCCGACGGGCCGACAAAAGGTTTCTGGCGCAGCACCAACGGCACTACCTGGGCCAACATCACCCCGCCCTTCATGCCCAATGAATACGACCGCTTTGTGATGGGCATTAACCCCAACAACGAGAACCAGGTCTATTTCTTCGGCGTGACCCCCGGCACAGGCCACCAGACCTTTTACATCAGTTCCGACGACTGGACGAGCCTGTACCGGTACGACTATATCAGCGGCGACGGCTCGGGCATGGGCGGCTCCTGGGCCGACCTGACGGCCAACCTGCCCAGCGCCGGCACCGAATTCGACCAATGTGCGGCACAGGGCGGCTATGATTTGGTGGTGCGCGTACAGCCAGGCAGCAACAACGTGTTCATCGGCGGCACCAATATCTGGCGCAGCACCGATGGGTTTGCCACGCCAGACAACACCACAAAAATCGGTGGCTATAAAATCGGCACAACCTTGCCGTTTTTTGAAATTTACCCCGAACACCACCCCGACATCCACGAGCTATTGTTCCTGCCCTCCAACCCCAAGGTGCTGCTTTCCGGCAGCGATGGCGGCCTGCACCGCACGGAGGATTGCTTAGCCCCGTTCGTGGAATGGTCGCGGTTGAACAACGGCTACACCACCACCCAGTTCTACACCGCCATCATCGACAAAAATGCCCCGGGCGACAACACCCTGATCGGCGGCTTGCAGGACAACGGCAACTTCTTTGTCAATTCCAGCAGCCCAACAGCGCTCTGGAAGCAAACCGTGAACGGCGACGGCGCTTACGGCGGCGTAGCGCCCGGAAAGGCATATTACGTATTATCGATACAACAGGGCAAGGTAGCCAAAGTGAACTTGGATGCCCAGGGCAACGTGCTGGCTTTCCGCCGCATCGACCCCATCGGCGCTTTGAAAAGCGACTACCAGTTCATCAACCCCCTGGCGCTCGACCCAACGGACGCCAATGTGCTGTACCTGCCCGCAGGACGCAAGTTTTTCCGCCAGAACGCGCTGGGCGCTATCCAGCTCACGGGCGTTTGGGATTCCATCGCCCAGGGCTGGACGCAGTTCCCCGATACCCTCACCAACGTCAACAGCGAGTTTTCTGCCGTGTCGGTTTCAACGTCGAACCCCAGCCACCGGGTTTATCTCGGCACAACGACCAACAACCTTTTCCGCATAGACAACGCGCACACGGGCACACCGGCGATGACCGCGCTCACGCCCCCGCTCACCGCCACCAACGCCAACGTGAACTGCATCGCCATCGACCCGACGAACGCCGACAGGATCGTGCTGGTGTATTCTAACTACAGTATATACAGCCTGTTCTTGAGTGAAGACGCGGGCGCGACCTGGAAAAAAGTGGGCGGCAACCTCGAAGCCAATGTGAATGGCACAGGCAACGCGCCCTCCATCCGCTGGGTGAGCATGCTGCCCTTCCCCAACGGGAAAATCAAGTATTTTTGCGGCACTAGCGTCGGTTTGTACAGCGCCGATACCCTTTTGCTGCACGCCACCGGGATGCCCGGCACCCAGTGGGCGCAGGAAGGCGCTTCGGAATTTGGTTCGGCAGTAGTGAGCTATGTGGAGACGCGGGCCGGCGATGGGCTGGTGGTGGCCGCCACGCACGGCGTGGGCATGTACACCGCCAATTTTTTGCAGTCGTCGGGCAGCAGCGAGCCTTTTGCCAATGTTCAGGTGAAGGTTTGGCCCAACCCGGTTGCCGATATCGCCAGGTTCGATCTCGACAGACAGCTTGTGGGTAAAGTTGAGGCAAGGCTATATGATTTGAAGGGCAATTTGGTGCGTAACATGGCCTTTTCAAATGGCAATATTGCAGTGGATTTGGCAGGGCTGCCGGCTGGGGTGTACGTTTGGGATTTGGCGGGGAAAGGCTGGCGGAAAAGCGGGAAGTTGGTCAGGCAGTAAGAGCGTGTTTGTTAGCCGTACACTTTTTTCAAGGGTAATCATTAAAAAAAAGCTCCCAGTTCTTTGATATATTCGAGAAAATATTGTTTGCGAGGTTCTCATTTGCGCGCAAACACTTGATAACGAGTGTTATAGGGGATAGTTCGATGAATAACACTTTAAAAATTCAAGCGTACTATTGTGTAGGCTTTTGCCCATAGGAGGTAGCATTTGAGTCGTTAGATAACCCAAAGGTCTGCCTCCTATTCATTTTTTCTCGAATGTCAAAGAACTATTCCATTTTTACCCAACGAACAGCACAGAAAAAAGTGTACGGCTGTCAAAAGAAATCCGGGTTCAGACAGAAAAGCAACGGGAGCCGCCCATTTTTCATCATTCATTTTTCGTCCTAACCAGCTTCCCGCTCCGCACTCGCAACCTGCCCGACCTCAGCTCCCAATAATACAGCCCCGCCGCAAAATTGCTGACCTGTACTTCATTGATACCCACACCCATTTCCGCTTGCTTGACCAAGCGGCCAAATTGATCGTAGAGCAAAAAATGCAGCGGCTTGATTTCAACTCCTACTGACACCGCCAACAGCTCATCGAAAGGGTTTGGGAACACCGATATGGCCGTTTGCACTAGTGGGTTTTGCAAGGCCGACACGCCCAAGTACAGGGTTTTGCATAGCGTGTCTGCTCCATAGGTATTGCTGACAATGAGGCAAACTTCATAGATGCCCGAACTATCATAAGCGTGCACGGGATAGCGCTCCGTGCTGCTGCTGCCGTCGCCAAAATCCCAGTGCCAGTTCGTTGGCTCATAGCTGCACACTTCTGTGAAAGTGACCTGCAGCGGAGAGAGCGTATCTTCAAAGTCCCATCGGAACTCCGCCAAGGGCACGTTGTCGATGCCCAGGGTATCACAGGAGGAGCCGTCGACCGGGCCCAGGCGGTAATGGGGGAAGTTGAAGATGAAGTCATTGCCGTACAAAGCAGGGAGCTTAAAGCCGTGCTGTTCTACTTTACAGGCCAGGCCTTTTCGTTCCGGGAAATGGATAACTGGCATATCTGGGATATAATTTAGCGATACCATATAGATTTTGCCATCAGGGGCGAGCATTTGGTCGAGGTAACTTCCTATTTCTGGGTCTGGGACATAGTCGATAGAGTCCAAGAACACTTTAGATGCCAATATGTCATTGGCTGTTAGGTCAAACTGGTACACATATAGGGAAGTGGATACATATATGAAATGGTTGTCCTTTGAAATGGCTACTCCGTTTGGCCCGAACTTCCCTATATAGCTGGAGTCAATGAATATAGGATTTGAAAAATAACCTGAACAACGGTCAAAGTCAAGAAGTTGAAGGCCAGTATTGTGGCTTGCATTAAAGTGGATGTTCCCATCTGGCGAAAAACCAGCTTGGCCACAACATTGGCTGCCCCGGGACATTGGCTCACCAATCACCTGGTTGTGCGAAAACTTTGGCCCTGTGGGCTCAAGCAGGAACACATAATAGTTATTTGTAAAGCGCTGCGTGGTGATCACCCACCAATCCCGCCCATTGGCGTGTTTGGTAGCGCTTACATAAGGCGCGATTCCGCCATTTTGGTACAACATGTTGTTTTTGTTCAGAACTTTGCCGAGGCCGTTGTTGGCAGATGCGTCGAGCAGTGAATAGTAAAAGCGCTGGCTTGCAAACCAAGGGAAACTGTCCAAAATATCCATTCCCATGTGGAAAAGATAATATAGATTGTCACTTCCCGGTGCTGGCAGAAAAATAGTGCCTTGATAGGCGGGGTAATAAATCTTACATTGTTGAGTGCCAGTATGGAACAAACCTGGGTTTATAGTGTCCCCGTTCTCCATGATCTCATCCAATTTGTTGACAATATGGCAACCATTGGTGTAGGCAATCAGATTCCCATTTTTGTCAGAAATATTGGCTTGGACTAACATCGATTTGGCGAAACTGTGTCTCGTAATAGAAGGCGGGAATTGTATGTTGAAATCCATGATCATCCCTCCCCAAGAGTAAAATATGCCGTTGAACGGGTATTCGGCTATCTTTCCTGAACCTGGAAGCCAAGTGTAATCGTGCTTTTGGGCATGCACTGCAAAACCTAACAAGCCAAGGGCAAATACTATCAAAACCCTGTTTTTCATATTCAATCAGTAGTGTCCGGTTAAAAAAAACAGAATCCTTGTAATTGCTTGATTTACAATTGATTACAAGGTATTTTGGTTCAAACGATTTGAAATAAATTATCTTGCTCAAAAGAGAGCAAGTATGAACAAAGGTAAATATGTTTTTGCGCAGTTGATTAGCCTTGTGGATCACAACGAATTTAACAAATGTGTTGAACGTTACAATGGCAATCATCGGGTTCGTCAATTTAGTTGTTGGCACCAATTTCTAAGTTTGAGTTTTGGTCAGTTAACGCACCGGGAGAGCCTTCGGGATTTGGTAACCTGTTTACAGGCACACCAAAGCAAGCTGTATCACTTCGGCTTGACAAAAGGAATCTCCCGGTCAACATTGGCTGATGCAAATGAGCAACGAGACTGGCGGATTTATGCTGATTTTGCTCAAGTGTTAATTCAAAAAGCTCGTACCCTTCGGGGGCCAGTTGTCGATTTGGATGGGATAACTTTGGAAAATCAACTGTACGCATTAGATGCAACCACGATCGATTTATGTCTGGATGTTTTCTGGTGGGCAAAATTCAGAAAGCATAAAGGAGCGATAAAACTGCACACTTTGCTTGATATTAGGTGCCAAATACCTTGTTTTGTGCATATTACAGATGGTTTGGTTCATGATGTCAATGTTTTGGATGTGCTGGAGTTTGAGCGTGATGCCTTCTATATCATGGACCGCGGGTACTTGGATTGGGCTCGGTTATTTACCATTCATAGTGCAAAAGCATTTTTTGTTACCAGGGCAAAAAAGAATTTTGCTTTTACGCGGCAGTCCTCCCGCCCAACTGACCGAACGGATGGCGTGACGTGTGATCAACTTGTGTACCTCAAAATCTGGAAGCCATAAATGACTACCCGCAGAAACTCAGACGAATCAAATATCAGGACAAGGAACTAAAGAAAAGCTTTGTTTTTATTACCAATCACCTGGAAGCAAGCGCCCTGGAAATCCCATTGCTCTACAAAAACAGATGGCAAATTGAATTATTTTTCAAGTGGATTAAGCAACATTTGCGTATCAAAGTATTCTGGGGAGAAACACCAAATGCCGTAAAAACCCAAATCTGGGTAGCCGTTTGCTCCTATGTTTTGGTCGCAATCCTCAAAGAAAAACTCAAAACGTCACAAACAATGAACGAAATTTTACAAATCTTAAGCGTGTCCGTTTTTGACAAAACACCTGTAAATCAATTGATTATGAATAGTCACTCACAAAACTCAGGCGATGATAGTCATAACTCATTGACTTTGTTTTAGTTAGAACCGGACACTAGTGTTGTATAATATTAATTTTCAGAATATTGCAATTTTTTTATTGCGATAAGGGAGAAGGCATCTCGCCCTGCCTTTTAAATGAACCTTTGAAAGTTGATGTACAAGTCTTCCCTACAAAAAAGTCTTATTACGTTTCTTCAGGAGAATTAATCCAATTTTATACAAGTGATTTCAATTCCATTCAAAAGGATTTTCTTTCACACTTAGCTGAACTGTACTCAAAATATCTCGAGATGCGAGCGAAAGAGGGTGAATGTTCACAGGAAGAAAACGAGATTATTACATTTTTTGAAAATAAGGTAATCTAAACTCGGCCAATGCAATTGCCTCTGATCTTTATGAACAAAAAGTAGTTTGTTAGCCGTACACTTTTTTCAAGGGTAATCATTAAAAAAAAGCTCCCAGTTCTTTGATATATTCGAGAAAATATTGTTTGCGAGGTTCTCATTTGCGCGCAAACACTTGATAACGAGTGTTATAGGGGATAGTTCGATGAATAACACTTTAAAAATTCAAGCGTACTATTGTGTAGGCTTTTGCCCATAGGAGGTAGCATTTGAGTCGTTAGATAACCCAAAGGTCTGCCTCCTATTCATTTTTTCTCGAATGTCAAAGAACTATTCCATTTTTACCCAACGAACAGCACAGAAAAAAGTGTACGGCTGTCAAACACGCTCTAAGTTCATCGCAACGTTTTGTAGCGAAATACACCAAATTTTCTGGGTTGGATAGTTTATTGAAACCGAATAAATTATCCTCTGTGTATTCCTCTGCGAAACTCTGAGCCCTCTGTGGTGAAAATTATATCAACTCCCCTTATACTTGTCCCGTGAAAGAAACCAAGTTCATAGAGCAAAACCAGGAAAAATGGTCGGAATTCGAGCAGATGCTGCGCGATAACCGCCGCGACCCCGACAAGCTGAACGAACTGTTCATCCAGGTCACCGACGACCTGTCGTATGCCCGCACCTTTTACCCCAACCGCTCGGTGCGGGTGTTCCTCAATTCCATGGCCCAGCGGGTGTTCCACAACATTTACCGGGGCAAGCGCTTCCCGGTGGAGCGGCTCAAGCTGTTCTGGACCGAAGACTTGCCCAAAACCATGTGGGAAACCCGCCGGGCCCTGCTGTTGGCTTTTTCGGTGTTTGCCCTGGCTTTCGGCATCGGGGTACTTTCCAGCATCATCAACCCCGATTTCGCCCGCGTGATACTTGGCGACGGTTACGTGGAGATGACGCTGGAAAACATCCAAAATGGCGACCCAATGGCGGTGTACAAACAGTCGGGGCCCCTGGGCATGACGGTGGGCATAGCCGCCAACAACCTCTTTGTGGCCTTTCGCACGGCCATCCTGGGCGTGCTGGCTTCCATCGGCACCCTGCTGATAATGCTCTACAACGGCATCATGGTAGGCGCTTTCCAGTACTTTTTTATCCAAAAAGGCGTGTTTTGGGAGTCGTTCCTCACGATTTGGATACACGGTACCTTAGAAATCAGCGCCATCATCATCGCGGGCGCTGCGGGGCTGGTGGCCGGTTCGGGCCTTCTTTTCCCCGGCACCTACCGCCGCATGCAAGCCTTCCAAATCTCCATGCGGAAGGGCTTGGTGATATTCCTGGGCATCGTGCCCATCATTATTTTGGCAGCGATCTTTGAAGGCTTCTTGACGCGCTATACCGAAACCCCAGATGTGGTGCGGGCTTTGTTCATCGCCACCTCCCTGTTTTTCGTGCTGGGCTATTTTGTCTGGTTGCCCTGGTACAAAGCGCGGACGACGGGCTTTTTGAAGGCCGAAGTAGCAAAAGAACTGCCTCCCACCCGCCACGAGCCAATCCGTTTCGACCTGGTGAAGACTTCCGGTGAAATATTGGGCGATGTGTTCACCATGCTGCGGCGCTATGCCAGGGCTTTGTTTTTTAGCACCATCGGCGCGGCGCTGCTTTTCCATGCCTACATCCTGTCGTTTTCGGAAAAATATATTTGGGAGCTGTTCAGCTTTTCCCGTGTCCCCTTAGGCGTACTGGGCGGATGCGTTGACTTTTTTGACAGCGATACAGTTCCCTTCCTCTATTATTTTCAGTTGCTGTTGTTGGCCTTGGTCGCCGTGGTAGCGTTCAGGACGGTGGAAAGGGAGATGATTGCTTCACAGGACGAAGGAACCCAGGCTTCCGACCGCTATGTACAGCCATTTTCTGTAGGGCGGATGGTGCTTGCTGTCATGCCAGTTGCCCTGCTGATGCCGGGCATGGTATTGTTCCTGCGGGCTGAGAACCCGGCGGCGGGATGGCTTTTTTCGATGGCGGCATACCCCTTTTTGGCGCTTTGGGCCGCCATTATTTACTTTGAGACCCTTAATCCGCTCCAGGCCATGGTGCGCGCTTTTTCCATAGCGCGCTGGGGCACGATACTGGTACTGGGCTTCCTGACGGTCAACCTGGGCTTGTTGCTCTTTTTGTTTTTGGATACCCCGATCTGGTCGATGGCCTTGGAGTTGTTCAGCTGGCTGGTGCCGCCGGAGGGAGGGGCGATGCGGCATTTTATGGCAGTAGTTACCACCGGTGTGGCGGTATTTTTCCTGTACTTGTTCTACATGTTTTTGGCGTATTGCGGGGCGTTTCAGTACTATTCCTGTCGGGAAGCTTCAGATGCCTGGAGTTTGCAGGCGGGCATTGAGCAGGTGGGAAAGGGAAGGCAGATTCGGGGCTTGGCGCGGGAGGAAGCGGAATAATTTGATAATGGGATAATTTGATAATAAGCTTGGATTATGGTTTTGTCCAATTTAAGGATAGTTGAATTGTTTTTCCAGCGGCCACTTGGCCGGGCGTGGGCGCTGGTGTTGTGCCTTGCTGTTGCCTTGCTGTTGCCGCAAAATATTATGGCACAGGTTGCAGATTCAATCCAAATAGAGGAACTGGAGGATGCCAATCCAGTCTTGGGGGAGTCGCCCCGATATGCTGAAGAAGTGCCGGGACATGATTATGGCGATTATACTCCGCCGCCAGTGCCGCCGGTAGCCTTGCGGAAAGTGGACAAAAGGCAATGGGATGGCGCCAGCAGCGGCCTGGATTACAGCAACGACTGGCCCACGCCGCCAACGCCGGTGAAAGAGCAGGGCGCCGCCGGTCAGTACCCAGATATGAGCGGCTGGAATATGGCGACGGCAGGAATCGGGAAAATACTCCAAATTTTGGCCATCATCCTGGCCATAGCGGCCATCGCCTACGGCATTTTCCGCACCCTGCAGGCGCCCCGCAACCGTCGCATCGGGCAGGCGCAAGACGGCACGGTGATCACTGCCGAAAACGTGGATGCCTACATCCATGAAACCGACCTGGACCGCTTCTTGCGCGAAGCATTGGCTGCGGGCAATTATGCGCTTTGTATCCGGCTGTACTACCTGCAAACCATCAAGGCGCTGTCGGAAAAGGGCAGCATAAAGTGGTCGCGGGAAAAGACGAACCGCGACTATCTGCGGGAGATGCGCGAGCACAGGTTGGGCAAGGAGTTTCGGGAGAATACCCGCGCTTTTGAGCGGGTGTGGTATGGGAATGAAGTGCTGAGCGCTGCGTCGTACCAGGAAATGGAGCCGAGGTTTAAGGGGCTGTTGGGGCAGCTATGAGGATTAAATCACCACTAATTTGATAGACTTGTGCATTACGCTGCCCACCAGTTCAATTAAGTAAACGCCGGGAGAAAGCTTCCTGTGGGTAGGCTAAAAGTAGGGAATATACTATGATTCGCCTGATTTTTGCGATTGAGTATGATTGATTCAACTGATGTTCAATTGATTATAAAGATCGGCATGCACAAAACCAAGCGGCGTGAGGTATAGTTTTTGTCAAACCCCTCCTATGCGCCAACTACGAAATAAAATGCTTTTCCAGGGCCTTCAAACGGTAGCGGAAAATCTCCCGCACCTTTTTATGCACGAAAAGCTTGCCCGCGACCCAGCCAAAAACCGACTTCCCAATATCGTAGTGCAGGATATCCGTCATCAGCACCCCGCCTTCCACGGCCTGAAAATGATGCTCGTGGTGCCAAATACTGTACGGGCCTTTGCGCTGTTCATCCACAAAATAGGCCAGTTCCTTCACGTGCGTGATCTCCGTGCACCAGTTCACCGGGATGTTCAGCATCGGTTTGATGCGGTAAGTGATGATCAAGCCCTCGTATATTTTGTCGGGCAACTCGGATGTGACCTCGAAAACCAGGTCGGCTGGCGTGATTTCATTCAGGTTTTTCGGTGTGGAGAAAAACGCCCAAGCATCCTCTAAGCTTATGGGCAAGAATTGTTCTTGTTTGAGTCGGCGCATGATTTAGGCCAGGATTCCGATGATTTGCGAGATTTTCAGGATAGATCGCATTGATTTTGATGGATTTATCCCTTGAAATTTTCGCAAACCACAGTGGTTTGAGTATAGAAGCAAAATTGGATCCCTAAATTTTCGGTTATTTGCCCACAACAACATACAATCCCCCATTTGGGTTTAATTCATCATTCATCATTCATCATTCATCATTCATCATTACAATTGCCCGGCCTCTACCTACATATCCCCTTTTGCAAGCAAGCCTGCCACTATTGCAATTTTCACTTTTCCACCTCGCTGCAAAACAAGGATGCTATGGTATTGGCGATTTTGCGGGACCTGGAGCTGCAGCATGGCTACCTCGATGGGAAGCCACTGGATTCCATCTATTTTGGCGGGGGTACGCCTTCTTTGCTGGATTTGAAGGATTTGGAGCAGATTTTTGGGAAAATATTCGCCTTGCACACCGTTGTCCCGGGCGCAGAAATCACGCTGGAGGCCAATCCCGACGACTTGACGAAAGAAAAGCTGCACGACCTGAAAAACCACAGCCCCGTCAACCGGCTGAGCATCGGCATCCAATCCTTCGCCGATACCGACCTTGCCTGGATGAACCGCGCCCACAAGGCCAGTCACGCACGCGCGTGCCTCGACGATGCCCTGTCTGCCGGGTTTGAGGATTTAACCATCGACCTCATTTATGGCGCCCCCCCAACTTCGGATGCCCAATGGGCGGAAAACCTGCGCCTGGCATTTGGATACGATGTGCCGCATCTGTCCTGCTATTGCCTCACGGTAGAGGAAGGCACGGCGCTGGGGGCTTTCGTGCGCAAAGGCCAGCAGCCACCAGTGGACGAAGAGCGGGCAGCCCGGCAATTTGAATATTTATTGGCGGCCACGGCGGAGCAGGGCTACGAACATTACGAGATCAGCAATTTTGCCAAGCCAAGGCGCTATGCCCGGCACAACAGCAGCTATTGGAGCGGGGAGCCATACCTGGGGGTGGGCCCCTCGGCACATTCGTTCAACGGCCGTTCGAGGCAGTGGAACATCGCCAACAATGCCTTGTATATTAAAGCCATGGAGGCAGGAGTGCCCAATTTTGAGCTGGAGGAGCTTAGCCAGGCGCAGCGCTACAACGAGTATGTGATGACGGCTTTGAGGACGATGTGGGGGGCTGACAAGAATAGGATACAGGCTTTTGGACAGGATTATTTGGCGCATTTTGAAAAACAGGTTGTGCCCTGGGTCAATAAAGGCCATGTCGCGCTGGCAAACAAGAAATTTCGGCTCACAACAACAGGGAAATTGCTGGCCGACCGCATCGCCGCCGATTTGTTCTTTTGATGTTTTAGGACAGGCAATGTCATTTCGATTTTTTACTTTTACAGCATTGTTATAGTCAACGCAAAGTGGTTGTGAAAGTCGTGATCGCATAATCATTTGAAAATCAAATGTTTTCAATCACTCAAATCATACAAATCACTTTGATCAGAGTATAATTGCATCTTTTCAAAACAAAACGGACAACGTATGATTTCCGAACTAAAAGCTTTCCTTTTCCGCGCCGACGTACTGGCCGTAGCCGTTGCCTTTATCATTGCCGGCGCTTTCCAAAAGATCATCGATTCTGTGGTCAACGACCTGATCTCGCCCGTCATCGCCATGGTTGTTGGCGAGCCAGATTTTTCCAACGTGATGCTGGGAAACATCAAGATCGGCAACTTTATCACGGCGGTGATCAACTTTCTGATCGTCGGCACCGTGTTGTTCATGCTGGTAAAGGCAGCTGGAAAGAAGCCTGAGGAGGTGAAGTAAAGCATTGGGCTGCCTCCAATTTTCTTTATTGGCGGCCTGTTTTTGGATGCCGAATATTTTGGGCTTGGGCAGGGCGAAAAGTTGCCAATCCTTGAAAAATTTGCGGCATTTCGTCCTGCCCTTATTTTGTTCAAACGGGTTGCTTGCCGTCTGGGAATTCCCTGGCTTAATGGAGGCCCTCCAGCTTTCAGTAGATTTGGGCAGCTTATTTCAACCAAAATAGAATAATATAACAGGACTATCCGCATATTGTACCCCAAGAGCAATGCGAATGAATGAAATTGAGTGTTAACGTAGTGGTCGGACGGCGAAAAGCCGTCAGACCACGTGAGACCTCGTCTGACGGCTTTTCGCCGTCCGACGAGTAAGTACACGGGAACGCCTTTCGATAAACAAGATCAACTATTTTACCATGAAACCGTTGGGGTACAATATGCGGATAGTCATTTAATATAAAATAGAATTGATTTTCATCAATTTTTTGTTTGCCGAACTATTTTTTGCAATTTTGCCCGTTCCATGGCAGCATCAGCGTTGAGGGGCTGCGTGTTGGTTTTGTGGGATATTTTTGACTTTTTTTAATCCATTGACTATGAAGCGTTTGCAGCGTACTTGACTTCTGTTGGGCGCTGGGTCTTTCTTCTTTTACGTTAATTTACTAACTTTTAATCTCATGTTAAAGGACTGTCTGAACAAGCTTTACGAGTATATCGCCGACCGGCGAAACATCGATCCTGGGTTATTTTATTGAGTGACAACTTTTGGTGACCTGTTGCTGCGGCATAAGAGTCCTCTGGATTTCAATGCCCTGTACGCAACGGGATTCTCTAATTATTACTTAATGATAACCCATGCAGGATTTAATTGCATTGATCCGCGCGATCAATATCGGCAGATTGAAATCAGGTGGGCTTTGGTCATTTGCCTTTGAAAAGGGCTCCCTAATGGAACAACTTTGTGAAGCCATTCACGAAGGCCGCGTTGCATCAGACGAAGATGCAGTGGCGATTTTGTACCCTGGAGAAAAGGTCGGCTCCAAATTTGTCAACCTCCGCGAGCGTTTGAAAGAACGCATCCTAAGCGTCGTTTTTTTGGTAGATTTCAAGGCAGATGTCAGCTCAGACCGGCAAAAGGCCTACTACGAGTGCAACCGAAATTGGGCGGCGGCCATGCTCCTGATGTCAAAAAATGCCAAAGGCGCCAGCATCGCTATAATCGAAGGATTGCTGAAACAGAGCACCCAATACGAGTTTACAGAGCTCACGCTCAGCGCGCTTTCGTCCTTGCGGCTGCACTACGGCACCATTTACGGCGACACCACCAAATACAGCCATTACCGGGATTTGTACCGGAAGTACCAGGAGGTATGGATGATGGAGAATGAAGCGGAGGATGCCTACACCCACTTGGTCAGCCATTATGTGAACAACAAGGCATCCAAAACCCCCATTTCAGAGGAGGCCCAGAAGCACTTTGACTTAATAGCATCATATTTGGAAAAATCAGACTCCTTCAGGCTGCACTTGTGCGGGCGTTTGATCGAGGTAATGATACCCAGCAGCAAAAACGATTACACCTGCACCGCAAAGGTGTGCGAATCGGCCATCGATTTTTTCAAAAACAAAAGTTTTGAGAGCAACCTGGCATTGCAAGCCTTTTATTATCAATTGATTGTGTGCTACATCCAATTGCAGGAGTTTGAAAAAGGCGAGAAGGTCATTCAGCAATACCAGTCTATTTTTGACGAAGGCTCCTTCAATTGGTTCAAGCTCCAGGAATTGTTCTTCCTCTTGGCCATGTACACCAAACGCTATCCGAAAGGCTTTGAAGTGTGCGCCATGGTGCAAAAGAAGCTTCAAGCCAAGTCCCAACCTGCCCATATAGAAGAGATGTGGAAGATTTACGAGGCATATTCCTACTTCTTGGTACATATCGGGAAAATTGTGCCGCCCAAAGGACATTCCTCGAAGTTCAAAATCTCCAAGTTCCTGAACGAAATACCTACCTATTCCAAGGACAAGCAAGGGATGAACATCCCTATCCTGGTCATCCAGATCCTGTTCAATATTTCAGAAAGCAATTTCGACGAATCTATAGACCGGATGGAGGCCATCGACAAGTATTGCAGCCGATACCTGAAACAGAACGAGACGTTCAGGAGCAGTTGTTTTATCAAAGCCCTGCTGCAAATGCCGGCGGCTTCTTTCCACCATGATATCGTAGAAAAAAAGGCGCAGAAATACATCGACATGCTCCATACCCAGCCCCTCGAAGTGGCCTACCAGACGCATGAGATCGAGATCATTCCTTATGAGCATTTGTGGGAAATGGCGATGGAAGCCTTGAAACATGCAAAGGGAAGGGGCTGAGTTGGTAATGGGATAATTGAGCCCATGGTTGGCAATATGAGTCATCCCATATTCTCGAAAGGATAATAAGTTGCGGAAAAGTACCTTTAGATAAAATTTTTAAAAATTTAAAATACTAATAATCAATGTTTTACAAGTATTTCCTTTAAATATTCCTCTAAAACCCGATGTGAAAATCGCCGCATAACTGTCAGGGCTCCCCCTTCAGGCTCGCCCCACCTTTGACTTCGTAATCATTCACTCATAATCTACGAAGTCATCATGAAAGTTATGCCTACCCTCGGTTGCTACAATGCAGCAAATTCTTCCGATGCTCAAGTTGTCCAATACACCAGCGACGTCATCATCATCGACATTGCCGGCGTCTGACCCGCAACCCGATTTTTCCGCCCCCTATTTTTCCCTAATTAGGGCAAACCTAATCTTTTGGACAATGATCAAATATGGATTCAACAATAGCAATGGCTCAGCATGCTTTGACACATGCGATGCGCGGCCGATTACATCAAAAAAGGATGAAAGCCGAAGTAATCCTGGGCTCACCAGGGTCGGGTTGCCAGGGCGTGGGGATATGCCGCGTAATGGCAAACAAGGAAATGGCGAGCTGCAAATGCAATTCAGTGACAGCTTGGATAACTTCAACGGAGAGCGGGAGCATCAGCATCAGCTTTTGGAAGTCGGACATGGACATGCGGTTCGTCAGGCGGCATTTTGGCTGGATGTTGTTCCAGGTGTTTGAAACTTATGCGCTTCCTGAGAGGTTCGCAAAAGCACTGGGCTGCGAGGCAGTAGTCATAAAACCTGGAATCTACTCGGTTTCGGAATCTACGCAGTTTCTGACCGTAGATTTTTGACGCTGCTCATACAGCAAATATGACCTCCGTTGCCCCATATCCGTACTTGTGGTGGTATTCATTCTTGAACTTTGCCACATGTGGGTTCTCCTTGAGGCGCGCAGCGATCGTTTCCCGCAGCTTCCCTTCTCCCACGCCATGAATGATGAACACGCTGGGAGCGCCGAGCCTAATGGCTTTGTCAATAAATTGCTGGAAATGCAGGAGTTGGATGCGCAATATCTCGCCTTTGTCCAAACGGGCGTGGCCGTTCAACAAATGGTGGATGTGGAGGTCGATCTCCGGCACAAAAGTGGCAAAGGCCTCCGGGTCGAAAGGCCGGTAGGGCGCTGAATTGCTTTCCGGCTTTACCTTCCGTTTCTGGTGTTTGGCGAAATCTTTGAGGTTCTCGCCAGGCTGCGGCATTGGTTTTTCAAATTTGTCGAACAGCACAAACTGATAGGCCAGCACGTTCAATATCGGTGCGGTGAAAAGGCTGTTGAAAAATTGCTTGGGCTTGATGCGCAAGGTGTGCTCCAGCAGATCGTCCAGGCCTTCCGTCGTGATGCGCTGTAGCCCGACGTATGCCTCCGGTGCGTCGTTCAAATCGTCGGAAAGGAAATCGCCGAGCTCAATGGCGGCGGCAGCTGGCACTTTTTCCTCTGTTTTAAGGATGTCGCGCGCAAGGGAGTACAGGTCGAATTCCATCAGGAACTCGTGCTGGGTGTCGTTGATGAGCCACACCTTGTACTTGGAGATCGCCTCGTCGCGGCCCGGCATCGGCTCGAAAGCGAGTTGTACGCCCTTCGGCTTCAAAATATGGTACTGGCTTTTCAAAACCCGCCGCAGCGGGGCTTCCGGCTCCTTGCTTCGCACCACGTATGGCTTTGCGGCGTGCACGGGCGCCTGCTCCTGGTAGGGGAGCAGGTCTTCCTCAAATGCCGGGATGGTAAAGTCCGGGTCGTTGTCCAACCGAACCTGTACCAGGTTGTCATCTAAGCGGGCAGTGACAACGCCGCTTTCTCCCGTAAAGCGCAATCGAACGCGGGTGCCGATGGCCAAAAGCATATTTTTTCTTTTAGTATTGTTAGAACTGTTACTTTTCGCCAAACTACTGGGAAAAGTACACCAAATGGCAAGTGGTTTGCGAAAATTAAAGGAGGAAAATCTTTAATAATCAATATGATCCATCCTGAAAATCTTGCAAATCACTGGAATCATGGTATAACAATTGATGTCAAACGGCTAAGCGCCAAAATGGTTTTCCAATATGAGCGATTCTACAACACCCGTCCGCTATCTTTCCGTTGATTTTTTCAGGGGAGCCACCATAGCGCTCATGATCATCGTGAACACGCCCGGCACCTGGGGGCACGTGTACCCGCCGCTCCAGCACGCGGTCTGGCACGGATGCACCCCGACCGACCTGGTGTTCCCCTCGTTCATGTTCATCATCGGGGTGTCGATGTGGTTCGCTTTCGGGCGCTTTGGCCGCCAATGGTCGGCAGAGGCCGGGAAAAAAATTTTGAAGCGCACCGTGTTGCTGTTCCTGCTCGGTGTTTTGATGTACCAACTGCCCTTTTTCTGGCGCGACTGGGACACGGCCCGCATCATGGGCGTGCTGCAGCGCCTGGCCCTGGGCTACGGCATCGCATCTGTCATGGTGCTGAACTTGAGCAGAAGGGCCTTGATTTGGGCCTCTGTGGCGATACTGCTGGGCTATTGGGGCATTTTGTACTGGTTTGCCACGCCGGGCGGCGACCCATATTCAGCCGAGTACAGCGCCGTTTTGCGCCTCGATACCTGGCTCTTCGGCACCGAGCACCTGTACAACGGAGAAGTGGGGCCGGGCGTCAACATGCCTTTCGACCCGGAAGGTTTGCTGAGTACTTTACCCTCCATCGTTACGGTAATATTGGGCTGGCTCAGTGGCGAATTGATGGCGCAGCGCTCGAAAGAAAAAAGCCTGCTGGTGCGCGACTTGCTCGCCCTGGGCTTGATCTGCGGCTTTGCCGGGCTCGCCTGGGACTTGTTCTTCCCCATCAACAAAAAGCTCTGGACGAGCTCTTATGTGCTGTACGCTGGCGGGCTTTCCATGATATTTTTGGCGGCCAGCGTCTGGCTGATCGACATTCAAAAATGGCGCAACGGGGCCAGCTTCTTTTTTGCTTTTGGCGCCAATTCCCTGTTCGCCTACCTGCTGTCGGAGGTGATGATCATTTTTTGGTACAGCATTTCCTGGGAAGGCCCGGAAGGCAAGGTAAATTTGCAGGAATGGATTTATCAGACGATATTCATGCCGATAGAGGCCGGGAACTTTGGTTCCTTCCTGTTCGCCTTGAGCTACATGCTGCTTTGCTGGCTGGTATGCCGCTGGCTTTTTGTGCGCAAAATTTACATCAAACTCTGACATGCTGCAAACCCGTTCGCTACAATTTTCCTATCCACCGAACCGCCAGTTCAGCTTCCCCGACTTGAGCTGCAACCCCGGAGAGTCGCTGCTCATCACCGGCCAATCGGGCTGCGGGAAAACAACTTTGCTGCATTTGCTGGCGGGCATTTTGCGGCCCCAGGCCGGCAGCATCCAGGTGGGCAACACCATGCTGCACCAGCTTACAGCCACCGAATCGGATCGTTTTCGCGGGCAAAACATTGGCCTGGTGTACCAGCGGGCGCATTTTTTGAGCGCTTTGTCGGTGATGGACAACCTGCTGCTGCCCGCTTATTTCGGGCAAAAGCCCAATACCCGGAAAGCCATTTCCGCACTCGGGGAACAGCTCGGCATCGGGCATGTGCTGGACAAGCTGCCCGCGCGCCTGAGCATCGGCGAGCAGCAGCGCGCCAGCATCGCCCGCGCGCTGGTGAACCGCCCCCAGCTTATCTTAGCCGACGAGCCTACCAGCGCCTTAGACGACATCAACTGCGCCGCCGTGATCCGCTTGCTCACAGAGCAGGCTCGGGCACACGAGGCGGCACTGGTGATCGTGACGCATGACGGGCGCTTGAAGGAGGTTGTGGGGCGGCAAGTGGCGTTGGGATAGTGTTTCAAAATTATACCTCACACCGCTTGGTTTTGGCATGCCGACCTTTGTAATCAATTGAAAATCAGTTGAATCAATCATAATGAATCACAAAAATCAGGCGAATCATGGCATAATTATTCCTCCGACACAGCGGCATAAACATGTGCCTTGACCTGAATCTCCCGGAGCGGGATGCTTTCCACGGTAGGTTTCATTTCAATTATCAACTGGCCTTGAACACAGGTGTCCACCGCGGTGCCGGCTGCTTTGGCGCATGATTTTCCAAGTGGCAACAGGAAGCTGCAGGGTTTGTCTGCCGGAAAAAGTGAATAGTAGCCGAGTGGGGCACTCACCGTCCTGCCCAGTTGGGTTTTTCCTTCAAAACTTGTCTCAAAATAAAATGCAATTTGGTTTGGGTTGCTCACTTCGGTCACATTGAATTCCGCAATAATTTCGCGATTGGCCATGAACGCTGCAGGGAGGGAGATTGCCCGCCGGGTAGCCGTATCGCTGATCTCGAATGAAACCCTGAATTCTTGCAACATACTTTTAGGCGCCGATTGTTTTGCCCTGGATTGGCAAGACGACAGGTCAAGCAAACAACAGCACAAGGTTATATAGACCAAATGTAAGCAACCCATAACCACAACATTTATTTAATTGAAACGGTACTTATATCCAACGAAATATCTTCTATGGACAATGTTCTGCCCGCAAGATTTTGTGGGTCGCCGCTGATGGGTGCGGCCACAAGATGGATGCTCAAGCTGTTCTGCGCACCAATTTTACCTGCCTTCTTCAAGCGCGCAACCGTTTCAGTCACGTCAACCACATAATTGGGTGATTTACCCGCTTCCTGGCCTAAAAAGAAGCCAAAACTGCCGGCATAATGGATGCTTTCCATACCGGGGTCGGGCTGCCCGCTGTCGTTGTTGATATACACCCGCAGGAAAAAATCGCCACGCTCGGGCAGTGTGGCAAACCCGATGTTCAGGATGGCCCGGTCTGCAGAATCCTGTGACATCAGGCGGTCCAAGTCGCTCGCTTCCACAGTGAGGGGGGCGGTTTGTACCCCTTTTTCCAATGGCAACACTTGTCCCCGGAGGATGGGGAGTTTTTTCAGCAAATTGATCGACACCGGCGCCCCGGTTTCCAGTTTTTTCTGAACAAATTGGAGCTCCTTTTTTGTCGAAACCAGGGCGACTTCTTTGAGGTTTGCATTTCCAATCTGGCTGCTTTCGTATTGGTACGTTAACAGTGGGTACAGCGTGGTGAGAATGGCCGTCACATTGCTCGTAACCAAGGCTCCGTCGCCGTCACAGAACTGATTGTTGAAAGCGAGGTTCGTCCAGGCGGGGTCATTGGTGTTGGGGTGGTCGCGGTTCAAATTCCAATCGACCCAGCAATAGTCGATCATGCAGTGGTGCGTCCAAAATACGGGATCCAGGGCAGCTGTCGCCACCCTTCCCATGTTGCCGCCAACGCCGCCGTGGGTGGTGTCGTGCGGGCCGCTCTCCAATTGGCCTTTTGAGCTAGCGCTGCTGGCAAATAGCAAGAAGTTGGTTTGTGAAAGTATGCTCTCCATGTTGCTGTGCGCAACGATGGCAGGCACAGCGCCGGCGCCCGCGTTGCGCGAAGGATCGAACAGGGAGCTGGCGGAATTGTTGAACTGGGAAGGGATTGGGCTGCCGATAGACCAGTTCCAATACGGAAGGCCAAAATCGGGACGGTTGGTGAGCTTTTGGCATATTTTTTCAAAATACATCAGGTAAGCCCGATGCCAGGGCAAAAAGGCCCAATTGCCATGTGGGCAAAAACTGGCGTGAATCTGGGCTTGGCGCGACCAGTTCCTGCGGTCGGAATTGCCCAAGGATTTCATGGCAGCCACGGCATCGGCATATACCTGCATCATATCATCCACCTGGGGGGAACCAGTGCGAATGCGGCGGCGGGTGGGCCTGTTGCGGATTTTTTCAGCAAGCTCTTCGCAGCCGCCCAGGGTGGAAAAAGCGGATAATGCAGCGAGCGTGCCCACGTTTTTCAGGAATTTTCTCCTGGATTTGGCGTAATCGATTGTTGTTTCCATAATTAGATGCATTGGTTGGTGACGAGAGGGAAGGGGAATGGAGACCTTAATGCTTGTTCCTTTAAAATTGTGAACTGTTTTTTCAAATTAAAGCGTTGCATTTTATTGGTCGGCAGCATTTTTTCGGCGATATATTTGTTTTGATACTCAATCAGCAATAATTAATTTACCAGAAATAAAATGGCGTTCCTGTTCCAGCTTGAAGAAATAAACTCCATTGGCCAAGTCGTCCTTTTGTAAGGTAAAGGCAGTCCCATTGATGTTGTTTACCGTTTTTGCTTTCCTGCCCAGGTTGTCGAACAGGGTCAGGGTTGCGGCAATCAATTCATTGCCAGCCGTGATAATCGTATAGGAGGAAAATGGGTTCGGCGCAATTGAAATTTCTAAACTTGTGGTTAGGATGTCGGAAGCACCGGAGGAAGCGCTGGATTTTGAAGCAAAAGCAGTATTCCCGTAACAACCGAGGTTTATCCTGTTGCCGTTGGGCGACGGTTCATTTTGATAGGCCGTAGTTGGATCACCCGCATCTATGGCCGGACTTTGAACGGCATCGGCAATCCAAACCTGGTTGAAAGGATCGTATCGGCCGATTATTGACTTGAGGTGAAAGTCAGCGTTCAACACATCGGCAAACAAGGGGTCGGCACTGAAATTCCCTTGCCCTGGAAAGCTTTCTTGGCTTAAGGAGTACGTCATGGCGAGCGCGCTGCTGCTGTTTATGGCAAAATCATCCCCGTTTCCGCTTATGATGCAATTTTTCAAAGTTGCAAAAGAAGAATTGTCCAGAAAGACAGCGTTCCCCCCGAGCCCTCCCTGGGAAAAATTGTTCACAATCGTGCAATTGGTCACGTAGATATGCGAAGAATCGAATTGGCTGTTATCGACCGCAATGCCAGCACCTTGGAGCGATGTGTAGTTGTTGTAGATCAGCTCGTGGTCCATGTAGGCTGTTGCGCCCTCATCTACAAAAACTGCCGCGCCGTAGGTTGGGCAAAAATTGCCTTTTATGGTATTGGACGTCATGTGTGCGGTGCCGAGAATCAGCACCCCACCGCCCCAGCCATAAGGATGTTGCAGGTAATTGTCAGCAATTAAATTGTTCTTGAGGGTTACGTAGCCACCTAAATAAACCCCGGCCCCATGGTCGTCATATCCAGTATTGTTCGTAATCTGGTTTCCTTCCACCCACAAAGTGTCGGTAAAGGAAAAGTTGCCGGATAGGCCGGCCCCTCTGCCGCCGTGGTTGTTTCGGATGATGTTGTTCAAGATTTTGTGCTGGTTGCCGGCCACCATGACTCCTGCCCCGTATGACGTTACCCCTGCTTGGCCGTTGTTTTCTACAATATTGTTGGAAAGGGTTACAAAATCAACGTGTGGCCAGGACAGGTCCACATCGCAGACAATGCCCTTGGCGTTTAGGCGAACGGTAAAATTGTCGAGAACAAAACTGAACGGCTCAAAGCTGAACCGGGTAAGGTTCACCCCGATGCTGTTAAGCCCGCCACTTATGATGGTCAGCGCAGGGTTCTTTATGGTTGTGCTGAATATACCCCCCGCTCCCGCAGCGTAAGCGGCAGCATTGGCGCCCGGATAGCCGCCCAATATCTTCAAGGGTTTTCCCATATTTTCCACTTTGCCGTAAGCCCCAACTGCCACAAGGATGCTGTCGTGGTCCATGGCATTTGTTATGGCAATTTGAATACTTCTATATGGATAAAGCTTGCTGCCGTTTTGCGTGTTGCTGAGGTTATCGTCGTCAACACAAATTACAGCAGCATTTAGGCTAAAGGGTAGGAGGCTTAATAAAAACATGAGTTTTGTCATAGTTGTGGTATTAAAATGTTGGGAAAAGAAAAATTTCAGGATAAAAATAAATGATTAAATCTGTTTCCTGAAATATTTCTTTGGAGGCATTGAGTGTTGCAAAGGGATAGGGATGCGACACTAGCAGGCGCTTAGCCAACCTTTCAAAAACAAGAAGCACCTTGTTTCATACCTTTGCCTTTTCAGCATCCAACCGCTCCTTACCCGCGCCATTTCCATGTTTCTAAAAATCATTCTCAAAAACCTATTCCACAAGCCGCTCGGCACCACGCTCAGCGTGGCCTTGCTGAGCCTGAGCACGGGCATCATTTCCCTGCTCTTGTTGCTGCAGCACCAGTTGGAGCAGAAGTTTGAGAACGACCTGCGCGGCATCGACCTGGTCGTGGGAGCCAAAGGCAGCCCCCTGCAATTGGTGTTGTCGGCGGTGTACCACGTGGATGCGCCAACGGGCAATATCCCGATGGAGGAAGTAGAAAAAATCGGCAAGATGCGCTCGGTATCCCAGGTGATCCCTTTGGCTTACGGCGATTCCTACCAGCGGTTCCGCATCCTCGGCACCGATACCAGCTATATTGGCAAGTACAACGGCAGTCTGCGCGAAGGCCGTTTTTTTGAAAAAGAACTGGAAGTAGTGCTGGGCGCTGCGGTGGCGAAACAAACCGGCTTGTCGATGGGCCAAACATTTTTTGGCACCCACGGCGAAGCGGAAGAAGGGGAGAAACACGAGAACGCCGGGTACACGGTGGTGGGCATCCTGAACGAAAGCAACAGCGTGCTCGATAACCTCCTGGTCACCAACCTGGCCAGCGTGTGGAGCGTGCATGAGCACAGCGATCACGAGGAAACCGCATCGGGCGCCGCCAGCCCTGCGCCAGAAGCAGCAGGTCACGATCACGCCCACGCAGGTCACGACCACGCACACACGGAAGAACACGCCGAGCCCCGCGAAATCACCGCAGCCCTCATAAAAGCCCGCTCCACCATGGCAACCATGACGCTGCCGCGCATGTTGAACGAAACCACCAACCTGCAAGCCACCATCCCGGCCCTGGAAATAGATCGCTTGATGAAGCTGCTGGGCATCGGGGTGAGCACATTGCAGGCGCTGGCGCTGGGCATCATGTTTATCTCGGGATTCAGCGTATTTATTGCCCTGTACAACCGGTTGCGGGAGCGGCGCTACGAACTGGCGCTGCTGCGCTCGCTCGGTTGCAGCAGGCTGCGCCTGTTCGGCTTGCTGTTGTCAGAAGGCCTGCTGCTGGCACTGGCTGGTTTTGCTGGCGGCATATTGTTGAGCCGCTTGGGTTTATGGCTGCTCAACAGCACGGCAGCACAAGACTTCCACTTAGTTTTTCGTTATGACTTTATCGGGGCTGAATGGGTGTTGCTGGCAGTTGCCTTGTTGGTTGGACTGCTGGCGGCCCTGATACCGGCGGCAAAGGCATTCCGGATGGATTTATCGACGGCACTGGCAGATGCCTGATGGGTTTCGGAGTGCGGATTTCGGATTTCGGAGTGCGGAATATTGTGTGCGGCATTCCATCAATCAATTTAAAATCAGCCTTTTGTTTCACTCAAATCATTCAAAATCACTTTAATCATAATATAAAAGTCACAACATTCATTCAAAAAATGCACAGCAAACTACTTACTTTCTTGTTGATAGTCACCGGCTTTTCATGCGCTATTTCCGCAAAAGCCCAGAACGGTCAGCCCATAAAAGTCCTTTGGTACACCCTTTCCACGATCCCGCTGGACGGCAGTTGGAAGCCCAACCAGGAGCCGCCTTTCCCCTTGTTTACCGATCAGGTGAAAAAACTTGATGGGCAAATGGTGTCGGTGGAAGGTTTTGCTATTCCGCTCGACCCCGGAGGCAAGCAGATCACCTTGTCGGCCAACCCTTACTCGGCCTGTTTTTTCTGCGGGAAGGCGGGGCCGGCATCCATTATGACAGTACTGTTCACCACCCCCGAAAAAGGGCTGCATACCGACGACTACATTTACCTGACCGGTCGTATGCGGCTCAACTATGCCGATCCCTCGCAGCCGTACTATACCTTGGAGCACGCGAAGTTGACGGGTAAAAAATGAGTATTGCAATTGTCTGCGGGAAAGAGATTTCCCCCCTTTGGTCGAAATAAGCCCATGAACATTGCTTAATCTCAGGTTGTTCTGTTATTTTCGCAAACCCAAGTTGAGTGGCCAAAGGACGACCACGAGTTGCTGGCATGCGCCATTATATAGCCTACGCAAAGTGGTTGTAAAAATTGCATGTTTGTAATCTATTGAAGATCAACTTTTAAGTATCCATCAATCCATCAAATCCATCCAAATCCTGGTATAAAATTATCAAATTAAAAACTACATATCAGCGCTTCGGCGCATGGGCAATACTGCTGATTTTCCTGACTGGCTGGTCGATGGGAACGATGCACCGTTTGTTGCAGCACCATGAACATGATGGCCCCCAGTGCCGGGTGAACTACGAGCGCAACGGCGCGCACTTGCACGACGAGCGCTATGCCAACGACCATTGTACGCTCTGTGCCTTTGTATTGTCTGCGCCGTATTTGCTCTCTGTTTCGGCGCTGTTGGCAAAGCCGGCCTTGGCGCCAGTGTCCAAGGCAACCTTTCAACGCAGCCCCAATGGTACGAATACCCTCCTGGATACTACTTGTCTGCGGGGGCCTCCCGCCCTTTAATGGAGGCCTTTGTGCCTACTTGGACAGGTCTGCCCGGCAACAGCTTTTCCTGAGCCCTGCTGCGGCAATTTTTCAATTTTCAATTTTTATACCATGTCTATCAGCAAAGCCACGGCGGTGGTTTTTTGGCTGTTATGCGTTGGCAAGCCTGTGGCAGCACAGCATTGCCATTGCGCATTGCAGGGATATATCCGGGAGGCCTCCAACAACGAAGCGCTTCCCTATGCCAGCATTTATGTCAAGGAAGCCGGCCGCGGCGCCATGACCGACGCTTCCGGCTATTTTTCAATCCCCAATTTGTGCGAAAATACCAGTTATACCGTGGAGGTAAGCCATGTGGAATGTGCGCATTTCACCCAAATTGTGCGCCTGACGGAGAATAGCGTGATCGATTTCAAGCTGGAGCACAATACTGACCTGAATGAGGTGCTCATCACAGAGAAAGCCATCGCACCCGCACCCACGCAGGCGCAGGGCATCGTCGGGTACGCCGATTTGGAGTCGGGAAAAGGTGTGAACCTGGGCGAAACGCTGAAAAAACTGCCGGGAGTGACCACCCTTAATACGGGCGCGACCATTTCAAAACCCGTCATCCAAGGACTACATTCCAACCGCATCGCCATTGTATCCAATAATGTAGTGCTCGAAGGGCAACAATGGGGGGCTGAACACGCCCCGGAAGTGGATCCGTTCACAGCCGACAAAATCTCGGTGGTGAAGGGCGCTGCTGGGGTCCGTTATGGCGTGGGCGCCATGGGCGGCGCGATTCTGATCGAGCCGGCTGCCTTTCGGGAAAAGGAAGGCATTGGCGGCTGGTTTTCCTTGGGCGGCTTTTCCAATGGCTGGGCCGGGGTCGCTTCTGGCGCTGCCGACTGGCATCTGCCGGGCCGATCGCTCGCGTTCCGCTTGCAGGGCACGGTCAAGCACAGCGGCAATTTGCGGGCGCCCGATTACTGGTTGGGCAATACGGGCACATCGGAACGGAATTTTTCGGCCATGGCAGGCTGGAAAAAAGCGCGCTGGCAACATGAACTCGGCATTTCCCGCTTCGATCAGAAGCTGGGCATCCTGCGTTCGGCGCATATCAGCGACACCACTACTTTTGGCCAGGCCATCCGCAGCGATGTGCCGCTGAAGAACCGGGACGAATTCAGCTGGAAAACCGGGCGGCCTTACCAGTTGATTCAGCACAACATGTTGAAGTACAAGGCTGTGTTCCGGATGTCGGACAAATGGAAACTCACACAACAATACGCCTGGCAATACAACTACCGCCGCGAATTTGACCTGCACCCGCCCAAGAGCGATCCGCTGGACTTGCTGAAAAAGAACCAGCTTTCCTTCCGTATCTGGACCAATACGCTCGACCTTGCGGCAGAGCACCTGCCCATCCGGCATTGGCAGGGCGGGGTAGGGGTACAGGCCATCCATCAGCTCAACTATGTGGGTCAGGGCGGCTTGATCCCCGATTACCAGATGCTGGGCGCCGCCCTTTGGGCCATGGAGCGCTGGCGGCGCTACCCCATTCCCTGGGAGTTTGAAATCGGCGCACGCTACGATTACCGCTGGAGCCATGTCACTTCCTTGGGCAATGGCAGCCGAAACATCGACGACATACTTTCTTTCGGGAATATTTCTGGTACGCTGGGCGGTATTTACCGCGTGAGCAACAGCATGAAAATCAGCCTGAATACGGGCCTGGCCTGGCGCCCCCCGCATGTGAACGAGCTGTACGCCGAAGGGGTGCACCACGGCTCAGCCACCTACGAGCGCGGGCGGCGCGACTTGGTGCCGGAGCAGGCCTGGAACACAAACCTGACCTGGCACTGGCAACCCAAACTTTCTGAGTTCACCTTAACGCTGTACCGCAACCAGATCCAAAACTTCATGTACCTAAAGCCGCAGGCGCAGGGCATCCAGACGATCCGCGGCACTTTCCCGCTGTATGCCTTTGAGCAAAGCAATGCCGTGATACAAGGTATTGACGGAAACGCATCGGTGCCGGTGTTGAGGCATTGGTCAGTGGAAGGGCGGGTGTCGCTGTTGCGCGGTTTCAGGTCGGGCAAAGATTTGGAAGCGCAGAAAGACACCAACAAATGGCTGCCGCTCATGCCTTCCGACCGCTTTCAATACGGGCTGAAATGGATATTGAACCCCAAAAAAGGCGTTGAGGCCAAGCAAAAGGAAACCTTTGCGCGCCTGCTCGCCACGACGGTGCTGCGGCAGTCCCGCTTCCCGGATGGCTTGTTGAAAGCCCCGCCCCCAACTTTTACCACGCTCGGCTTAGATGCCGGCCACAACTTCCCGCTTGCTAAAGGCAGGTCGGTCGAATTCGGCTTCACCGTGCAGAACCTGACGAACCTGCGCTACCGCGAATACCTCAATTTTTTCCGGTATTATGCCGATGAGCCGGGGGTGAATGTGGGGCTGCGGGGGAAGCTGGTGTTTTAAACCAGGATTTCAGTTCAGCTGGTTTGCCAAGATGCCGCCCCGCTGGGGCGGCGATAATAAACCATCACATTTTTCTACAAAGATGCCGCCCGCTGGGGCGGTTAAACATTTTCAAAAATTTAAAAATCATGAAATTCAAATTTGCATTTTTCGCCATTGTTGCCGCGCTTTTTGTAGCCCCAGGTTGTGAAAAAGACCCAAAGACACAACAGGAAAACATCACCAAGATCATCGTCCACCTTACCGGTTCGGGCGGCTTCGACCAAGAGTTTTCCTGGAGCGACCCCGATGGCGGCGATACCGGGAACGGGATTGTGGACGACATCGTGATCCCTGCCGGCACGACCGACATCCAGGGGCATTTGCGTATCTTGGATGAATCGCAAAACCCAGTGCTTGATCTGACGCTGGAGATTGAAGAAGAAGCCGAGGCACACCTGTTCGTGTACAAGCTTTCGGGGACGGCGGTCGCTACAATTGAGTACAACGATGCGGATGCCAATGGGAAGCCCCTGGGCTTGGCCACCAAATGGACGGCTGGCACGGGAACCGGGAGTGTCAACATCGTGCTGCGCCACCAGCCTGTTTCAAAGGACGACTTGACAAACCCAGGCGGCGAGATCGACTTTGACGTTACCTTTCCGGTGAAGGTGCAGGGGTAGCGCGACTTTTAGGTCGCGCTACCTATGCCACTGCGATGCCTGACGTGTCGATTTTGTTGTTTAAGAGAAAGCGCCGTTCAAAGCTGCCGCGCTGGTATTCCCAAAGAGCAACATGAAAAAGAATTTTGCAAATCGCATCGCGTTTTTGTTTTTATAGTGAACTTTTGAAAAGGAAGGCGGACAAGGCGCAGAATTACTTTAAACCAATCAACATTAATTCCGACCGCGCTCCTGCCACGCCGCTTTAAACTGTTCGCGCTCTTCATCGCTCATCTGCATCCAACGCTCGCGGAATTGGTGTGATTTCCAGCCTTTCTTGCGCCAACGCCCCCCGCCGCGGTTCCCTCCAGGGCCAATTCGGCCAAAAAGGATGCGCGTAAGCACCAGCAGCCCAACGGCTTGCCAAAAAGTGATCAGTTTTAAGCCCAGGAGTTCGGGCAAAATAGCGTTCCAAAGCCACATCACGGCCCAGCCCATCAGCAGGGCAATGCCGATAAAGGCAAACGGGACGAGGATGAACCAGGGACGGAAACGACGCCTTTCGAAGAAATTTGATTTTGTATCTTCCATATTGCTGTTGTTTTTAATCGTTGAAAAATTCTTGGTACAGGGTATCGAGTCGCCGGCGCAGGTGCTGCACCGCGTATCTTTTTCGTGAAATCAGGGTTTTCATGTTTTCGCCGGTCCGGTCGGCTATTCCTTGGAAGGTTTCTCCTTCCAGTTCGTTCCAGACGAACACTGCGCGCTGCGCATCGGGCAGCTCGTCGAGGCCGGCCATGAGCTCCTCCCAGAACAGTTGGCGGAGGAATTCGGTCTCGGGCGTTTCTGGCGTGGACAGCAAAATTCCCTTGAAATTCAATGTCCCGTCTTCGTCCGCGTAAGCATAATCATCTAAACTGTCTGCGCTGCGCTTGCGGTACAGGTCGGTGATCCGGTTGCGCGCCACGCGGTACAGCCATCCGCTGAGTTGCTCGATGGGCTCGGCATCGGCTACCCGGCTGAATTGATACCACACGTCTTGCAGGATGTCTTCAGCGTCGGCGTCTGTTTTTACACGGTTGCGGATAAAGCCGAACAGCCGTTTCCCGTATTCCCGGACGACCCCCACAATATTTTGCTGTGCTGCCATTGAAAGCATTGGCTCTTTTTAGGGGAAGACGGAACAGTCAGGTTTTTACTTTAAAACGCGCAGAAAATTTTTCAAAAGTTCAAGGGATAGTTCCGTACATTTTCCCTTGGCGGGTCATTTTTATGAGGTAATCCAGCCGCTTTTGGGCCTCCGCTTGCCTGCTGTCGCCTTTGATATCCGTGATCCAGCCGATTTTCAGTCGTTTGTAGTTGTGTGGGAACGCATCGAAAATTTCCCACACTTGCGGGTCTGCTTGCAAGACAGCCAAAATCCAGTCAGGCATGGCAAGGGGGTCGTCGGGGTGCCCAAGCTGGTCGGCGATGGGGTCGAGGCCGGCCTCGGTCATGAGTCCGAGTCGCTGGAGTTTCCAGATGCGCTGCCGGTTGAGTTCGGACAGAAAACTCTTTTTCCGCCGGGGTGTTATGCGCTGCACCGCGCTTTCCTCGTCGTATTTTTTGACGATGCCGTCGATCCAGCCGAAACAGAGGCACTCTTCCACCATATCGTCATAAGGGACAGAGGGCTTTCCGCTGGCTTTGCGGAAGGTGCGGAACCAAACCTCCGGCTTTTCGCGGTGGTTGGCGGCGAGCCAGTCGCGCCATTCCTGGCGGTCTTGTGCGTAAAAAACTTCTGTGATTTCCATAATCGGGTTATTTGAACGAACAAATCTAAGGATAGTGCGCAGTAACCCGGCAAAAACAACTTCGCTGATTACTTTTGCGCCAATTAAAAAACGCCGGTATATGTACGTAAAAAAACGCTACGGCTATTGGATGACCATCAGGTGGTCGAGCCAGGGCTTGATCTTCGGCGCGGTGGCAGGATTGGTCGCCGTGCTCGGCTATGAATGGCTGTGCTTCAAATGGTTGGCCGTGCCCTGGCAACCCGTGGCCCTGGTGGGCACGGCCCTGGCATTTTACCTTGCCTTCAAGAACAACGCCTCCTACGACCGCCTGTGGGAAGCCCGCAAGATTTGGGGCGCCATCCTGAACGGCTCCCGCAATTTTGGGAACGCCGTGCTGGGCTTTGTGAGCAACCTGCACGCCGACAAAAAGGTGGACGCGGCAACCTTGAAAAACGTCCAACGGGAACTGATTTTCAGGCACCTGGCATGGGTCACCTGCCTGCGCTACCAGATGCGCGCGCCGCGCGGCTGGGAACATACCGATGCCCTGGTGCACGAAATTTTCCCGGAAATAAAGACACCGGAATTCACCGAAAAATTAGAAGAACAACTGTCAAAGCTCATTTCTCCGGCAGAGTTGGAAGCCTTGCAAGGCAAAAGCAACTGGGCTGCCCAACTGATGGCCCATCAGTCGAAAGCCCTGCTGGAACTGCGCGACGCCGGCCTGATCGACGATTTCCGCCATGTAGAGCTGCAAAAGCTGGTAGCAGCCATGGTGGACGAGCAGGGCAAATCGGAGCGCATCAAAAATTTCCCTTTCCCCCGGCAGTACGCTTCCATACCCTTGCTGCTGATCAAGCTGACCTCCATCCTGATCCCATTGGCTTTGCTGACGGAATTCTCCAAACTGGGGCCGAACCTCGTGTGGCTCACCGTGCCGTTTTCGGCCATCGTCACCTGGGTGTTCATCCTGATGGAAATGATCGGCGATTACAGCGAAAACCCCTTTGAGGGCAGCTACAACGACGTGCCCATTTCGGCGCTCAGCCGCAGCATAGAAATCGACCTGAAAGAGATGTTGGGCGAAAAAGACATACCTGCGCCCTTACAAGCTGTGGAAGGTATGCTGATGTAGGTATCTTTGCCACGTAAGCCCCCATACCCCCTTCAATTCTTCCTTATTTGTCTTAAAATTTTATCCATGTTACGAATATCCCGCTTCCTCCTGGCAGCAATTTTACTCGCCCCTTTGGCCGCTACGGCACAGATCGACAACCCAAAAGCCGCTTTCCGCGAATTGCGGCGCGGGCTCGACGGCACCTGGTTCCAGCCGACCGACCGGGGCGACAAACTCGAAATTTGGGCAGTGACCAACGACAGCACCCTGGATGGCCGCAGCGTGCGCATCAAGCCGGAAAACGGCGACACGGTGCTGCTCGAAAGGCTGCGCCTTGAGCTGCGCGACACCACCGTCACCTATTTCATCATTCCGAAGCCGCCCAAAGAGGATGAGGTGGTAGGCTTCAAGTTGGTCGATGTTGACGAGAACGGTTTTTTTGTGTTCACAAACCCCGAGAACGCCGACCCGCAGACCATCCGCTACCTGTTGCTGGGCAACCGCGAGATACAGGTGACCACCGAAAGCATGCGCAACGGCCGCATGGTGAAACGCGAATACGTCTTTGAGCGGGAATTCACGCCGGGTGCGGTGGAGTTCCGCGTGAAAGGCGGCATCAACTACCAAAACATCCGCCGCACGGGAACTTTCCTCACCTCGGATGGCCCGGTTTTCGACTGGAAGCCGGGTTGGGAACTTGGCACACAGCTGCGTTTCAGGGGCCGTGGCGGTTTTGTCACCATCAACATCGAGCTGGGGCTGGCAGGCCGTTTCGCCCATGCCAAGTCGGAGTTCGACGTGGTGGACGACACTTCTTTCACCCGCTACCGGCGCGACCTCACCTACAACACCACCTGGTTGGTCGTGGGCGTTTACCCGGAAATCTCCTTTGGCCGCGACAGCCGTTTTTCCATGATGGGCGGCCCTTATTATGGCCGTTTGGTGAGCGCGCGCAGCAATGGCCTGGAAGAGCCGGCCAACGAGAACAAGCTGTTCAAAGCCAACAACGATTTCAAAAAGAACGACCTGGGCCTGCAGTTAGGCGCCCAGTACAAGCTCAATTTTGGCAAAAAAGACCTGGGCGGCATACTCGGCTTGCGGGTGAATCTGGGCCTTTCCAACCTCGACAACCTCTACCACCGCGTCTGCACCGACGGGAATACCGTGATCTGCAACGGCAGCACCGCTTTCCAGGGCGCTACCTTGTATTACAGCATCGACCTCTTGAAGCTTTAAGCCAATCACGACCTTGAGCGATACCGATACCAACGAACCGCCGCCCTTCGACGAGCAGGGCAGCAAAGCCCTGCAGTCGCTGCGGCTGAGCCGCATGCTCGTCCCCATTTTGCTGGGCGTGGCTGCAGTAGCCTACCTCTTCCACAGCCAGTTCGATATCGAGCGGTTTCGGTCTATCCGCTGGACGGGCATTGCTTTCCTGTGGCTGGGCGGGGCGCTGTTGGTGCTGTTCCTGCGCCACCTGTCGTACAGCTATCGCCTGTTCGTGCTCACGGGGGGGCAGTTTTCCTTTAGAAAGTGCCTGCAGCTGATGGTGCTGTGGGAGTTCAGCAGCGCACTCACCCCTACGAGCAAGGGCGGGCCGTTCGTGATGATGTTCGTGCTGACCCGGGAAAAGCTTTCAGCTGGGCGCACGGCGGCGGCGGTGCTGTACGCCATGGTGTGCGATTCCGGTTTTTTTGTGCTTACGCTGCCCATACTGTTGTTAGTTTACGGCCCGCCGATGTTGTACCCTGGCATGAAAAGCTTCAGCGACGTTGGTTTGGCCAGCGGCACCTTTTTCGTGACGTACGGCATGATGGTGACGTACTGGCTGTTGCTGGTCTTTTTCCTGATGCTGAACCCAACGGCGGCGAACAAGCTGCTGCAATGGCTGGCGCGGCTCCCGTTCTTGAAAAGATTTTCGGAAAAGCTCCATTTTTGGGGCAATGAGTTCAAGCTGGCGGCTACGGAAATGCGCAGCCAAAAATGGGACTACCACTTGAAAATCATATTGGCAACTGTTGGCTCCTGGACGGGCAAGTTCATCATGATCAACCTGATCATCATTGCCCTGGTGCCGGCTACGCCTTTGGACGGCAGCACCCAGGCCTTCATTTATGCCCGCTTGGTGGCCATGTTCACCATTATGACCTTCAGCCCGACACCCGGCGGGGCGGGCCTGTATGAGATCGCGCTGGCTAATTTCATCAGCGACGCCGTGCCGCAGGGCATCGGCATGGTGGTGGCATTGATCTGGCGGGGGATGGCTTATTATGGGTACTTGTTGGCAGGTGCGCTGGTGGTTCCGGGCTGGGTGGCGGCGCGGGTGCGGCACTATCCATACTCCAAACAGGGTTGAATACACCAAACATTATTCAGCGTACCCAAACCCCGCCTGAAGTCGTTCACATATATAACCTGTATCAAATGTTTATGCCGGAGCGGTTTAGGGGTTTCACTGTTAATTTCCGTCCGATCCCAAAATATTCATCAAGGGAGCCTTGCCGTCGGTAACGATTGTTTTTGTGTTGGGTGAGGTAGAGAGCTGTTGGAAAGCCTCTATCTGTTTGAACTTCAACACATTGGGGGTAAGGCTGTTGTTGATGAGCTCATTGGCTCTTTTGATGCCTTCTGCTTGTATTTCAGTACTTTTCGCACGGGCTTCCGCCTCAATAATAGCGGCATTCTTTTTTCCTTCAGCCTGAATACGCGCAATTTCCTTGGCGCCTTCGGCATCAATTATTTGCCGTTGCGCTTCCTGTTTCTGCCGGTCCAATACAAATTGCATGCGCAAGGCATCTTGTTCGGCCTCCAATTTCGCTTCTATAGATTTTGATAGGCCCGCCGGGAGCGAAATACTTTTCAACAAAACAGCTTCAATCACAAACCCCTTCGGCTCACATACCTCCACCAGCCGCTTCTTGATCTCTTCCTCAATTTCGGCGCGCTTGGCACTGTGCATGTTTTTTGCATCATACTTGGAGCAAACATCTGAGGCCGCAGATCGGAATACCGGAAGAATCAGCATATCTTCGAACCCCATACCTGTTTCCTTCAATATCTGAGGAACAGCACTGGGCTTAATCCGGTATAAGATGGAGCTTTCTGAACGAATGGTTAGGCCTTCCTTGGATGGGAGATTTTCAATAATGGCCAGGTTCATGGTTCTGATTGGTACCCGAACAACCCGCGTCGTAAAAGGATTGAACCCCACAATACCAGGCTGCCTTACTTCTTTTTGCACCCGGCCGAAAGTGCGTTTTACCCCGACCTGGTCGGGCATGATGGTGGCGCAACTGCTCAGCAACAGCACTGTTGCCGAGAGCGCGAGGAAATTGATTTTTGATTGGTTCATAACTTGACTTTTTTGTTGTACCGCCCATCTTTGGATGGGTGTATATTGAGTAAGAGCGTTAAATTTGAAAGTAATGCTATCTTAACGGGTAGTATTTCAATTTTGTTCTCACTTCTGCCTGCAATTATCACATTTGCTAATTGGCGACTTTTTAAGCTCGCAGGTAATCCGCACCAAATCCGGATGCAAAAAAATGAGCCTTCCCAGATATCCCGGAAAGGCTCATCCCTTCAAAAAACTTCAAGCTAATTACTGCACATCATTCTTATTCCGCAAAATCACCTGCTTCCCGTTAAAATCGCTCACAATGGCCGTCACCGTCACCGGAGCCGTCGGTATCGGGAAATTGGCGAAAGAGGCGCCCGATTGTGTGAACATCGCGATGGAACCGGACGCATCCGTCAAGGTTTTGTTGCCAGAATATACGGAGGTGCTGCCCGTGATGGTCACGCCCGTCATTTTTACCAGGGTGCTTTCCCAGGCATCGAAATTGCTGTTGATTTGGGCAATGGTGGCCGTGCGCACCACAGGGCTGTTGGCACGGCTCACCAAGGCTGCATTGGCAAGCGGCACGTTGTTGACTTGCAACAGGCTGTTGAACTGGCTGAGTTCCTGGTTCGACACCACCACTTCGATCTCATCGCCCAATTCGAAGCAGTGCGTGGCCGTGAAGCGCACCACGATGCCTGCGCTGCCGTCTTTTTCCTGCAGGTAGAGGTTGCGGTTGTTCAGGTTGTTGGCCACCCGGTCGGAGATGACGTGGCCGCGGATCTTGCGGCTTGCAGGCGCCGACGTGGTGCTGCCCGTGAACACTGCCCGCAGGTCAGAAATCTTCATCTCGGTTTCGGTACCGGTGCCTGGGCCGGTGCTGGCGCAACGCGCGCCCGTCATGCCCGCAGCATCGTTCAGGT